>JBBSNW010000088.1:0-16159 GCA_038260405.1 Rhodobacterales bacterium | reverse complement strand
GCCCCCGACCCCACCATTTTTGAAGAGATCGAGGCCGAAGACGGCCCGCAGGAGGAGTAAGAGAGATGGCGATTACCTCTGCCAACCAGCTTGAGCTGTTGCAAACCGCCGAGGCCGTGGCGCGCGAAAAGATGATCGACCCCGGTCTGGTCGTCGAGGCGATGGAAGAATCGCTCTCGCGTGCGGCCAAGTCGCGTTATGGCGCCGAGATGGACATCCGTGTCCGGATCGACCGCAAGACCGGGCGTGCATCCTTCACCCGTGTCCGCACGGTGGTCGAGGACGAGCTGCTCGAGAACTATCAGGCCGAGCTTACCGTGCAGCAGGCCAAACAGTACATGGCCGACCCCAAGATCGGTGACGAGTTCATCGAGGAAGTACCCCCCGTCGACATGGGCCGCATTGCGGCGCAATCGGCCAAGCAGGTCATCCTGCAGAAGGTGCGCGAAGCCGAGCGGGACCGTCAGTACGAGGAGTTCAAGGACCGCGCCGGCACGATCATCAACGGTCAGGTCAAGCGCGAGGAATACGGCAACGTCATCGTCGATGTGGGCCGTGGCGAGGCGATCCTGCGCCGCAACGAGAAGATCGGCCGCGAGAGCTATCGCCCGAACGACCGCATCCGCTGCTACATCAAGGATGTACGCCGCGAGGCCCGTGGCCCGCAGATCTTCCTGTCGCGCACCGATCCGCAATTCATGGCCGAGCTCTTCAAGATGGAAGTGCCCGAGATCTATGACGGCATCATCGAGATCAAGGCCGTGGCCCGTGACCCCGGTTCGCGCGCCAAGATCGCCGTCATTTCCTATGACAGCTCCATCGACCCGGTCGGTGCCTGCGTCGGCATGCGCGGTTCGCGCGTACAGGCCGTGGTGAACGAGCTGCAGGGCGAGAAGATCGACATCATTCCGTGGAACGAGGACATCCCGACCTTCCTCGTGAACGCGCTTCAGCCTGCCGAAGTCACCAAGGTGGTTCTGGACGAGGATGCGGAGCGGATCGAGGTCGTCGTACCTGATGAGCAGCTCAGCCTCGCGATCGGCCGTCGTGGTCAGAACGTGCGCCTGGCATCGCAACTCACCGGTCTCGACATCGACATCATGACCGAGGAAGAGGAATCCAAGCGCCGTCAGAAGGAATTCGAGGAGCGCACCCAGCTGTTCATGGACACGCTGGATCTGGACGAATTCTTTGCACAGCTTCTGGTTTCCGAAGGCTTCACCAATCTCGAAGAGGTGGCCTATGTGGATCTCGAAGAACTGCTGGTGATCGACGGCGTCGATACCGACACGGCCGCCGAACTGCAGACCCGCGCCAAGGAGCAGCTCGAAGAGATCGCCCGCAAGGCGCTCGAACGTGCCCGCGAGCTTGGGGTCGAGGACAGCCTGGTTGAATTCGAAGGCCTCACTCCCCAGATGTTGGAGGCATTGGCCGAGGACGGTATCAAGACCCTCGAGGACTTTGCCACCTGCGCGGACTGGGAGCTGGCCGGCGGCTGGACCACCGAGAACGGGCAGCGTCACAAGGACGACGGCCTTCTCGAAAAGTTCGAGGTCTCTCTGGAAGAGGCGCAGAACATGGTCATGACCGCGCGCGTCCTGCTGGGCTGGGTCGATCCGACCGAGCTTGAGGACAAGACCGAAGACAACGCGGACGAGACCGAAGAAGACGGCGAAGAGGCCTGATCATGTCCCGAGGTGGTGCGACCAAGGAACTGGAAGACGGACCCGAGCGCAAATGTATCGCTACCGGGGAGGTTCAGCCCAAGCACGGGTTGATCCGGTTCGTGGTCGGCCCAGAAAATCAGATCGTTCCCGACCTCATGGGCAAACTGCCCGGTCGGGGCATCTGGGTGGCGGCGGACAAGGATGCGCTCGCCAAGGCGGTCAAGAAGGGCCTGTTCGCCCGATCCGCCAAGAAACCGGTAACGGTGAACGAAGAAATGCTGGACCAGCTGGAACCGATGCTGGCACGGCGCGTTGTGGATCTTATAAGCCTAGCCCGGCGCTCCGGGTCCGCTGTTGCGGGCTATGAACGGGTAAAGGACTGGCTTTCCAAGGAGGAGGCCGAGGTTCTGATTCAATCCAGCGACGGATCGGAACGCGGCAAGACCAAGCTGAGCACGCCGCACTTTGGCAGTTACATTGGCTGGCTCACGGCGCAGGAGCTGGGGTTGGCCTTCGGGCGACAATCTGTGATACACGCTGCGCTTGGCGCTGGTGGACTCACGAAACGTGTTGTAGAGGAAGCCCAACGATTGAAGGGCGTACGCATTGGATCTGTCAATGCAGATGTCGGCGGCAGGGGCCGCACGAAAGGATAAGAGAGCTTTATGAGCGATAACGACGGTAAGAAGACATTGGGTTTGCGCGGTGGTGGTCCTCGGTCGGGGAACGTAAAGCAGAGCTTTAGCCACGGGCGCACCAAGAACGTCGTGGTGGAAACCAAACGCAAGCGCGTCGTGGTGCCGAAGACGGCAACTGCGAAGCCTGGCGCGGCTCCGGGTGCGGCGAACGCGTCCCCTGGCGTGACCGCAAAGCGGCCCGCAGGGATTTCCGACGCAGAGATGGAACGCCGCCTCAAGGCGCTGCAGGCCGCGAAGGCCCGCGAGGCCGACGAGGCAGCGCAGCGCGAGGCCGACGAGCGCGAACGTGCTGAAGAGCGCGAACGCCGCCGGGCCGAGCAGGAGACCAAGGAGCGCGAGCAGCGTGAGGCCGCCGAGGCGATCAAGGCCAAGGCAGAGGAAGAAGAGCGCAAGGCGCGTGAAGCTGCGGAGGCCGCAAAGGCCGCATCCGAGCCAGCATCGCCTGCGGCCGCTTCCGCCCCTGCCGAAGGTGCCGATGCCGGTGCGCGCAGCGGTGCTTCGCGTCCCTCTCCCACGGCTGTTGGTCCGCGCAAGGCGGAACGCGAGCGCGAAGAGCGTGGCCGCGGTGTGAAGGCACGCGACGATACCGGTGGCCGCCGCGCAGGCAAGCTGACCCTGAACCAGGCGCTGTCCGGCGAGGGTGGCCGTCAGAAGTCCATGGCCGCGATGAAGCGCAAGCAGGAGCGTGCGCGTCAGAAGGCTATGGGTGGACAGGTCCAGCGCGAGAAGGTCGTGCGGGACGTGCAGCTGCCCGAAGCGATCGTCGTGTCCGAACTGGCCAATCGCATGGCCGAACGTGTCGGCGACGTCGTCAAGGCGCTCATGCAGAATGGCCTGATGGTAACGCAGAACGAGACCATCGACGCCGATACAGCCGAACTCATCATCGAGGACTTCGGTCATCGCGTCGTTCGTGTGTCGGATTCGGATGTCGAGGACGTCATCACGCAATCCGACGACAAGCCCGAAGACCTGCAGACCCGGCCACCGGTCATTACGATCATGGGCCATGTCGACCACGGCAAGACCTCGCTTCTCGACGCGATTCGCAAGACCAAGGTCGTTTCTGGCGAAGCCGGCGGCATCACCCAGCATATCGGGGCCTACCAGGTCACGACCGATTCGGGTGCCGTGCTCTCCTTCCTCGACACACCCGGTCACGCGGCCTTCACCTCCATGCGTTCGCGCGGGGCTCAGGTGACGGACATCGTGGTGCTGGTGGTTGCGGCCGATGATGCGGTCATGCCCCAGACGATCGAGGCGATCGCCCACGCAAAGGCGGCCAAGGTGCCGATGATCGTGGCGATCAACAAGGTCGACAAGCACGATGCGAACCCGACGAAGGTGCGTACCGACCTGCTTCAGCACGAAGTGGTCGTCGAGCAGATGTCCGGCGAAGTGCAGGATGTCGAAGTCTCGGCACATACCGGACAGGGTCTGGATGAACTGCTCGAGGCGATTGCGCTGCAGGCAGAGATCCTCGAACTCAAGGCCAACCCGAATCGCGCCGCTCAGGGTGCAGTGATCGAAGCGCAGCTCGATGTGGGCCGCGGTCCGGTCGCGACCGTCCTGATCCAGAACGGCACGCTGCGCCAGGGTGACATCTTTGTCGTCGGCGAGCAGTACGGCAAGGTCCGTGCGCTGATCAACGACAAGGGCGAGCGGGTTTCCGAAGCGGGTCCGTCCGTACCGGTCGAGGTGCTCGGCCTGAACGGTACTCCCGAAGCGGGTGACGTGCTGAACGTGACCGAGACAGAGGCGCAGGCGCGTGAAATCGCCGAGTACCGTGCCAACAAGGCCAAGGAAAAGCGCGCAGCTGCCGGTGCTGCGACCACGCTCGAACAGCTCATGGCCAAGGCCAAGGACGACGAGAACGTCTCGGAGCTGCCGATCCTGGTCAAGGCCGACGTGCAGGGTTCTGCCGAGGCGATCGTTCAGGCGATGGAGAAGATCGGCAACGACGAAGTGCGCGTCCGCGTGCTGCACTCGGGTGTCGGCGCCATCACCGAGACGGATATCGGCCTCGCCGAAGCCTCCGGAGCGCCGGTGATCGGTTTCAACGTGCGTGCAAACGCCTCTGCCCGTCAGACGGCCAACCAGAAGGGCGTCGAGATCCGCTACTACAGTGTGATCTACGACCTCGTGGACGATGTGAAGGCGGCGGCCTCCGGCCTGCTGTCCAACGAAATCCGCGAGAAGTTCATCGGCTACGCCGCGATCAAGGAGGTCTTCAAGGTCTCCAATGTCGGCAAGGTCGCGGGTTGCCTGGTCACCGAAGGTGTCGCCCGCCGCTCGGCCGGCGTTCGCCTGCTGCGCGACGACGTGGTCATCCACGAAGGCACGCTCAAAACGCTCAAGCGCTTCAAGGACGAAGTGCCCGAGGTCATTTCCGGTCAGGAATGCGGCATGGCCTTCGAGAATTACGAAGACATCCGCCCCGGCGATGTCATCGAGATCTTCGAGCGGGAAGAGGTCGAGCGGAACCTCTGAGCTACGCCAGAGGGTTCTGTACGCTTCGAATCTGCCTAGACGAAAAACTGAAGAGCCGACCTCCCAGGGTCGGCTTTTTTCTCTGTGCCGGTAAAGAGCGAGGTTGAAAAGAAAAGACCTGCCGCCTTTCAGCGACAGGTCCTGTACTAAACCTCAGCGCTCCAAGACAGCCTCCAAGCTATCGGGGCAGCGTCCCACTATTCCCTCCCCAAGCCTAGGGGCGGTAGCCGTTCAGACCGGCAGTCTGGTAAAGACGCGCTTGCCAACGCGCACGCTCATGCGGCCATCTGGCAGGATCTGCTCAAGAATACCTTGCACCGACACACAGCTGCCCAACATGATGGTTCTCAGCATTTGATGTTTCCCCTTTGTCAACTCACTATAAGAGTTAAGGCGAATTACTGAAGATAACCAGAAAAAACTGCCTTCCTTCGGTAATAATTGTTCAATTTATACTCACAATAAGAAACATTCTGCACTGCAGCACAGAAAACGCTGTATCGAACCCAAGCTCGAATTACAGCCAGTCTCGCAGGATCGGGATGAGCGGCACGTCCGCGGCGGGCATGGGGTAGCTCGAAAGATCCTTTGCCTGCACCCACTTGAGCGCCTGGCTCTCGCGAGACTGGACGATCCCCTCCCACTTGCGGCAGGCAAACAGTGGCATCAGCAGGTGGAAATCGTCATAGCTGTGCGATGCGAAGGTCAGGGGCGCAAGACAGCTCTTCCACGTCTCGATTCCAAGCTCTTCGTGTAACTCGCGAATCAGCGCTGCCTCGGGGGTTTCCCCCGGTTCGACCTTGCCTCCGGGAAATTCCCAGTGTCCGGCCATTGACTTGCCTTCGGGCCGCTGTGCCAGCAGCACGCGGCCATCCGGATCGATCAGGGCGACCGCGGAAACCAGAACGATTTTCATGGCGTGCCTCGGGGTTTGATAGATCAGGACCGGTAATCGGCGTTGATCGCGATATAGCCGTGGGTCAGGTCGCAGGTCCAGATTGTGGCCGCGCCGTTGCCCAGCCCGATATCGACGTTGATGGTAATTTCTGGCTGCTTCATGTGGGCGGCTCCCAGATCTTCGCTGTATTCTGGCGAGACCCAGCCGTTTTCTGCCACCAGGATATCGCCGAAACGGATGGTCAGCGCGTCGCGATCCGCGGCCGCGCCCGACTTGCCGACGGCCATGACGATGCGGCCCCAGTTGGGGTCCTCACCCGCAAGGGCGGTCTTGACCAGCGGCGAATTGGCGATGGAGAGCGCATGGGTGCGAGCGTCCGCATCGGAAGACGCGCCGGTCACGTTGACGGTCACGAATTTCGTCGCGCCCTCGCCATCCTTCACAACCTGATGCGCCAGATCCAGCATGACGCCGTGCAGCGCCTCGCCAAAGGCCTCGTCCTGCGCCGTGACGGTAACGCCCGACGCACCGGTCGCGCCCATCAGAAGGGTGTCCGAGGTCGAGGTGTCGCTGTCCACGGTGATGCAGTTGAAGGTCCTGTCATTGATGCCGCTCACCAGCGCCTGCAGGTCCGGTGCCGAAATCGCGGCGTCGGTGAAGATGTAGACCAGCATCGTCGCCATGTCGGGCGCGATCATGCCCGATCCTTTGGCCATGCCCGCGATTCTGACTGTTCCGCCGGGCAGGTCGACTGAAGCCATGGCGCCCTTGGGAAAGGTGTCGGTCGTCATGATGGCCTGCGCCGCGCCGCTTATCGCGCCTTCGTCGAGGCTTGCGACAAGTTCGTCGATCTTGGCGGTGATGCGCCCATGGGGCAGCGGCTCTCCGATGACACCGGTCGAGGAGGAAAACACCCGGCTCTCGGGCAGGTCCATGGCGCGGGCGACGGCGGAGGTCACCGCGCGGGTCGCCTCGATCCCGTTACGCCCGGTAAAGGCGTTGGAATTGCCGGAATTCACGATGATGGCCGCACCGTCGCCGGTATGCGTGCCGATCTTGGCCTGGCAGTCGAGCACCGGCGCCGAGCGGGTCGCGGAGCGCGTGAACACGCCCGCGAGGGTCGAGCCCGGTGCCAGATGGGCCAGCATCACGTCGGTCCGCCCGGCATAGCGCACACCGGCCGCGACAGAAGCGAAACGGACACCCTTGATCACCGGGAGATCCGGAAAGCTTTCGGGGGCCAGAGGCGAACGCGACGTGATCTTGGCCAAGTTCAGTTCCCCACGAGATCGAGGTTGTCGATGACGGAGGTGTCGATGTCCTCGGGCGCGGTGCGGGTGATGTCGGCTTCGGTCACCATCCCGTTGATCGCGGCCTCGACCGCCTCTTTCTGAAGCTGCTCGGTGATCTGCTCACGCACGTCTTCCAGCGCGGGGGCCGATTGTGTGCGCGTGTCGTTGAGCTTGATCACATGCCAGCCGAACTGCGTCTGGACGGGGTCCGAGATGTCGCCGGGCTGCATCGCCTCGACCGCTTTCTGGAACGGCTCGACCATCATGCCCGCGCCGAACCAGCCAAGCGAACCGCCATTGGGGCCGGACGGACCGGTGGATTTTTCCTTGGCCATGGTGGCGAAATCGGCGCCGCCTCTCAGCTCTTCGGCGATGGCTTTTGCCTCTTCCTCGGTCTCGACCAGAATGTGCGAGGCGTCGAATTCCTGGCCCATTTCCGCATTGGCGAAGTTCTCTTCATAGGCCGCCTGGATCGCGGCTTCGTCGACCGAACCTTCGGCGATCTTGGTGATCGCTTCGGAGGCGAGCATCGCGCGGCGCTGGTTTTCCAGCGACAGCTGGATGCCCTTGGATTCCGTGGTGCCTTCGGAATTGGCCAGAACGGATTGCTGGATCAGCTGGTCCAGCACGCCTTCCCAGAGCACGGTCGCGGGCAGCTGGTTATACTGCTCGGGCAGGCTTGCCCGCGTCACGATCATGTGGCCCAGCGTGATCTCTTCGCCGTTCACGGTCGCGACGACGGTGTCCGCAGTGGGGGCGTCCTGCGCCATTGCGGGAAGGGAGAGGCTGATCGCCAACGCCGAGGCTGCCAGTTTGGTGAAACGAGTGGTCATTGCTTTTGTCCTTCGCTGGCCACCCGAATCGCGGGTGACGTTGACACTGCACATGCTGCCCCTTACATCGCCTTCAGGCGTCGAAAAGGCCAGCCGTTCCCCTGTTTCATATGGGCTGTGTGCGAGGCGGGCAAGCAGATGCCGCACACGATGATGTCAAACCACGAAAGTGAGACCATGTTGGGTATCGGAAAAATCGCGCGCAAGGTGTTCGGAACGCCGAACGACCGCAAAGTCAAGGCGACGCGCCCGCTGGTCGAGAAGATCAACGCGCTGGAGCCGGAATTCGAAGCACTTGATGACGCCGGACTGAAAGCCAAGACAGATGAATTCCGCAAGCGGATCGAGGGCGGCGAAAGCCTTGACCAGATCCTGCCGGAAGCCTTTGCCAACTGCCGCGAGGGCGCGCGCCGTGCCCTGGGGCTTCGGGCGTTCGACGTGCAGCTGATGGGCGGCATCTTCCTGCATCAGGGCAATATTTCGGAAATGAAGACCGGCGAGGGCAAGACCCTTGTCGCCACATTCCCCGCCTACCTGAACGCGCTGAGCGGCAAGGGCGTGCATGTCGTTACGGTGAACGACTACCTCGCCAAGCGTGACGCGGAATGGATGGGGACGGTCTTCGCCATGCTCGGCATGACCACCGGCGTCGTCTATCCCCGCCAGCCCGAGGAAGAGAAGAAGGTCGCCTACGCCTGCGACATCACCTATGCGACGAATAACGAGCTCGGCTTCGACTATCTGCGCGACAACATGAAGTCCGAGCTGAACCAGATGTACCAGCGCGACCACAATTACGCGATCGTTGACGAGGTCGACTCGATCCTCATCGACGAGGCGCGCACGCCGCTCATCATCTCTGGCCCGTCGCAGGACCGCTCCGATCTCTATGTCAGCATCAACAAGCTGATCCCGGAACTGACCGAGGCTCATTTCAAGCTCGACGAAAAGACCCGCAACGTCACCTACACCGATGACGGCAACGAATTCCTCGAAGAGCAGCTGCATGCACGCGGCCTTCTGGCCGAAGGTCAGACCCTCTATGACCCGGAATCCACGACCGTGGTGCACCACGTCAACCAGGGTCTGCGCGCACACAAGCTGTTCCTCAAGGACAAGGACTACATCGTGCGCGACGACGAGGTCGTGCTGATCGACGAGTTCACCGGGCGCATGATGGCCGGCCGCCGCCTGTCCGAAGGTCTGCACCAGGCCATCGAGGCCAAGGAAGGCGTGAAGATCCAGCCCGAGAACGTGACCCTCGCTTCGGTCACCTTCCAGAATTATTTCCGCCTCTACAAGAAGCTGTCCGGCATGACCGGTACCGCGACGACCGAGGCCGACGAATTCGCCGAGATCTACGGTCTTGGCGTGGTCGAAGTGCCCACCAACCGGCCCATCGCGCGGGTCGACGAGGACGACAAGGTCTACCGCACCGCGCGCGAGAAATACGAAGCCATCGTCGAGGAAATCAAGCTCGCGCATGCCAAGGGCACCCCTGCCCTCGTCGGCACGACCTCGATAGAAAAGTCCGAAATGCTGAGCACGCTGCTGACCAATGCAGGTCTCAAGCACAACGTCCTGAACGCGCGTCAGCACGAGCAGGAGGCGCAGATCGTCGGTGATGCGGGCAAGCTCGGTGCGATCACAATCGCGACGAACATGGCCGGGCGCGGTACCGACATCAAGCTCGGCGGCAATGTCGAGCTAAAGGTGCTGGACGCCATCGCCGCGAACCCCGACACCCACCCGGACGAGATCCGCAAGCAGATCGAAGACGGCCATGCCGCCGACGAAAAAGCTGTGATCGAAGCGGGCGGCCTGTTCGTTCTCGCCACGGAGCGGCACGAATCCCGCCGCATCGACAACCAGTTGCGCGGTCGTTCGGGCCGTCAGGGCGATCCGGGCAAATCCTCCTTCTTCCTGTCGCTCGAGGATGACCTCATGCGCATCTTCGGGTCGGAGCGGCTCGACAAGGTGCTCTCCTCCCTCGGCATGAAAGAGGGCGAGGCGATCGTGCACCCTTGGGTGAACAAGTCGCTGGAGCGCGCTCAGGCCAAGGTCGAAGGCCGCAACTTCGACATCCGCAAGCAGCTGCTGAAATTCGACGACGTGATGAACGACCAGCGCAAGGTGGTCTTCAGCCAGCGGCGCGAGATCATGGAGGCCGACGATCTGGGTGAAATCGCCCAAGACATGCGCCACCAGGTGATCGACGATCTGGTCACGCAATTTGTCCCGCCCAAGACCTATGCGGATCAGTGGGACATGCATGGGCTTTACGCCGCCGTGCTGGAAAATCTCGGGCTCGATCTGCCGATCATCGGCTGGGCCGATGAGGAAGGTGTCGACGGCGAAGTCATCCGCGAGCGGCTGGAAGAAGCCTCCGACAAGCAGATGGCCGAAAAGGCCGAAGCCTTCGGCCCCGATACGATGCGCCAGATCGAAAAGCAGATTCTGCTGCAGGCCATCGACGGCAAGTGGCGTGAACACCTGCTGACCCTCGAGCATCTGCGCTCGGTCGTGGGGTTCCGTGGCTATGCGCAGCGTGATCCGCTGAACGAGTACAAGACCGAATCCTTCCAGCTGTTCGAATCCATGCTGGAAAGTCTGCGCACCGACGTGACCGAGAAGCTGGGTCAGATCCGGCCGATGACCGAAGACGAACAGCGCGCACTGGTCGAGCAGATGCGGGCCCAACAGGCAGAGGCGCGGCGCGCGAACGAAGCCGCGGCTGTGGCACCTGCCGGTGCCGCCGTCGAGGGTGTCGAGGCTGCAGGTCCGGCTGTCGCCGCGACAGAACCTCTGGTCGATGGTTTCGACGAGACCAATGCCGCCACCTGGGGCAACCCGGGGCGCAACGACCCCTGCCCCTGCGGATCGGGCAACAAGTTCAAGCATTGCCACGGCCGCCTGACCTGAGCGATCGGGGCAGGCCTTAAGCGACGGGCCTGCCCAATTTTTGCCCCGATCATTGCGAACTGCCGCAGAAGCGTCAGATTTGCCTCTTTGGGGTGCCGCAGGAATGCCACCTTCTCCCGGCAGAACCCTGCTTGGAACGATTCAGGTGCCGGAGACAGGTATGACGCGCGCAAAGACATATATCCTGGGTCTGGGGACATTCGTATCTGCCATGGCCATCGGTTATGTCATGCAGTTCGGTTTGACCCTGCCAAGACAGCATCAGGCAGAGGAACCGGCAGAAATCACCGTCACCGGAATCACCGATACGTCCTCTGCAGGCGTGCCGCCCATGCAGGCTGGTCTGGTGGCAAAACCGACTCCGTCTGGAGCGCGGCCGGTTCTGGCCTCGCTTGACGCGAAAGACGCATCCAGCCTGCCGATATCCGCGGAAAAGCCTGCCAGCGCACCCCCCCCTGCCCGGTCGATCTGACCGCAACGCCCACGGTGGGTGCCATGGTCACGCTGGCGCTGTCTGCGCCGTGTCAGGGCGGCGAGCGGGTAACGATCCACCACACTGGCCTGATGTTCACCGAAGTCACCGATGAGACGGGGTCTCTGACCATCGACGTCCCTGCGCTCAAGGAGAACGTGCTGTTCGTCGCCTCCTTCGAGAATGGCGATGGTGCGGTCGCCCATGCCGAGGTGCCGTCGCTCGCCTTTTATGAACGTGTCGTCCTGCAGTGGGAAGGCGACACCGGTCTGCAGCTTCACGCCCGCGAATTCGATGCGGCCTATGGCGCTGCCGGGCACATCTGGAACGCCGCGTCCGGCGACATCGCCATGACGGCGCGCGGCGAAAGCGGTTTTCTCGTTCAGCTTGGCCGCCCCGACGGCGCCAACGCCATGATGGCCGAGGTGTACAGCTTCCCCGCCGGGACAACCTCCTCGACCGGCAGGATCGCCCTGACCATAGAGGCCGAGATCACGGCAGCCAATTGCGGCACCGAGGTCGAGGCGCACAGCTTCGAGCTTACCAATGGCGAGGCGCTGCGGGTGCATGACATCACGCTCGCTGTCCCCGACTGCGACAGTATCGGCGACTTTCTGGTGTTGAAAAAGCCGCTGGAAGACCTGACAATCGCCAGCAACTGATATCGGGTCACACGGGGTCCCTCATGAAAAATCCATGTGCGGCGATCATCGCCGCACTTTTCTGTTTGCTCTGGGCCGGTCCTCTCGCCGCTCAGGACGTGGCCCTGCGGTCGCGCGATGGCGCGATCGAGCTGGTCGGAACCCTTCTCGGCTTCGATGGCGAGTTCTACAGACTGCAGACGCGATATGGCGAGCTGACGGTGGATGGTTCGGGCGTCACCTGTGATGGTCCGGGCTGCCCTTCGCTCACCGATTACGTGGCGGAGCTTTCCATATCAGGCGCGGCAACCGCCGGCAGCGTCCTGATGCCCGCCCTGATCGAGGGTTTTGCACGCCGCAACGGACTGACGGCAAAACCCGCCATGACGGATTCGACGCATTTCACTTATGCGCTGACGCAGACCGAAAGCGGCAACCTCGTGGGTCGTTTCAGCTTCAGGGTCACCAATACCGATGAAGGCTTTGCCGATCTCCTCGCGAACGAGGCCGATATCGTGATGGCGCTGCGGGAAATCCGTCCCAACGAGGTTCGGATGGTGCGGGATGCGGGGCTCGGCAATCTGCTCGACGCGAACCGCAGCCAGGTGCTGGCGCTTGACGCGCTGGTGCCGGTGGTGGCGGGGGCCAACCCCGTCAGAAAAATCTCGCTCGGTGATCTGTCGCGGATCGCGGCGGGCGAGCTCACCAACTGGCAGGATCTCGGCGGGCCCGATGCGCCGATCGTGCTGCATCTGCGTGACGCGCGCTCCGGCCTTGCGCAAGGGGTCGAGGATCGTCTGCTGCGGCCCGCCCATCTGACCTTGCGCGAAGATGTGGTCCGCCATGCCAGCAATGCCGCCCTCGCCGAGGCTGTCGTGCGCGACCCGTTCGGCATCGGGATCACGAGCTTTTCCGAACTCGGCGACACGCGGCCGCTGATCCTGTCCGGGCGCTGCGGGTTTGCCCTGCGCAGCACTCGGCGCAACATCAAGACCGAGGATTACCCCCTGACCGCGCCGATGTTCCTCTATCTGCCCGCACGTCGCCTGCCCGCGCTGGCGCGCGACTTTCTGGCCTATATCCGCAGCGATCCGGCGCAGATCGTGATCCGCCGGGCAGGTTTCGTCGACCAGGCCGCCGAAGAGGTGCCGCTGAACATGCAGGGCGATCGCATGGCCAATGCCGTGATGGTCGCGGAAGGAGAGCAGGGTCTGGGCGAGCTGCAGCGGATGGTGTCCACGCTGGCACCGATGCGGCGGCTCACCACCTCGTTCCGCTTCGAGACCGGCTCCGCACGGCTCGATGCGCAGTCGCGTTCCAACGTCACCCAGATGGCGCAGGCCATCGAAGAAGGCGTCTACGATGCGCGCCAGCTCGTTTTCGTCGGATTTTCGGACGGCGAAGGCGCGGATGATGCCAATCTTGCGATCGCCCTGCGCCGCGCCGAAACGGTCCGCGATGCGGTCCTGTCTGCCGCGGAAACCGCCGACCCGGCTCGGCTGAGCCTGTCGGCAGAGGCTTTCGGGGAGGCGATGCCGATGGCCTGCGACGATTCCGACTGGGGTCGGCAGGTCAACCGCCGGGTCGAGGTCTGGGTTCGGTAAGCTTTCCGGCTCCCGCGCTCAGAGCAGACCCTGCGCCCGGAAACTGAGCTCGACGGATTTCCCGATCACCAGATGGTCGTGCAGCGTGAGGCCCAGCACCTCGGCCGCCGTCCGTATCTGTGCCGTCATGTCGATATCCGCGGCCGAAGGTGTGGGGTCGCCGGATGGATGATTGTGCACGAGGATCAGGGCACTGGCGTTGAGTTCCAGCGCCCGTTTCACGACCTCGCGCGGATAGACCGGAACGTGATCCACCGTCCCCTCTGCCTGCGCCTCGTCCGCGATCAGCACGTTCTTGCGGTCGAGATACAGCACACGGAACTGCTCGGTATCGCGATGCGCCATCGTCGTGTGGCAATAATCGAGCAGCGCATCCCAGCTGCTGACCACCTGGCGCCGGAGCACGCGGCTGCGCGAAAGGCGGTGCGCCGCCGCCTCGATGATCTTGAGCTCGGTCACGACAGCCTCTCCGACGCCCGAAACAGCGGTCAGCCGGGCGACGGGGGCCGAGACGACGCGGTTGAAATCCCCGAAGATCTCGATCAGCTGCCGCGCCAGCGGCTTCACGTCGCGACGCGGGATGGCCCGGACGAGCACGAGTTCCAGAAGCTCGTAATCCGGCAGGGCCTCGGCACCGCCCACCAGAAACCGCTCGCGCAGGCGAGCGCGGTGATCGCGGATATAGGATGGCAGGGGGGTGTCCGGCTGCGGCTGCACGGAGGTCTCGTCCGTCGCGAAAAGCGCGGCCTGGGAGTCGGAGAAATGGGTGCGTCTGCTCATGCCGCGCAGATTGCCGCGACAAGGTTAGCGAACACTTAAGGTCTTTGGAGTCGGAAACTTCTGCTCCCAAGAAAAAGGCGCCGCGCTGCTGCGCGACGCCCCAGTGATGCAAGGCCCGTCTTGAGACGTCAGCCTTTCATCGAATCCCAAAAACTTTTCACTGACGAAAAGAACGTCTTGGATTCCGGGTTGTTGTCTTCCGACAGCGCCTCGAACTCCCGAAGCAGCTCGCGCTGTTTCGATGTCAGGTTGACCGGGGTCTCCACCGCAAGTTCGATGAACATGTCCCCGGCTCCGCCACCGCGCAGGGCAGGCATCCCCTTGCCGCGCAGGCGCATCTGGCGACCGGACTGCGATCCCGCCGGGATCTTGACACGGCTGCGACCACCGTCGATCGTCGGCACCTCGATGTCACCGCCAAGAGCGGCGGCGCTCATCGAAACGGGCACACGACAGTTCAGCGAAACGCCGTCCCGCTCGAAAAGCTCATGGGGCGCCACATCCAGAAAGATGTAGAGGTCGCCCGGAGGTCCGCCCCGCATGCCCGCTTCGCCTTCTCCGGCAAGCCGGATGCGCGTGCCGGTCTCGACGCCCGCGGGGATATTCACCGACAGCGCGCGGTCCTTCTGAACACGCCCGTTGCCGCCACAGGTGCGGCAGGGATTCTTGATGATCTGGCCCAGACCTGAACAGGTCGGACAGGTCCGCTCGACTGTAAAGAAGCCCTGCGTGGCCCGCACCTTCCCCATACCCGAACAGGTCGGGCAGGTCGTGGGCTCGGCGCCCCCTTCGGCACCCGAACCGCTGCAGGAGCCGCACTGGACCGAGGTCGGCACGTTGATGGTCTTCTGCAGGCCGCCATAGGCCTCTTCCAGAGTCACGCGCAGATTGTAGCGCAGGTCGGCGCCACGCGCCGCGCGCTGGCGTCCGCCACGGCCACCGCCGCCCATGAAGTCGCCGAACAGATCGTCGAACACGTCCGAAAAGGCCGAGGCGAAATCTCCCTGACCGCCGGCGCCGCCACCAAAGCCGGGTCCGCCGGGACGCCCGCCGCCACCCATGCCACCTTCGAAGGCGGCGTGGCCGTAACGGTCGTAAGCGGCCTTCTTGCTGTCATCCTTGAGAACCTCGTAGGCCTCGTTGGCCTCCTTGAACTGGTTCTCGGCTTCGGGATTGTCGGCGTTGCGGTCCGGATGCAATTCCTTGGCCTTGCCGCGATAGGCTTTCTTGATCTCTTCCGGCGAGGCGCCTTTCTGCAGGCCCAGCACGTCGTAATAATCGCGTTTGGACATCTAGCCCTCCTTTTGCACGGAACGTCGAGAGGCCGGCCCGGTGAACGGACCGGCCCCTGATTGGTTCCGCGGTGTGGCTTACGCCCGCTTGCTGTCGTCAAGGTCCTCGAAATCGGCATCGACGATATCGTCATCCGAGCCGCCCTGATCGGCGCCTTTCGGTTCGTCGTCGCTTCCTTCGGACTGGGCCTTGTAGATGGCTTCACCCAGACGCATCGAGGCTTCGGTCACGTTCTGGATGCCGGACTTGATCTTCTCGACATTGTCGTTCTCCAGCTCGTCCTTCAGCGCGGCGATGGCCAGCTCGATGGCTTCGACCGTCGAAGGATCGACCTTGTCGCCATGTTCTTCCACAGACTTCTCGGTCGAGTGGATGAGGCTTTCCGCCTGGTTGCGCGCCTCGACGAGACCGCGACGCTCCTTGTCCGCGTCGGCATTCGCCTCGGCGTCCTTGACCATCTTCTCGATATCCTCGTCGGACAGACCACCCGACGCCTGGATCGTGATCTTCTGTTCCTTGTTCGTGCCCTTGTCCTTGGCCGAAACGGAAACGATGCCGTTGGCGTCGAT
>JBBSNW010000087.1:0-16277 GCA_038260405.1 Rhodobacterales bacterium | reverse complement strand
TCCGCGCTGGACCGGGTGATCGCCTGACGGATCCACCAGGTGGCGTAGGTCGAGAACAGGTAGCCGCGACGATACTCGAACTTGTCCACGGCCTTCTTCTGGCCGATATTGCCTTCTTGAATGAGATCAAGGAATTGCAGGCCACGGTTCGTGTACTTCTTGGCGATCGAGATGACGAGACGCAGGTTGGCCTCGACCATTTCCTTCTTGGCCTGACGGGCCTCCTTCTCGCCCTTCTGGACCTGCTGCACGATGCGGCGGAATTCCGAGATGTCGAGACCGACATACTGGCCGACCTGCGCCATGTCCGAGCGCAGCTCCTCGACCTTGTCGGCGGAGCGTTCGATGAACATCTGCCAGCCACGCCCGGCCTTTTCGGCCATCCGCTCCATCCAGTTCGGATCGAGCTCGCGACCGCGGTATTCGTCGACGAATTCGCGGCGGTTGATGCGTGCCTGATCCGCCAGCTTCACCATCGCGGAATCGATGGACATGATCCGCTTGTTGATGCCGTAAAGCTGGTCGATCAGCGCTTCGATACGGTTGTTGTGCAGGTGCAGCTCGTTCACCAGCAGCACGATTTCCGAGCGCAGCTTCTGGTAACGGCCCTCGTCTTCCACGCTGAAAGAGCCATCCTCGTTCAGCGTGGCCGAGATCCGGCTGTCCTGCATCGCCGCGAGTTCTTCGTAGTCGCGCGCGATCACGTCGAGCGTTTCCAGAACCCGCGGTTTCAGCGCGGCCTCCATCGCGGCCAGCGACATGTTGGCCTGCTCGTCCTCTTCCTCGTCATCGTCCGAGCTGATCGGATTGCCGTCGGCGTCGAGCTCCTGCGAGTCGTCTCCGGACTTGCTGGATTCCGAGCTTACCCCGGCCCCGTCCACGACGGGCGCCTCGAGTTCGCCATCTTCGCCCAGCTGGTTGCCGAACGTGGTCTCGAGATCGATCACGTCACGCAGCAGAATGTCTTCGGAGAGAAGTTCGTCGCGCCAGATGGTGATCGCCTGAAAGGTCAGCGGGCTTTCGCACAGGCCCGCGATCATCGTATTGCGCCCGGCCTCGATCCGCTTCGCGATGGCGATCTCGCCCTCGCGGCTCAGCAGTTCGACCGAACCCATCTCGCGCAGATACATGCGCACCGGATCATCGGTGCGGTCCAGCTTTTCGCTGGAACCCGAGGACAGCGCGACATCCTTGTTGGACGAGGCGTCGACCAGATCCGTGGACCCCTTATCCTCTTCCTCGCCTTCCTCGTCATCCTCGGTGATCTGGATGCCCATCTCGGAGAGCATCGACATCACATCCTCGATCTGGTCGGAACTGACCTGATCGGGCGGAAGTACTTCGTTCAGCTGGTCGTAGGTGATGTAGCCACGTTCACGCGCGTCTGCGATCATCTTCTTGACGGCGGCCTGGCTCATGTCGAGGGAAACCTCGTCGTCCTGAACCTCCGGCTTGGCGTCGTCGTTGTCTTTGGCTGCCATATGGTGCTCCTGTCCGGGGCGGTGAGAAAGCGCGCGGATGCGGCGAGATGATTCGGCTAAAGCGAATCAATAGCGCGATATAGTGATTCGCACACCCGTTTACCCTGATTCGTTTACTTGTTCCTCACCAAACTAGTGAGATCTTCTTGGTTTGCCACCTCTCGTGACATCTATTGATTCGAACAGCGCGCGACTGCGTTGCAATTGCTCGGCATCAAGCTGTACGCCGTTCTCGGCCGTGACGTAATCGGCACTGTCCTCCTGCTGCGCCCGCTCGGCAAAGGATCTCGCCTCGGCTGCCTGACCGAGGCGCCATGTGACGGATTCATCCACGATATCCCCCTGCAGATCCTCTACCCCCTCGGCAATGCCCAGGACCTGCCTGCGATGCGCTTCCAGCTTGGCGAGCTCCTCCGCGACGGTCATCCGCGCAAGGTCGACATTGCCTGGATTGCGCAGACAGGGCGTGATCGCTACGTGGCGTGCCGCGTACAATGTTTCAAGAGCCTGCCCCCCAATCGCCGCTTCCGCGCGACGCCGCACCTCCGCCGCAGGCTGACCAAGGCTCAGCAGCAGACAGGCCCGCAGATCGCCATGAACGGGGTCGCTGCAGGGCATCGCTTCGAGCTGCGGCTCGAATTCCTCGACCAGTTCGGGCGGAGACAGAAGCGCGGCCAGGATCACCGCCTCGCGCAGCTGCTCATGCGCCTGCTCACCGGCCGAGACGAGAAGCGAGGCCTTGGCGCTCGCGCTCGGCGGTTTCGGCGCGTTCCAGGCAGCCTTTCCCCAGGTACCGGCACTGCGCGTCTTGGCGGGCCGCTGACGGAACAGCGCCCAGCGCAGCTGCTTGATATCCTCGCCGTAATGGCTGCGCAGCCGCGGATCGGGGATCTGCATGATCCGCTCGCGCAGGGTCTTGTCCAGCGCGGCCTTGCGTTCGGGGCTATCGAAAACCCGCCCCTCCGTCTCGCGCTGCCACAGAAGCCGGACCATCGGCATCGCGGCGTCCAGAACCTTCTGCACGCCCCCCGCCCCTTCGGAGCGGATCAGATCGTCGGGATCCTTGCCTTCGGGCATCAGCGCAAAACGCAGCGACTTGCCCGATTCCAGCAGCGGCAGCGACAGGTCGATCACCCTGTATGCGGCCTGCACGCCGGCGTTATCGCCGTCCAGTGCCACCACCGGCTCATGCGATATGCGCCAGAGCAGCTGCATCTGCGTTTCGGTCACTGCAGTTCCCAGCGGCGCCACGGCCGCGCCGAACCCCGCCTCGACCAGAGCGATCACATCCATGTAGCCTTCGGCCACGATCAGCGGCTGCCCCTTGCCCGCCGCCGTGCGGGCGGGGCCGTGGTTGTAGAGGTTGCGCCCCTTGTCGAACAGCTCGGTCTCGGGGGAGTTCAGATATTTCGCATTGTCGTTCGGGTCCATCGCCCGCCCGCCAAAGGCGATGCAGCGATCGCGGGCATCGCGGATCGGAAACATGATCCGATTGCGGAAGACATCATAGGGCTTTCCGCCCTTGGAAGAGGCTTTGGCGAGCCCCGCGCTCATGATGAGATCTTCCTCGACGCCCTTGCCGCGCAGATGCTCCCACAATCCCTGCCAGCCGTCCGGAGCGAATCCGATCCCGAATTTCTCGCGCGTAGCCTCGCTCATCTGGCGCTTGTCGAGATAGGCGCGCGCCTCTGTGCCCGAACCGGTCTTGAGCTGAAGCCGGAAATACGCGACCGCCATCTCCATGACCTCGACCAGCTGCGTACGCCGGTCCGCCTTGACCTGCGCCTGCGGATCACGCTCGGGCACCGGCATGCCCGCCTCGGCAGCGAGGATCTTGATCGCCTCCATGAAGTCGACATTCTCGGTCTCGCGCACGAATGAGATCGCGTCGCCCTTGGCGTGGCAGCCAAAGCAATAATAAAAACCCTTGCGGTCATCTACATGGAAAGACGCGCTTTTTTCCTGATGAAACGGGCATGGTGCCCACATGTCACCTTTGCCCTGGTTGGACTTTCGCGTGTCCCACATGACCTTTCGTCCCACGACCTGAGACAGGCTCGTGCGGGTTCGCAACTCATCGAGGAAACCAGGGGGCAGACTCATGCTTCATTATCCCAAGCGTCAGGGTCAGAGTCCAGCGGCACGGACACCTGACTTGCCCGACAGGAGTGCCGCGCGGCGGAATTGAGCGCGGCGGAAACGGCTGTGCGCCCCGCCGTCTCCAGGGTGTTCTGGGCGATCACGCGGCTCGCAACGCCATCTCATCCGACGAACGGAACGGTTCCAGAGTCCGGCAAGTCGTTCATAAGCGAAAGAGCGTGCTCTTTGGCTCAGTAGATCGCCGTTCCCCGATCCTCTCCGTCATGGCTCCAGCCGCGATACATGCCGTCGCAATTGAACGGCAGGCTTATCGCGCCGTCACGGTCGATGGCGATCAGGCCACCGGAGCCGTCAGCCGCGCCGAGATCGGTCAGGATCACTTCTTCGGCGGCGCGCGTCATGCTCATTCCGGCAAGACGCATGCGGGCGTCGATCTCGTGCGCGACGCACAGGCGCAGAAAGACCTCGCCATCGCCGGTCGCCGATATCGCGCAGGTGGCGTCGTCGGCAAAGGTACCCGCGCCGATCACGGGGCTGTCCCCTATGCGGCCGGACCTCTTGGCGGTCATGCCCCCGGTCGACGTCGCCGCGGCGAGCCCGCCGCTGCGATCGCGCGCAACCGCGCCCACGGGTCCGTGGCGGCGGGACGGGTCGTCGTCCAGCGTGCCGTCGCGCTCCATCTTCAGGGTTTCCTGCAGCGCGTCCCAGCGTTCCTGCGTGAAGAAATAAGGCGCGTCCGCGAAATCGAGCCCCGCGGCGCGCGCCACGTCGAGCGCGCCTTCGCCGATCATCAGCACGTGATCGGTGGTTTCCATTACGGCGCGCGCCGCAAGGATCGGATTCCTGGGCCCGAAAAGCCCCGCCACGGCCCCGGCGCGGCGATCCCGGCCATCCATGATCGCGGCGTCCATCTCCTGTCGCCCGTCACGGGTGAAAACCGCGCCGCGGCCCGCATTGAACAGCGGCTCGTCCTCGAGCGCGCAGACCGCGGCGGTGACCGCGTCCAGCGCCGTGCCGTCCTGCGCGAGGACCGCCTCGCCCGTCGCGAGCACCCGGGCGAGGGCCGCGTGGCACGCCGCCTCGCGCTCGGGCGTCATCTGGCTGCGGTGCAGGACACCGGCGCCACCGTGGATCGCAAGGCTGAAACTGCCGTTCATGACTGGGCTCCCAGAAGTTTTGCTCCGAAATGCGCGGAAACAGTAATCACATCAACCGGATCTTGGCATGTTTCTGTGATTGAAGTGCATCGATTACCTTATTCGGGCGATACGGCGCTGTTCGCCGCCGTCCATGATGCTAAAGTCCGATGAAAACCATTACCCCCGCGAAGGGAGAGGAGTGCAGCACATGAACATGCCTGTCAAGGTTCCGGCCAAGGGTGCCATGGTCGCCATCGGCGGGGCCGAGGACAAGACCTCCCGCGCCGACATCCTGCGCCGCGTACTCGCGCTGAGCGCCTGCAAGACGCCGGTCGTGGGGGTCATCACCACCGCCAGCAGCATTCCGGACGACGTGTTCGAAGGCTATGATCAGGTCTTTTCCGAAATCGGTGCGGAGGAGGTTCTGAACATCCGCATCCGCGACCGCAAGGATGCCGCCTCCGACACCTTTGTCGACATGATCCGCCGGTCCGACGTGATCTTCATCTCGGGCGGCGACCAGATGCGGCTGACCAACATCCTCGGCGCCTCGAAGGCACTGGCGACGCTGCGTGCGCGGCGTGAAGAAGGTGTCGTGATCGCCGGAACCAGCGCCGGCGCGGCCTGCCAGTCGCAGACGATGGTCTATGGCGGTCCGGCCGATGACTCGCTGCGCAAGGGCGCCGTCAAGATGAGCGCAGGCTTCGGTCTGGTGCATGGCGTCGTGATGGACACGCACTTTCTGGAACGCGGACGGTTTTCCCGGCTGATGGAGGTCGGGGCGACGAATCCCGAATACCTCGGGGTCGGTCTCGGAGAGGATGCCGCGGTGCATTTCGACGGCGACCTGATCCGCGTCTTCGGGCCGGGTCACGTCATCCTGGTTGACAGTTCGCAGATAACCGGGTCGAATGTGTTCGATCTGGAGGACGGTGAGGCCGTCACCGTCCATAACGTCATAATGCACGCGTTGGTCAACGGTTATGCATACAGCATGTCGGATCGGCGGGTCCTGAGCCCCGAAGATCTGCGGGCCGGTAACCTGGAGCTTACTTTTGAATATACTTGAATGCCGTGCGCTGCGCGGACCAAACTATTACAGCCGCTACCAAGCCATCTACATGCGGCTCGACATCGAGGATCTGGAAGACAAACCCAGTGACAAGATTCCCGGAATTGCGCAAAAGCTGCGTGACCTGATCCCCACCATCTACGATCACCGCTGCTCGGTCGGGACCCCGGGCGGTTTTCTGGAGAGGGTGGAAGGCGGCACCTATGCCGGTCACATGGTCGAGCATGTGGCCCTCGAACTCCAGAACATGATCGGCTTCTCGGTTGGCTACGGCAAGACCGTCGACAGCTACGAGCCCGGCATCTACAACATCGTCTTCCGCTATCGCGACGAGGCCAGCGGCATTGCCGCCGGTGAGGCCGCCGTCGAGATCGTCCGGAAGCTCTACACTGGCGAGGATGTCGATCTTGGCCCGGTCATCGATCGCCTGAAGGAGGTGCGCGACGCCAATGCGCTCGGCCCCTCGACCGGGTCGATCGTGAATGCCGCGAAGGCGCGCAACATTCCCGCATATAATCTGACCGCAGGCACGAGCTATACGCAGCTCGGCCACGGCATCAAGCAGCGCCGCTTTCAGGCGACGGTCACGGATGCCTCCGGTATCATCGGCCACTCGATCGCCGACGACAAGGAATGGACCAAGCAGATCCTCGACGATGCCGGTGTTCCGGTGCCGCGCGGGCAGGTCTGCTATTCCATCGAAGAAGCGCAGCAGGCGGCCGACTGGATCGGCTGGCCGGTGGTGACCAAGCCCCTGTCGGGCAATCACGGGCGCGGCGTCACGACCGACATCGCAACCTCCGAGGATCTGCAGGCCGGTTTCGATGCCGCCCTTGCCCGGGTGCGAGACGATTCCGGCGCGGTGATCGTCGAGAGCTACATCAAGGGCGAGGATCACCGGATGCTGGTGATCGGCGGCAAGCTGGTCGCCGCGGCGCGCCGCCGTCCGGCCCATGTCGTGGGTGACGGAAAGACCACCATCCAGGCGCTGATCGACGTCGAGAATTCGGATCCACGCCGGGGAGTCGGCCACGAGAACCTTCTGACCCAGATCCATGTCGACGTGCAGACAGAGCGGATGCTGGAACAGGCGGGCTTCGCGCTCGATACGGTGCTGCCCGAGGGAGAGATCGCCTATCTCAAATCCACGGCCAACATCTCGACCGGGGGAACGGCGACCGACCTCACCGACGAGGTGCATCCCGAGGTGAAGTTCGCGATGGAGCGGATCGGCCGCCTCGTCGGGCTCGACATCATCGGCATCGACCTTCTGGCCGAGAACCTGTCCATTCCGCTCGACCAGCAATCGGCAGGCGTGGTCGAGGTGAATGCCGGTCCGGGTTTCCGGATGCACATGGCGCCCACGCATGGCAGCCCGCGCCCCGTCGGCGAGCACGTGGTCGACATGCTCTTCCCCGACCCCACGGACAATGGCCGCATCCCGATCACCGCGATCACCGGCACCAACGGCAAGACGACGACCACGCGCCTCACGACGCATATCCTGCGCCAGGCCAGCATCTCGGTCGGCATGGGCTGCACCGGCACGGTCGAGATCGACAACAACGTGATCCTGCGCGGCGACTATTCCGGCCCGGCTGCGGCGCAGGCGGTCCTGCGCGAACCCACGGTCGAACATGCGGTGCTCGAAGTGGCGCGCGGCGGCATCATGCGCCGGGGCCTCGGCTTTGACGAATGCGACGTGGGCGTGCTGCTCAACATCGCCTCGGACCATCTGGGCGAGCGGGATATCCACACACTCGAGGAGCTTGCACGCTGCAAGACCGTGGTAGTGGATGCGGTGAAGAAGGAGGGCGGTTACTGCGTGCTGAACGCGGATGATCCGCTGGTGATGGAGCATGGCACCTACTGGGCGCGCGGCGAGATCATCTATTTCACCATGGATCCGGAAAACCCCGCGCTCGCCGAGCATCTCGCGGGTCTCGGCATGGTGCTGACCGTCAAGCATGGCAAGATCGTCATGCTGCGCGGCAAGGTCACGGTCGAGATCGTCGAGGTCAACGACGTGCCCATCGCTTTCGAAGGGCATGCCCCCTTCAACGTGCAGAACGCCATGGCCGCCGCCGCCGCCGCCATCGCCCACGGGATCGAGATCGACGACATCCGCGCGGGCCTGCTGACCTTCCACCCGACTCCGGCGCAGATGCCGGGCCGCACGAACTATTTCGAGGCGGATGGCGTGAAGTGCCTGATCGACTATGGCCACAACGTTCCGGCGCTGATCGCGCTGCAACCGCTGGTCAACGGTCTTGCCACGCAGCGCAAGATCGGCGTCGCGACCGCCCCCGGCAACCGGCGGGACGAGGATCTGGCCGCCCTTGGTGCGCAGCTCGCCCGGATGTGCGATCTGGTCTTTGTCTACGAGACCGATGCCCGCGGACGCGAGACCGGCGAGACGTCGAGGCTGATCCATGACGGCGCAGCTTCGGCCGGAACCCAAGCCAAGGTCGAAACAATCATGAGCGAGCAGGAGGCAGTGGCCAAGGCGATCGGTGCGGCCGAGCCGGGCGATTTCCTTCTGCTGCTCGTCGACGACATCGAAGGCACCACCGAACGGCTCAAGGGGCGGACCTATGCCTCGCAGGCCGAGCTCGCCAAAGCCTGATATTGCAATATGGCGAGGGTGGTGGCGGGGCAGGCTCCTTAGGGGCCGCCCTGCCTGCCCTGCCCGCCTCTGACCGGAAGGACAGGAAATGACCAAGAACGTGTTCGTCATCGGGTTGAACGACCTGAACGCAGCCCGACTGAAACGCTTGCGCGGCGTCGAGGATGTGAACTTTCACCCGCTCCTGACACCGGCGCAGGTGTCCGAAACGCAGGATTTCGACATCCCCGCGATGCTCGCCGAGGCCGAGGCGACGCTCGACGCCTTCGATGGCTCGATCGACGCCATCGTCGGCTATATCGACTTTCCCGTCTCGACCATGCTGCCGCTGCTCTGCAAGAAATACGGCACGCCCAATGCATCGCTCGAAAGCCTGCTGAAATGCGAGCACAAGTTCTGGTCGCGTCAGGTGATGGCCGAGGTGATCCCCGACCACATCCCGAAATTCACCGCCTTCGATCCCTTCGACGATAATGCCCTGTCGCGGATCGGCGAGGCGGATCTGCGCTTTCCCTTCTTCGTGAAGCCGATCAAGTCCTCCGGTTCGCGGCTCGGCTTCCGCATCGACAGCCCCGAGGATTTCGCCTACGCGACCGAAAAGCTGCGCGCCGAGATCCGCTCCATCGGCGAACCCTTCGATTACGTGCTGAGCCAGGCCGACATGCCCGACGACATCCGCGCGGTCGAGGGGCATTACTGCATGGCCGAACAGGTCATCGGCGGGCGGCAATGCACGGTCGAGGGCTATGTCTACAACGGCGAGGTCGTGCCCTACGGAACGGTAGATTCGATCCGCTATCCGCAGGTGCTGAGCTTTTTCTACTACCTCTACCCGTCGACTCTGCCCAAGCGCATCCAGGACACGATGAACGAGATCACGCGCACGATCATGGCCCATATCGGCTATGACAATGCGGGCTTCAACATCGAATATTACTGGGACGAAGTGTCCAACAAGATCTGGCTGCTCGAGATCAACACGCGCATCGCGCAGTCGCATTGCGACCTGTTCGAGATGGTCGATGGCGTGAGCCACCAGCAGGTGACGATCGATCTCGGCCTTGGTCAGCGCCCCGACATGCCGCAGGGTGAAGGGCCGCAGAACGTAGCGGGCGAATTCTTCTACCGGGTGTTCTTCAACGATGCCACGGTCGCCCGCGTCCCCTCCAACGCCGAAATCGCGGTGGCGGCGGAGCAGGTCGATGGCACGCGCATCTCTTCCTACGTGACCAAGAATTCGCTTCTGTCTGATTTGCCCGAACAGGATGCCTACAGCTTTGCCGTCGCCTCGGTCTGGATGGGGGCAAGCAAGCAGTCCAAGCTGCTGTGGAATTACGAACAGGTGATGAAGAAGCTGAATTACGAGTTCACCGATATCGTGGAATAGCGGCATGGTGTCCGCTGGACTTCCGACGGGGCGGGCATGATACCGGGCACCGAAACCCACCTCTGGCGAAATCGAGTGACCGCATGAAAATCGATACCCCCCTGTCGGCCCCCGTGCGGGAGCTTGAGCATGTCGAGATCACGATGCCGGACGGTACGCGGCTCGCCGCACGGATCTGGATGCCCGAAGATGCCGCGGCGCAGCCGGTTCCGGCGATCCTCGAATACATCCCCTACCGGAAGAACGACAAGACGCTCGAGCGGGACCATGCCCGGGCGCCATGGCTTGCGGCGCAAGGCTATGCATATATCCGCGTCGATCTGCGCGGCACCGGCGAATCCGAAGGATTGATGGTGGACGAATACACCCCGACCGAGCTGCAGGATGGCTGCGACGTGATCGAATGGATCGCGGATCAGGACTGGTGCGATGGCGGCGTCGGCATCGTCGGCATTTCCTGGGGCGGTTTCAACGGCTTGCAGCTCGCGGCTCTGCGCCCGCCCGCGCTCAAGGGTGTGGTGACGATCTGTTCGACGGACGACCGTTATGCCGACGACATCCACTATATGGGCGGCACGTTGCTCGGGGATCAGCTGTCCTGGGCCTCGGTCATGTTCGGCATCAACACCCTGCCGCCCGATCCCGCTCATGTCGGCGCACGCTGGCGCGAGATGTGGGAGGAGCGGCTCGATGGCTCTGGCCTCTGGCTCGAGACATGGCTGCGCCATCAGACCCGCGATGATTTCTGGAAACACGGCTCGGTCTGCGAGAATTTCGCGGATATCGAGGTGCCGGTCTATGCCGTCAGCGGCTGGGCCGACGGCTATTGCCGCGCGGTGTTCCGGCTGGTCGAAAACCTGCCCGGCCCGGTCAAGGGCATCGTCGGCCCCTGGGCGCACAGATACCCGCATCTCGGCGCGCCCGGCCCCGCCATCGACTGGCTGACCGAGGAGACGCGCTGGTGGGACCAGTGCCTCAAGGGCCACGAGACCGGCATCCTGGACGAACCGCCCTTGCGCCTGTTCCTGCAGGATCACGCCGCCCCCCGCAGCCATTATGACCATCGCGACGGCCGCTGGATCACCGAACCCGCCTGGCCCTCGCCCAACGTCACGCGCACGACTTTCGCCCTTGGCGCCGAGGGTGACCTTGGCGGTGTGCCGGATGATGAGGAGGCGCGCGTGTCGATCAACTCGCCGCTCTGGGTCGGCGTGCAGGCGGGCAAGTGGTGCTCTTATGCGCATGCGGGGGACCAGCCGGGGGACCAGCGTCGCGACGATGCCGGAAGCCTTGTCTTTGACACGGCCCCGCTCGAATCCGACATGGAGATTGCCGGGGATGCCAGGCTGACGCTCACCCTGCAGGTCGACCGGCCGGTGGCGCAGGTCGCTGCGCGGCTCGTGGACGTCGCGCCCGACGGGGCGGCGACGCGGGTAAGCTATGGCCTGATGAACCTCACCCATCGCGACAGCCATGAACACCCTGCCCCGCTGGAGCCCGGCAAGACCTATACGGTCGACGTCCCGATGAAGCACGTCGCGCAGACCTTCCGCGCCGGGCACCGGATCCGGCTGGCGCTCTCGACCAGCTATTTCCCGATTGCCTGGCCAGCACCCGAGCCGGTCAAGCTCACCGTCCTGACAGGACAGTCGCAGCTCGACCTGCCGGTGCGGACTCCCGATGGGCAGACGCCACGGGATCTCGGCACGCCGCGCGCTGGCGCGCCGCTGGACGTGACCCATGACGAACCCGCGCAAGCGGAATGGCGCGTCACCGAGGATCGCGATACAGGCCGCGTGACGATCGAAGTCCGCGATCACGAAGGGGGCGTGCGTATCAACGCGCATGATTTCTATCACTCCGCCGAAGCGCGCGAGACCTATGCGATCCTGCCCGACGATCCGGCCTCGGCCGAGGGCGAAGTGACCTGGACGCACGAGATGCGGCGCGACGGCTGGTCGGTGAAGACGGTGACCACGACGCGCCTCACGAGCGATCGCGACACTTTCCGCATCGTCGCCCGCCTGCAAGCCTGGGAAGGCGACAGTCTGGTCCGGGACAAGGACTGGGATGTCTCGATCCCGCGCCACCTGGTCTGACGGTTTTAGAACCTGAAACTGTGGCGGCTTCTGCGGGGTCATCATCCACCGCGGGAGCCGCCGCGGCTGAAAATCTTCTCTCAGCGCCACGTCCTTTAAAAAGGCCGCAAATTTCTGCAAAAAAGGTGACGCCGGACGCGCGTCAAGTCGTCAGAATGCGCCTCATGGTGGTGTCGCGGCGTGATCCGACGGCTCGATCTTCCGATCGCATTGCAACTTTTAGACGAGCACATACACCTTTTGGTTGATGTGCTTTACTCACTATCACCTTATGAGTGCACCTTATGCGCTTCATTAACGTGCGGCAGGCCCGAACTGCCACCGGCGGGCCGCTTTAAGGGCAGTCAGACATTGACGTTGCATGGAGCCCCTGAAATCATTCGGACATCCTCCGGCGGGATCCGCTCCCGCCAAATGCAACGAGCCGTCCGGCCGCAACCCTGCGGCAGTGGCGCCCGAAGATTGGAGAAATCACCATGACCTACAACAACCTTATCGCCGCAAGTGCGATCGCTCTCGTGGCCGGAACCGGTGCCGCGAGCGCGGATACATGGCGCTATGCGTTCGAAGAGGCGATGGACGAGGTTCAGGGCAAGTTCGCCCAGAAGTTCAAGGAAGAGATCGAGGCCAACTCGGATCACGAAGTGCAGCTCTTTCCCTTCGGCACGCTGGGCGAATCCG
The DNA here is from genome assembly GCA_038260405.1 of Rhodobacterales bacterium. Lineage (GTDB taxonomy): Bacteria > Pseudomonadota > Alphaproteobacteria > Rhodobacterales > Rhodobacteraceae > Puniceibacterium. The sequence goes on along the minus strand of JBBSNW010000087.1, from coordinate 3,692 downwards.
CCGACACGATGGAGCAGGCGCAGTCCGGCATCCTTCAGTTCGTCGACCAGTCCCCGGGCTTCACCGGCGCGCTGATCCCCGAAGCGCAGGTCTTCTTCGTGCCCTACCTCCTGCCGCAGGATGAAGATCAGCTCGCGAACTTCTTCGAGAATTCCGTCGCCATCAACGAACTCTTCCCGCCGCTCTATGCCGAGCAGGGGCTGGAACTGCTGACGATGTTCCCCGAGGGCGAGGTCATGATGACCACGACCGAACCGGTCCGCACTCCCGAGGATCTCAACGAGGTGAAGTTCCGCGTGATGACGAACCCGCTGCTGGTGGGAAGCTATCAGGCCTTCGGTGCCACACCGACACCCCTGCCTTGGGGTGAGGTTTACGGCGCGCTGCAGACCGGCATCATCCAGGGTCAGGAAAACCCGGCCTTCTTCATCGAGTCCACGAAGATGTACGAGGTGACCGACTACATCACCCGCGCCGGGCACAACAACTTCACCACGGCTGTGATGGCCAATCTCGACTTCTACGAGGGCCTGCCCGAGGAGGACAAGACGCTGATCGAAAACGCGATCGACGTCTCCTTCGACTACATCATCGACTATCAGGACGGACTGACCGAAGAGTCGCTGGAGAAGATCAAGGAAGCGAAGCCCTCGATCACGATCAACACGCTGACCGAGGAAGAGCGCGCGCCCTTCATCGCGACCGCCGATGAGGTGGAGCAGGAATTCCTCAAGATCGGTGGCGATCAGGCGCAGGAAATCCTCGACCAGATGAAGACAGACCTCGACAACGCCGCCGCCGAGAGCTGAGAGCTCTCGCGTCGTCTATCTGCCAAAGTGTCGGGCCGCCTGCGGGTAGCCCGACACCAAGCTGATACTTTTCCCGAATTACATCAAGGACAGCGACCATGAAGGCAGATGACGACCTTCGACAATCGCGCGATCAGGACGTACCCGCCGAGGTTCAGACCACGGTCGCCGACGACGATATCGACGATTCCCAGTATGTTTCCGGACTGCCGGGCATACTCGGCGTCGTCGACGTCGCTGTCGCCCGCATCGAGGCTGTCCTGCTGGCGACCGGCGTGCTGCTCATGGCGCTGAACACGATGGCCAACGTGGTCGGCCGTTACGCCTTGGGCCAGAGCATCTTCTTCACCGAAGAGCTGAACCAGGCGCTGATCATCCTGATCACCTTCGCGGGGATCTCCTATGCTGCGCGGCACGGTCGCCATATCCGCATGTCCGCCATCTTCGATGCTCTGAAACCCACCTTGCGCAAACCGCTGATGATCCTGATCTCCGTGGTCACCGCCGCCGCGATGTTCCTGCTCACCTGGTATTCCATCGAATATGTCAGCACGCAGGCCTCGCGCGGGCGGCTGCTTCCGGCGCTGCAGATTCCCGTCTGGTGGATCATCATCTGGGCACCGGTGGGTTTTTTCCTGACGGGGGTTCAATACGCGCTGACAGCCGTCAAGAACCTGATCGACAAGGACATCTGGCTCTCCACCAGCACGATGGAAGGCTATGACAATACCGGCGAAGAGGAGGTCTGAGCCATGAGCCTGATGATTTTCGGCACCATGATCTTTCTACTGCTGCTCGGTTTCCCGATGATGATCCCGCTGATCGCCGGGTCGCTGATCGGCTTCGTCGCGCTGTTCGGCGGGTTCGGACAGCTCGACACGATGGTGCAGCAGATCCTGGGCGGGATTCGCCCGGCCAGTCTGATCGCCGTGCCCATGTTCATCTTCGCCGCCGACATCATGACGCGCGGCCAGTCCGCCAACCGGCTGATCGACCTCGTGATGGCCTTTGTCGGCCACCTCAAGGGCGGACTCGCGGTATCGACCGCAACCGCCTGCACGCTGTTCGGCGCGGTCTCCGGCTCGACCCAGGCGACGGTGGTCGCCGTCGGCGGGCCGCTGCGCCCCCGGATGCTCAAGGCCGGCTACAAGGACAGCTTCGTGCTTGCCCTGATCGTGAACGCCTCGGACATCGCCTTCCTGATCCCGCCCTCGATCGGCATGATCATCTACGGCGTGGTTTCCGGCACCTCGATTTCGGAACTGTTCATTGCCGGGATCGGTCCGGGGCTGCTGATCCTCGTCATGTTCTCGATCTATTCCTACATCTACGCGCATCGCCACAACGTACCGACCGAGCCTAAATCGACATGGGGCGAGCGCGGAGAGGCCGTCCAGCGCGCGCTCTGGCCGCTCGGCTTTCCGGTGATCATCGTGGGCGGCATCTATGGCGGCATCTTCTCACCGACCGAGGCCGCCGCGGCCTGTGTGCTCTATGCGCTGATCCTCGAGATGATCATGTTCCGCGAGATGACGGTCAAGCAGCTCTATGCCACTGCGAAATCCACCGGTCTGATCACCGCGGTGGTCTTCATCCTGGTCGGTGCGGGCGCGGCATTCTCCTATGTCATCAGCTTCGCGCAGATCCCGCAGGAAGTGCTGGGCGCCATCGGCATCGACCAGATGGGACAATACGGCATCCTCTTCACCATCTCGATCGCCTTCTTCGTGGGCTGCATGTTCGTCGACCCGATCGTCGTCATCCTGATCCTCGTGCCGATCTTCGCTCCTGTGGTGAATTCGGCCGGGCTCGACCCCGTTCTGGTCGGCACGATCATCACGCTGCAGGTCGCGATCGGCAGTGCTACCCCGCCCTTCGGCTGCGATATCTTCACCGCCATCGCCGTGTTCAAGCGGCCCTATGCCGAGGTGATCCGGGGCACCCCGCCCTTCATCGTGATGCTGCTTTCTGTCGCTGTGGCGTTGATCTTCTTTCCGCAGATCGCGCTGTTCCTGCGCGACCTGGCCTTTGCAAAATAAGCAGGTAGCGCAATGTTCAAAACCATCCTGGCCGCCTATGACGGCTCGAACGGAGCCTATGCCGCGCTAGAAAAGGCCGCGGAACTGGCCAAGCTGACCGGCGCCCAGATCATCGTTCTGACCGTCTATAGGCACCACTCGATGCTCGAGGCATCGCTGTCGATGGTGCGTGGCCGTGGGGAGCCGAACCGCAACCTCGATGACGTGATGCGTGAAGTGTCGCGCGAGGCGGCGGACGAGGCCAAGGCCCGCGCCAGGGAGCTTGGTGTCGAACGTGTCACGGCCTTCATCAAGAGCGGACCCTCTGCACGCACCATCGTGAGCTTCGCCGCCGAAAAGGGCTGCGACCTGATCGTGCTGGGCTCGCGCGGGCTCGGTTCTTCCGAAGGCTACATGCTGGGCTCGGTCAGCCATAAGGTGACCAGTCTCACCGACACGCCGGTCCTGGTCATCTGATCCTCGGGCGGGGTCCTTAAGAACCCCTTTTCAGCGCCCGGCACTCCTCGCAAATCGTGCCATGGCCGAGCAGGAAAAATCCTGAAACCCGACACAAAAAGAGGCGCCCAACCGGGCGCCTCTTTCCGTCAGACTGACATCTGCCTCACTCGGGGAGGCGGTAGACCGAGACCATGTCGCCGACCGAGGGCTTCAGGATCGAGTTGCCGCCCGAGATGAAGGCGACATATTGCTTGCCTTCGTGCTCGTAGACCGCCGGGTTCGACACCGATGGCGCTTCGGTCAGATCGCTCCAGAGTTCGTCACCGGTCTTGAGGTCATAGGCACGCACCATGCCGTCCATCGTGGCACCGATGAAGATCAGCCCGCCCGCAGTGACTGCGGGGCC
>JBBSNW010000086.1:0-16369 GCA_038260405.1 Rhodobacterales bacterium | reverse complement strand
CGCTGGCGCGACATCTCCATCAGGCCAAAGCCCGAAATGCGTCCCACCTGGATGCGGGCGCGGTCGGTCTTGAGCTTGTCCTTGATCTTCTTCTCGACGGCGAGGTTGTTCTTGCGCTCATCCATGTCGATGAAGTCGATCACGATGAGGCCCGCAAGGTCACGCAGACGCAGCTGGCGGGCCACCTCTTCGGCGGCCTCCAGGTTGGTCTTGGTCGCCGTCTCCTCGATCGAGCCTTCCTTGGTGGCCCGGCCGGAGTTCACGTCGATCGCAACGAGCGCCTCGGTCACGCCGATCACGATATAACCACCGGATTTCAGCTGCACGGTCGGGTTGAACATCGAGCTCAGGTAGGATTCCACCTGGTAGCGCGCGAAAAGCGGCATTGATTCTGCGTAATGTTTCACGTTCTTCGCGTGGGACGGCATGATCATCTTCATGAAGTCCTTGGCGATACGGTAGCCGCGTTCACCCTCGACGAACACCTCGTCGATGTCGCGGTTATAAAGATCGCGGATCGACCGTTTGATGAGGTCGCCCTCTTCGTAGATCTTCGCTGGCGCGATCGACTTCAGCGTGAGTTCGCGGATCTGCTCCCAAAGGCGCTGGAGATATTCGTAATCGCGCTTGATCTCGGTCTTGGTGCGCTTGGCACCGGCCGTGCGCACGATGAGGCCGGCACCTTTGGGCACCTCGATGCTCTGCGCGATCTCTTTCAGCTTGGAACGGTCGGCGGCGTTGGTGATCTTGCGCGAAATGCCGCCGCCCCGGGCGGTGTTCGGCATCAGCACGCAGTAACGTCCGGCGAGCGAGAGATATGTGGTCAGCGCCGCGCCCTTGTTGCCGCGCTCTTCCTTCACGACCTGCACGAGCAGGATCTGGCGGACCTTGATGACTTCCTGGATCTTGTAGCGCCGCGGGCGCGGTTTGCGCACCGGGCGGAAATCTTCCTCGGTATCCTCGTCGGCCACGGATTCGATCGACTCGTCCCGCTCGGAGGCCTGCTGGACCTCGTTGTCATCGTCGTGGATGTCGTCGCCGTTCTCGTCCGTGGGTTCCTCGACCGGAGTGGCCGAAACGGTTTCCATCGGCGAGAGGCCTTCGGTATCCGAAGTATCCTCTTCGTCGAGGTCGATCGTCTCCATCCCAGACACTTCCTGCGACGCCGTGGCATCGTCGGACCGTGTGCTCTCGGACTTCGTGCGTGTGCGCGACCGGGAACGCGAGCGCTTGGGCTTGTCTTCCTCGTCCTCGCGCTGCTGGGCCTCGGCATAGGCCTGCTCTTCGTCCATCAGCGCCTTACGGTCGGCGACGGGAATCTGGTAATAATCGGGATGGATCTCGGAAAAGGCGAGGAATCCGTGGCGGTTGCCGCCGTAATCGACAAATGCCGCCTGAAGCGACGGTTCGACCCGGGTTACCTTTGCGAGGTAGATGTTGCCAGCAAGCTGGCGCTTGTTTTCGGATTCAAAGTCGAACTCCTCGACCTTGTTTCCGTCAACCACCACGACGCGGGTCTCTTCCGCATGGGTGGCGTCGATAAGCATTTTCTTAGGCATTTTATCCGTTTGCACGCCAAACGCGCACCGGACCCAGGCGGGTGCAGCGCGGTATGGGGGTGTCTTGTCAAGGCGAGGCGCGGCGCGCAGGCACGCAAAGACGTATCGTCTCGTGCGGTTTGCCTAATTCTTGTGGCGCGCGTCATCGCGGTTCTTCTCCGACGCAAGAAGCAGCTAAACCCGTTGGGATCCTGTCCGTCTGCGCCCATTTGATGCCCGACGCTGTAAAGGCGCCCGGGCGAACTTGGTGGCCTTGCGGCCCTATCGGTCTGTCCAGCTCGCGGGGGGTAGCCCGGTTCGATCTGTCCAGCGAAACTCGTGCGGCGTTTCGCGTAGCGCGAAACCAGCCTGACAGACAGCATAAGACCACGGTGCCAGTCATGACAATGGGCAATCGTGCGGGGGCATCGGTTTGCTGTCGTTAAAGTTGACTGCTCTCAGCTTTTCACCGACCCGAGACCTGTCTTTCGGGTCGGCGACATAGCGCAAGGGCAGCGCCCTGCCCGGTTGCACCGGATTTCCGGACGCGTGCGCCTTTCGGAGCGCTCAGCCTTCGAAGGCCTGCAACCGCTTGATCAGGCTCGACGTGTCCCAGCGTCCGCCGCCGAGGCTCTGCACATCCTTGTAGAACTGATCGACGAGCGCCGTGACCGGCAGCGAGGCGCCAACACCGTCCGCCGCCTGCAGGCAGATGCCCAGATCCTTGCGCATCCAGTCCACCGCGAAGCCGTGGTCGAACCTGTCGTCCAGCATGGTCTCGTAGCGGTTCGACATCTGCCACGATCCGGCCGCACCCTGGCTGATCACCTCGACCACCGCACGCCCGTCAAGGCCCGCCTTCTGGGCAAAGTGCAGCGCTTCGGACAGGCCCTGGACAAGCCCGGCAATCGCGATCTGGTTGCACATCTTGGTCATCTGGCCGGCTCCGGTTTCGCCGATACGCCGACAGATGCGGGCATAGGCGTCGATGACCGGCAGCGCTGCGTCAAACGCCGCCGCATCGCCGCCGCACATGACCGACAGGGCGCCCTTCTCGGCTCCCGCCTGCCCGCCCGAGATCGGCGCATCGACGAAGGACACACCAAGATCGCGCGCCACGGCATAAAGCTCGGCCGTCACATTCGCCGATACCGTGGTGTGATCGACAAAGATCGTGCCGTTTTTGATGCCCGCGAAAGCGCCATCCTCGCCGAGGCAGACCGAGCGGAGGTCATCGTCATTGCCGACACAGGACATCACGAAGGCCGCACCGCGCGCCGCCTCGGCCGGAGTTGCGGCCATCGCGCCGCCATGCTCCTTGACCCAGGCCTCGGCCTTGGCGGCGGTCCGGTTGTAGACGGTCACGTCATGCCCGGCCTTTGCCAGATGTCCGGCCATCGGATAACCCATCACGCCGAGCCCGAGAAATGCAACTTTTGCCATATTCCTGTTCCTCTTTTCCCTGTTTGACCAAGTGGTGCCCGCTGGGCCGGCCCTTGGCAAGGGGGACGGGGCGGGTTAACTCACGGCCCACGCGCATCGGGCAGGCAAGGCGGAGACGGATATGGGGTTTCTATTCAGATGGCTGCTGCGTCTGGCCACGGCGGCGATCGTGCTGACCGTCCTGGCCGTGCTGGTGGTCTACTATCTCGGCTCGCGGTCCCTGCCCGATTACGACAAGACACTGGTGGTTCAGGGGCTTACCGCGGATGTCGAGATCGTGCGCGACAATTCCAACGTCCCCCACATCATGGCGCAATCCGACCGTGACGCGTTTTATGGCCTGGGTTACGCCCATGCGCAGGACCGTCTGTGGCAGATGACGCTGCTGCGGCGCACCGTGCAGGGTCGGCTATCCGAGATCTTCGGCGCCCGCACCGTGGAGACGGACAAGCTGCTGCGCCGCCTCGATCTTTACCCGCTCGCCGTGCAGTCCGTGGCCTCGCAGGATGCCCGCACGCGCGACGCGCTCGATGCGTATTCCGCCGGGGTGAATGCGCGGATCGCCGAGATCAACCGGGATTCGCTCGGGCGGGGGGCACCGGAATTCTTCATCTTCAACGCGCCGCTCGCGCCCTGGCAGCCTGCGGATTCCATCGCAATAGTGAAGCTGATGGCGCTGCAGCTGTCCGGCCACATGCGCGAGGACGTCCTGCGCGCGCGCACCTCCCTGCTGCTGCCGGATGCGGACCGCGTCGCCGACATCCTTCCCGACATGCCCGGTCAGGGCGTCGCCGCATTGCCGGAATATGCGTCGCTTTTCCCGGACGTGCCGAAATACGCGCAAGCAGACCATATCGGCAACGACATGCTGATGCCGGTCGCACCGCGCGGGCTTGCCGGGGCCTCAAACGTCTGGGCCGCCGCGCCGTCGCGCTCGGCCTCGGGCGGGACCCTGCTCGCGAACGATCCGCATCTCGGGTTCACCGCACCGTCGATCTGGTATCTCGCCCGGATGCAGCTGAGTTCCGGCGGGGTGATCGGCGGCACGATCCCCGGCGTGCCCGCGATCATGCTGGGCCGCTCGCAGACGCTCGGCTGGGGCATCACCTCCTCCTATCTCGACGATCAGGACCTCTATATCGAAGAGCTGAACCCCGACGATCCCGAACAATACCGCACGCCCGAAGGCTGGAGCCGCTTTCGCACGCGCAAGTCGATCATCGAGATCAAGGATGCGGCCCCCGTCACAGTCACCCTGCGCTGGACCGAGAATGGTCCCGTCCTGCCTGCAACCCAGTTCGATCTGAGCACAGTGACGCCGCCGGGCCATGTCGTCTCACTCGCCTGGACGGCGCTTACGGCGCGCGATACCTCGATGTCGGCCGCCATCGGCCTCATGCATGCAGGCTCGGTGCAGGAGGCGCTCGAGGTGTCGGAAGGATATGTCGCGCCGTCGCAGAACCTGACCCTGATCGACCGCGAGGATATCGCTCTCAAGACCGTGGGCGCCATGCCGCGCCGCGATGCCAATCACCAGAGCCTGGGCCGCCTGCCGAGCCCCGGATGGCGCAGCGAGAACCGCTGGCAGGGGATTCTGCCCTATTCGGCCAATCCGGAATTCGTCGCGCCCGCTGGCGGGATCGTCGGCAATACCAACAACAAGATCGTCGACCGCCCTTTCCCGATGCATATGAGCTTCAACTGGGGAGATTCCCAGCGGGTCATGCGCTGGGAGGGCCTGATGCAGGGGCGGCAGGTCCATACGCGCGACAGCTTCATCGAGGCGCAGCTCGACACCGTTTCCGTGACCGCACGCACATTGCTGCCACTGATCGGTGCGGATCTGTGGTTCACCGGGGAGGCCGCACCCGAAGGCACGCCGCAACGACAGCGCCAGCGCGCGCTGGAGCTGCTGGCCAACTGGAACGGCGAGATGAACGAGCATCTGCCCGAGCCGCTGATCTATGCAGCCTGGGTACGCGCGCTGCAGGAACGGCTGATCCGCGACGATCTGGGCCCGCTCGCCGAAGAGTTCGACCATGTCGAGCCGCTGTTCATCGAGCGGGTGTTCCGCGATGTGGATGGTGCCGCTGCCTGGTGCGACATCCTGCGCTCCGCCCCGGTCGAGACCTGTACCGAAATCTCGCGCCTCGCGCTCGACGACGCGCTGGTGTGGATCGGCGAGAAATACGGCACCAACCTCGAATCCCTGCGCTGGGGTGATGCGCATCAGGCGACACATGATCACCCGGTGCTGGGGGACGTTCCGGTGCTGCGGTATTTCGTGAACATCCGGCAGAGCACCTCGGGCGGCGACAACACGCTGCAGCGGGGGATGACGTCCGGACAGGACCCCGATCCGTTCCAGAACGTGCATGGCGCGGGGTATCGCGGGGTCTATGACTTCGCCGATCCGGATTCATCGGTCTTCGTGAATTCGACTGGGCAGTCTGGGCATTTCCTGTCGCGTCATTACGACGATCTTGGGCAGCTCTGGCGGCGGGGCGAATACATCCCGATGTCACTCGACGTGGACCTCGCCCGCGCCGCGGCAGTGGGCGTGACGCATCTGGTGCGGGAATGACGTTCCCTGTCGCGCAGTCTGGACCTGGCCGACAGTGAGGGGCGCTGCCCCTCACACTCCCCGGAGTTTATCTGGCAAGATGAATTGGCAGGAGGCGTTAGTCTTCTGCGCCGTAATTCGGTGAGAGTGGCGCGGGTCAGAGCTTTTCGAAGCTGCGGGCATCCTGCGCCGTCCAGCGGACCGTGATGTCGAAACCATCCTCGACCTGCACTTCGCTCTCGATCAGTTCGTGCTCGTGAAGCCAGGCGCGCCGCTTGCCCTGATCGAAGGGGATATGCAGCTCCTGAACGGTCTTCGCGACCTCGAGCAGGCCTGTGACCGTCGCAAGGAAGCCTGGCAGCCCCTCGCCCGTGAGAGCCGAGACGGCGTGGATGTTCGGGTCGCGGTTGGCGCGGTTGATCGCGGCCTCATGCGCCACGCCCTCGAGCAGGTCGACCTTGTTCCAGAGTTCGAGCACCGGGATATCGTCGTCTGCACCAAGCGATTTCAGGATGCTGCGCACATCCTGCGCCTGTTCCTCGGTATTGTCGTGCGCGATGTCGCGGACATGCACGATGAGATCGGCCGCGAGCACCTCTTCCAGCGTGGCGCGGAAGGCGGCGACCAGTTCGGTGGGCAGGTCCGAGATGAATCCCACCGTGTCCGACAGGATCACGTCGAGACCACCCTCGAGCTTCACCGCCCGCATTGTCGGGTCGAGCGTGGCGAAGAGCATGTCCTTCACCATCACCTCCGCCCCGGTCAGGCGGTTAAATAGAGTGGATTTCCCGGCATTGGTGTAGCCCACGAGGGCGACGATCGGATAGGGCACCTTGGCGCGCGCCGCACGATGCAGGCTGCGGGTCTTTGCGACCTTCTCGATCTGGCGGCGGATGCGCACGAGCTGATCGTCGATGGCGCGACGGTCCGCCTCGATCTGCGTCTCGCCGGGGCCGCCGACGAAGCCGAGCCCGCCGCGCTGCCGCTCGAGGTGGGTCCAGGCGCGCACGAGCCGGGTGCGCTGATAGGACAGAGCTGCCATCTCGACCTGAAGAACGCCTTCGCGGGTCGCCGCGCGGTCCGAGAAGATCTCGAGGATCAGCCCGGTGCGGTCGAGCAGCTTGACGTTCCATTCCTTCTCGAGATTGCGCTGCTGCACAGGCGTGACGGGGCCATCGACGAGGACGAGTTCGACCTCGGCCTCAGCCATGACGCCTTTCAGCTCGGCGATCTTGCCCTTGCCGAAGAGCTTGCCCGCATGCGGTGTAGGCAGCGGCACGACATTCGATCCGACGACATCCAGATTGGGAAGGGCGGCTGCCAGCGCCACGGCCTCTTCAAGGGCTGTGACGGCGACGCGGCGCTCCCGGTCGGATTTGATGTCGGGATGCAGAACCCAGGCGCGGGTGACGTGGTCCCCGTGTTCCTTCAATTGTTGTCTTCGCCGTCATAGAGGTTGATCGGCTGGGCCGGCATTATGGTCGAAATCGCATGCTTGTATACAAGCTGGGATTGACCGTCGCGTCGCAGCAGAACGCAGAAATTGTCAAACCATGTGATCACGCCCTGCAATTTGACGCCATTGATCAGGAAGACGGTGACCGGAACCTTTGTCTTGCGGACATGGTTGAGGAATGCGTCCTGCAGGTTCTGTTTGTCGGAAGCCATTGAAATTGCCTTTTTTTCTTGTTCGCGGCACGATGTGACACGCCCTCGTTACACCAAGTATGTAATTTCGCCCCGGGAACTTCCAGCGGAAATTCGTTGATTGTTCTTATATGAGGCAGAGTTGTCGCGCCGCGGCACTACTCTGACCAGAGTTCCGGCGTGAGGATCACGATCAGCGCGAGCATTTCAAGCCGTCCCAGCACCATGGCGAGGCAGAGGAACAGCTTTGCCTCGGGGGCGAGCGCCACGAGATTGATCGGCAACTCGTCCGCGATCACGATCAGCGGGCCGGCGTTGGACAGGGTGGCGATGGCCAGAATCAGGCCGGATTCGAAATCGACGCCCATCGCGGTGAGACCCAGTGTCGTCGCCGCCAACACCAGCGCGAAGAGCATGAAGAACACCCAGGCGATAAAGGCGCCTTCGCGGCGCACCCGGGCCGTGAGCAGGCCGGAGCGGCCGATGGAATGCGGATGGATCAGCTTTTCGAGCTCCCGGACGCCGTTGAGATAGAGCAGGTAGACGCGCAGCAGCTTCACCCCGCCCGCGGTCGTGGCGACCCCGCCGCCGATCAGGGCGAGCGCCATCAGGATCAGCCCGGGTGTGCTCAGCCCAGACCAGCCCTGCGCCGTGGCCCAGTCGACACTGATGAAACCGGTGGTGGTGAGGAAGGAGAGCGTGGTGAAGACCGCGCCCCACAGCGCGCTGAGTGCCGCGACCAGGTTCTCTTCGTCGCCGATCTCGAACGAGGCGAGGAAGTGGCGCAGGAACAGGATCGACGGCACCAGCACGATCAGCGCGAGCCCCATGCGGAATTCGGGATCGTAGAACAGGCGGTGCCGGTTCGCATGGCCGGTATCGCCGGAAAAGGTCAGCCGCGACAGGGCGAAGAACATGAAGCCGAACAGGATAACCTCACCCGCGATGCCGCTCGACGTGCCGATCATGCCGCCGACCGGCGAGATGCCGGACGTGGCCATCACCGACATTGCGTGGCTGATCGCGACGAGCGGCGTGTCTCCGGCTACCAGAAGCAGGATCCAGGCGGCGAGCGTCAGGCCCGCATAGACCGGCACCAGCGCATTCGCGGTGCGCGAGAGCCGCCGTGCCGCTTCGGAGACGGAGTTGCGCCGCTCGCCCATCGGGGTGGGCTGGCCCGGCTCGCCGCTCGCGGTCACCTCGAAGCCGCCGAGTGTCAGGGGCGCGAGGATGGCTGCGGCCGCGATCCACATGAGCAGACCACCCATCCAGCCGACGAGAGCGCGCCAGAGATGCTCCGGGCCCGAAAGCCGCGCCGCCTCGAACAGGGTGGCGCCGGTTGTGGTGAGGCAGGAGACCATCTCGAAATAGGCGTTGAGAAAGCTCGTATTGCGCACCGCCTCGAAGAACGGCACGGCGAGGATGAGCGGGAGGACCGAAAACGCCGCGAGCAGCGACAGGAGCTGGCGGAAGGCGCTTTGCTGATGCGGGCGGGTGCTTACCGCGATGCCGATCAGCGTGCAGAGCACGAGCCCCACGATGCCGGGATAGAAGAAGCTGCGCGCATCGTGGAATTCCTCGATCGCGAGCGCATAGCCTGCCGGCAGGATCATCGCCGCGGAGGCGATCCCCGACAACAGCAGAAAGAACGGCAGGGCGAGCAGGCGTTGCATGGCTCAGAAGAAATCGATCGAGACCTGGAGCAGCCGCTCGACCTCGGCCACATCCTTGGCGAGGGCGAATATCACGATCTGGTCCCCCTCGTCGATCTGCAGGGAGCCCGTCAGCTTGACCACCTTGCCCTGCTTGAGGACACCGCCGACCAGCACGCCTTCGGGGAAGTCGATGTCGCGCAGCTTCTGCCCTGCGATGGGCGAGGTGGACAGCACTTCGGCTTCGATCACCTCCGCCTCGGCATCGCCGATGGAATAGACGGCGCGGACCCGGCCATGCCGGATATGCCGCAGGATCGAACTGACGGTGGTGGCGCGCGGGTTGATGTAGGCGTCGATCCCCAGCGGTTCCAGCAGCGGAATCAGCGTGGGATCGTTGATCAGCACGATGGCCATCTGGCAGCCAGCCGCCTTGGCCCGCACCGCGGCCAGCATGTTGGTCTTGTCGTCATCGGTGATGCAGAGGACGGCATCGGCCTTTTCGATATTCGCCTCGGACAGGAGGCCCGCATCCAGACCGTCACCATGCAGCACGATGGTCTTTTCCAGTGCCTCGGCGGCGCGTTCGGCGATCAGGCGGTTCTTTTCGATCACCTTCGCGCGGACCCGTTCGGTGCGCGATTCAAGCTCCTTGGCCACGGCGAGGCCGACATTGCCACCCCCGATCAGCACGACACGTTCCTGCTTGCGGTGCGACTTGCCGAAGATTTCCATCGTGCGGCGGATGTCGTCGGCATGGGTGATGACATAGCAGGCATCCCCGACGAAGAGCTGATCGCGCGCCTCGGGGGCGAACAGCGTACCGTCCCGCCGGATGCCGACCACGACGGAACGCAGGGTCGAGAACAGGTCCGTGAGCTGGCGCAGGGGCGTGTTTACAACCGGGCAGTCTGCTTCGATGGTGAGTCCGAGCAACTTGGCCTTGCCGTCAAAGAAGATCTCGGTGTCGAAGGCGTTGGGGATCGCGAGCCGTTGCAACGCGGCCTCGGCCACCTCGCGCTCGGGGCTGATGACCACGTCGATCGGCATGTGATCGCGCCGGTAGAGGTCGGAATAGATCGCCGTGAGATAGCTCTGCGAGCGCAGGCGCGCGATCTTCCTCGGGATGGAAAAGACCGAATGCGCGACCTGGCAGGTCACCATATTGACCTCGTCCGAATAGGTCGCGGCAATGATCATGTCGGCGTCACGTGCCCCGGCCCGGTCGAGCACATCCGGATAGGAGGCAAAACCGGCGATCCCCTGCACGTCGAGCGTGTCGGTCGCGCGGCGCACGAGATCGGGGTTGTTGTCGACCACCGTGACATCGTTGCGTTCGCCCGAAAGATGCCGGGCGATCTGCCAGCCGACCTGACCTGCACCGCAGATGATGACTTTCATGTCCCGATCCCTGACCCGTTGTCAGACGTGCATGGCATGACCGGCGGAAAGGGTCAATTCGACACCGCCTGCCCGAGGCAGATCGGGCGCTTGCCGTTGATGGCGCTGGACTCTTGCGAGGCCCAGCCGCGCGGTGCCGAAATCCCGGCCCCCCTGCCCGCAAGCTGCGCCGTTGCACCCAGCGCACTGCTTCAGTCTGCCGTTTCTTCCTCGAAATGGATGATGCGCGGGCCGCCCTTGGCGCCGGTCACAACGCCCAGCGACTTGAGCTTGCGGTGCAGGGCGGAACGCTCCATCCCGACAAAACTCGCGGTGCGGGAGATGTTGCCGCCGAAGCGGTTGATCTGTGTCAGCAGGTATTCCCGCTCGAACGCCTCGCGGGCTTCGCGCAGGGGCAGCGTGGCAAGGATACCGGACAGCACGACGCGCCCATCTTCGTCACCGCCGGGTGCGTTGTCCTGTGGCAGCTCGCGCGCCTCGATGAGACCCGTGCCATCCCCGAGGATGAGTACCCGTTCGACGAGATTCTTGAGCTGGCGGACATTGCCCGGCCAGACCATGGTCTGAAGCAGCGCCACCGCATCCTCGGAGAGCTCGCGCAGCGCGAGGCCCTGCGTCTTGTTGCACTGCTCGATGAAATGGCGCGCGAGCAGCGGGATATCCTCGCGACGGTCCTCGAGGCTCGGGACCGCGATCGGCACGACGTTGAGCCTGTGATAGAGCTCCTGGCGGAAGCGACCCGCTTCGATTTCCATCGCGAGATCGCGGTTGGTCGAGGAAATGACTCGCAGATCCACGCGCACCTTGTCGGCACCGCCCACCCGGGTGAACTGCTGATCCACAAGCACGCGGAGGATCTTGGACTGAGTGCCGAGCGGCATGTCGGCGACCTCGTCGAAATAGACGACGCCCCCATGAGCCTGCTCCAGCAGCCCCGGCTCGACACCGCGATCGGCGCCTTCGCGGCCAAACAGCATCTCTTCCATCGATTCGGGGGCGACGCCGGCGCAGTTCACGGTGATGAAGGGCGCATTGGCGCGGGCGGAATGAGCGTGGATGTAACGTGCGGCCAGCTCCTTGCCCGCACCTGCCGGACCTGAAAGCATCACCCGACCGTTGGATTTTGTGACCTTGTCGAGCTGGCCGAGCAGCACACGGAACGACGCGCTGTCGCCCATCATCTCGGCCGCGGTCGTTTCCTTGCGCTTGAGCTTGTTGTTCTCGCGGCGCAGGCGGGAGGTCTCCATCGCGCGCCGGATCACCACCAGAAGCTGGTCGATGTTGAACGGCTTCTCGATGAAGTCGTAGGCACCCTGCTTGATCGCTGCGACGGCGATCTCGATGTTGCCATGCCCCGAGATGATCACAACCGGCACATCCGGATTGTCGCGCTTGACGGTCTTGAGGATGTCGATCCCGTCCATCTTGCTGTCCTTGAGCCAGATGTCGAGAACCAGCAGCGAGGGCGGCTCGGTGTTGATTTCCGACATCGCCTCGTTCGAATTGCCGGCGAGCCGGGTGGTATAGCCTTCATCCTCGAGGATATCCCCGATCAACTCGCGAATGTCGCGTTCGTCGTCAACGATCAGAATGTCACTCATTGTGCTCTCCTCACCTCTTCATACCGTTTCTTGTTCAAGGATCTGCAGGGCCGGGCCTGCGTCAATGAGGGGCAGGCGGATGATCGCCATCGCCCCCGCATGGGTGGCGCCGTCAAACAGCGGCGCATCTTCGAGCGTGAGGCTGCCGCCATGCTCTTCGATGATCTTCTTCACGATCGGCAAGCCGAGCCCCGTGCCCGAAGAGCGCGTCGTCACGTAGGGCTCGAACAGCCGGGCACGGTCTTCGGGCAAGCCGACGCCGTTATCCATGATCCGGATCTCGGCCTTGCCGTCGACATGTGAGGCGCTCACGCGGATCTCGGGGACGAAATCCGGGCTTTCGGCATTTTCACGCCGACTTTCAATGGCTTCCCCGGCGTTCTTGATCAGGTTGGTCAGCGCCTGACCGATCATGGCCTCGTCCACGCTGGTTTCGAGCGGACCACTGTCAAGATCGGTCACGAACCGCACCCCGGGCTGGCCGCTTTCCTGCAGTGACACCGCGTCGCGCAGCAGGTCCATCAGGTTCCGATGCTTCTTGTCGGGCTCCGGCATCCGGGCAAATTTCGAGAATTCGTCCACGATGCGGCGCAGGATATCGGTCTGCCGCACGATCACGTCCGTCATGTGGTTCAGGCTTTCGGCCTGTTCGGCGTCGAGCTGGTGGCCGAACTTGCGGGTGATGCGCTCGGCCGAGAGTTTGATGGGCTGAAGCGGGTTCTTGATCTCGTGCGCGATGCGGCGGGCGACATCGCCCCAGGCTGCCATCCGCTGCGCGCTGACAAGATCGGTAACATCGTCGAAGGCGACGACATAGCCTTCTAGGCTCGCATCCTGACGGCGGCGGGTGGCCACGCGGACGAGCAGGTTTTCGAGCCGCCCCTCGCGCGAGACCTTGATTTCTTCCTGCACGGTTTCCGCGGCGGTATCGCGCAACCGGTCGAAGATCGCCGCGAATTCCGGCACGGCGACCGAAATCGGCACGGCGCGCTGGATGTCCGAGGCGCCGAGCAGCTTTTCCGCCGAGCGGTTGACGAAGGTCACCTCGCCCGCGGCATCGAGGCCGACGACGCCCGACGTGACCGACCCCAGCACGGAATCGAACAAGCGCTGGCGGCGTTCGATCTGGCGGGTATTGTCCAGAAGCGTCTGGCGCTGGCCCTTGAGCTGCCGGGTCATCTGGTTGAAATAGCGCCCGAGCATCGCGATCTCGTCATCGCCCTCATCCTCGATCACCTGCACGTCGAGATCGCCTGAGCCGACCCGCTGCGCCGCACCGGTGAGACGCCCGACGGGCTGGCTCAGACGCTCCGCGAACCAGAGGCCGAGCCAGGTCGCGGCGAGGATCAGCAGGACGGCAAAACCGAGATAGAGCAGGGCAAAGTCGAAAAGCCGCCTGCCCCGCTCGCTTTCCTGCTGCTGGTAGAACCTCGCCGTCTGCTGGGTGTCGTCGAGCAGGTTGAGGATGCCGCCATCGACCTGTCGGCTGACATAGAGATAGCGGTCCACGAAGGCCGAGAGCGGCAGCAAAGCGCGGACTTCGTTGTTGTCCCAATCCTCGATCACGGCGATGCCGGACTCCGTCGCCTCGGCGATCTTGGCAGCGCCGGGATTCTCGAAATCGAAGAGGTAAGAGCGCTCCCCCCTTGCGCGGATTTCGCCCGCGCTGTCGATCACATAGGCTTCGCGCAGGCCCCTCTGGATCTGCGCCTGACCCTGGCTCAGGATCTGACGCAACTCGCCGTCATCGAGGATGAAGGTCGCGCGACGGTTGGCATCGAGATAGACGCCGAGCGCCTGCGCATCCTGGATCAGCGCCTCGCGATGCTCGGTCTCATAGGCCTCGGCGGCCGAAAGCGACGCCCCGACCACGTTGCGCACCCGTTCGGAAAACCATGTCTCGAGGCCGATATTGATGGTGAGCACGGCAAAGACTGCAACGGTGATCGTGGGCAGCAGCGCCATCAGCGCGAAGACGCCGGTCAGACGCAGATGCAGCCGCGAGCCCGCCGATTTGGCGCGCCGCGCGGCGATCATCCGGGCCACACGCTGCAGGACGAGTGCGGCGAGCAGAAGGACGTAGACAAGATCGGCAAGCAGGACGAGCCGCAGGTTCAGCTGCTGTCCCTGCCCCTGATCGAAGGGGCCGAGCACCAGAAAGGTCGCCACGGCGAGCGTCGGACCCAGGAGGACAAGCCCCAGCGTCGCAATGTTCTGCAACTTGCGCCGACGGCGCAGAAGAACCAGTCGCGACCAGTTCATGGAACGTGCCCAGGTGGCCACAGCCAAACCTCACTCTGATGCGCTGCGCAGGGCAGCTTGCCGCCTTGTCCTGTGGTCTCTTCACCGCACGATGCGGTACGGCCACAGTTATGTGGCTCTTTTACATCAATTTGCGGCGGCGTGTCACGCGGATATCGAGATCGGTGATCTTCTTGCGCAAGGTATTGCGGTTGATCCCCAGCAAATCGGCACATTTCGCCTGATTTCCGCCGGTTGCATCCAGCGCGATCTCGATCAGAGGTGCCTCGATCTCGCGCAGGATGCGGGTATAGAGACCCGGGGGCGGCAACATGTTGCCGTGCAGGTCGAAATAGCGCCGCAGGTGCCGCGCGACCGAGGTGCCGAGTTTCTCGCCATCACCACCGCGCAGGACCGGGCCGGTATCGGGCTGATTGCCCAGAACCGCCTCGACCTCGGGTCGGGTCATTTCCTCGGCGCGCGAGGTGAGGCTGAGGCGCCGCACGGCGTTTTCCAGCTGGCGCACGTTGCCGGGCCAGCTATAGGCACGGAAGAGCTCGTTCGCCTCCTTGGAGAGCCAGCGCTTGGGGCCGCCTTCCCTCTCGGACCGGGTCAGGAAATGTTCGGTGAGCAGGACGATATCCTCGACCCGTTCGCGCAGGGAAGGCACGAAGATCGTGGCACCGCCGAGACGGTAATAGAGATCCTGACGGACGTGACCATCCTCCATCGCCTGGGACAGGTCGGTCTGGCTGGTCGCCATGAAGCGCGGCACATGTTCGCCGGGCACATCCATCATGCGCACGATGCGGGCCTGTACCTCGTCGTCAAAATCGGTGATCTCGTCGATCAGAAGCGTCCCCCCCTTCACCCGCGCCAGCACCCGTGCCGGACCTTCGAGGTCCGAAAGGTCCGAGCTGGTGACGGTGACGAAAGGCAGGTTGCGCCGGTCGGAAAAGTCATGAACCGCGCGGGCGATCAGCGACTTGCCCGTCCCGGATTCACCACAGATCAGCACCGGAAGATCGGTGTTCATCACCCGCGCGACAAGACGGTAAAGTGCCTGCATCGCGGGCGTCTTGCCCACGAGCGGCAACTCGTCCGGCCCATCGGCATGTTCGACACGCTCGTCGCGCCGCGGCGCACGGTTGCGGGTTTCCAGCGCGCGCGCCGTACGTTTCATGAGGTCCGGCAGATCGAAGGGTTTCGGCAGGTAGTCATAGGCCTCGGCCTCGGCCGCCTGGATGGCGGTCATGATGGTGTTCTGCGCCGAGATCACGATGACCGGCAGGCCCGGCCGGTCCTGCGCGATCTTCGGCAGCATCTCGAGACCGTTGCCATCCGGCATGACCACGTCCGAAATCACCACGTCGCCCTTGCCCTCGGCGACCCAGCGCATGAGCGTGGTCAGCGAGGAGGTGGCGTGCACCTTGCACCCGGCGCGTGTCAGCGCCTGCGTCAGAACCGTGCGGATCGTGCGATCGTCATCTGCGACCAGAACCGTGCCATCCATCAGTCTTTCTCCTGTTTGTCTCGCGGCGCCATGGGCAGCGATATGCGGAATACGGTGCGTCCGGGCACGGATTCCACGGAAATCCAGCCGTCGTGATCCGAGATGATCTTGCTCACCAGCGCGAGGCCAAGACCGGTGCCATTTTCCTTGCCCGACACGAAGGGTTCGAAGATTTCGCCCTTGATATGGTCGGGCAGTCCGGGACCATCGTCGATGATCTCGATCTGCAGCGGCAGCGACTGCCCCGACCCATCCGCGCGGCGCAGGCGGAAGCTGTGCTCGTAAAAGGAGTGCAGCCGGATCGTGCCGCCCTTGTGATCTGCCGCCTCAGAGGCGTTCTTGAGCAGGTTCAGCACGACCTGCAGCAGCTGATCGGGATCGCCATGCGCCAGGGGCAGCGAGGGGTCGTAATCCTCGATGATCTTCATGTGCGCGCCGAATCCGAGAAGCGCGGAACGGCGCGACCGGTCCAGTACGTCGTGAATGTTCACCTCACGTCGTTCGGGCGGAGAGAGATTGCCGAACTGTTCGACCTGTTCGAGCAGCTTCACGATGCGGCGCGTCTCGGCGACGATCAGGTCGGTCAGCTCCCGATCATCCTTGGTGCGCGACCTCGACAGCAGCTGAGCGGCGCCGGTGAGGCCAGCCAGCGGGGTCTTGCGCTCGGGCGCCAGCCTCTCGGCCCTCCCGATCGCGGATTTCGCGGCCGATTTCACCGAATGGCTCTGCGTCATCCGCCCGGCCAGTTCGCGCGGGCTGATCAGCAGGAT
>JBBSNW010000085.1:0-16746 GCA_038260405.1 Rhodobacterales bacterium | reverse complement strand
GGTCTCGTTATGGGTGGCGAAGACCGCCTTGATCTCGTGGCTGGTATCGGCCTTCAGGCGCTCGGCGTATTTATCGACCGGAACACCCTCGCCCCATTCGCAGTCGAACACCTCGACATCGAGGCCGAGACGCTGCGCCATGTCGACCCAGAGATGCGAAAACTGGCCGAAGCGGCTCATCAGCACCTTGTCACCGGGCGAGAGGGTGTTCTGGATCGCGGCCTCCCAGGCGCCGGTGCCGGAAGAGGGATAGAGGAAAACGCGGCCGGTGGTATTCTTGAAGACCTTCTGGACCTTTTCGAACAGCGGCTTGGTGAATTTCGGGAAATCGGGTGCGCGCATGTCCTGCATGCAGACGTTCATCGCCATGCGGACCTCTTCGGGCACGTTCGTCGGACCCGGGATGTATAGGTGATTGTAACCGGCCATGAGTTTTCCTCCCTGCGGAAATGCATTTGTCTGGGGATCAGGATGGCAGTCGGTGACGGCGCTCAGAACACCTTGCAGGATAGGAAAGCATCCCTTGGGGATGGGTTTAAGCCTACCCGTTGGGGGGCGGAGGCGGATGTTTGCGTTAACGCAGTTGTCTGGTGAAACAGTGACCGAGCGTCTCCGGTTTGGGCTGGCGCGAGCCTGCCACATTCCGGAAGAGCTCAGTCCTCGGCTTCGCGCGAATAGACGGCGACGGCCATCGCGCGGTTGCGCACGCCGAGTTTGTCGTAGAGGTTCTTGAGGTGATATTTCACCGTGTTCTCGGAAATGCCCGTCCGGTTGGCGATCTGCTGGTTCGTCCAGCCGCGCGCCAGCACCGCGAGCAATTCGCGTTCCCGCACGGTCAGTTGCGCGAGCGGCGTATCGTTGATCTGCGTCACGTCTATATAGGGCACGCAGAGCCGACCGTTCGCCACGGCATGCAGCGTGTCAAAGAGCACCGAGGGATCGTCGAACTGATAACAATAGCCCAAGGCACCAAGCCGCACGGCCTGACGCACATGCCCCAGATCGCGGTTGTTGGAAAAGATCGTCGTGCGCAGCTTGCTTTGCCTCGCCTTGAGTGCCCGCAGCACATCCGGCGCGCCCATATCCGAGAGCTGCCAGGACAGGACGACGACATCCGTCGCATCCTCTGGCAGGGCAAGTACGTCGGCGCCGCTTTGCGTGGTGGTCATCAGACGGAACCGCGGATCGCCTTTGAAGCACATACCGAGGGCCGAGACGACGAGCGGATTTGGCTCGGCAAGGACGACCCTGATCTGGGCCTCCACGCCTCCAGGCGGGTTTTGCATGGCTCTCCTCCCGTCCCCATGACGGTGCTCTTTTTTCACCGCTCCCCGAAGCTGACCCCACGGCCGCCTCCCTGTCTACCTATTCTTTCGGCTGCGTAATCGCATGCGCAACAATATGTCCCGCCCGACCGGGTAGGGCGGTGTGTCCGGCAGGACGGAATCTCGTCGCGAAACGGCAATTCAGCCTTCTGTCTAGTTGCCCAATGCCTATGATCCGTGGCAGTCGCTTGGGGTTGCCAAGGACTTGGGAGGACAGACCGTGAGCCACAAGACAGATATCCAGATCGCCCGCGAGGCCAGCAAGCGTCCCATTCAGGAGATCGGCGCCAAACTGGGCATCAGCCCGGACGACATGCTGCCCTATGGCCATGACAAGGCGAAGATCAGTCAGGACTTCATCAACTCCGTGCAGGACCGCCCCAATGGCAAGCTGATCCTAGTGACCGCGATCAACCCGACCCCGGCCGGCGAAGGCAAGACCACGACAACGGTGGGCCTGGGCGACGGGCTGAACCGGATCGGCAAGAAGGCGGCGATCTGCATCCGCGAGGCGAGCCTCGGCCCGAACTTCGGCATGAAGGGGGGCGCTGCGGGGGGCGGATATGCGCAGGTGGTGCCGATGGAGGACATGAACCTCCACTTCACCGGCGATTTCCACGCGATCACCTCGGCGCACAACCTGCTCTCGGCAATGATCGACAACTCGATCTACTGGGGCAATCCGCTCGACATCGATCTGCGGCGCGTCGTATGGCGGCGGGTGCTCGACATGAACGACCGGGCCCTGCGCGACGTGGTGACGTCGCTCGGCGGCGTTGCGAACGGCTTTCCGCGCCAGACGGGGTTTGACATCACCGTGGCCTCCGAGGTCATGGCGATCCTGTGTCTTGCCAAGGATCTCGCGGATCTGGAAAAGCGACTGGGCGACATGATCGTGGCCTATACGCGCGACAAGACGCCTGTCTATTGCCGCGACATCAAGGCCGATGGTGCGATGACCGTGCTGCTGAAGGACGCGATGCAGCCCAACCTCGTGCAGACGCTCGAGAACAATCCGGCCTTCGTGCATGGCGGACCTTTCGCCAATATCGCGCATGGCTGCAATTCCGTGATCGCGACGAAGACCGCGCTGAAGCTCGCGGATTACGTGGTGACAGAGGCCGGTTTCGGCGCAGATCTCGGCGCCGAGAAGTTCATGGACATCAAGTGCCGCAAGGCAGGGCTTGCCCCCGATGCGGTGGTGATCGTCGCCACGGTGCGCGCGATGAAGATGAATGGCGGCGTCGCCAAGGGCGATCTCGGGGCCGAGAATGTCGAGGCCGTGAAGGCGGGTTGCCCCAACCTCGGGCGGCATATCTCGAACGTGAAGGGCTTTGGCGTACCGGTGCTGGTCGGGATCAATCACTTTGCCGGGGATTCCGATGCCGAGGTTCAGGCGGTGAAGGATTACGTCGCCGAGCAGGGCGCCGAGGCGGTGCTGTGTCGGCACTGGGCCGATGGCGGCGCGGGGATCGAGGAGATGGCGCAGAAGGTCGCCGATCTCGCGGATTCCGGCGTGTCGAAGTTCAAGACACTCTATCCGGACGAGATGCCGCTATTCGAGAAGATCGAAAGCATCGCGAAGAACATCTATCATGCCGATGGCGTTGATGCGGATGGCAAGATCCGCGCACAGCTCAAGGAATGGGAAGAGCAGGGCTACGGTCATCTGCCGATTTGCATCGCCAAGACCCAGTATTCCTTTACGACCGATCCGACACGGCGCGGCGCGCCGACCGGCTTCACCCTGCCGGTACGCGAAGTCCGCCTGTCGGCCGGTGCCGGTTTCGTTGTGGCGATCTGCGGCGAGATCATGACCATGCCGGGCCTGCCGCGTGTGCCCGCTTCCGAGACCATCCGGCTGAACGACGAAGGTCTGATCGAAGGTCTTTTCTGAGGACACATGACAAACCTCCGCGACAGGGTCGCCACGAGGGTGGCGCTCCTGTCGGAGGCAAATTCCCTGCGCGGTTTGCGCTTGCAAGCCGGGCGGCAACCGAGAGAAGGGGAGAGGGCGGCGCCCTGTTCCACGCACTAGAAAGATGGAGTTCCGATGACGGCGACAGTGATTGATGGCAAGGCGTTTGCCGCGAAGGTGCGGGACAAGGTGGCAGGACATGTCACCACCCTGAAGGAAAAGCACGGGATTACCCCTGGTCTGGCCGTGGTGCTGGTGGGCGAGGATCCGGCGAGCCAGGTCTATGTCCGCTCCAAGGGCAAGATGACCGTCGAGGTCGGAATGAATTCCTACGAACACAAGCTCGACGCGGACACGTCCGAGGCCGATCTGCTGGCCGTGGTCGACAAGCTCAACAAGGATCCGGCGGTGCATGGCATTCTGGTGCAGCTGCCGCTGCCCAAGCATCTGGATTCCGATCTCGTGATCAACTCCATCGATCCGGCCAAGGATGTGGACGGGTTTCATATCTCCAACGTGGGTCTTTTGGGCACCGGTCAGAAGTCGATGGTGCCCTGTACACCGCTCGGTTCGCTGATGATGCTGCGAGATCATCACGGAAGCCTGTCGGGGATGAACGCCGTTGTGCTCGGCCGCTCAAACATCGTCGGAAAACCGATGGCGCAGCTGCTGCTGAACGACAGCTGCACGGTGACGATCGCGCATTCCCGCACGAAGGATCTCGCGGATGTGGTGCGCGGCGCGGATATCGTCGTGGCGGCCGTGGGCCGGCCGCAGATGGTGCCGGGCGACTGGATCAAGCCCGCAGCGACGGTGATCGATGTCGGCATCAACCGCATCGACGCCCCGGAAAAGGGCGAGGGCAAGACGCGGCTGGTGGGAGATGTCGATTACGACTCCTGCGCGCAGGTGGCCGGGGCGATAACGCCGGTACCGGGCGGCGTCGGGCCGATGACCATCGCCTGCCTGCTGGCCAATACCGTGACCGCCTGCTGCCGCGCCAACGGGCTGCCCGAGCCGGAGGGGCTCACTGCCTGACCCATCGGTGCTTTTTCCGACATGCTGCGCCTGCCGGACATGTTCCCGGCAGGCGTTTTGCTTGGGTGAGGCGGCCTAGACCGCTTCCTTCCTGGGAGCGGTGCGCCGGGTGAGAAATTCGGAAACCGCCTGCGCCAGCCCCTCCCAGTCGGTGAAGTCATGCAGCTTGTGGTCGAGATCGATCTCCCTGCCGCGCAAGACGCTGTAGCGCAGGACCTGCTCGGCGAAATAATCGTAGCCACCGGCGCGGACCGCCCCTGCGACAAGGACGCTGGAATCCGGCGTGAACCCGGTGCGCATCTGCAATTCGGTGACGTAGTCCTGCGCATCTTCCAGCCCCTCGGGGAAGGCGGCGCAGAGGCTGACCGAGAGCAGCAGGTTCGGGCGCGCCATGAGGTCGTGCCGACTGGCGGTCACGAAGACTTCGAACTCCTCGGGATGGCGGCGTTCATGGACCGGTGCCGCGAGGATCACGCTGTCGATATCCTCGAAGGAGACCGAGACCAGCCTGTCGGACGTGACCACCATCAGGGCCGGAATTCCTGCGGCGTGGATCTGTTCGCAGACAGATTTCGCGATCTTCAGCGTCTGTCCCTCGAGGGATTCATATAGAATGAGAACCGTCATGGGGCCTCCGGGGAAAGGTGTGTCAGGAATGGGCTGCGGCGGCGCCGATCGTCGCCGCACAGGTTCTGCAGAAAGGCGTGTCCGGCAGGACGGCCAGCCGTTCGTCTGCAATCATTTCTCCGCAGGTCAGGCAGTAGCCGTATTGTCCGGCAGTGATCCGGGCGAGTGCCGCCTCGATGCGCCGGACCTCGACGCGATCGGCCTGACCCAGGGCTTCCAGAACCTCGTCACCCTGCCGCTCCGAGGAGCGGTCTTCCCAGTCTTGCGGCAACGGTTCATCAAGGCTGTGTTCGAGCTCGATCATGTGGCCGATCAGGGCATTGCGGCGCGTGAGCAGGGTCTGTTTCGCGATGTTCAGTTCCATTGGAGTTCTCCTGAGCTTTGGGAGAAGCCTAGAGACGCCTTAACCTTCGCGCCTTGATTTGAGTCAATGCGCTGGCTTCAAACGGACGGCATTCTGCTCTCGCGGGATCGCAGCGCCCTGTCGCGATCAGGAGGACCGCATCAAAACGGCCGCGCCGGGGGCTTGGCATGCCCCGTCGCGGCCGTCGCGTGCCCACCGGTTCGAAGCGGTGTCCTGGCACGTGTCATGAGGGTTCCGGTGGGCGGGACCCTGATACAAGCGGTCGCGAAATGCCGGTTCAGGACGTTCGCGACCGCCACATGCCGACGACCCCGGGAGAGAGCCGCTGGCACGGTTCCTGTGGCCTCAGCCGTAGAGCGGGAACTCCTTCAGAAGGTTCGCGACCTTGTCGCGTACGGCTGCCTCGACCGCGTCATTGCCCTCCTCGCGATTCGCGACGAGGCCGTCCACCACTTCGAGGATCAGCTTGCCGATCTGGCGGGTTTCGACATCGCCGAGGCCGCGTGTGGTGATGGCGGGGGTGCCGAGCCGGATGCCCGAAGGTTTCATCGGAGGGGCCGGGTCGAAGGGGATGCCGTTCTTGTTGCAGGTGATATGCGCGCGACCCAGCGACTCCTCGACCTCCTTGCCCGACAGCCCCTTGGGACGCAGGTCGGCGAGCATGAGATGCGTGTCCGTGCCGCCCGACACGATGTCGATGCCGCCGTTCTGCAGCGTTTCGGCGAGCGTGCGGGCGTTGGTCACGACCTGCGCGATGTAGTCCCTGTAGGCGGGTTGCAGCGCCTCTCCGAACGCCACGGCCTTGGCCGCGATCACATGCATGAGCGGGCCACCCTGCAAGCCCGGAAATAAGGCGGAGTTGAGTTTCTTGCCGAGATCGAGATCGTTGGACAGGATGATGCCGCCGCGCGGGCCGCGCAGGGTCTTGTGCGTGGTCGAGGTCACGACATCCGCAAAGGGCAGGGGCGAAGGATGTGCGCCACCGGCGACGAGGCCGGCAAAATGTGCCATGTCGACGAAGAGCTTCGCACCGACCTCGTCCGCGATCTTTCGGAAGGCGGCAAAGTCGATGTGGCGCGAATAGGCCGAGCCACCGGCGACGATGACCTTGGGCTTGTGCTCATGGGCAAGCCGCGCAACCTCTTCCATATCCAGCAGGTGATCTTTTTCGCGCACGGAATAATGCACGGCGTTGAACCACTTGCCCGACTGGTTGACCGAGGCGCCATGGGTGAGGTGCCCGCCCGCGGCAAGGTTGAGGCCCAGAAAGGTGTCGCCAGGTTGCATCAGGGTCATGAAGACCGCCTGATTGGCCTGAGAGCCGGAATTCGGCTGCACATTGGCATACTGACAGTCAAAGAGCTGCTTGACGCGCTCGATCGCGATATTTTCGGCCTCGTCGACATACTGGCAGCCACCGTAGTAGCGCCGACCGGGATAGCCTTCGGCATACTTGTTGGTCATCACCGAGCCCTGGGCGTCCATCACCGCCTGGCTCACGATGTTCTCCGAGGCGATCAGCTCGATCTCGTCGCGTTGCCGCCCGAGTTCCCGGGTGATGGTGCCGAACAGTTCGGGGTCGGTTTCCGAGGCATGGCTGTGAAAGAACGACTCGCGGGCCGTCAGGGTTTTCGATGCGATATTCATTTTATCCTCCCGTTTTGGTTTCTGACCGTTTGGGTTTAAGGTTCAGCCGGTCCAGCCGAGACCGCTTGAAATGACGTGAATGGTCATGAGCAGGGCGTCGACATCAGCAGGATCGGCCTTCTCCGGCCCGCCGGCCTGCCTCACGCGGTGCATCAGGTCGATCTGGAGACGGTGCACGCCGGCCATTTGCGGTGCGATGCTGTGCGCCTGCTCGCGGAAGGCCGGAAAGCGTGCCGACAGATCCCGCCCCCCCGCCACCGCGAGGATCATGTTGCGTGTGAGGTCGTGCTCGGCCTCTACCTTGTCGAAGATCGCGCGGCGGGTGCGTTCGTCCTGCACAAGGTCGGAATAGGCGCGGGCAATCTCCATATCGGACTGGAACAGCACCTTCTCCGCCTCGTCGATCACCAGCCGGAACAGCCGCGAGCGTTCGAACATGCGCCGCAACAGGTCGAGCCCATTGTCGCCGCGCACGCGCGTGAAGGACGACAGCGCCGAGCCGATGCCGTACCAGCCCGTCAACATGTGACGGTTCTGGCTCCAGGCGAACACCCAGGGAATCGCGCGCAGATCGGACAGATCCCGCGGCGAGGTACCGAAGCGTTTCGCCGGGCGGGAGCCGATCTTGAGCAGCGAGAGCTCGTCCACAGGGCTGCTTTCGTTGAAATAATCGATGAAGCCGGGGCTGCGGACGAGGTCGAGATACTTGACCTGACTGAGACCTGACAGCGCCTCCAGCGCCTCGTTGAATTCGGGCGCGTCCGGCTGGCTTTTGGGGCTTTCCAGCGTATGCGCCAGAACGGCGGCGGAGAGATATTCGAGATTTCCGAGCGCCGTGCCGCGGTTCGCGAACTTGGCCGAGACGATCTCGCCCTGTTCGGTCACCCGCAGGCGCCCGTCTACGGTGCCTGCGGGCTGGGCGGCGATGGCGCGGCCGGCAGGAGCCCCGCCGCGGCTCACCGATCCGCCCCGCCCGTGGAAGAAGGACACCTGCACGCGGTGCTTTTCGCCAAGGCGGCGCACGGCGGTCTGCGCCTTGGCCAGTTCCCAGTTCGAGGTGAGGAAGCCTCCATCCTTGTTGCTGTCGGAATAGCCGAGCATGATTTCCTGCACATCGCCAGCCTCGCGCACGGCACGGCGCACGGTGCGGTTGGCGAAAAGCTGGTCGAGAATCTCCGTTGCGGCGCGCAGGTCGTCGATGGTTTCGAGCAGCGGTACGACCTCGATGCCCGTCGGCAGGTCCTGTGCATCGGCGGCGGCTGTCCAGCGGTCCAGCAGGTAGACCGCAAAGATGTCATCGGCTGAAGTGGTCATCGACAGGATCACCGCTCCGATGGCGTGACGATCCTGCACGCGGGTCTGCGCCACCAATTCAAAGAGATCGAGCGTCTCGTTCGCCTCTTCCGTCAACGCGCCAAGGCTCGCGCGGTCGAGCGGCGTGTCGTCCTGCAGCGCCTTGGCGAGCGTCCGGGACCACTCCGCCGAACCTTCGGGCGGGCAGGTGCCGTCCCTCGCTGCGATCACGGCGGCGACGGTACGGTTGATCACCGTCGCATTCTGACGGATATCTAGCGAAACGGTGCGAAAGCCGAATGTCTCGATACGGCGCATCAGCGGTCGGGTACGCCGCGCGGCGACCCGGCTTGCCCCGGTCTTGGTAAGCGCGGTGTCGAGCGCTTCGATCAGCGTCGCGAATTCGCGGGCGTTCTGGAACAGCGTGACCTCTGACGTCTCATCCAGCATCGCATCGAGCCGCAGCAGCAGGGCGGTCGCATATTGACGGAAGGGTTCGGCGGAATTCTGAAAACGGGTATGGTCGGCAGCGGGTCCGCACAGGTCCAGCTGATCCGCGACCTGATCGCGGAAAATCTGCCCAACGTCGGTCACGCTCAGGCTGAGCGAGAGGTCACGGCACAGATCGGCGAGCGCAGGTCGGTAGGAGCGGATCGCGGCAGTGCGGTATTCATGCAGTGCCGCGCGCGTCACCTGCGCGGTCACATGTGGATTGCCGTCTCGGTCGCCGCCGATCCAGCTTGAAAACCTCAGGAATGGCGCAGCCGTAAGACCCTCGTAGGAAAGGCATAGCGCATGGTCCAGCGTTTCCTGCAGCGCGGGCGCGGCAGTGTAGAGCACCTCGTTGAAGAAATAGAGCCCCCATTGCACCTCCTGCGCGACTGTCGGTTTTTCGAGCCGCAATTCGCCGGTCAGCCAAAGGATCTCGATCTCGGCCATGAGCGCCTGCAAATGTGCTTCCTGCTCGCGCGGCGCCCAGTTGCGGCCCATGAGGTCGGTCAGCCGACGGTAGATTCGGCGGTGGGTTTCCAGAACAGTGACGCGCTTCGTCTCGGTCGGATGAGCGGTCATCGTGGGAGTAACGCAAAGCTTGCGGAGTGCCTCACTCACCGCTTCCTGTGTCTTGCCGCCAGAAGCAGCGCGCGAAATCACCTCGGCGAAGGAGCCGGGAATGTCCGAGGCCTGACCCGCGCGCTCGATCTCGCGACGCATCTGGACGGCCTCGAATTCGCGGGCGATGGCGAGCAGCTGGTGCCAGGTGCCAAGAGCCTGGAGCGCCAAGAACCTTTCGCCCGATGGCAGGCTATCAACGGCGCGGTGTCCGTCCAGCAGGCGGGCGACATCGCTCACCTGGCCTTCAGTGACGGAGACGAGGCAGCTCTTTAGCATTTTCTGAATACGACTGTCGCGCGCCCGACCGACCGGTTTGCGACGCCGCTGATCGGAGGGCGCCGACGGATCGGTCAGCGTACCTGTCATAGTCATCGGTTCGGTTTTCCATCTCTGTGCCATTCAAAGACAAGACCCGTTATGCGAGTCTCCCGCCAGCACCGGCCGTGTAGAAACTGCTGACCATTCGTGGACTTTGTGCTTACCCGTTCGGGGACTGCAGGACGCAGGTTCCAGTCATTTATATGCAGAATTTCGCTACCTTCGCGCAAGATGTGCGGTGACTGGACGCAGTTTGGGTAGGGCGCACCTACCCAAACCGGTCTCTCAGTTTGGCATGTTGCAGAGCATGAGTTCAAACTCCGCTGAAAGGCCGCCTGGCGCTCTCGGCACTCTGATGTCATGTGTTCTGGGTCGTCTTGCGCTTTGAAGGCCGAAAATTGCCGTGGCGCGTAGGAATTGAAAATTTGGTATATCGTAATTTAACATAAGAAGGATTACGCGACCAGCCCTCCCAATTAGGGCCGCGTAATCCGGTTCAGGTTTCCACCTCGGAGGTGCGAGCCATCTGGCACTTCCACTGGCTGACTTTCCACTTGGGATGCTCATTCACCCATTTGGCCAATTCGGGTTGTGCACCCATCATGCAGGTCATCGGGGAGATGTCGGTGAAAAGCATACTTCGTTCCTGACACTCCGTCGGAGAAACGCTCAGGCATGTAACAAAAAGCAGTTCAATCATGTTTTCCTCATGTCAATTGATTCATTGGTCGTAGTGACCAAGCTAGAATTAAATGTGTAAAAGTCCTCATAACACGTCGGGCGCAGAGGTGCTGCAGCGCAGCATTGCCGAAAAAAAGTTGCAAGAAAAATGTGTATGCCAATGATCTGGGCGAAATTCAGATGCCCATTGACGGATATTTACCACAAATTAACGATTTGAAGAAGCCGAGACGCGTTCTCTCGCTGCGCGCCCGGCTCGGGCTCGGCGCCTTGTTGCTCGGCCTGGCGGGGCTTGCGACGGCAGCCCTGATCGTGATCGGGATGGAGCGCGTTTCTGTGCGTATCGATGCCGCCCTCGCCGCCGAAAAGCGGATCGAACGTTACTCCGTGCTCTCGACCCAGGTCTCGACATTCATCGTCGTCGCGGCCGAGTCGATCCAGTCCGTCCTGCCGATCGAGGAACGCACCGCACGTCTCGAGAGCGTGACCGAAAACATCACACGCACCTTCGTCCGCTTGCGCAAGGATCTCGAAGCGGCGGTGGAGGAAGCCCGCGCGCTGGGTCTGGACGAACAGTCGCGACGTGCGACGCAAAGCATCGGCATCGCGCGGATGGAGGCGCTGTTCCAGTCGACCCGCAGCGCCTTTCTGTCGAGCGCCGCCAACCGCGAACGCCTTCAGGGCTATATCGACATCTTCGCCATCGGGTTCGACCCTCTTCTGAACGGAGTGATAACGAACGAGGTGCGCGCCCGCGACACGCTTCTGTCCGGGATCGACGACCTGCGCCGACGCCTTACGTGGATCGCTTTCGGGATCGCGGCCGCGACCCTTTTGCTGATGACCGGGTTCTATCTCGGCCTCGTGCGGCCGCAATTCGAGCGGCTGAACATGCTGCGCGACGCCGCGCGCCAGATCGGCCGGGAAGATTTCGCCGTCACCCTGCCCGACCGCCAGCCCGACGAGATCGGGCAGCTATTCGCCGAAACCAATCGCATGGCCGACGCTCTTGCCCGCCGCAAATCCGAGGTCGATCAAGAATGGTCGCGCCTGAACGCCACGATCCAGGAACGCACCGAAGCACTGCGCGCCGCCAATGCCGAACTGTCCCGCACGGATGAAAATCGCCGCCGCTTTTTTGCCGATATCAGCCACGAGCTGCGCACCCCGCTGACCGTAATCCTGATGGAGGCCCAGCTGGGCCTCAAGGGCACTGCCGAGTCCGCCCATGCCTTCGAGACGATCCAGAACCGCGCCCTGCGCCTCAACCGGCGGATCGATGACCTGCTGAGGATCGCGCGGTCGGAAACAGGACAGCTCGCCCTGTCTGCTGCGCGCTTCGATCTGGCCGAAGTGCTGGAAGAGGCCGCCGCAGACACCCGCGCCGAAGTGCAGAGCGCGGGCATGACGCTTGCTTCGTCTCCGACGGCTGGCCCGCTATATGTGGTCGGAGATGCCAACTGGCTGCGGCAGGTGGTGACGGGGCTGATCCGGAACGCCGTCCGCCATGCCCGCGCCGGGGGGCGGATCGATCTTGGCTTGGGGTCGGCCGAGGGCATGGGCCTCATTCATGTCAGAGATAATGGCCCCGGTATCGCCCCCGAGGACCAGGTCGCCGTTTTCGAGCGGTTTGCGCAAGGCCGCAGCAGCGCCAAGGCCGAAGGCTTCGGCATCGGCCTCGCGCTTGCAAAATGGGTGGTGGAGCAGCAGGGCGGCACGATCGCGTTGACCAGCCCCCTGCCCCGTATGGACGCCCTCGGCGAGGCACCCGGGACAAAAGTCACGGTGGGCCTGCCGCTCGACGCAGCCTAGTGTCGCCCGCATGAGCACACCAACCCGCATCCTCATCGTCGATGACGACCCCGAGATCACCTCGGCACTGGCGCGCGGGTTGGCGCTGCACGGCTACGACACGGTCAGCGAACACCGCGTCGACACCGCCCTGACCCGGCTGCGCGACGAACAGCTGGGGGCCGCCATCGTCGACGTGATGATCGGCGCGGATAGTGGTATCGACCTTGTCCGCGTGTTGCGCGCCGAAGGCATCGGGCTGCCCATCGTCATGCTCTCGGCCCTGTCCGAGGTCGAGGACCGCGCCCGGGGCCTCGAGGCCGGGGCCGACGATTATATCGTGAAGCCCTTCTCCTTTGACGAGCTGGTGGCCCGGCTCAAGGTGCAGGAACGCCGGGCGCGCAGCGACACGCCGCGCCGCGCAAGGCTCGATCCCGCGACCCGCAAGATCGTCGGTCCGAGCCGCGAAGTGGTTCTGACCGAACGCGAATTCGCTCTGCTTCAGATGCTTGCCCGCGAGGCCGGCGCGGCGCAGAGTCGGGGCCAGATCTTCGATGCGCTCTGGGCCGGCGAGGGGACGAGCTCGGAGAATGTCGTCGACGTCTATCTCGGCTACTTGCGGCGCAAGCTCGATCCCTCGGCAGATTTCGGGTTCGAGATCAAGACCCTGCGCAATCGCGGCTTCATGCTGGACGGCATCGCGCCGGATGTCGGGTAACCCGATGAGGTCACGAGAGGTTTATAATTTCTTAGAACATAAGAATTGCATGGAATCGCGATATGCCCCACCTTCCACAAGTGTTCACGTAACCCATCCCGAGGAGGAAATAACATGGCTTGGGCAAAACCAATCGTTCGCGAAATCGAGTGCGGCATGGAAATCAACATGTACGGCCCCGACGCAGACGACGCTGGCGTCCTGTTCTAAATACCTGCGCGCGGAGGGTTGAATGACATTCCGCGCGCGCATCCTTGGGGCTGCTGCCGGTGGCGGTTTGCCCCAATGGAATTGCGGCTGCGAGAACTGCAATCTTGCCCGCGCCGGGGACATTCCCGCACAAACCCAATCCTCGCTGGCGGTAAGCGCCAATGGAGTTGACTGGGCCATACTGAACGCCTCACCCGATATCCGGCAGCAGATGGCCGACTGCCCTGCCCTGCACCCGACTGGCCTGCGCGAGATGCCGTTGCGCTCGGTCCTGCTCACGAATGGCGATATCGACCATGTGGCGGGCCTTCTGACGCTGCGCGAGATGCAGCCTTTCACAGTTTACGCCACGCCCGGAATACACGAGGTTCTGGACGCCAATCCGATCTTCGCTGCCCTGAATGCCTCCGCGGTGGATCGTGCGACGGTGGAACTTGACCAGCCCGCCGAGATCGCTCCGGGCCTGAAGGCCACGCTTTTCCCGGTGCCCGGCAAGGTGCCGCTCTACCTCGAGAAAGAGAACGTGCAGACCGACCTGCTGGGGGATCAGACCGTCGGTGTGCACCTCCAGTCGGGCGACACCGATGCCTATTACATTCCCGGCTGTGCCCTGCTGAACGACGACCTGCGCGACCGCCTGAATGGTGCGGCGCTGGTGTTCTTCGACGGGACGCTCTGGCAGGATGACGAGATGGTGCGCGCGGGCCTCGGCCAGAAGACCGGCAAGCGCATGGGACACATGTCGATGAGCGGGCCGGACGGGTCGATCGCGGCATTCGAAAAGCTGGAGGTGGGCCGCAAGGTCTATGTCCACATGAACAACACCAACCCCGTGCTGCGGCCCGCGTCGGATGAGCGCGCAAGGGCCGAAGCGGCGGGATGGACCATCGGACAGGACGGAATGGAGATCACCACATGACCCAGAGCCGCGAAGATTTTGAAGCCCGCCTGCGCCAGATCGGCGCCGAGCGCTATCACGACAAGCACCCGTTTCACCACCTGCTTCACGGCGGCGACTGCACCCCGGATCAGGTGCGCGCCTGGGTGATCAACCGCTACTACTACCAGCATTCGATCCCGATGAAGGATGCTGCCTTCATGTCCCGGGTCGAGGACCCGAAGCTGCGCAGGATCTGGCGCAGCCGGATCGAGGATCACGACGGAACCGACACCAACGAAGGCGGCATCCAGCGCTGGCTGCGTCTCGCGGAGGCCGTCGGGCTCGACCGCGATTATGTCGCCTCGACCCAAGGCGTGCTGCCCGCCACGAAATTTGCAGTCGATGCCTATGTCCGCTTCGTGCGCGACAAATCCCTGCTCGAGGCCGTGGCGGCATCGCTCACCGAACTTTTTGCACCCAAGATCCACAAGGACCGGATCGCCGGTCTTCTGAAGAACTATGCATTTGCAGACGATTCCTCGCTCTCCTACTTTCAGAATCGACTGAAAGAGGCGCCCAAGGATGTCGCCTTCGGTCTCTCCTGGGTGCTCGACAATGCCGACACGCAGGAAAAGCAGGACGCCGCCGCCAAGGCTCTGGAATTCAAGACCGATGTGCTCTGGTCCCAGCTCGATGCGCTTTATTCGGCCTATGTCGCCCCGGCGCGCATCCCGCCCGGAGGCTGGCAGCCACATGAGGGACTGGCCGTCACGCAGGAAACGGCCAAGGCGTCATGATTGCCGATCAGGACATCCCCTACCTGCCGCGCGGCGTGCGGATCCATCGCGACCGCGTGCGCGATGCCTGGGTGCTGCTGGCGCCCGAGCGCGCCATCACGCTGGACGCGATAGGCCATGCCATCCTGACCGAGATCGACGGCACCCGCAGCTTTGGCGAGATCACCGCCGCGCTCGCCGCAAAATACAACGCTCCCGCCGAGGATATCGCCAAGGATTCCGCCGGTTTCCTGGGCGCCCTGCGGGACAGACGCTTTCTGGAGGTTCAGCCATGACCGCCCGCCCGCCCATCGCGATGCTCGCCGAACTCACGCATCGCTGTCCGCTCTCTTGCCCCTATTGCTCCAATCCGCTCGAACTTGCGCGGCAGGAGCAGGAGATTGACACCGAGACCTGGAAATCGGTCTTTCGTCAGGCCGCCGATCTCGGCGTGTTGCAGCTGCACCTCTCGGGAGGCGAACCCGCCTCGCGCCGCGACCTGGTCGAACTGGTGCAGACGGCGCGCGATGCGGGGCTCTACACCAACCTCATCACCTCCGGCATCGGCCTGTCCGAGCGGCGGTTGAAGGAACTTGACGCGGCGGGTCTCGATCACATCCAGCTCTCGCTGCAGGGCACGGATGCTGAAATGGCCGACCAGATCGGCGGTTACAAGGGCGGGTTCAATCGCAAGATGCAGGTCGCCCAATGGATCGGCGCCATCGGCTTTCCCCTGACCCTGAATGCCGTGCTGCACCGGCGGAACCTGCACCAGCTGCCACGCGCGATCGAAATGGCTGTCGAAATGGGTGCACGCCGGATCGAGGTCGCGACGGTGCAGTTCCACGGCTGGGCGCTGAAGAACCGTGACACGCTGATGCCGACCCGCGAACAGGCGCGCGAGGCGGATGCCATCGTGCAGGAAGCACGCGCACGGCTCAAGGGCACGCTGGTCATCGATTACGTGCCTGCCGACTACCATTCGGATTATCCAAAACGCTGCATGGGCGGCTGGGGCACCACCGGTCTGAACGTGACGCCCGAAGGCAAGGTGCTGCCCTGCCACGCCGCCGAAACAATCCCGCATCTCGTCTTCGAGAACGTGAAAGGCGCATCGCTCCAAGACATATGGTATGAAGGTGCCGCCTTTCAGGCCTATCGTGGCACCGACTGGATGCAGGAGCCCTGCAAGAGCTGCGAGCGCAAGACCGTCGATTTTGGCGGCTGCCGCTGTCAGGCCATGGCCATTGTCGGTGATCCCGATGCGACGGATCCGGTCTGCATCAAGTCGCCCCATCACGGCGCTCTCCGAGTGCAGGCAGACGCGCATGCCAGCGCCGAGGGCAAGGATCTGGTCTACCGCACAGCGCCCGGAAAGCCGGTGCAAGAAACAGTCGACTGACTGAGTCTGCGTCAGTCTAATTAGCGATCTGACCGTAAGGCGGAAATATCCTGCAGGAATCTCGCTGCTATCGTCTATGCGAACCAAAGCCGGAAAGTCGGTCTCATCCCGGCAGCTCAGCTCTGCAGGAAACTTCTAAGATACAGCCCATATTCGTTCTTTCGGAACATCTCGGCGCGTTCGGCGAGCATGTCGCGGCTGATCCAGCCCTGGTCGAAGGCGATCTCTTCCAGGCAGCCGGTCTGCTGGCCCTGGCGCTGTTCCAGCGTTCGCACGAAATTCCCCGCATCCAGCAGCGAGGCGTGGGTTCCGGTGTCGAGCCAGGCGTAGCCGCGGCCCATGAGTTTCACGTCGAGCTGCCCCTCGGTCAGGTACATCTCGAGCAGGGTGGTGATTTCGAGCTCACCGCGCTCGGAGGGTTTCACGGTTCGCGCGCGGGCCGGGGCCGTGCCGTCGAGGAAGTAGATCCCGGTCACCGCGTAGTTCGAGGGCGGCACATCGGGCTTTTCCACGATCGCCGTGGCGCGGCCGTCTTCGTCGAAATCCACCACGCCATAGCGCTCGGGATCGGCCACGCGGTAGCCGAAGACCGTGCCGCCCGAGGGCTTCGCATCCGCCCCGGCCAGCAGTTCCGGCAGCCCGTGG
>JBBSNW010000084.1:0-16901 GCA_038260405.1 Rhodobacterales bacterium | reverse complement strand
TTTACAGGTTTGCACCAAGCTTTCAACGGCCTCGCGCTTTGAGGCAGCGTCCAGTTTTGGCGGAAAATCATCATCCAAGACTGAGCAGATTGTCAGCGCTGCCGAACCGTTCTGCGCAAGCTCTAATGCACGCATGAGCGCAGAGTGAGAGCGGTCCGAAAGGTCGGAACATACCAGGATTCTTTTCATTGTTTGCTTCTCCATTCAGGAGCATCGTTCCGGCTCCACCGCCGTGTGCAGTCTTCTTGGCTTGCCGGCTTGCCAGGTGGCGCGATGTGAATTGCCTGGGTCTGATGCAAGGGGCCGACAATACCCGGGTTCGAACCCCGGATGTCATTCATAAAACGCGGCAGACACAGTTTTCATCCGGGCCATTGGTGCATTCGGTGACTGCGTCAGGGTGCGCTTTGGACCGGATGCCCCGTCTGGGAATGCTGCACCTGCGCAGTCCTGTCCGCCGGTCGCTGTCTGCATGCGGTCATCCATTCGCAATTGTCTCTGGGGGTGACAACTGTGGCACCGGCGCCCTTGGTGTCGTGACCGCCATCAACAAGGCCAGCACCGCGGCAACGGTCAGGATCGCAAGAGCGCCCCGCTCGGGCCGCGCAACCGGCCGTGCGCGGCGTCGCACGACGAGGCTGTGCCCCCGCCGTTGTGGAGGCGGCAGCGCAAGGATGGGCGCGCGCACCGGGGTCGGCTGCAACAGCGCAAGCAGTTCCCCCGGGGGCATCGCCGCAAGGCGAAGCCCCGCCGCGCGCGTGCCGATGATCCAGAGGCACGCGAGCAGGGCCGCCGTGGCAAGCGGCGCGAGATCGGCCAGGGTTGCCGCCTTGGGCGCGATGGGTCCTGTCGGCAACACCCAGAGACCCGCAAGAACGAGGCCCGTCATTCCGAGCCAAGGCAAAACGGTGTCCTTTGGCACGTTCGATCTGGCCTCGGCCCGCACCAGAAGCGCGCCCGCCCGCAGCATCAGCAGCGCCGTCCCGAGGCTCGACACGAACAGCGCCGCGCCGAGCCAGACCTGCCAACCCCCGGGTGCCCCGGACAGTGCGGCCTTGAGTGCGTCCTTGGCCATCCATCCGCTTGTACCCGGCAGACCCGCAAGGGCGAGGGCGGGCAGAGCCAGCGCCGCGATCACCGCGCCCCGCAGCAGCCTGCCGGAGCTTGCCCAGACCGCAGGAACGCCGAGGAATAGCGCCGCCTTGGCAAAGGCGTGGTGTGCCGCGAGCAGGACCAGCGCCGGGGCGATCACGGGCCAGGCCCCGGGGGCGGCAAGGGCTGCGGCAAGGCCAAGCGCCATGAGGCTCATCTGCCCGATGCTCGAATAGGCGAGCACTGCCTTGGCATCCCCCTGCGCCAGCCCAAGGGTCGGCGCAAGGATCAGCCCGGCCAGCGCCATCGCCGCCAGCGTCGCGGCTGCCTCGGGGGCTGCGATGCTGCCAAGCGGCAGCACCGTCATCAGCCCAAAGAGCCCGGCCTTGAGCATCGCGCCCGACAGCACCGCGCTTGCCGGGGCGGGGGCGGCGGCATGGGCAAGCGGCAGCCACTGATGCAGCGGCACTGCGCCCAGTTTGACCAGAAGGCCCGCGGCCATGAGCGCCGTGGCGAGAGCCGGCACTTCGGGTGCGGCCATCGCGGCGAACTGTGTGTCGCCGGTCGCGAAAGCACCAAGCGCGAGGCCCGCGAAAAGGGCGATCTCGCCCGCGATGGCGAAGGTGATGTAGACCCGCCCGGCCAGCATCTGCGCCGCGCCGCCCGCATGCAGGACAAGCCCCCAGGAGGCCAGGCTCATGGCCGCGAAGAAGGTATAGAACGCGGCGATGTCCTGCGCGACCAGCAGGCCGAGGTTGCCAGTCATGGCGATCAGAAAGCAGGTGACGAACCGGTCGCGGCGCGGGTCGGCCGCCAGCAGCCGGACCGCCTGCCAGCCTGCCAGCCCCCAAAGAAGGGCGGTGAAAGCAAGGAAGGTGCGCGCGATATCGGTCAGCGCGAATTCCGTGCCAAGCAGCAGCCAGTCGAGCCGGATGGGCGCCGGAACCGGGTCGGCAAGCGCGGCCAGCAATGCCGCAAGTGGTGCTGCCGGCACGAGGGCGCGCACGGCGGGCCGCGCACCCGGGATCATCGACAATACGAGCAGGGCCAGCGGCACCGCCGGGACGAGCCAGAGCGGAATGGTGATCATAGGTACTCCAGCGAGACGATGAAGCGGGTCCAGCCCAGCGGGCTGAACGGCGCATTGGCCAGAAGGCCGGCGGCAATGACCAGACCGGCGGTGATGGCGGGCGGCAGCGTCAGCATCCAGCCGATCCGGCGCTTCGCAGCCGCGCCCTCGGGCGGATCGCGGAACCAGGCGCGGTACAGGATCGGCAGGAAATAGGCGGCATTGAGCAGACTCGATCCGGCCAGCAGGGCAATCACCGCCGGCTGGCCTGCATCGAGCCCGCCTGCACCGAGATACCACTTGCTCACGAACCCGGCGAGCGGCGGCACCCCGATCATGCCAAGCGCCCCGATGGTGAAGGCGAGCGCCGCGCCCGGCATCAGCCGCCCCATGCCATCCATCGCGCTCACCGTCTTGACCCCGTGCGCCTCGGCGAAGTTGCCCGCGGCGAGGAAGAGCGTGATCTTCATGATGCCCTGGTGGATGAGATGCGCCAGCCCGCCCACCGCTGCAAGCGGTGAGACCAGCGCTACGCCGAGCGTGATGTAGCTGACCTGGCTGACGGTGGAGTAGGCGAGACGCTTTTTCAGGTCATCCTGCGTCAGCGCGCGGAACGAGCCGTATAGGATCGTGACACCCGCCAGCGCCGCGAGCGGCAGCGCGAGACCGAGCGCCTGCACCGTCTCGACCCCGTAGACATCGTAGACGATCCGCATGATGCCGAAGGCTCCGGACTTCACCACCGCGACGGCGTGCAGGAGCGCGCTGACCGGGGCGGGCGCGACCATCGAGATGGGCAACCAGCCGTGCAGCGGCACCAGCGCCGCCTTGACCCCCACGCCGGCAATCAGCAGCACAAAGATTGCCGTGACGGCCAGCGGGTGCGTTTCGGGCAGATCCCCAAGCACGCCGCGCGGCAGAAAGGGCACCTCTCCGGCGAGCGCGTAGAGCCATACCGCGCTGAGCGTCAGGGCCAGCCCGCCCCCCAGCGTGTAGATCAGATAGATACGGCCCGCCCGGTGCGCCTCGGCCGAACCGCGATGGACCACGAGCGGCCAGGTGGCGAGGGTCAGAAGCTCGAAGAAGACGACGAAGGTAAAGAGGTTGCCCGCCATGGCGATCCCGACGGTGGAGGCGACGCAGAGGCTGAAGAACCCGAAAAAGCGGCTGCGGTCGGTGCCGTCCTCAAGGTAGCCGACAGCGTAGATCGTGGTCAGCAGCCAGAGCGTGGAGGACAAGACAAGGAACAGGACCGACAGCGCGTCGGTCTTGAGCGCCAGCGAAAGGCCCGGCGCGATCTCGAGGCTGAGACCGAAATCCGCCCCGCCCGCAACCTCCAGCGCCAGCCATGCCACGAGGGCAAGCTTCACCCCCGCCGCGGTGAGGTTCAGGGATGTGCGCAGACGGCTTCGGTGGTCCGGCAGCGCAAGGATCACCGGCGCGATACCGAGCGAGGTCATCAGGATTGCAAGGGGCAGGAGTTCGGTCATGTCGGGGTGGCTTCCAGAAGGGTAAGGGGCAATGCGGAGGCGAGGCCAAGCGCCAGAGCGGCGGTGGCAAGGCCCAGAGCCGCCACATCACCGGCGCGCCAGGCCACCCGGCGCGCGCCGGGCGCGACATGCGGCCCGCCGCGCAGACAGCGTGACACCACGCGGGACAGGTAGGCCGCCGACAGCACCGTGCCGAAAAGGACAAGCGCAATCCAGTGCCAGGCACCGCGATCGATCAGCCCGTCCAGAAGCACCCACTTGCCCACGAAGCCCGCCGTCGGCGGCAGGCCGATGATGCTGATCGCGGCGATGGCAAAGGCGAACTCGGCCGCGCCGGGGCGCAGATCCTGGCGATTGAGGCCCGAGATGCGGTCATGCCCCAGTTCCTCTGCGATCCGGCCCACGGCCAGGAACATCGCCGCCTTGGCGAGCGCGTGGCTCAGCATCAAAAGGGCCGCCGCCTGCCAGAGCGTGCTGTCCGTCGCGTCGCCCGAAAGGCCCACCGCCAGCGCGATGAGGCCGACCTGCGCCACGGTCGAATGGGCGACGAGCAGCTTCAGACGGTCGGTGCGCAGCGCGTGCCACGCGCCCCACAGCATCGCGCCCGTGCCCGCGAATGCCAGCGCCGCGCGCAGCATCTCGGCCCCTGCGCCGCCCTCGATCGACAGGCGCAGCGCCACGTAGATCGCCGCCTTCACGACCAGCGCGGACAAAAGGGCGCTTGCCGCGGGCGCGGCGCTGGAATGGGCGGGGGGCATCCAGAAGTGCAGCGGAAAGAGCGCGGCCTTCACCGCGAGTCCCGCGAAGATCAGGCCAAGCGCGATCCGGCCTTCGGCACTGGCCGCGAGCGCGGGCACGATTTCAAGGTCGACGCGACCAACCGCGGCATACGCAAGCGCCACACCGAGCAGGAGCAGAAGGCTGCCCGCGAGGCCCGCGCTGAGATAGTCGAAGGCGGCGCGCAGGGCCGTGCGCGTACCGCTGAGCGCGGTCAGGCCGACGGCGGCAAGGCCGAGGATCTCGAAGGTTACGTAGAGATTGAAGAGGTCCGCCGACAGAAAGAGCGCGTTCATCGCGCCCAGCGTCGCCAGCCAGAGCGGCCAGAAAGCCGCGCGCTGATGCGCGGCACACGGCTCACGGGGGTACGTCCCCGCGACCTGCACCGACACGCCGAGGCCGACAAGCGCGGTCATCACCAGCATCAGGGCTGCGAGCCCGTCGGCTGTAAACTCGATCCCGAGGGGCGCAGTCCAGCCACCAAGCGCCTCCGAGGCGGCCCCCGTTGTCCCCACCCGGTGGGCGAGAAGTCCCGCCATAGCGGCATTGCCGAGTGTCACGATCAGGCCGGTCATCGCGGCCGCCTTTGGTGCAAGAGCCGCGAAGAGCGCGGCAACGAGGGGCAGCGAGACGAGGAGCGACGTCTCACTCATCTGCCTTGTCCTCCAGCTGTTCGGCGAGAGCGAGCAGCGCCGCCGTGACCGCGACCAGAACCACGATCCCCGTCAGCACGAAGGCCTGCGGCACCGGGTCGGTGATAGCTGCGACGGCGTCGTGTCCGGTGGCAAGCAGCAGCATGGCGATGCCGACGGCGAGCACGTTCAGCGCCATGATGCGGCGCAGCATGTCGCGGCAGGTCGACAGCCGCCAAAGGGCCACGCCGATCAGGCCCGCGCCGGTGACATGGTAGACAAGGTCCGGCGTCATCGAACTTTCCTTTGTCCAAGGCCTGTGAAGAGCAGGCAGAGCGTGGCGGCGATAGAGAGCGTCAGCGCGGCCTCGATGCCGATGATCCAGATTTTCTCGGCGCCGACCGGGTAGCCGAGGAAATGGCCGGTCAGGACCTCGCTGCCGAGCGCGGCCAGCACGAAGACGGCCAGTCCCGACAGACCGAGGATGAGCGCGCTCCGTACGACTGCAGCGCCGGTATGCGCATGCCCCGCGAGCACGAGGCCGATCATCGCCCCGGCCAGGACTGCACCGGCCTGGAACGCGCCTCCGGGCGCGCTCGAGCCCTGCCACAGGAGGTGACCGGCGATGAGGATCGCGACCGGGGTGACGATGCGCGCGAAGGGCAGGGTCAACTCGCCAAGGTGCGCGGGCACGATCCGGCGCCCACCGAGGAGGCTCACGAGCAGCAGCGCCGCGACCAGCACCGCGATCTCGAGCAGGGTGTCCCACGCGCGGAAGTTCAGCAAGACAGCCGTGACCGGGTTGGTCACGCCGCTCATCTCCAGTCGCTCTGTCACCAGCGGAGCGTAAACCACGGGGGCAGGCGCGACCGCGAAGACCCACGCAAGTCCGCACCCGAGCCCGGCCGCGACGATCGCCGTCGACACCGCCAGTCTGCCCCCCGCCTCGGGACGCAGGGGGCCGAGCCGCTGCGCCGCCCGCAGGAGAAGCGCACCGGTCAGCCCGGCGCCGATGGCAGCCTCGGCAAGGGCGACATCCGGTGCCGCGAGCCGGATCCAAGACAGTGCCACCAGCAGTCCAAGCACTATAAACGCCGCGATGGAGGCCATCCGGTCGCGCCGTGTCAGGGCGCAGACAGCGCAAAAGACGATGCCGACGGCCAGCACGATGTCGAACGCGATCATGACCGGCCTCCGCGGGGTGTGACCGAGCGGGCGATGAGCTGGCCGACCGTGGCGCCGCTGATCGCGATCAGAAGGACGCACAGCATCAGCGGCAGGATCTCGGCGCGCGTGCCGGTAAGGCACGCCGCCCCGAGTGCGATCAGCGACAAACCGGCAGTGTCGGCCTTGGTCAGTACGTGCAGCCGCGAAAGCAGATCCGGCAAGCGCCAGAGCCCAAGTGCTGCGAGCGCGAGAAAGCCGACGCCAGTCGCGATAAGGCCGATGCCGAGGATCGAGAAAAACGCGCTCATGTCCGCCCCCCTCGCAATGCGACAAAGGCGAGCCCGGCAACCGCGGCAAGCGCGGCGAAGACGAGCGCGACGTCGTAAAGCGCGGGCGTGCCCGAGGCCACGCCAAGCAGGATCAGTGTTGCCACCGTCCCGGTTCCGGCGAGCTGCGCAGCAATGATCCTGTCTTCGGCGCTGGGGCCGAAGACGAGCCGTGGCAGCGCGGCCAGGGTCGCAAGCAGGGCGGCGAGGGAAAAAACATCGAGGATCATTTGCGCTCCTGTCGTATGGAAAGATGAAAGAGTCCGGCGACCCGCGCCTCGAGCGCGCCGAGATCGGCGCGGGTTGCGGCACTGCGGTCGAGCGTGTGGATCACGAGCGTTTCGCCATCGAGCCGGGCGGTGAGCGTTCCGGGCAGCGACGTGATCATCAGCGCAAAGAGCCGCGTCGCGCCGCCCTCCGGCAGCGCGGTTTTCCAGATCAGCATGCCCGGTTTTAGCGTGGTGGGGTTCAGGCTCCTCCAACCGACATCCAGCGCGCCGCGCAGGATCCCGGTCATGACGAACCCGGCAAAGCGAAGCGCCCCCAGTATCGAGATGCCCGGCAGAGCGGCTGGGGGCAG
The DNA here is from genome assembly GCA_038260405.1 of Rhodobacterales bacterium. Taxonomy (GTDB): domain Bacteria; phylum Pseudomonadota; class Alphaproteobacteria; order Rhodobacterales; family Rhodobacteraceae; genus Puniceibacterium. The sequence goes on along the minus strand of JBBSNW010000084.1, from coordinate 9,768 downwards.
CAGTCGGCTGGCCGCCGCGCCAATGAGTACGGTGGGCGCCCCGATAATCCAGCTTGCCGGATCGTCCGCGTGCAGACCCGCCCAAAGGGCGGCCAGCGCGCCCCCTGCCAGCAGAGTGCCACGAATACGCACCCCCCTATCGCTATGCTGTGCGGACGGTTCTGCCACCGCTCGTTCGTTGGACGGCGGCGCGCAGGGCTGGAATTCGTGATTGACGTTCATCTGGCCTCCTCGTGGCAGCGTCGATTGACTGGCGCTGATCAAAAGACCGACATCGCAACCCGCTGCCATGCGGTTGCCAGAGGGGCCCGGTCCCCAGGCTCCCGCCGAGGGGAGCCGATGCCGCGCACCGACGACGGAAGGTACGAAGCATTTGATTAAATACGCGGCCGCGGGCCACTTCATCCGCGGTGAGCACGAAAAAAGGGGCCGGTCGTGGACCGGCCCCTAAGTGGCGGAGCTGTATGCGGCAGGGCGGCGAAGAAGCTCCGCTGGGCAGAGGAGTCAGTGGGATGTTTCGCGGGGTGTTCCGCCTGAATCGGGGACCTCGCGGTTTTGGACGCTGTGTCGCAATCCGATCGCGACGGTCGCGACGCCGATCAGGAGTAAGGTCCAGGCGCTGCCCGCGGGCATTTGCCAGGCAAAGATCGGCACTGCGATGGCGAGCGCCCCGGCGCTGGCAATAAGCAGCCCGTCGCCACGGCCGGGCCATTGGATCGCTTTCCCCGCAATGGCCGCGATCACGAGGCCAATAAGGTGGGCTGCAACGGCCTTCTCAGGCGACAGGGCCACTGCGAACGGCAGAAGCGCCGCCAAGACCCCGAGAAACAGCGCGCCAGTCGCCGCGCGCTTGCCGGTTGGAACAATGGTCAACATGTCAGGTTTCCTCCTGTGACTGGTCTCCGAAGTGCGATCAGGCTGACACCAGCCGCGAGAGACTGTTCAATGAACGCGGCATGAGGCGTTTTCATCCGCGACCAGAACTTCGATCATACAAAAAAATGCCGCCCGGGCGCCGGGCGGCATCGTTTCGTGAGGCGGTAAGTGTCGCGAAGTTCGTCAAATATCCTTTGCGAGATTGGCGGCAAGCGATTGGATCGACCCATCGTTGCTCTTGCCGACAAGCGCGAAGTCGATGTCCTGCGTTCTCCAGTAGCCCACCGCGCGATTTGGGTAATCCACGACCTGAAGAGGTGCGATCGGCTGGTTGTCCGGGTGTTTGGCAAGGGTCAGCGAGTATCGCGCGCCATCGCCATCCTCGTAAATAAACTGCGCGAGGGGTCCCTCTTTCGTGCCGAGAAGGCGCGCACCCACAACCGAAATGCCGTAGTCGCTGAGATCCGGTGCGAGGACCGGAACCCCCATCTTGGCCGAGAACCATTCGGCCGCGCTGTCGACGTCGCCGCCGGTGAACTCTGCCGGGCGTACGATATCGTTGGCAAAGACGGTGTGTGCGCCCAGGGCCTCCGAGACATATTCCGGAACTCCGGACGGTGTCGGTGTCCACGACGCGTGTCCCCACCAGCCGAACGCTACGAGCGCGGCGGCGGCGGCAATTTGCGTGACGCCTTGCAGCCACGGCCCTGCAGCGAAGGTGCGGGTTGGGGCCGCGCGCATGTGCAATTTTGCCGCGAGACGCTTTTCGAGACGCGCCGTCTTGAGCGGGACAGGCCCGGTGAGGGCAATCGCGGTCAGGGCGTCTGCGATCATGTCCTTGTGCCGACCGCAGGCCTCGAGGCGCGCCTGCGCCTCGGGATCCTCGGCAAGGCGGGCCTCGATCTCAGCGGCTTCCTCGGGTCCAAGTTCGCCATCGAGATAAGCGTTGAAGTCGATCTGTTCTGCGGATGTCATAAAATCTCTCCTTACACGACCAGTTTGAGTTTGGTCGCCTTAACTTTGCCGACGATCTGTCGAAGCGCTTCCCTGCCCCGTCCGAGTCGGCTGTAGAAGGTGCCGAGCGGCAGATCGAGCGTGCGAGCCGCCTCGGCATAGCTCATCTCCTTGAGCGCCACGAGAACGATGGGCAGGCGCTGCGCCTCCGGCAGCTCCTCGAGCGCATCGAGCACCTGCTGCAGTTCGATGCGCTTTGTCGGATCGGTCTCTTCCAACGGCTCGGGCAACATCAGCCGCGCGTCGTTGCGTACCTTGGCACGGCGCCGTTCGCTGATATGGGTGTTGTGCAGGATGCGAAACAGCCACACCCGCAGGTCAGATCCCGGCTGCCAGCTGTCCGATGCGGCGATCGCCTTCACCAAGGTATCCTGCACCAGATCCTCGGCCTGATCACGGTTTCGCGTCAGAACGAGCGCGTAGCGCCTGAGGCTGGTTACGTAATCGGTAAGTCTTTGCTCGAGTTCCGCGCGTGCATCCATGTCTTCCCCCTGTCGCTGTAGATAGAAATACGCGCAGCCCCGAAACTTCATCCCTGTTTCGAAATAAAAATATTCGTTGTCGGAAATGACAGAATTCGGGGATGAAACCGGCTCGCCAGGCGTCTTGTCTCTCGAAGCAACCGAGAGGTGACCGCCAGTGACGATGTCAACCGCACAGACTGAATCCGCCATGAACGGCAACCTCGTGCCTGCCGGTCAGCGCGCGCCGTGGCGTCAGATCAAGATCGCAAGGCGCGGGCTGAAACTCACGGCGCTCGCACTCGTGCTGTTTGCGACGGTGAACTACGGTGTGCTTGGACCCCTCACTAACAATATCGACAATGACCCCAGCTTCCGGGCCACCGTCATTCCGGAGAACGGCAGCGTCGCTGTGGCGACCGCCGCAGCACTCATCGCCCGCGAGGTCAACCAGCACGGCTGGACACCGAACGATCCCTTCATCGCGCCGTCCGCGGTCTTGGACAACATGCCGAATTTCCAAGCGGGCATCCGGCAGGCCGTGGGGCGCTTCAGCTTCGAGCTTCTGGACCAGATCGCCCGGACGCGCGGATCGTCCAGCGCCGATCCCGATCTCGAGCGGGCGACAGGGTTCCTGCAATTTCCGCCCGACATCTGGGTCTGGCAGCCCTCACGATCCCTGCTCCCGACGGTTTCGTCCGAAAGCCACTATCGCGACGGACTTGCCGCGCTCGAACGCTACAACGCGCGTCTCGCCGCAGGCAACGCGGTGTTCGAGCGGAGGGCGGATACGCTTGCCGGCACGCTGTCGCGGATATCGGCAGACCTTGGTTCCCAGACGGCACAACTCGAGCGCGCGCAACAGACAGGATGGTGGATCTTCAGCCGCACCGCCGATGACGTGTTCTACCACAACAAGGGCGTGCTCTACGGATATTATGTGCTCCTCGCAGCGCTCGGAGACGATTTCGAGGCCGTCATCGCCGAACGAAATCTCGGAAACGTCTGGGAACAAGCGCTCGCCGGGCTCCGTCAGGGGGCCGAGCTCAACCCGACCATCGTTCTGAACGGCGATCTCAGCCAGTCGATATTCGCCAATCACCTCGCCTTGCAGGGTTTCTACTTAAAACGCGCGATCCTGCAACTCGAAGAAGCCGTCAGTGTGATGGCTGTCTGACCCACCCCCAGAAAGGAGGACTTAAACTATGTTCATGCGTCTTTTCGGAAGCTCCGACACCAAAGATACCGATGTCGGCCGCCAATCCCTGCGGGACCGCTACAACAGCTGGCGCTTTCGCGGCGACATCGCGGCCATCACGGCAACCCTGGATCGGCTGTCGGATCGCCGCCTCGACATGATCGGCATGAGGCGGGAGGATTTGTTCGGGGCCGTCTCCGAAATGATGATGCGCGCCGAGGAAGAGCGGCAGATCGGCCGGGAGGTGGTCGCGCTGCTTGAGGCGCCGAAAGTGGCGGATCATGTGCCGGAGATCGAAACCGCAATGCCCGAAAGACCCGCAAGGGGGACCGCAATACCCGCTGCCGCTGCCTGAGGCCAGGCAGATCCGTGCGCAAGGGGTCACGGTCAGACGTCCGGGCCCGGCCGGGACAGGCAGCAAGGCAAATACTCTGCCCTGCTGCCTGTCCCATCGAATGGCGGATGGATCTCGGACGACATCCGCTCTGCCTGGGGATCTGCTGCGTGCCATCATCCACAATTGTCCGGAGGACGGTCCGCCATCGCTTTGCGCACTTTCCGCAAGAAAGCGCCCGAAAGCGGCACGGGATCCTGTGTCCCACCCGGATATTCCACGTGGCTCCTGCGCCCGTGGGCATCCCCGACCCGGTTTGAAGCTCCGCACGGGCTTCTGTCCGACCGGAAACCCAAACCGTTCATAGTGAGGACACTCTCGTGCAGCATGACACCGAGTATTTTGCCGACAAGATCCGCGCCTTCTACGGCGATCCGCTCGAACCGCTCTCGCAGCAATTCATGTTCCGCCGCCCGCCGACGATCGGAGAGCTTCGTCGCCCGCCGCAGGTTCTGTTGCTGGGCAACCACTCTTCGGGGAAGTCGACGTTCATCAACTATCTCCTTGGGTCGGAGGTTCAGAAGACCGGCGTTGCGCCAACCGACGACAGCTTCACGATCATCACCTGGGGCGCCGAGCGCGCGGATCGGGACGGGCCCGCAATCGTGAGCAACCCGGACCTGCCATACGAGGGTCTGCGCCATTTCGGAGATCAACTGGTCAGTCATGTCCGCCTGAAGCGGCGGCAGGCCGATCTATTGCGGTGTGTCACGCTGATCGACAGCCCCGGGATGATCGACGAGGCCAAGGCCGAGGGCGGACGGGGCTACGACTTTTCCGGAGCCGTCCACTGGTTCGCCGAACGCGCCGACCTCGTGATCGTTTTCTTCGATCCGGACAAGCCTGGAACGACCGGCGAAACATTGCAGGTCTTCAAGGAGGCATTGAGCGGAATCGATCACAAGCTGCTGATCGTCATGAACAAGATGGACCAGTTCCAGAATATGCACGATTTCGCCCGCGCCTACGGCGCCTTGTGCTGGAACCTCGGCAAGATCACGCTGCGCAAGGATCTGCCGCTGATCTACAACACATTCGTTCCGATCCCGGGCAAGCCGGCATCGAAGCTTCCCGTTGACGATTTCAATGAGGCGCGTAACGGTCTTGTCGAAGAGCTTCGCAGCGCCCCGGCGCGCAGGCTCGACAACCTGATCACGCAAGTGCAGACCTTTGCCGAACGGCTGCGCCTGCACGCCCTTGTCATCGACGAGGCGGCCCGCAGGTTCCGGTCTGTCCGGATGAAATGGCGGGGAGCGCTGGCCGGCCTGTTTGCCGCAACATCCGCGGCCGCCGTTGTCACCGGCATGCTGATCGCGCTGCCCGGTGTGCTCGCCGTCTTCGCGATTCTCGCGCTTGTCGTTGAGTCAATCATTCTGCCGCGCGAGAAGAAACGTCTCGTGGCCCGGTTCGACGATATCTTCGAGCGGATCCACGAGCAGGAACTGCTCATGCGCGACCGGGACATGGACCTGCGCGCCCTCTGGGCGGAGGTGCATCCGCATGCACGAGATGTCGCGCAGAAGTGCGGCCTGCAAAGCTTTGCAAAGCTGACCCGGTCAGAAAGGACGAAACTCGCCGCGTTGATCCAGGAGGACATCCCGCAGTTGCGCAGCGCGCTCTATGGTTGCTTCGGTGATACCGGCGTGGCTGTAGCGCCGTCCGCGCGCGAGCTGTTGGCGCAGCCACATCTTTCCGAGGTTGTCTCATCCCGGGACATTGACGCTACAGTTCCCGCACAGCGCCGCAAGGCCGTCGTCTGACCTGACGCAGCATGCATGGGCCGTCACGGGATGAAAGCACACCATCATGCAGCCGTAGTGACAGGCGCCGGACACCTTCCCCCCCTGCACAACCCGAGCCGGAAATGGCAGCAGACAGACTCCGGCGGACGATGCCGGTGCGCGGCGTCATTCCTGCACGGCGTGCTCGTGTCGATTGCAGGCGTCACGGTCGCCAAGATCCTTCGACGGGCGCCCGGCCCAAGCAAACAGCGGTCATTCAAGGATAAGCCAATGTCGCTGATTCAACATTGCGAGATCGATTTCTACATCGACGGCGAACTTGGCCCCGACGAAGCCTCCGAGGTTGAGGAGCGGCTTGAAAGCGACAGTCAGATCCTGGCGCTTTTCGATGCAGTGTGGCGTCAGAACGAGACCCTTGCATGGGCGCTCGAAGCTCTCGACATGTCATACGCGGTCAAAAGGCATACCGTGGAACTCCAGACAAGGCTGGTGCAGGCCCTGTCCCGCAGCATCACGCAAGCGCATGATTTGCAACCGGTGCAAGCGGTTTGCAAGCCGACCTGACGCGGCCGCGACGGCTGCGCACGTCGCATAAACGCCAACAGAACACCAGTCGGGATGAAAACGTCACCTGCCGCGTTTTCCTGAGAACAGCCGCAGATTTGCGGAGCAGACACCATACAGAAAAATGCGGCCTGATCGGCAGCGATGAAAACAAGGTTCGGGAAAGGCCATGACAATGCATCAGTCCAAGACATTCACGCCGGCTCTGGCGGTCAACCCACCGGCGCAAGACACGGCGGGAGACCAGTGCGAGTTCACATTGCGCCGGTACCGCGTGACGAATTTCCGGTCGGTCGAGGATTCGGGCTTTCTCGACCTCGACGATGTCACAGCTCTGATCGGCGTGAATGAATCCGGCAAGACGAACCTTCTTTTGCCTCTCTGGAAACTCAATCCCGCCGGGGACGGCACAATCGACCCACCCTCGGACTATCCCAAGGCTCTCTTCGGGACGATCCGGAAGGCGCCCGAGGCGTTCCACTTCATCACCGCCGAATTCGAAACGGGCGCTGCGGCGTAAGAGATCGCCGAACTCGGACATATTCCGAAGGACGCCGCGGAAATCGTCGCCGTCAGTCGTGGCTACGATGGCAGCTATCTGGTCAGCTTTCCATTGCACCGGCCGCGCAAGACCGACGATCGCGCCGAAGCCCGGACCGAGGTGCAGGAGGCGCTCGCGCGGTTGCACGCGCTCGCCAACGGGGGCGCAGATCTCCTGGCCGAGGCCACTGCCACGCTCGAGGCGATGCAGGACGAGTTGTCCGGGTCGGAACCGCTGACGGCAAACGACCTGATCCGGCTGCGCAATCGCGTCGGCGCCCTGGTGCCCGACGACAGTGCCAAGACGGCGGGCGAAGAGGCGTCCGAGACGTCTCAGGTTTCCATGGACCTCGCATACGAGCTGGAGGCGCTGCGCAAGTGCCTCGGGGAACGCATGGCGCGTATCCTCGCGCCCGATCCGGGCCAAATGGAAGCCGTGCGCAACCTCGTCCTCTCCAGGATGCCAGTCTTTGTCTATTATTCGAACTACGGCAATCTCGACTCCGAGATCTACCTGCCGCATGTGGTCGAGAACATGGAGCGGTCCGATCTTGGGGCGAAGGAGGCCGCCAAGGCGCGGACATTGCGCGTGCTGTTTGGCTTCGTCGGTCTGGAGGCGGCCGAAATTCTTCAGCTCGGACGTGACTTCCGCGACATCCAGGAGGAAGCCGAGGCCGAGGCGGCCGAGCGCGACGGCAAGGTCGGCGTGATGCGCAAGTGGCTCGACCACGTCCGCAGGACTGACTCCGGGCCCGATGCCGCGATGCTGGCACAGATCGCCGAGGCAAAGCGGACCCGCTCGATCCTGCTTCAATCGGCGAGCACCAAGCTGACCGCGCATTTCGGCGAATGGTGGAAACAGGGCGACTATCGCTTCCGCTTTGAGGCCGACGGCAATCACTTCCGGATCTGGGTGGCAGATGCGCGCCGCCCGCAGGAAGTCGAGCTCGAGAACCGTTCGACGGGTTTGCAATGGTTCCTGAGCTTCTTTCTGGTGTTCCTGAACGAAAGCAGGGGCGCCCACAAGAACGCCGTTCTGCTTCTCGACGAGCCAGGGCATTCGCTGCACCCGCTGGCGCAGCGCGATCTGTCGATGTTCTTCGAGGGGCTCGCGGCGCATAACCAGATCCTCTACACCACGCATTCCCCTTTTCTGGTCGGAGCGGACCGTCTGGAATGCGCCCGCAAGGTCTTTGTCGACCGCGACGGCTCCACGCGCGTGACCGGCGACCTTGGCCGGGACGAGGGAACCGACACCAAGCGCGGCGCAAGTTTTGCGGTGCGTGCGGCTCTGAGCATCTCTGTGGCCGACTCCATGCTCCTCGGATCGGCGCCGGTCCTTGTCAAAAGCACGGTTGAACAGATCTACCTGTCCGCGATCAAGACGCTACTCATACGCGAGGGACGGTTGCGGCCGACCCGAGACATTGTCTTTGCTCCGGCCGCGGGACCGGAAATCATGCAGACCGTCATGCACTTGATCACTGGCGATACGGGTCGCGTACCGACGGTGATTATCGACGGCACTGCTGGCGAGCACGGCGACACATTTGACTGGATGCCCAAGAATGCCATCACGGACCGCGTGATTTCGCTCAATGACGTGACGGGGTTGTGCGGGGCGCGTATCGAGGACATGATTGGCCTCGACCTCCTCGCGCCGCTCGTCGACCGGGTCGAACGTCGGCCTGATCGACTCTTCGTCGACGTTGCGCGGCCGGGCACGTCCGTGGTTCAGCAAATCGCGATCTGGGCCGAGCGAGAGGGCATAACGCTCACCACCGACTGGCGTCGTGACCTAGCCTTGCGCGCAAAGGCACGTCTTCTGGAAGTGAGCATGGACACCATTCCCCAGGCAACCCTCGGCATGTGGGAGAGCATGATGGCCCAGGTGGTATCTTCGAACGAGATCACTTCGTTCCAGGCGGCTTGACGTCATTTACATTAGTCGCAGGTGTGGTGATCGTCACAGGCTGGCCACAGTCGGCAAAATGTTTAAAGGCCGCTCCGCGGCATATGCCTCTGGGAAAGAGTGGCGGTCTTGCGCAATGGCAACGTTCACAGTGCCGATGGCTGGCAGGATGTCCTCCATCCGGTGATAGCTCGGTGTGCCGACCCAAGGTCGACCAGCCCGCGCTGCAACCAGATCGACTGGCGGGCTCAGTCATGCACAATACGTTCAGGCGCAAGCGACCTGTTCTTCAGCCAGCCTGGGACCACGTCCGGATTGGCCGTCGCGATGCATGCTATATATAGCTGTCGCAACCACCCTTGAGCCTTCACCCGAGGGAGATATCGGCGCGCACGTTTGTTCAGGTTTTCGGCCAATCCCTTTTGCCATGGAGCCAGCGGATCGCAGAACCAGGCTTCCGTGCCGATCCCCGGTTTCAATTTTCTCCACTCGAGGTACTCAAAGCCGCGGTCCAACGTGATTTACATGCGTGCGGGTTAGGGCAGGGATTTCATGACACCCATAAGATTGTTGATGAGGTGTGTCGAGCTGCGGTCGTTGTTGCGAAACAGGACAGCGAAACCGGTCTTGCGTTTTATCCGCGAGGCCACACTCATCAATCCGGTCGCGCGCTCAAAAATCATCAGATCGCCTTCCCAAGCGCCAAAAGTCTCGCGGGTTTTGACATGCTCAAGACGTTGATGGATCGACCGATCCGGCTGAAAAACCTAGCCGTGGAACCGTCTGGCATATCTTGTCTGGCTTCTACTTTTCTGCCGACTGTCCGTGAGAACGGCGGTGAAAAAGTCGGCCATGGTAGTGGTGGGGTGCGCCCCGCGTCACCGAAATTCAGCTATAGCTCTGTCACATCTGGCTGCCATCTTCAAATGTGCTATCGTTAATTTGTAACTCTATCGACTGTGGCTTTCGCCTGACATAAAGCACAGATTTTTTCACAACAGAAAAAGAGGAGTCGCGATGAAGGAGATTTTGCAAAAGCTTGAAACGCAACGGCGCGAGGCTCGTCT
>JBBSNW010000083.1:0-17111 GCA_038260405.1 Rhodobacterales bacterium | reverse complement strand
GATCCTGGCCCGCCTGAGGGCCCTTTTGTTCCTGTTGTTCGAGGGCCTGTCATGGGCGCGGCGCGCGATCAACGCCTGCACCGTCCGATCAATAGCAGTGCAAATCGCCGCGTAACTGTTGTTCAACGTCGACTAAAAACGCTCATGAGAGCGTAGGATTCCGCCCCCCATCCAGCATTCGAGCCCACTTACCGATCAGGCGCCACTTCAAGGGACGTCTTGAACCGCTTGTGCGCCGCCGCAGCTTCTTTCAGGAGCGCGTCGAAAGTGTCAGGTGGATTGCCATCTGCCAACATCCCCTTGAATGTCGCATAGGCATCCGTTTTGCTGCCGTAGGCGCGCAGGGTCTCGTCGTCGTTCACCCATGCCACCACAATGACCTTCGCGTCGCTGTTGAACCGATAAAACAACCGATACTGTTGGAAGAACTTCGCCCGGAACCAGTGCCTGCGATTATCGCCGAGCGTGCCGCCTTGCCGGAATGCTGCGGCACCTGGATCGGCCGGTATGGCGTCGGTCACCAGCTTGAAGATGGCGGCCAGCCGTTTCGTGCAGTTCTTCTTTTGCCAGGCCTTGGGATCGCGGGCCTTACGCGCCTCGACCTCCTCGATCAGCCCTTCAAGCTGATCAAGAAAAAGCGGATGGGCATAGATCGACCATCCGTTTACGACGAGTGGCGCTTGGGCGGGCACGGTATCGCCAGTCATTCATCCTCGAGCGATAGCGGTGCATCGAGATCGACGTCAATGTCTCCGACCAGTGCTGCAAGACGGTCATGCAAAGCCCCATCGAACGCCCGAATGCGGTCCGGATGCGCCTTGATATCGGCTTCGACAAAATCGAGAAAGGCTCCAAGCACGGGATCTTCCTCTTCGGAGCGCACGGGCTCAATATAGACCCTGCCGCTCGGCTCGGTGCAGTAGCGAATCTGGTCGCCCTTGCCCAGTTTGAGCTGCTTGCGCACACCCGCCGGAACGGTCGTCTGATACCGATCAGTGAGTTTCGATACATCTTGTGCGAGCGCTGTCATGGCAGTTTCCTGAAAGAAATGAGCTTTACCGCATCCAGTAGGTAATGCATTTGCATTGCCTTGTCAAGACAAGCCACAGGATGTGCCGTCCCCGGACCGGTCGATCAACCGTCCGGCGCAGCAACTAGGCCCAAGGGGCCCGAAGCTGCATATCTGGGCTTTTGGCGGAACAAATGTGGCACAAATCATGTGCTTGAACGCTGCAGGTACATAACGACGTTGTCTGCAGGGAACTTGAAGCCCCGCCCATCCGAGACGCGTTCAGCACTGACAGGATATTTCGGTCTGTTGGGGTTGATGGCTACGATGCGGAACAACTCATCTTTTGACCGGAAGGTGCGGCCGTAGTCTGAGGGCTCGAGCCCAAAATGAGGTGCGAGAACCTCGAACATGGCCTTGTCCGGGGAATAAATCGCGCCGTCCTCCTGCGGGATACCGACGCGGAAGCTGATCTCAAAACTGTGGCGCAGGTCGATATCCGCGAGAACGCCCCCTTCGACTGTCAGCCCGTGCGTTTCTGCCACGGAGAGGCAGGCCTTCATCATGTCCCGGCGCAGCCGGTCGCAGAGCTCTGGGGTTAGGTTACGTGGTGGTGGCACCTTGGCCCGTGTTTGCGCAGGCACCTTGGGCACAGAAGGCTGTCGCCTGCGTGGGGGCTTTTTCATGCAGTCGGCCCCTCTATGATATCGTTGCCCGTCAGCATTTCAGCCTTTGCTTTATAGACAGTACCGCGCGAGATCCCCATCTCGCGGGCAATTTCCGTTGGAGAGAGGCCTGCACCAAGCTTGGTCTGAATGGCCGCCATATCGATCTTGGGCGGGCGGCCCCGATAGACCCCTTTACGTTTAGCGACCTTGATCCCTTCAGCCTGCCTTTCCCGGCGGAGATTGGTTTCGAACTCTGCGAAGACGCCAAGCATGTCGAAGAATGCCTTGCCCGCAGCGGTCGACGTATCGACAGGTTGCTCGGTGGCGGCCAGATGGGCGCCCTTTTCCTTCAGCCTGGCAACGATGGTCTGAAGATCCTGCATCGAGCGCGCCAGCCGGTCGATCCGTGTGACCACCAGGGTTTCACCTGGGTGGATGACGTCGAGGATCGTCTTCAACTCTGGACGGCCTTCAAGCGTGGCCCCGCTGAGCTGTTCCTGCCGCACCATCCCACATCCGGCAGCCGTCAGAGCCGCAATTTGGGCATCGAGGTTCTGATCGACGGTCGATGTTCGGGCATACCCGATTTTTGCCTGATATGTGTTCATTTTGAGTGTGCCTATGACAATGTCTGTTCATTATCTTCAAACAGACCCAAAGTGAACAGTAAATCTGCCTGTTTCCGTGTTCATGCGCGGCGGCATCATGGGTATACCCATAATGGCGCTTTATTCTTCCAGAACCCACCGAGATGTCCTTCGCGTTTTCTGTATCTGCAGTTTCGAAAATTGCTCGGCGATGACATCGGAATGGATTTCGTCGTGATCCCAATCAACGTATCCGGCCTCTTTGGCCCACTCGTGTTCTGGGTGATTTGCGTCATGACGAGCCTCCTTGAACACCTCGTACATTGGTGGGCCGCCAATATCTTCAGCGGGCGTCGCCCACTGACCGCCGACAAAACGTGGCAAAGGTTCATTCGGCTCGACCGAACGCTTTGAAACCAGCTCAACGCGATGGACCCAGTCATCTCCAAAATCGTAGGTGTAAGTCACAGGGGGAACCTTGGCGTTCAAGAAGAAGTCGAGCTTCTTCGTGGTGACTTCCATGACCGGCGGGCCGAACATCGGTTCCATCCAAAACTCTCCGTCCTTCCTCTCATATTTGCGATCACCGACCCGGAAATCCCAAAGGTGCATGTCGTTCCACAGGAAGGCCGCCTGAATAGCATCGTGCAGGTGTGGCAAGGTCTTGTCCGACCGGATCTCGATTTCACGCCACGGTGCGGGATCGACATGCTCAAGGGTGATTTTCAGCCGTAGGACTTGCGGTTCTCTTTTCGCCATGAATGCCTCTATGCGACCATGGGTTCGAAATCGATCCGCTTTTCCAGATCGACCTCGAACCGGCCATAGGGGTTGATGTGGAGGTAGATGAGCGGGGAGAGGCCGCGATAGTCCTCGGGGGACAGACGCGCGACCACGTCGGGGTTGCGCAAGACGGATTGAACCATACGCGTGTTCACGTAGACCAGAGATGATTGTAATAGATGCAGGGCATGCGCGGCGGTTTCCTGATCCCGCACACGGTTGGTTGCGATCTCACCGCCCTTGCCGAAGAACACAAAGCTGTTGGCGCTGTTCCAGTTTTCCACGACATTCAGCCCTTCGTGGATTTCCCGGCGGAACGCCTCTGAGCGCAGATATCGGCACAGGAAGATCGTCTTGATGGCGCGGCCAAGCTCTGCCAGCGCCTTGTAGGTGGGGTGCATCACGTCAGACCGGGCGAACCGGCGCAGGATGGCCTCAGGGTCGGCCGTCCCGTGTTGCATGGCGGCAGCGTATTTCACCATCTCATCGTACTGTCGTTCGATCTCTTCCCAGTCTACCGTGCCGGACAGGATTGGCAAAAGATTGGGCAGCTGCCCCCTGATCCCCGCATTTGGGAGCGCCAGTTTCTGGCGTGCTATGGCTTTGAGGCGCGGTGCAAGCTCAAAGCCTAGAAGGTGGCAGAAGGCGAAGCCCACAGCACTCTGACCGTGGCTGTCGACATACTGTCTCTGGATTTCCATGTCCGTGCAGTGCCGCAGGACGCCTTCGATCATGGCTGCGACTTCAGAGGACGAACAGCGCTTCAGTTGCGAGTAGATGCAGGTCGCCTGGCGCTCGACATGCCAGTAGATCATGACGCCCCGCCCGCCATAGCGTGCGTGCCATTCGGTCATCAGGTTGCGGTCCCAGGCCCCGAATTTGGTGGAATCGCCCGCGCAGGTTGTGCCCGGCGTGCCCCAGACCTCGGTGTTACGGATTGCCAGCGTTGCGCTGGCAACCTGAGCGCAAGCTGCCTTCAATGCCGCCGGGTCAATATACCGTCGTCGAATGTGTAAGAGCTCGTCATAGCTGACATCATGTGAACCAGCGGCTACTCGTTTCAGGCCAGCGTTGGTCCCCAATCCATAGAGGCACAGTAGCAAGCGTTGATCCCGAAGAACTGAAGGCAATACCTCCCGGCTGGCCGTGGTCTGAAAGCTGTTCAGGAACCCGGTATCCAGTGCCGTTTCCTTCAGGACATCCAGCAACCCCGTCATGGGCCAAGCCCGAGCGACTTCGCTTTTCAGCGCAGCCAAGCCGGTGGGCTCAGGAACCGGCGTCAGCGGCGTAACTGAAATCCGGTTCTCCCCATTCCACCTCAAGCGTACTTTGTCGTTGTCGGGCAACGTCGCATTCAGCAGGTAAAGCTCCTGCTCCAGGTCAGCCTTCACGCGCCCCACGAAGTTCTTCGAATTCTGCGGTAGTCCCAGATCGGAATAATAGACGTCTCGCCGTTTCGCAAAATCCCCAGGCAGGTCGTCATCCGGATTGCGGTAGCGATCTGCCCCTTCAACCCAGATTTCCTTGGCCCGGATGCGCTCTCGAAGCTGCGTCAGCACACAGAGTTCAAGGGACACAACATTAATCCGGCCAGTCTTATCGATGACGGCATTGCGCCATTTGGCGGGGATGAGCCCAGAGGGAATGCCGTCTTCTGGAACCATCCGGCGGCCGGCCGCCGCAAACCGGACAATCTGATCTAAAGCCGTCAATATCGGATGCCACATCGCGTTGTTCGACCGAAATTGCAACGCGTTGAGCAAGGGGGTAAGCATACGGCGGTAGTGGCTGGCATAAGAACTGCGCATGACTTTCTGAATACGCGCATCCAGCGCCCCCTTGGCACGATGTTCTTCGATAACCGCGCGCAACTTGGCAGCCCCTGCAATCGGAAAGATAACGTCACCGACGCGGCCATCAGGGTGTTCCAACGTGGCGGTGGCTATATCAACGAGCAAGCGCTCCTTGCCGTGAACCGCTCCGATATCTGAAGCAATGCCTTGGATGACTTTGCGCCGTGATCGCGTTCCCAAACGGTGGACGACCTCCAACAGCAGATCAATCAACCCGTCGATCAGCTGTGACTTACGGTGCATCAAATAGATGGCCAGCAGCCCGAGCCGTCGGTCGGGCGCGTGCCGACGCATCTCGGACGCCGTTTCGCCTTCCACCTGACGCGCGAGGCGGGCCGCCCAGCTGCGGTCAACGGGTGCAAGGGTTTCCAGCGGCAGGGCAAGACCCTCGATAAAGGAAACCTTGCGGGCAGCCAGAAGGATGCTGTCCAACGATGCCGCCCCTACATCGTCTTTCAAACGCTGAAACCCAGTTTCAGCCAAAGGCTCCGAGAGAGCCAATTCCAGCTGCTTGACGGTCTCTGACGGCAGTCGCGAGGCTACCGTCGTCAGAAAGTCATCACGAAACTTTCGGCGAGCAGCCCGGGCCAGGCGCTCCATGATCTTGTCTGATGGAACAAACACACCCATTCGAAGCACCTGCTCATAGCCGCGTGAAACCCAATCAGAAAGGGGCAGATCGCGTCCGCCGAGATGTGCAACCATCCACGACTGAAGCTCGATGCGGTCTCGTTCTGATCCCCGGCGGATTCCAAGGAAGTCGAGAACATCCCCACGCTGGCGGCGGGCCGTGTCGCTGGATAAGGAGTAGGTCAGATCGTCGGCCACGCCAATCTGGTCCACAACGTATTCGATAACACCCGGATCAAGTTCGCTGCGACCCTCGGGAAATCTGCCATGCCGACGCACGAAAAGAAGTTGGCACGCAAGCATGACCTGGGCCTTCGCCCCATATCGACTCAGAAACTCGAAATCCGCATATGAAAGCCCCCATACCGAGGCGAATGCCTGCTCTGTCATGAGCCCTCCAAACGAGAGCATCATCCAGCGTCAGTTCAAGCCGTCAACCAAAGCTTTGTTCTTTATTCGTTCCGACTGGAGCCCAAATATGCAGCTTCGGGCCAGCTAGGCCAATCAGTGAAGTTCCCTCATCAGCGGTACAGTTCCAAATTCTCTGTGAAAATGCGTTAAAGAGTCTTTTCGAGAACCTTCATCCAATTGGCATGCGCCAGCTTCGTCAAAAGTACGTCGTCATACCCATGTCCGCGCAGCGCCTCGATCAACCTCTGCAGGCCGACGACATCCGCGATATCCTGCGGCACTGTAGCCCCGTCAAAGTCCGATCCGAACCCCACATTATCCTCACCCAACGTCCTTATCAGGTGATCGAGGTGGCGCATTACGGGATCGAGCGTCATGTCGGCCGACCGCCGTCCGTCAGGTCGCAGAAAACAGGTGGCAAAGTTAAGGCCCACCATGCCGCCGGTGTCGCGGATCATCGCAAGCTGGCGGTCGGTCAGGTTTCGTGAGCCTGGAGTGACGGCATGGGCGTTGGAATGGGTTGCGACCAGCGGTGCATCCGAAATCCGCGCCACATCGTCGAACCCCTTTTCGTTCAGATGGGACAGATCCACCATGATCCGGAGCGCGTTGCATTGGCGCACCAGATCCTTGCCCGCCGCCGTCAATCCGTCACCCGTGTCCGGCGTGGATGGGTAAGCGAAGGGCACTCCATAGCCAAAGGCTGTCGGACGGCTCCAGACCGGGCCGATAGAGCGCAGGCCCATGGCGTGAAACGCATGGAGCGCGTCGAGATCTTCCCCGATGGCCTCGGCGCCCTCCATATGCATCAGCCCGGCTATCACCCCGGTCTCAAGACAATCGCGAATATCCTTCGCAGTGCGACAGATTTTGAAGGCACCTCCTGCCGCGCGTTCCATCCACATCAGATGCCCCGCCATCTGCAAGGCAATATTCTGGGCGTGATCGATGTGCACGGGAGGTGGCAGGTCGACCCTGTAGGGTGGATTGTCCATCAGCGCATCCAGATCCTCGCGGCCCTCTGGCGACGGAACGTATATCGCGAAGAATCCGCCGACAAAGCCGCCTGCCAGCATGCGCGGCAGGTCAAGATGGCCTTCGCCGTTGCCGCGCAGCCAAGTCTCCTCGCGTCGGGACGGATCGCGCAACAGGCGCAGTAGGAAATCGTTATGGCCGTCGAAGACCTTGAATTCTGGGGGCAAGTTCGGGCTCCTGTCAGGCGTGTCTTGTCAGTCGTGTATGGGGGCTCTGAACCCGGCGCTGGCGCGGAGCAGGTCCTTTGTGTAGTCCTCCTGCGCCTCTTTGCGCTGCAAGGCGGCGCGGGTCAATTCCTCGACCACCTGACCATGCTGCATCACGATCAGCCGCTCGCACATATGCGCGACGACAGCGAGGTCATGGCTGACGAGCAGGTAGGTGAGGTCGCGTCGGGTGCGAAGGTCATCGAGCAGGTTCAGCACCTCGGCCTGGATCGAGGCGTCGAGCGCCGAGGTAGGCTCGTCGAGAAGCAGCACCTGTGGTTCGAGGATCAGCGCGCGGGCGATGGCGACGCGCTGGCGCTGCCCGCCCGAAAGCTGGTGGGGAAAGCGGAAGCGGAATCCGGTGCCGAGGCCCACATCGTTCAGCGCCTGTTCGATGCGGTCCTCGACATCACTGAAGCCATGTATCGCGAGCGGTTCGGAGAGCACCTTGTCCACCGTGTGGCGCGGGTGGAGCGAGGCATAGGGGTCCTGAAACACCATCTGCACATTGCGGTAGAAGGCGGCGGAGCGGGGCGTGTCCACTGGCCGGTCGTCGATGCGAACCGCGCCGCCGCTGATCGGCGCAAGGCCGCAGATCGCCCGCAGTACGGTGGATTTGCCCGACCCGGACTCGCCCACGATGCCGAAGCTTTCGCCGCGGCTGACTTCAAGGCTGATGCCGCGCACGGCGCGCACCGTGTCGGGGCCGTTGCCGAAAGTGACCTCCAGCCGGTCGCAAGCGACGAGGCTCACGCGAGCCATGCCGGGTCGCGTCGCAATGTGGGCAGGGGACGTTGGCCGCCGTCGATCTGAGGCAGGCAATTCAGCAATCCGCGGGTGTAAGGGTGCTGGGCATTGTGCAGTTCGGAGGCTTTCAATTCCTCGACCATGCGGCCGGCATACATCACCAGAACCCGGTCGCAGAAGGACGAGACCAGCCGCAGGTCGTGGCTGATGAAGATGAGACCCATGCCGCGCTGAGTCACAAGGTCGTCGAGGATGCGCAGAACGTCGAGCTGCACGGTCACGTCCAGCGCCGAGGTCGGCTCGTCCGCGATCAGCAGATCCGGCTCGGTGATCAGCATCATCGCGATCATCGCGCGCTGCCCCATCCCGCCCGAAAGTTCGTGCGGATAGGCGTTGTAGACACGCTCCGGATCGCGGATCTGCACCGATTCCAGCATCACCATGGCGCGATCCTTCGCCTCGGATTTCGGAGCATTGTCCTGACGGTGGAAGGCCTCGACGATCTGGCGGCCGATGGTCATCACCGGGTTGAGCGAAAACTTCGGGTCCTGCATCACCATGCTCATCCGGCGGCCGCGCAACTTGCGCCAGGTGGCCGGGCTCGCGCCACGCAGATCGATGCCATCGAATTCCAGCCGCTCGGCGGTGACGCGTCCAGAAGGCGGAGTGAGGCCGAGGATGGCGCGCCCCGTCTGGGACTTGCCCGATCCGGATTCTCCGACGATGCCGAGCCGTTCGCGCCCCAGATCGAAGGAGACGCCGCGCACGACCTCGACCGGTCCGGAGCGCGAGGGAAAGGAGATGCGCAGATCCTTGACGTGAAGAATGTCGCTCATTTCTCGCCTTTCGGGTCGAGCACATCGCGCAACCCGTCACCGAGCAGGTTGAAGCCCAGAGAGACGACGAAGATGGCGATGCCGGGCATGGTCGCGACCCACCAGAAGTCGATGATGAAACGGCGTCCGCTCGCGATCATCGCGCCCCATTCCGGCTGCGGGGGCTGCGCGCCAAGACCCAGAAAGCCAAGGCCGGCGGCGGTGAGAATGATCCCCGCCATGTCGAGCGTGACCCGCACGATGACCGATGACATGCACAAGGGCACCACATGTCCCCAGATGATGCGGGGGCTGCGCGCGCCCTGAAGGCGGATGGCGGCGATATAGTCGGTGTTGCGGATGGTCAGCGTCTCGGCCCGTGCGAGGCGGGCATAGGGCGGCCAGGAGGTGATGGCGATGGCAATCACCGCATTTTCGATCCCCGGGCCGAGGGCCGCGACAAAGGCCAGGGCAAGGATCAGGCGCGGGAAGGCGAGGAAGATGTCGGTGATGCGCATCAGCACCGTATCGACCCAGCCGCCGAAATATCCCGCGGTGGTGCCGACGGCGAGGCCGATGGGCGTCGCGATGATCGCCACCATGGCGACGACCAGCAGCGTGACCCGGCTGCCATAGACGATGCGGCTGAATATGTCGCGGGCAAGGTCGTCGGTGCCCATGAGGTGCGTCCATGACGGCGGCAGCAGACGTTCGGTGCGCAGATCGCCGCCCGCATAGGGATCGAACGGGGCGATGACATCTGCAAAGATCGCCATCACGATCAGCAGCGCAACGATGCCAAGGCCGAGCATCGCCAGCCGGTTCTGTCGCAGCAGCAGCCAGGTGCGGTAGGTTTGCCCGAGCTTGGCCTGACGGCGCGAGGTGGGCAGGTCGCTCAGCAGCCAGTCGCGGGTGGACATCTCGGCCATCAGCGGCGTCTCACGCGGGGGTCGAGCACCGTATAGAGCAGGTCCGAGAGAAGGTTGAGCCCGACAAAGATCACGCCGATCACCAGCGTGCCGCCCAGCACCGCGTTCATGTCGGCATTCTGCAGCGAATTGGTGAGGTACTGGCCAAGACCGGGCCAGGCAAAGACAGTCTCTGTCAGGACCGATCCTTCGAGCAGGCCGGCGTAGGAGAGGGCGATGACGGTCACCAGCGGCACGGCGGCGTTGCGCAGGGCGTGCACCCAGATGATGCGCCATTCGGCGACACCCTTGACCCGGGCGGTGATGATATATTCCTGTGCCAGTTCGGCGAGCATGAAGGAGCGCGTCATGCGGCTGATATAGGCCATCGAGAAATAGCCCAGCAGTCCTGCAGGCAATGCGAGATGAGCGAGCACGTTGGCGAAGGCGTCCCACTGGCCCTGCATGGCGGTGTCGATCAGCAGCAGGCCCGTGACCTGCGTGACCGAATATTCATAGGCGATGTCGATGCGACCCGGCCCCGCGACCCAGCCGAGCTTGGCATAAAAGACCAGCAGCCCGAGCAGGCCGAGCCAGAAGATCGGGGCGGAATAGCCGACAAGGCCCACCACGCGCACGATCTGATCGGCAAGCTTGCCCTGCTTGACCGCGGACAGAACGCCCAAGGGGACGCCGAACAGGGTCCCGAGGATGATGCCGGCGGTGGCGAGTTCCAGAGTTGCGGGAAAGACGCGGGCGATGTCTTCGATGATCGGTTTCTTCGTCAGGAGGGAATTGCCCAGATCGCCGGTGAGGGCGTTGCTGAGGTAGATCCAGAACTGGTGGTAAAGCGGCTTGTCGAGGCCGAGCTCGATATAGGCCGCGTCATAGGTGGATTGCGACGCGCGGTCTCCGACGGCGGCGAGCACCGGATCGACAGGCACGACGCGCCCGATCAGGAAGGTGACGAAGAGCAGGCCAAGGAAGGTCACACCCACCGTCAGCACGAGTTTTCCAGTCTTCATGCCAAGGTACGGAAGGGCGCCCCAGCGCCCCCCTGCGTTTTCCGGGTTCGTCGTGCTCATCTGTCTTTGGTGACGGCGCGGAACGAGTTGTCGTTGAAGGACGGGCCGATGATGAAGCCGTTCACGTCCTTGCGCATTCCGAAGACCTCGATCTCCTGGAACATGATGACGAAGGGCGACACCTGCTGATGCTCTTCCTGAAGGGCGATGTACATGTCGGCGCGGGTTGCCGTGTCCTTTTCCAGCACGGCGGCGTCGGCCTTGGCGGTCATCTCGGGGATGTCCCATGCGTTGCGCCAGGCAAGCGGCTTGGAGGCCGCGTCATCCGCGTTGTCGGGGTTGCGCGCAAAGGTGTCGGCATTGGTGTGCGGATCCTGATAATCCGGACCCCAGCGGCCGATATAGATGTCGTGGTTGCGCGCACGGTACTTGGTCAGGGTCTGCTGACCATCGCCGGGGATCAGCTCCATCTGGATTCCGGCCTCGGCCATGGTCTGCTGGATCACTTCGGAGATCGCGGTGATCTCGGGAGTGTTGCGCACGTCCATCGTCACCGAGAACCCCTCGGGCAGACCGGCTTCGGCCAGAAGCTCCTTGGCCTTTTCGACGTTCAGCGCAAAGGGTGTATCCTCCAGCGCGCCGAGGAACCCCTTGGGCAGGAAGGCCTGATGCACCTGCACCTTTCCCTTCATGATCGTGTCTGCGATCGTTGCATAGTCGACGAGGTATTTCATCGCCTGACGCACTTCGGGCTTGGCGAGATATTCGTTCTTCTGGTTGAGGCCCATGTAGTAGATGGAGCCTTTCACACCACTTTCGATCTTCACATCCTCGCTGTCGGCGAGCGCGGTTATCTCTTCGGCGCCGAGGTTGCGGGCGATGTCGATGTCTCCCTGTTCCAGCAGCAGGCGCTGGGTCGCACCTTCGGGGATGTGGCGGTAGATCGCGCGGGCCATGGCAGGCGCCTCGCCCGAGAAGTTCGGGTTGCGTTCCAGCACGATCAATTCGTTTGCGCGCCAGTCGCGGATGGTGAAGGCACCGGAGCCCGCATAGTTGGTCTTGAGCCAGTCATAGCCGAAATCACCGTTGGCCTCGTTTGCCATCACCAGCTCCTTGTCGACGATGAAGCCGATGGTCGCGGTCAGGCAGTAGAGCACGAGGGTGGGGGCATAGGGCTTGTCCATCTCGAACTCGAACGTCATGTCGCCGGTCTGACGGATCATGTCATCCACGTTGTCGGCGCTGAAGCCGAACTGCGTGAGGATGAAGGCCGGCGACTTGTCGAGCTTGATCGCGCGGGTCAGCGAGAACACGGCATCCTCGGCGGTGATCGGGTTGCCCGAGGCGAATTGCATGTCCCTTCGGATGGTGAAGGTGAAGGTCTTGCCATCCTCGGAAATCTCCCACTTTTCGGCGATGACGCCAAAAATGTCGGAGACGTCGTTCACGTCATAGCCGACCAGCGGCTGATAGGAGTTGCCCAGCACTTCGGAGGCGGTGAATTCGAAAACCTCGGCAGGGTCGAGCGTAATCACGTCGTCGATGGTCCAGGCCTGAATCAGAGTGTCTGCAGGTGTTTCGGCCTGCGCAGGCGCAAAGGGCAGCGCAATCACAGCCGTCATGGCCGCCGCAGCAAGAAGTCTTGGCACGTGTTTCATGGCAGTCTCCCGGTTGGTTCATGATTTTTTGGACCGCAGCACATTCTCGGCGATCTTCTTGGTCAAGTAGTCCGTACTGCCCCCTTCAAGTCAAGCGTCGCCATAACGAACAGAAGGGCGCGCCGGAATAAGTCGGCGCTACTCAGGTAGGGTTGAAGCGATCGTAGCCATTTCGCGCGGTTCAAGGGCCTGTCTCACTCCGAACTATTCTCTCAAATCGGTTAGAGCCAAGAACACACGTGAAGAGAGCAGTTGAGACCATCAATTCAGCGACGCCGCGTTCGCGCTGAGCGTGAATGGCAGGATTGTTCCGGTCGTGACAGACCGACAGATGGGCGGATTTTGTTGAAAAGTTCAGCCTTAGAACGCGTTTTGGGCTGCCCTCAGCCTCCGGTGTCACCATTTGGTTCGGGCAATCGCCCGTCGCGCCGCCTTGTGGCGTCTATCTGGCCGCTCAGCTCATGCCGTGGCCTCCAAGTTGGCGCACTGAGGCCGCAGTTTCGCGAGTTTTCGGAGGTTCTGGGCGATGGCGGCGAGGAGGAACTCGTCCTTGGCACCATTGGGGCCGCGCAGGCGTAGCCGGTTCAGGCCGAGGATGCGCTTCAAGTGGGCGAAGAGCATTTCCACCTTCTTCCGCTTGTCTCGGGATACCTTGTAGGCCTTGGTCTTGCGGCATTCGCGCGCGAACTCGCGTGCTTCCTCGTGCGGTTCACGGGTGACGTATCGGGCCTCCGCTTTCGGGCAGCAGATTTCCTTGGATGGACAGGCCTGACAGGTCGCCTTCAAGGCACGGTATTTCTTCCGCCCGCCGGTATCCTGACCCCGGTTTGGATCGGAGTAGTTCCGGCGATATTGCTTGAGGGCGTGACCCTCGGGGCAGATGTATTGATCGTTCCCCTCGTCCCATTCAAAGTCTGATCGCGACCAGGTCCCGTCAGTACGCTCGGATTTATCGATGACGGGAATGAATGGTATGATCCCGCGCTCTTTGACCAACCACCCGAGGTTCTCGGCATTGCCGTAAGCTGTATCCGCAGCTATCCAGTCTGGTCTGATGCCGAAGCGCATCTCCGTTCGATCAAGCATGGTGCGTGAAGCACCCACCTCGGCCTGCCGGATTGCCCGTGTCGCCTCAACATCCATGATGACCGAGCTCTTGGTGTCGATCAGATAGTTGGTCGCATAAGCAAAATACGGGCGGCTTTCCTCGGCGCGGGTCCATTGGGCTGCCGGATCAGATTTAGCCACGAACTTCGGCTGGACCGGTGATGCGGCTCCGAATGCGGCATCGTCGAGTGTTTCCAGATATTCGCGTGCCGCCCGGTTTCCGGCCTCGCGCGCGACCTCCAGGCTCCAGTCTTCGGCCGCAATAGACCGAACCTTATTGGCGTCAGCCGGGATCAGGCTTGCGTCGACGGCAAATCCTTCACCCGCGACCAGATCCTCTTTGAGGCAGCGTTCGACAGTTGCCTCGAATACCTTCCGGAGCAGACCACTGTCACGGAACTTGCCATGACGATACCGAGAAAAGGTCGAATGATCTGGCACCTTCCCTTCCAGGCCCAGACGACAAAACCAGCGGTATGCGAGGTTCAGATGGACCTCATCGCAAAGGCGCCGCTCTGAACGGATTCCCATGACATACCCGATGACCAGCATCCGGATAATCAGCTCTGGATCAATCGAGGGACGCCCCATGTGGCTGTAGAACGGGCGCACGGCCTCCCGCATCCCATCCACGTCGAGGAACCGGTCGATCTCGCGAAGCATATGACTGGAAGGAACATGACGCTCCAGATCGAAGTCATAGAACAACTGTGCCGGTGCTGTTTGAGTGCCCATCATGACGAAATCCTCCAATCCCCTCATAATCGATTGAATCAAAGGACTTGCCGCACTGCAACAAAGACTTTTTCAACAGCATCGGCGGATTGCGGACTCTCGCTGCAACTGCGAGCCAAATACGCCGCAAAGTAGGGAGCCGACATTCAGGCGCCGTCGTAACCGCAAGCTTCGCAGGGTTGCGGCAGGGCCGGAACGAGCCCGAGCAATTTTTATTTTTCCTACATCCAACCGATCAGAGGCATGCACATAGCGCTGGAAGCGCGCGCTTCATACGCTAAAACCGACGCGCAGTTTGAGTGGTTGAGTGGCAAGAACGGCGAGCTACCGGAACCGGGCCCGCCGTTTTCTCCAGCATGAGGATCAGCTTTGTGGTTCGCCGTGTTGGATTTCTGCCGGTTCATGTCCGCAGTCATCGAAAGTCCAACTCGGTTTCATTGCCTCGGCCATTATCGCGTCGATAGCGGCTTCAAAGCGATCGCCATGTTTCTGCAACTCGATGACGCGCGCGGCAACGTCGCTGGGAAGGTCCGAGAGGTCGTGGGTGTGAGCGCTGTCGGCCGAGGCGTGAATTGCGACAGCTACCAAGATAGTGGAAAAGAAGGTTGACTTGAGCATAATGTTCTCCGTGGGTTTTAACGTCCTTGGATATGCGTTGGGGCGTCAACCGCGACGCCTGATGGCATTGAGCCCGTTCGACGCCACGAAAGTCACGAAGGCTGGCACGAATTATGACGAAGACTGGGAAAATCCTTTCTATCGGCGCACTTAAATTCGACGCCGAGACTGAGGGACTGATCGCTCCAGATGGCACGAACGTGCCTCTTCGTCCGCAGACTGCCCGGATTCTGGTTATTCTGGCCGCCCATAATGGCAAACTTGTCACCAAGGACGCACTGATGACCGCCGTCTGGGCTGACACCCACGTGACCGACGACAGCCTTGTGCAGTGCGTATCGGAGATCCGACGGGCTCTTGGTCAAGACGGAGCGAAACTTCTGGTAACCGTTCCGCGGAAGGGCTACCGGCTCACCGCAGAGACCGGGGGGGAAACGGGTTGCGAGGACGCGTCGGACTGCGGCTTAAACGTGCGTCGCACGTGGAGATCAGCGCCGCAACCCGTTCGGGTGCTCGCCGCGATTGTCGCAGTCCTAATATTGCTATTCGCATTCGCGGGCGCGCTGCGGAACCGAGACGTTGTTTCGCAGGAGCCGGTCATGATCGCCGTTCTGCCCTTCGAAAACCTGAGCGGCGATCCGGAACAGGATTATCTGTCTTCGGGATTGGCCGAGGACTTGCTGACGGACCTGTCAAGGATAGGCGCCCTGAAAGTCTTGTCGCGGAATACGACCTTCGGGCTTCGAAACTCGTCGGCGAGCATTCCCGACACGATCGGACAATTTGGCGCCACCCACCTCGTCGACGGCAGCGTTCAGCGCGAAGGCGGGGCGATCCGGATCAGTGTCCAGCTGGTCCAGCTTTCGTCCGGTGCCAATGTATGGGCGCAGCGTTACGACCGGAAGCTTGGCGATCTGTTCGACATCCAGGACGATGTGCGCACCCGGATTGTCGAAGCCCTTGCTCTTAGGCTTGCGCCGCAGGAGCAGAAAAGCTTTCTTAACGCGGGGACGGACGCCGTTTCGGCATATGACCTGCTTCTGCAGGGCCGTCATCAAGAGTCTTCGTTGGACCGCGTAGGTGTCACCCGTGCGATCACGCTCTACCGTCGCGCTCTCGACGTGGACCCGGGATATACCGAAGCCTATGCCCGCCTTGCCAACATGTATGATTTCTCCTCCCGCTTCGGATGGGGTGAGAGTTCCGAGGCGGATCGGACTCTGGCGCTCGAGATGGCAGAGCGAGCGGTTCGGCTCGATCCCGACAATCCCTTCGCGCACTGGACGCTGGGGCGCATCCTTTCGCGGCTCGGGCGAGGCCCAGACAGTCGAGCCCGCGCCGTCGAGGAATTGGAGGCGGCCATCGCGATAGACCCAAACTATGCGGATGCATACGGGTTCATCAGCCTGGTCTATGTCGGCGGTGCGCAGCAGGAAACGGCACGCGACGCAATAGACACTGCCTTCGATCTGAACCAGACACCACCGTCGTGGTATTATCAAAACCGAGGGATCGTATCCTATTTCGAAGGTGCCTTCACAGAGGCTGTCGAGAATTTTTCGATTGCGGTCGAAATGAACCCGACCGCGGCCTTTGCCCATCACTGGCTCGCCGCCGCATTCGCAATGGCTGGAGATCAAGTCGCCGCAGAGTGGGAAATCGAAGAAGCCCACGCTATTGGAGAACCGGGAACAGTGACAGCTGTGCTGGCAGCAAATCCGATCATCCAAGACCCTGGTTTCAAGGAAGTCTACGCCAAGGGTCTCACCGAGGCTGGTCTACCTAAGTAGTGACAGCTTTGTCCAACAATATTTGAGTTGGCCTTGGGACCTCGACTGCATGACCGCGGCGAATGGCCGGTGTGGTGACGCCGCGCCGCAGCACGCGAACACGTGATAAAGGTCTGGAATTGGGCCATTCGAGTTGCCGAGAAATGCCTACTGGAAGGGCGGGAACCGCGCCTTCTCTGCGGTCGCGAAGAGCCGATCGGTAAAGATTGGAGCTGCCATTCAGGCTCGCTACCGCAGAGTGGCCGCTGCGTAACAGCGCCGACCGCAACAGGGCGACGCCCGCAAGTGCCGCGACCGCATTCGCGGTCGCGTGGTATGCGAAACCTCAATCGACCTGGTGAACTCGCTCCTTCGGGACGGGATCGATTTCAAATCATTTCAAAACGATTTCAGATGTATTTCCTGCGACGAAGTCCGCCCGTAGATAAAACCGTTTTCATGGCCCCGGATGGAGGTGCCGCCATCAAAAATGGAAAGGAATATCAATATGAACCTCAAGACCATCGCGCAGACAGCGGCAGCGATT
>JBBSNW010000082.1:0-17972 GCA_038260405.1 Rhodobacterales bacterium | reverse complement strand
CCTCGGGCGCGACGGTGCGCTGATAGACGTAATCGGGCGCTTCTTCGCCGGGGTTCTCCAGCACCTTGCCCTCGGACGAAGTGTGCAGCAGGTTCGCATCGACCGAGAACGGCGCCTCGCCGCGCTTGTCCTTTGCGATCGGGATCTGGTTTTCCTCGGCAAAGGCCAGCAGCTTGGTCCGGCTGGTCAGATCCCATTCCCGCCACGGCGCGATCACCTTGATCTCTGGGTTGAGCGCATAGGCGGAGAGTTCGAACCGCACCTGGTCGTTGCCCTTGCCGGTCGCACCATGCGCCACGGCATCCGCGCCGGTCATGGCCGCGATCTCGACCAGACGCTTGGAAATCAGCGGCCGCGCGATGGACGTGCCGAGCAGATAGAGCCCCTCGTAGAGCGCATTGGCACGGAACATCGGGAAGACGAAATCCCGCACGAATTCCTCGCGGACATCCTCGATATAGATGTTGTCGGGGTTGATCCCCAGCATCACCGCCTTCTCGCGCGCAGGCTCGAGCTCCTCGCCCTGACCCAGATCGGCGGTGAAGGTCACCACCTCGCAGCCATATTCGGTCTGCAGCCATTTCAGGATGATCGAGGTATCAAGGCCACCGGAATAGGCCAGAACGACTTTCTTGGGCGCGGATTTGGGCGCGGACATGGGCTTTTCCTCTGCAAGGTTTGGCGCGCGGAGTATCCGCTTTTGCAACCAACGGCAAGCATTGCCCCTATCCGGCCCGCGGCGCACATGTTAGCCCTGCTCCCGCATCAGACGCAGGAGAGCGACATGAAGGGCTGGCAGATTTTCACGCATTCGGTGCGGCTCGTCTTCACAAATGTGGATCACGCGCTGCGCGTGTCGCTGGTTCTGTACCTCGTTCTGGCTGCGAGCCAGGTCGCGAGCTTCCTCTATCCGCCCGAAATGACCGAAATCGACGGCATCGACGTGCCGGTGATGTCCGGCGCCTATGCCATGCAGAACCTGATCTTTGCCGTCCTCGCGATCATCGCGAGCCTCTGGATCGCCGTGGCCTGGCACCGCTTCGTGCTGGCAGAGGAATATCCCAAGGGCTGGATCCCGCGCTGGCACGGGGCCAGCATGCTCGGCTATCTGGGTCGGTCGATCCTGCTGGGGCTCGTCGTGATCATCGGCGTCTCGGTCGCCTCCCTGCCGTTCGGGCTGATCGTCGCGGGCCTGCCCGGGCTCGTGTTCCTGCTGCCCTTCGTGCTGGTCGGGCTTGGCGCCTACCTGTTCTTCCGCCTCGGGGTGATGCTGCCCGGCGCGGCGCTGGGCCGCAAGATCACCTTTTCCGAGGCATGGGGCGCAACGCGGGGCGAAAGCGGCACGATCCTGACGCTGGCGGCACTGGTGGTCGGGGCGAGCTTCCTGCTGCAGTTGCCGACCATGCTCAGCGGCAATCCACATTCGCTGATCAGCCTGATCTACGGACTTGTCGTGAACTGGTTCGCCACCATCATCGGGATCTCGGTCCTCACGACACTTTACGGCCATTTCATCGAGAAACGTCCCATCGACTGATCGCTTGCACAATCCCCGAAGCTGGGCCACAGAACGGGGATGAGCGATTTTCAGGATAAGGCGCAGGCCGCCACGGCTGCCATGCGCGACGTCTTTCCCGCAACTCCGCTGTTGCGCAATGCCCATCTGTCCGAACGCTTCGGTGCCGATATCTGGCTCAAGCGCGAGGATCTGTCGCCGGTGCGCAGCTACAAGCTGCGCGGTGCCTTCAACGCGATGCGCAAGCAGCAGGCGGCGAACCGTTTCGTCGCCGCATCGGCGGGCAATCACGCGCAGGGCGTCGCCTTCATGTGCCGGCATTTCGGCAAGAAGGGCGTGATCTTCATGCCCGTCACCACGCCGCAGCAGAAGATCCAGAAGACCCGGATCTTTGGTGGCGATGCGATCGAGATCCGCCTGACGGGTGATTATTTCGACGATACGCTGCGCGCGGCGCAGGCCTATTGCACCGAACAGGGCGCGCATTTCCTTTCGCCCTTCGACGACGAGGATGTGATCGAAGGCCAGGCCTCGGTCGCCGTGGAAATCGAGCAGCAGCTGGGCCGCATCCCCGATCATGTCGTGGTTCCGGTCGGTGGCGGCGGCCTGTCGGCCGGCACGCTCAGCTATTTCGGCACCGACATCCAGTACAGCTTTGTCGAGCCGCTTGGCGGCGCCTGTCTGCGCGCCGCGCTGCAGGCCGGTCGGCCGGTAAAGCTCGACCACGTCAACACCTTTGCCGATGGCGCCGCGGTCGGTCGGATCGGCGAGCGGACCTTTGCCCGCCTCAAGGGTGTCGGCCTCGCCAATGCCCTGACCATCCCAGAGGACCGTCTCTGCACCACGATGCTCGAAATGCTCAACGTCGAAGGCATCGTGCTTGAACCGGCCGGCGCGCTCGCGGTCGATGCTCTCAAGGATCTGGGGCAGGCGATCCGGGGTCGAACCGTGGTCTGCGTCACCTCGGGCGGGAATTTCGATTTCGAGCGCCTGCCGGAGGTCAAGGAACGCGCGCAGCGTTTCTCGGGCGTCAAGAAATACTTCATCCTGCGGCTGCCGCAGCGGCCCGGCGCGCTCAAGGATTTCCTGAACGTGCTTGGCCCCGAGGATGACATCGCGCGGTTCGAATATCTCAAGAAATCCGCGCGCAACTTCGGCTCTGTCCTGATCGGGATCGAGACTACGGACGCCGCCAATTTCGGGAGCTTCTTCGCCAAGCTCGATGCCGCCGGGTTCACCTATCAGGACATCACCGATGATGAGGTCCTGGCGCAGTTCCTCATCTGATGGATCTGGCCGGCAAGACCGCCGTGGTGACCGGCGCCGGGCAGGGGATCGGGCGCGCGATCTGCCACGCCCTTGCCGCCGAGGGCATGCGCGTCGTGGCGAGCGACCGCGATGCGGACCTCGCGCAGAAGGTGGCGGCCGAGATCGGCGGGCTGGCCGTGCCCTGCGATGTGACTGTTCCGGAGCAGATCGAGGCGCTGGTAGCGCGGGCCCGCGCTGCCTTCGGACGGATCGACCTCCTATGTTCGAATGCCGGTTTCGCGACAGGTGAGCCGGAAAGCGCGGTTTCCGCGTCGGATGCGCAGTGGCAGGCGAGCTGGGATGTGCATGTCATGGCGCATGTCCGGGCCACGCGGCTGGTCCTGCCCGAAATGATCGCCCGCGGCGAAGGCTGCCTGATCAATGTCGCCTCTGCGGCCGGTTTGCTGTGCCAGATCGGCGATGCAGCCTATTCCGCGAGCAAGCATGCCGCCGTGAGCCTTGCCCAGTCGCTCGCGATCACGCATGCGGATCAGGGAATCCATGTCAGCCTGGTCTGTCCGCTTTACGTGGCGACTCCGCTTTTGGGATATGACGACGATGCGCCCGAGGGGATGCCGAACGATCGCGTGATCGGTTCGCGGGAGGTTGCAGTCGCGCTGATCGAAGGGCTGCATGCCGGGCGGTTCCTGATCCTGCCGCATCCGGAAGCGCAGGACTTCGCCAGACGCCGCGCTGCCGACATGGATCGCTGGATCGAGGGCATGCGCGCCCTGCGTCGAGATATCTGGAAGGACGGCGCCCCGGCCTCGCTGCAGGATCTGCACAGACTCATCTGACAGGCCATTCTATACGGGAAGGTTCCGCAGGAAGGCCGCGCGCGAATCCTCGAAAACCTCCTGTACCCGGGTCACGCTCACCGTCTCCGGATGACCCGATGCCGCGGCGAGTTCGCCGGCCTGGCAGAGTTGTGACATCTCCTTGAAGCCGAGGTTCAGCGCGCTGCCCTTCAGGAAATGCAGCTGTTCCTGCAGGCGGCTGGAATCGGTGCTGGCTGCCCTGAGATCGGTCAGGGAGTCCTCGACCTCGGACATGAAGAGATCGACAACCTCCTGAAAGTCGTCGGCCCCGATTTCGTCCCGCAGTTCATGTATCCGGCTCCAGTCGATCATGACCACATCCTCCTGTTGGGCGGGAGTGTGGGCACGAAGGGTAAAGAGCGGGTTATCACCGTACCGCAATTGCATCCACTTTTACGCTTCACCAGCTGTTAAAGGGCTGCCGGATAGACCAGGACCCGGTGCGGAAAGGTACCGGAAAGGGTCCCGAATTGAACGCCAGTCTGAGCACATTGCCTGATCCGGGGGCGCAACCGGCCCGTACGCGGCGTGTTCTCGTCGTGGATGACAGCCGCGTGCAGCTCAAGATCGTGTCTTCGATGCTCAAACGCTGGGGGTTCGAGGTTCTTCAGGCCGAAAGTGGCGAGGCCGCGCTCGAGATCTGCAAACGAGATGCGCCTGACGTCATACTGTCGGACTGGATGATGCCCGGGATGGACGGGCCCGAATTCTGCCGCCGGTTCCGCGACCTGCCCGGCGACGGATACGGCTATTTCATACTGCTCACCTCGAAATCGGAGAAGGAGGCGGTAGCGCACGGGCTGGATGCCGGGGCCGATGACTTCCTGACCAAACCTGTCCATGCCGAAGAGCTGCGCGCACGCATCAATGCCGGTGCGCGCGTCGTGTCGATGGAACGCGAACTCAGCGACAAGAACCGCGTGATTTCGGAAACACTGGCGAAGTTGCAGGCGGTCTACGACGCGATCGACGCCGATCTGCGCCAGGCCCGCCGCATCCAGGAGGCGCTGGTACCCGAGCGTGTCGGGGTGTTCGGCACCTCGCGGATGAGCCTGCTGCTCAAGCCCTGCGGTCATGTCGGCGGGGATCTGGTTGGCATGTTCAGCGCCGATGCCGAACACATTGGCGCCTACAGCATCGATGTTTCCGGCCATGGGATCACCTCGGCCTTGGTGACCGCCCGGGTCGCAGGCTATCTCAGCAGCGCCTATCCCGATCAGAATCTCGCGCTCGATCATGGGCCTGCGGGTTATAGCCTGCGTCCGCCGGAAGAGGTGGCGCGGATGCTCAATGACCGCATCGCGCCCGATCCCGGAATCGCCGAATATCTCACCATGCTCTATTTCGATGCCAACCTCAGAACCGGGGAGGTTCGCATGGTCCAGGCCGGCCATCCGCCGCCGCTTCTGCTGCGCGCCGGAGGAGAGGCCACTTTTCTTGGCACCGGCGGATTGCCCGTCGGTCTGGTGGAACAGGCGCGCTATGAGGGACGGGATCTGCTCATGTCGCCGGGGGACCGGCTTCTGCTCTATTCCGATGGCTTTACGGAGGCCGTGCTCAAGGACGGATCCATGCTCGAGGAAGAGGGTCTTCTCGAACTGGTGCAGGATTGCGCAACGGCCTCATTCTCGGATGGTCGCGAATTCCTCGACGATCTGTTCTGGCGGCTGAGCGCCCTGATGTCGACCGAGATCGGCATGCAGGACGACGTGTCCGCCGCCCTGTTCGAATTCGACGTGGTTCAGACGTAGAGCTGCACGAAGTCCCGGTCGCCCGAATTGGTCAGGATCCGGACAGCGGCATCCACCGGTGTCCAGACCGCCTGATGCCCCGGTTCGCTTGGCGGGCCGAGCGGGCGCACCGGAAAGGCCATATAGATGCTGCAGAGCTTTTCCGCCCAGAGGTCGTATTCGGGCATGTAGGTGAACCGCCGGAATGCACCCAGCCGACGTGGACGCGCCATGCGCCAGCCGGTCTCCTCGAACACTTCCCGGTGCAGCGCCTGCAACGGAGATTCACCGGGATCGATGCCGCCGCCGGGCAGCTGATATTCGGGTTCCGGATCGGCCTGATGGGTCAGCAGCAGCGCGCCGTCGCGTGGCAGGATGGCATAAACTCCGGGGCGCAGGGTGTAGCGGCGACCGGGTTCGGGCACCTCTCCGAATCGTCTTGTCATGGGCAACCCCCCTTGGACTCGGCCTTGTTGTGCCTATATCGACGCGATATGCCAATACGCGGCAGATAAGGAAATCCCATGACTCTCGGAATGAAACTCGCCTGGGACGACACCGTCCTGCCCTTTCAGCTTGACCGCTCGGACATTCGTGGTCGGGTAGCGCGTCTTGATGGCGTGTTGGAGGGGATCCTGAAACAGCACGACTATCCCGAAAAGGTCGAAGCGCTGGTCGCCGAAATGGCGCTGCTAACCGCAATGATCGGTCAGACGATCAAGCTGCGCTGGAAGCTGTCGCTTCAGGTCCAGACCAATGGGCCCGTGCGCATGATCGCCACCGACTTTTACGGTCCGCAGGAAGATGGCACGCCGGCCCGTATCCGTGCCTATGCCAGCTACGATGCCGACCGCCTGACCGATGGCGCGCCGATGGACCAGCTGGGCGAGGGATACTTCGCCGTGCTTCTGGACCAGGGCGAGGGCACCACGCCCTATCAGGGCATCACGCCGCTGCACGGCAAGACGCTTGCAAGTTGCGCCGAGGCCTATTTCGCCCAGTCCGAACAGCTGCCGACCCGGTTCGAGCTCAGCTTCGGGCGCACGACCGAACCCGGTGTGCCGGAACACTGGCGCGCGGGCGGTATCATGCTGCAGCACATGCCGAAATCCTCGCCCTTCGCCAGAGAGCTGCCGGGCGAGGGCGGATCGGGAGAGGGTGGTCTGTTGCAGGCCACGGATCTCGTCGAGGGCGACGAGGAAGAGAACTGGAACCGCGCCAACATCCTGCTCGACACGGTCGAGGAGATGGAGCTGATCGGTCCGAACCTGCCGCCGACAGACCTTCTGGTCCGGTTGTTTCACGAGGAACAGCCTCGTGTCTTCGACGCTCTGCCGGTGCGGTTCGGCTGCAGCTGTTCCGAGGACAAGGTGCGGCAGAGCCTGTCGATCTATTCGGCGCGCGACATCGAGAAGATGACCACGGATGACGGGCGGGTGACGGCCGACTGCCAGTTCTGCGGCGCGCATTACGACCTCGACCCCAAGACCGTCGGGTTCGAGGCCGAAGGCGGTTCCGATGGCTGACCAGATCGACGCGCTGCGGCAGGCCCTGTCCCGCAGCAGCGGCGCGTCGTCTGATTTCGACCTCAACCCCGGCGCCGTGATGCCCGAAGGGCGCAAACTGCGCGCCGCCGGGGTGCTGGTGCCGGTAATGGAAGGCCCGAAAGGTCTCGAGCTCATCCTTACCAAACGCTCCTCTGCCCTGCGCCATCATCCTGGGCAGATCGCCTTTCCCGGCGGCAAGCAGGACGAGGGCGACGCCGATGTGACCGCTGCCGCCCTACGCGAGGCCCGCGAAGAGATCGGTTTGCAGCCTGATCAGGTCACGCTTCTGGGCCATCTGCCCACGCATGAGACCGTGACCAGTTTCCTCATGACGCCCGTCGTCGGGCTGATCACCGGACCGTTCATCCCCATTGCCGAGCCGGGCGAGGTCGACGAGGTGTTTCGCGTGCCCTTTGCCCATGTCACCGACCCGGCGATGTTCAGTGTCCAGTTCCGTCGCTGGCGGGGACAAAGACGGCACTATTTCACGGTGCCCTATGGACCCTACTACATCTGGGGGGCGACGGCGCGCATCCTGCGCGGGCTGGCCGATCGCATGTCGGCGTGAACAGAATCACCGCGAACTGGCTGACGGCCGATGCACCCCAGGCCGTGCTTGGCGCCATTACGGGCGCGGGCCATCTGGCCTATGTCGTGGGTGGCTGCGTACGCAATGCCCTGCTGGATGCGCCGGTATCGGATGTCGACATCGCAACGTCCGCAACCCCGCAGGAGGTGATGGCGCTGGCCCATGACGCAGGCCTCAAACCCGTTCCCACCGGCATCGACCACGGCACGGTGACGGTGGTTTCCGGCGGAACGGGCTACGAGGTGACGACCTTCCGTGCCGATGTGGAGACGGATGGCCGCCACGCCGTCGTGCGTTTTTCCGACAATCTGACCGAGGATGCCCGCCGCCGCGATTTCACCATGAACGCGCTTTATGCCGATGCTCGGGGTATGATCGTCGATCCGCTGAACGGCCTGCCTGATCTTACTGCCCGGCGGGTCCGGTTCATCGAGGATCCCGCCCGCCGCATCCGCGAGGATTACCTGCGCATCCTGCGCTTCTTCCGCTTCACCGCCTGGTATGGCGATCCGGATCTCGGCTTTGATGCCGAGGCGCTTGCCGCCATAGCCGACAACCTCGACGGTCTCGGCTCATTGTCACGTGAACGCGTCGGCTCTGAGTTCACCAAACTGCTGAGCGCCCCCGATCCCGGACCTGCCGTCGCGACCATGGCGCACACCGGCGTGCTGGCCTGCCTGCTGCCCGGCTGCTCGGCCACGGCGCTGCCGCTACTGATTAATGCCGAGGGTCAGAGCGGGACAGCGCCCGAACCGCTGCGCCGTCTGGCGTCCCTCGGTCCGGTCGACGGCGCGACGCTGCGCCTGTCCCGCGCCGAGCAGAAACGTCTGGCTCTGCTGCGCGACCATATCGGAAGCGGGCAGGGGGCCGGGGAACTTGGATATCGTCATGGCTGTGAGACCGCGAGCGATATCCTCCTGCTGCGCGCAGCACTTCTGGAACAGCCATTGGACACCGGGGCGATGCAAAGCGCCGTGACAGCCGCAAAGGCGCGTTTTCCGGTCAGGGCGCAGGATCTGATGCCTACATTTACCGGGCCGCAGCTCGGGGGCAAACTTGCGGAACTCGAATCGCTCTGGATCGGGTCCGGCTTCACGCTGACCCGGCAGGACCTCCTCACCCGGAAGTGAAACACGCAGGAAAGCCCTGAAATGCACCTGGCCGGGATGCATATCCGGGGCGGGCAAATGCCGCGAGAGACGGCCGGGCATGTGAGCCATGGTCATTCACGGCGGAATCGGGGAAAGTCCTGCCATCCCGAATCCCAGCAAGGACACCGACCGTGTTCCGTTTCTTTGAAAACATGGTGGATCCTTACTCCGCCTATCCCGAAACCGACGCGCCTCCGACGCGGCTCTGGCCGTTCATGCTCGACTATGCCCGCCCGTTCCGGCGGGTCTTCGTCTATGCGGCAATCATGTCGGTCGTGGTCGCGGTGGTCGAACTCTGGCTGATCTGGGTCATGGGCTGGGTCGTGGACATCCTGTCCGGCGATCCGTCGCAGGTCTGGGACGCGTACGGGACATCCCTGGTCCTGCTCGCCCTGTTCATCCTGATCCTGCGTCCCGCACTTCAGGCGCTGGACGTGCTGATCCTGAACAATGCGATCATGCCCAATTTCGGTACGCTATTCCGCTGGCGGGCGCATCGTCATGTGCTGCGCCAGTCCGTCGGCTGGTTCGAGAATGATTTTGCCGGCCGCATCGCCAACCGCATCATGCAGACACCCCCGGCCGCGGGCGAGGCTGTGTTCCAGGTCTTCGATGCGATCACCTTCTCGCTGGCCTATGTGGCGGGATCGATGGTCCTTCTGGGACAGGCCGATGCCTGGCTGATGCTGCCGCTGCTGATCTGGTTCGGGTTGTTCGGCGTGCTGATGACCTGGACGATCCGGCGCGTCGGCCCGGCCTCGCAGGCGGCATCGGATGCGCGCAGCCTTGTCACCGGGCGGGTTGTCGACAGCTATACCAACATCCATTCGGTCAAGATGTTCGCGCATCACGACCAGGAGATCCTCTATGCCAAGGAGGCGATCGATCAGACGCGCGCGACTTTTCAGGCCGAGATGCGGATCTTCACGATCATGGATGTGACGCTTGTCGCGCTGAACGGTCTGCTCATCGTCAGTGTAACCGGGCTTGCGCTGCTTTTGTGGATGCAGGGCACCGCGAGCGTCGGTGCGGTCGCTGCCGCAACGGCGCTGACCCTGCGGCTCAACGCGATGACCGGCTGGATCATGTGGGCGCTGACCAGTTTCTTCCGCGAACTCGGTGTCGTGGCCGAAGGTATGGAGACGATCGCCCAGCCCATCACGCTGAACGATGCAAGGAACGCCAAGCCGCTTGCCCTGAGCGACGGCGAGATCACCATCGACCACCTGTCGCACCATTACGGGCGCGATGCCGGCGGGCTGGATGATATCTCGCTCACCATCCATCCGGGCGAAAAGATCGGCCTCGTGGGTCGTTCCGGTGGCGGAAAGTCAACGCTCGTGAAGCTGCTCCTGCGGTTCTACGACGCCGAACAGGGCCGCATCCTGATCGACGGTCAGGACATCGCGGGCGTGACGCAGGACAGTCTGCGCCAGCAGATCGGCATGGTGCAGCAGGATTCCGCGCTTCTGCACCGGTCGGTGCGCGACAATATCCGCTATGGCCGCTCCGACGCCACAGACGCGCAGATCGTCACCGCCGCGAAGCGGGCGCAGGCGCATGACTTCATCCTCGATCTGCACGACAGCCACGGCAATACCGGCTATGATGCGCTTGTCGGGGAACGTGGCGTGAAGCTGTCCGGCGGCCAGCGCCAGCGCATCACGCTGGCCCGCGTGATCCTCAAGAATGCACCGATCCTGCTGCTGGACGAGGCGACGTCGGCGCTCGACTCGGAGGTCGAGGCGGCAATTCAGGACACGCTTTACGGCATGATGGAAGGCAAGACCGTGATCGCGATCGCACACCGGCTGTCGACCATCGCCCATATGGACCGCATTCTGGTGATGGATCAGGGTCGTATCGTCGAGCAGGGCAGCCATGACGCGCTTTTGGCGCAGGGTGGACTATATGCAGGGTTCTGGTCCCGTCAGTCCGGCGGGTTTCTCGACACAGATACCGAGGCCGCAGAATGACACCGTCCAACTGGATCGACGCCTTCGCCGGGGCAAAGGGCTCGCCGCCCCGCAGCCTCTGGCCGTTCATGCGCTGGAGCCTTGCGGGCAGCGAAACCGCGCTGGGCGTGGCGGCGGTCGTGTCGATCATCGCCGGCATCGTCGAGGTCATGGCCGCACTCATCCTCGGCAAGGTGGTGGATGCGGCGCTGGGGTCAGCCGCCGATCAGGTGTTCTCGGACCAGACCGGAGTGCTGCTTTTCTCGCTGCTGTTCTTCCTGATCCTGCGGCCGGTGATCTTCGGTGCGAACTCCTACCTGCAATCCATCGTCGTGGCACCCAACGTCTTCAACCTCGTGCTGTCGCGGCTGCACCGTTACACGCTGGGCCAGTCCGTCACATTCTTTGACGACGATTTTGCCGGGCGCATCGCGCAGAAGGAGATGCAGACCGCCCGTGCACTGACCGATTCCGTGGTCGAGATCGTGCAGACCGTGCTCTTTGCGCTCGCCTCGGTCGTGGGTGCCGTGCTGATGCTCGGGACCGTCGATCTGCGCATCGCGCTGGGCCTCGTCGTGTGGATCGTCGGGTATCTTTTGATGATCCGGTACTTCATGCCGCGCATCCGCTCCCTGTCGAAGACACGTGCAAGCGCCCGCGCGATGGTGACCGGGCAGGTCGTGGACACGGTGACCAACATCAAGACCGTGAAGCTGT
Organism: Rhodobacterales bacterium; assembly: GCA_038260405.1. Lineage (GTDB taxonomy): Bacteria > Pseudomonadota > Alphaproteobacteria > Rhodobacterales > Rhodobacteraceae > Puniceibacterium. The sequence continues at coordinate 6,641 of JBBSNW010000082.1, read as the reverse complement.
TCGCCCATGCCGATCACGAGGACCGCGCTGCGCTGGGCGCGATGGACAGCTTCCGCGATACTTCGCTCGATTTCGGCCGCCTGTCGGTGACCTTCCGCTTCTGGCTGATGGCGATTGCCGGCGTACTGCCTGTCCTGCTGGTCGGCGGCGCGCTCTGGTACTGGTCGCTTGGCCTCGTCACCGCGGGCGATATCGCCGCGACCGGCGCGGTTGCCCTGCGGCTCGCGCAGATGACAGGCTGGGTCAGCTTCACGCTCATGGGGCTTTACGCCAATGTGGGCGAGGTCGAGGACGGCATGCGCACCCTCACCCCCGCGCATACGCTGCTCGATTCACCTGATGCGGTCGAACTGGTCGTCGCGCAAGGCCGCATCACGCTCGATGAGCTCGGCTTTGCCTATGGGCGCAAGTCCGGCGGGGTCGAGCGTCTGAACCTCGACATCGCGCCGGGTGAAAAGCTGGGCATCGTCGGCGCCTCAGGGGCCGGCAAATCCACCCTCGTGGCGCTGCTGCTGCGGCTTTACGATGCCGAACAGGGCCGCATCCTGATCGATGGGACGGATATCCGCGACGTGACGCAGGAAAGCCTGCGCCGCAATATCGGGATGGTCACGCAGGAAACCGCGATGTTCAATCGCTCGGCGCTGGACAACATCCGCTATGGCCGCCCCGACGCCACGCAAGCCGAAGTCGAGCGCGCCGCCGAGCAGGCCGAGGCGCACGAATTCATCCTGAAACTGCAGGATCATAAGGGCAGCACCGGCTATGATGCCTATCTCGGCGAGCGCGGCGTGAAACTCTCCGGTGGCCAGCGGCAGCGTATCGCGCTTGCCCGCGCCATCCTCAAGGACGCGCCGATCCTCATCCTGGACGAGGCGACATCGGCGCTCGATTCCGAGGTCGAGGCATCGATCCAGGACGCGCTGGAACGCGTGATGGAGGGCAAGACCGTTCTTGCCATCGCGCACCGGCTGTCGACCCTGTCCAGCATGGACCGGATCGTCGTGATGGATCAGGGCCGCCTGGTCGAGATCGGCAGCCATGACGAACTGCTGGCCAAGGGCGGCCTTTACGCCCGCTACTGGGATCGCCAGTCCGGTGGGTTCATCGGATATGACGATGGCAAAGAGGCTGCGGAATGAATGCAGCCTATCGCTGGTTCCTCGGGCTGATCGACCCCTTCGCGCCTGCGGACGGGCCGCCGCCACAGGCGCTCTGGCCCTTCGTGAAATGGGCGCTCAGCGGTTCGCAGAAGGCCATCGCGCTGACCCTCGCCGTTACCTTCACGGCGGGGCTGTCGGAACTGGTCGCGGCGTCCTTCACCGGGCGGATCATCGACGGAACCGCAGCCTCCGGCGCATCGGGCTTCTGGATCCAGTTCTGGCCGCTGATCCTGTTCGGGATCGTCTTCTTTCTCATCCTCCGTCCGATCCTTTTCGCGGCCGATGCCGGTGTCACCAGCATCCTGCTTGGTCCGCACCTGTTCCCGCTCGTGCTCAGCCGCCTCAATCGGCACACGCTCGGCCATTCCATGCGGTATTTCGAGAACGACTTCGCGGGCCGCATCAGCCAGAAGGCGCTGCAGACCTCGCGCGCGCTAACGGATGTCGTGACCGAAGTCGCCGATGTGGGGATCTATTCGCTGGCCGTCTTCGGCGGTTCGCTGGTGTTGATGGCGGGCATCGATTCGCGCCTGCTGCTGATCTTCGTGATCTGGGGCGGGCTTTATGTCTTCGCACTGCGCTATTTCATTCCGCGGGTGAAGATCCGCTCTGCCGCGCGCGCCGGCGCCCGCACGCAGGTCACAGGCCAGATCGTCGACACCCTGTCCAACGTCGCCGCGGTGAAGCTGTTCGCGCACAACGCCTTCGAGGATCGCGCCACTTTGCGCGAACTTGAGATATTTCGCACCAAGGCGCTGGATTTTGGCGTGCTTTCCTCGACCTTCCGCATGGTGCTGATGACGCTGGGCGGGATGTTGCCGCTGTTCAGCATCCTCGGCGCGCTCTATCTCTGGACGCTGGGCACGGCCACGCCCGGCGATATCGCGATGACGGCGATGGTCTCGACCCGGCTCAGCCAGCTCACCAACCGTATCGGGCGGGTCGCCATCTCGATCTATACCAATCTCGGCGAAATTCAGGACGGCATCGACACGCTCGCCCCCGCGCATGAAATCATCGACCGGCCCGACGCCGCCGAAACCGCGACCGGCCCCGGCGCGATACGGTTCGAGGGCATCCGCTTTGCCTATGGCGGCAAGGTCACGGCGCTGCAGGATCTCTCGCTCAGCATCCGCGCCGGGGAAAAGATCGGCCTTGTCGGTGCATCGGGCGCGGGGAAATCCACCATCGTCTCGCTGCTGCTGCGGCTTTACGATGTGGAGCAGGGCCGCATCCTGCTCGACGGGACTGATATCCGCGACCTCACCCAGGAGGCTTTGCGCCAGCAGATTTCGGTCGTGCGGCAGGAAACGTCGATGTTCAACCGCTCGGCGCTCGACAACATCCGCTACGGACGCCCCGAATCGAGCGAGGCGGAGGTGCATGACGCCGCCCGCCGCGCTTCGGCGCATGACTTCATCCTGACGCTGCAGGATCACAAGGGACGCTCCGGCTACGATGCCCGGCTGGGCGAGCGGGGCGTAAAACTCTCGGGGGGGCAACGTCAGCGCATCGCGCTTGCCCGCGCCATCCTCAAGGATGCCCCGGTGCTTGTGCTGGACGAGGCGACATCGGCGCTCGATTCCGAGGTCGAAGCCGAGATTCAGGCCGCGCTCGAACAGGTGATGCGGGGCAAGACCGTGATCGCCATCGCGCACCGTCTGTCCACCATCGCGCAGATGGACCGCATCATCGTGCTGGATCAGGGACGCATCGTCGAAATGGGCAGCCACGAGGATCTGCTGGCACGAAAAGGTCTTTATGCCCGGTTCTGGGACCGGCAATCCGGTGGATTCCTGGGGGCGCAGGACGCTGCGGAATGATACGGGCTCTCGACCTCACCGGGGAAACCGGGCAAGAGGCATCCCATGACACCATTGCGCATTGAACGGCTTGGCCATCAGGGAGACGGGATCGCACCCGGACCCGTCTACGTCCCCGGCACCCTCCCGGGAGAAGAGGTCACGGGCGAGATCACCGGCGGCGTGCTTGCCGCGCCGCGGATCGTCACGCCTTCGGTCGACCGGATCAGACCGCCTTGCGTCCATGCGAAATCCTGCGGCGGCTGCCAGTTGCAGCACGCCTCCGACAGCTTTGTCGCGGACTGGAAGGTCGGCGTCGTGCGGCAGGCGCTCCATGCGCACGGGCTTGAAAGCGAGCTGCGCCCGATCCTGACCTCGCCCGCGCAAACCCGTCGGCGCGCCACCTTTTCCGCGCGGCGCACCAAGAAGGGCGCGCTGGCCGGTTTCCACATGAAGGCCTCGGATGTCGTGATCGCAGTGCCGAATTGCCTGCTCGTGCATCCCGATATCGCCGCCGCGCTGCCGATGGTCGAACAGCTCGCCATGCTCGCCGCCAGCCGCAAAGGCGAACTCTCGGTGACACTCACCCGCACCGATGCGGGGCTCGACGTTTCGGTCAAGGGGGGCAGGGCGCTCGATGCCCGGTTGCGCGAGGATCTTGGCGAGCTGTCCCGCCAGCATGATCTGCCGCGGATCAGCTGGGACGGAGAGGTCGCACTGCTCAGCCGCCCGCCCGCGCTCAGGATCGGCAAGGCGGAGGTTGTGACCCCGCCCGGTGCCTTCCTGCAGGCCACCCCCGAAGGCGAGGCCGCGCTGTGGTCTGCCGTTCAGGAAATCACCGGCGATGCGAACCGTGTCGTCGATCTTTTTGCGGGTTGCGGCACCTTTGCGCTGCGTCTCACGGAATCCGCGAGCGTCCATGCAGTGGAAAGCGACGGCGCGATGCTGGAGGCGCTGGATGGCGCCAAGCGCAACGCTCAGGGGCTGAAGCCCGTGACCACCGAACGGCGCGATCTGTTTCGCAACCCTCTGTTGCCCGACGAACTCTCGCGCTTCGATACCGCGGTGATCGACCCGCCGCGCGCCGGGGCGCAGGCGCAGATCGAACAGATTGCATCGTCGGATGTGCCGCGACTGGCGATGGTGTCCTGCAATCCGGTCACCTTCGCGCGCGACTGCGCTGCCCTGATCGCAGCAGGTTACCGGCTGGACTGGGTGCAGGTCGTCGATCAGTTCCGCTGGTCCACCCATGTGGAAATCGTCGCGGGCCTGTCCCGGGCCTGACAGGTAAACCACGCGTGAACACGCATCATTGATCTGTCCCGCTTGGCAATTTCACGCTATCGTTTGAAAAAAACGAGCGGGCAGAAAATTATGAGATTCACCAGATTCCTGATGCTTGCGTTGCTGGCAGCGACGCTTGCGGGCTGTGGCAGCAGCAAGTTCAAGACCTATCGCGGTCCGGAGGTCACCCAAGTTGTGGTGCAGAAGGGCGCGCGCAAGATGTACCTTCTTCATAACGAAAAGGTCCTGCGCGATTTCGACATCGGCCTCGGCTTTGCGCCTACCGGCCACAAGCGCTTTGAGGGTGACGGGAAGACACCCGAGGGCACCTATATCATCGACCGGCGCAATCCCGATTCGCGGTTTCACCTTTCGATCGGCGTGTCCTATCCAAACGAATTCGACAGCATGCTGGCCAATGCGCTGGAAAAGAGCCCTGGTGGCGACATCTTCATTCATGGCCGTCCGAAGAAGTATCGCAATGGTGTGCGCGACTGGACATGGGGCTGCATCGCCGTGACCGACCGAGAGATCGAGGATATCTACGCCATGGTCCGTAACGGAACGCCAATCAGCATCAACCCCTGAGGGGTCTTGTTCGCCGGGACGATACTGAGACGCGTCCCAAGAAATTGACTGATGGTCGGAGAGAGCCCGGCCAATACAAAAAGGGGCGGCGCTGTGATGCGCCGCCCCTTTTTGTTGATTGCCTTGCAGGCTGAAGGGCTGTCCATCAAGGACGAAGCCAGAAAGCCGTGTTACTCCCTCCGACCCTAAGGCGTGTCAGGACCCGTAGCCGACCGCCTGCGAGGGCAGTGAACTGCCGCCCACGATCATGGTCCACCAGATCTTGCCGCTCGGCTCCTGATACCAGGCAAAGCCGAGATCGCGGCCGTTCGAGTCGAGAATCACGTCCCGCGTCGCTTTTTCTTCCATCCACGCGGTCAGCGTCTCAAGTTCGGTCTCGTAGGTTTCCGAGATGTTCTCGCCCAGCATCACGCCGGTATAGCCGACGCGCTGCACCCGCTCGATCGGAGAGGAGCCGTCCGAACCGAAATGCCAGGGGCGGTTCTGCACCGACATGTCGCGCGAATGCGTCGCTGCGGCGGCGTTAAGGGCGGCGTTCAGTTGCAGGGCAGGGGCACCCGAAGCCTGGCGCAGCGAATTCACCGCATCGAGCATCCGGTATTCAACCCGTGCCTCATCCGCGCTGCTGATTCGGTATACCTTGGGCAGCGGCTTGCCGTCCGGCCCCATCGTCGGGGCCACGGGAGTTGGTGCACAGGAGGCAAGGGCCAACATTAGAGGTATGAGAAGAAAGGAAATCCGCGTCATGAGCTTGCCACCTGAAGTTTTGTCCAGCCTGCCTTATCGCGAGAGGCGTTGCTAATCAAACCCACATCAGCGTGAGCCAGGCATCTAACGGGGGTTTGATTTGCGACTGAGGCATTAACGCCATATGTAAAAGAATGTTTTCTGTAACAATGGAGTCGATGACATGACGAAATCGGCAAAATCGAATTTCAACCGCCGTGCATTTCTTGCCGGTTCGGCGGCGATGATCGGCGCGCCTGCACTCGCTCAGGGCGTCAACGGGGCCGGCACCGTCGAGATGGAGCGCGATATCTCGGGTGCGGTGCGCCGCAACATCTCGAGCTTCCGCTCGCTGGACTGGCATCCCTACTTCTCGAACCTGAACAACGGTGCAATCCTGGTCGATACCACGAGCCGGGCACTGCACTACTGGTCCGAGGATGGTCAGACCTACAAGCTTTACCCGACATCGGTGCCGCTGACCGAAGATCTGACGCGCCGGGGCCGTACCAGCATCGTGCTCAAGGATCCCGAGCCGGACTGGCGCCCGACGCCGTCCATGAAGGTGCGCAATCCGGAATGGCCCGACTATGTCCCGCCGGGGCCGGACAACCCGCTTGGCACCCGCGCGATGCACCTGAGCTGGACCTATTACCGGATCCACGGAACGCATGACACGCGCAAGATCGGGCGGCGTTCGTCCAACGGCTGCATCGGTCTCTACAACCAGCATATCGAAGAGCTCTATCAGATGGCCCAGGTCGGTACGCAGGTGTTGCTAATTTGACGACATTTTTGCGGTGAGCAGGAGCGCCTCTTCAAGTTCAGTTTGCATTCCCAAGAATTTAGGTCATAGAACGAGTCACGAGGTAAGTCTTGGGTGCCTGTCGTTTCACTACCCAAACATGGGTGCGACAGGCAAATATCTGGAGGATAGTATGAAGAAACTCGCTCTCGCCGCCGCAATGACCGGTGCTGCCACTTCCGCAATGGCCGGCTCGTATGCAAAAGATGACGTTGTGATGGAGCCTGTTGTGGTCGTCGAAGAGACCCAGCAAGCGTCGTCCTCTTCGGGCAT
>JBBSNW010000081.1:0-18070 GCA_038260405.1 Rhodobacterales bacterium | reverse complement strand
GGTGCCCCCACACGGACTCGAACCGCGGACCTACTGATTACAAATCAGTTGCTCTACCAGCTGAGCTATAGGGGCACTTTCGGCGCAGCAATACTCAGACAGCAAAGCTGGTGCAAGAGTCTTTTTTACCGGTTCGCACGCGCCAGCAAACCCACGGCGCAAAGACCGACCAGGATCACCAGAATTGCAGGCGGGGCGGCGCCTCCGATGTTCTCGAGGGATGCCTGTTCGTGCACGCGGGTTGCGAGCGTGTCGAAATTGAAGGGCCGCAGCAGCAGCGTCGCGGGCAGTTCCTTGACGCAGTCGACGAAGACCAGGAGCAGCGCGGAGGCCACGGAGGCCCGGATCAGCGGGTAGTAGACCGCCCCGAGCGTCTGACCCTGCGTGCGCCCGAGAGACCGCGCTGCAAGCGCCAGATTGGGCGAGACGCGCCCCATCGCGGCATCCGCGGCCCCTTGGGCAATCGCGAAGAACCGCACGCAATAGGCCAAGACCAGTGCGAAAGCCGATCCCGTGAGCACCAGACCGATGTTGTGGCCGGTCAGACGCTCGACAAGATCGGCCAGCACATGATCGAACCCCGCAAGCGGAATGAGGATGCCGATGCCGAGAACCGCGCCCGGAGCGGCATAGCCGATCGTCGTGACCGGCAGCAGCAGCCGCGGCAGCCTCCGGCCAGAGAGCCGCACGCCGTAGACGAGGAAGATCCCACCCGCGACCGTGACGAACGCGGCTATCCCGCCGACGACCAGCGTGTTGCGCATCGCCGCGAGCAGCACCGGGTCGGACCAGCGCGCCGCGTTGTCGAGCGCATGCCCCATAATCACACCTGCGGGCAGCACGAAACCCGACAGGAAGGGCAGCGCACAAATCGCGAGCGCGGCAATCCCGGCGATACCGGTCAGGCGGCGGCGCGTGACCGGGCGATGGCGGGAGGAGAGGTTGAAGAACCGCATCCGCCGACGGCTCGATTTCTCGAGCGTCACCAGAAGGATGACGAGAACGAGAACGACGCAGGCGATCTGCGCGGCGCCGCCTGCATTTCCGCTTTGAAGCCAGACACTGAAGATGCCGGTGGTGAGGGTCTGCACGGCGAAATAGTCGACCGTACCGAAATCGTTGACGGTCTCCATCATCACGATGGCGACGCCTGCCGCGATGGCCGGGCGCGCGAGCGGCAGCCCGACACGGAAGAACCGCCCCAGGGCCCCTGCCCCCAGCGACTGCGCGACTTCCTCGGCGCTCCCGGACTGTTCGCGGAACGCCGCGCGCGCCAGAAGGTAGACATAAGGATAGAGCGCCGCGCCGAGCACCAGAATGGCCGCCCCCATCGAGCGGATCTCCGGGAACCAGTAGTCCCGCGCCGAGGTCCAGCCGAACAACCCGCGCAAGGCGGTCTGCACCGGGCCGGCATATTCGAGGAAATCGACCAGCGCATAGGCTCCGAGATAGGCCGGGATCGCGAGCGGCAGCAGCAGCAGCCATTCGAGCCAGCGCCGCCCCGGAAACTCGTAGCGGCAGATCATCCACGCGGTGCCGGTGCCGATCACCGCAGCCATGAGGCCAACCGAAAACATCAGGATCGCCGTGCTTTTGAGATAACGCGGCAGAGTGGTCGCGATCAGATGCGGCCAGATGTTGTCAGATGGAAAGAGCGCGATCCAGACCACGGCGAGGATCGGCCCGACGACGGCCGCCGCGATCAGCACCGCCCCCACGGACCAGGGGCTGGGCACGAGGCGAGAGAATCGTCCCGTCGCCAGGGGGGCACACGCGGTTGTGTCGGTCGCGGACATGGACGGGAAGCTCCGGTGCAAAAGCGGTTTCACATGGCGTCGAACGGCTTATAGTGCAGGGCCGAGGCAACAAAAAGACCCCCACATGCAGGTGACCCTTCACACTGGCGTGCACGCCACGGACAATGACCGCCTGCTCAGAGGTCTGCTGCGCAACGCCGACGCTTTTCGCGCCGACGGCGTGGCGATCCCCGGGCCCGGCCGCTACCGGCGGCTTCTGTCCGAGGCGATCAGCGCGCTCGGTCCCGATGGCCCGACCGGTGATGCACGGGACGTCCTGCTCGACGCCATTCTCAGCACCGATCCCGAGACCGTCGATCGGCTGGTGCTCAGCCACGAGAACCTGTTCTCGGTGCCGAAGCTGACCTTTGGCGGTGGTCGCCTCTACCGCCATGCCGAGGCACGGATCGGTGCCCTGCGGCAGCTGTTTCGCGGCGACGAGATCGAACTCTTCATGGGGCTGCGCGATCCGGCCAGCTTCATTCCGGCGGTCTTCCAGCAGTCACCCGGAGACGATCTGGCCCACTTTCTGAACGGCGTCGATCCGATGCGCCTGCGCTGGTCCGACCTTGTCCGCCGTCTGCGCGAGGCGCATCCCGAAATGCCGATCACCCTGTGGTGCAACGAGGATACGCCGCTCATCTGGGGGCAGATCCTGCGCGAGATGGCCGGGATCGCGCTCGACCGCAAGATCACCGGGGCCTTCGATCTGCTGCAGGAGATCATGACCGTCGAGGGGATGACGCGTTTTCGCGCCTATCTGAGGGAGCATCGCGACATCACGGAAAAGCAGAAGCGCCGGGTGATGATGGCCTTTCTCGACAAGTTCGCGATCATGGAGGCCATCGAGGAGGAACTCGACCTGCCCGGCTGGGACGCCGCCTATATCGACATGCTCACCGAACTCTACGAAGAGGACGTGCACGACATCGCGCGCATGGAGGGAGTCACCCTCCTCATGCCGTGACCGCGCGTTCCGGCGATACATTGGGGGCCCTGCCCCCGTCGCCTTTCAGGCGACTCCCCCGGGATATTTGGAACCCGGAGAAGCCAGGAGCCTTTTCCAGCTTCTCCGGGTTTCAAATATCCCCGCCGGAGGCAAAAAGTTCTTTTGGCCGACCCTTGCCAATGCAGATGCGGTGATCATAGTCCTGCGACATGAAACGGACTTCTGCCAGACCACATGACCTTTACTCCCTGCGCACGCGCGTCGCCGCGGCGCGGCTGAAGGGGGCGGACACCGCGCTGACCGAGCGGGCGCGTAAGCTGCTTCTTGTCTATCTCGAGACGGCGGGGGCGCATGACGTGCCGTTCGGAGAGGTGGTACGGACCCTGCGCAGCGGCCTGCCCGCCCTGCGCATAGCGGGGACCGAGCTCCAACAGATCGCATCGAAGCCCGCAGGGCCGCTGGCTTCGGCCGCCTGTTCGGCGGGTTGCGCCTTCTGCTGCATCCTGTCGGGCAAGGAGGGCGGCGTGATCGCGGAGGCCGAGGCACGTCAGCTGCACGCAGCCCTTGCGCCCCTGGAAGGAGAACCGGACGGCCGCGAGTGGCATCCGCGGGCCTGTGCCGCACTCGATCCCAAGACCCGGACCTGCCGCGCCTATGAGGCGAGGCCGCTGATCTGCCGGACCTATATCTCAGAGGATGCCGCGGCCTGCGCGCAGATCGCCGAAGGTATCCCGGCACCGGGTGCCGGCGTTCTCGGGGCGCAAGGGCTGATGCTGGCGGTGCAGGCGCTGACCCGGGCCGCGCTGGAGGGGGTGAGCCAGGTCCCGACCTACAGCCTCGCGCGCGTCGCATCGGGTGCGACCGAGGGCGAGGATCTCGCGACATCCCTGCGCGCAGCCCGCCAGGCGCCACGCGCGCTCGAGGATGAGCGGCGCCGTTTCGGAAGCTGAAGCCCGTCAGTTTTGCACAAGCCGACTTTGCGAGCGGCCGGGACCTCGGTTTGAACATGGTTCCGATACCGGTCCCGACCGGCTGTCACGACATGCCAAGCGCCTGCTTGTACATCTCCATGACCGCCTCTTCCTCGGCGATGTCGTCGGGTTCGCGCTTGCGCAGGGCGATCACCTTGCGGATCACCTTGGTGTCGTATCCACGGCCCTTGGCTTCGGCCATGACCTCTTTCTGCTGCTCGGCGATGTCCTTCTTTTCCTGATCAAGCCGTTCAATACGCTCGATAAACTGGCGCAACTCGTCTGCGGTCACGCGGTATGTGGCATCTGCCTGCTCTTCACTCATCTGCTCTCTCCTGGGCGATTGGCCCCTTCGATAGCGCGCAGCCTGCGCCCCATCAAGGGGTTGCGGCAGGAGTGGCAATGAATTACCGCGCGCAAGGGGAATGCGAGCGAAAGGCAGCCACATGGATAGTCTCATATGGTCAGGGGCCGCACTGTCTGTGCTGGGTCTTGCCGGTCTTGTCTGGTGCATCGTGACGGTCGCGCGCGCGCGCCGCGCGAAGCTGTCGGATGATGCGCTGCGTGCCGAAGTGCAGAGGGTCCTGCCCTACAATTTCGGGGCGCTCGGCCTGTCGGTGATCGGCCTGATGATGGTGATCGTCGGGATCTTTCTGGGCTGAATGCTGTTCAGCGATGTGATCTTCCGGCCGATGCCGGTGCGCCGGTCACGGGGCCCGACCGAATTGCTCGGACGGGACAGAGCCTTTTAACACACTGCATGGGGCGTCACCATCGACAGTGACGTGATCCCATCCGGTGGTTGCATGCTCCTTCCACAAGAAAGGGCACGCATTTTCACGCAGCAGAGCGATCAGATCGGCATGTTGTCGAAGGCGTCCTCGGACTGGTCTTCATAGGCGGCGGCCGATCTTCGACCCGAATTCTGCGATGATGTGGGCGCTCCGGTATCGAGGCTCACGACGACCCGCTTGAGACGGGTGAGCATCTCGTCCCGGGTCTGCGCATCCGCGCCGGAAATGTCGATTTCCAGAGCGTCGATGCGACGCTCGAGGTTATGTCTGGTCATGGGTATCCTCCCCCGTTGACGTGGCAGTCTTTCATACAGGAAGCCATGCCCGCGGCAGAAGGCCGGCATCACGAAACTCCTGTCTGTCGGAACGCATGTGTGCGGCTCTCCTCCAGCCATACACGTATAAAGTGCGTACCAGATTCTCGCAAAAAAGCGAGTCTATTGAGACTTTGGTCTGAGTTTTGTGATCCGCTTTCGGACATCTGGCGTTTTATTGAACACTGCCCTTCCCTGATGCCGAAAGCGGCGCTTGGGTCTTGCAACACATTCATAAACTGTTATATGTTTTACGCAACAGGAGGGTTTGTGATGAAACCGGACGTGACCAGTTTTTTCGACGAGGCGACGAACACCGTATCTTACGTCGTCAGGGATCCGGGCGGGAGAGCCTGCGCCGTCGTGGACTCGGTTCTGGATTTCGATCATGCCGCCGCCCGGACGGACACCGCATCGGCCGACGCGATCATCGACTTCATCCGCAAGAACGATCTCGAAGTGCAATGGCTGCTGGAAACCCACGTCCATGCCGACCATCTGTCGGCGGCCCCCTATATCCAAGAGCAGGTGGGCGGCAAGATCGGCATCGGCGACCGCATCACGGTGGTGCAGGACACCTTTGGCAAGGTCTTCAACGAAGGCACGGAATTCCAGCGTGACGGTTCGCAGTTCGACGCGCTGTTCAAGGAAGGTGACAGTTTCCACATCGGCCAACTGCGGGGCGACGTGCTGCACACGCCCGGTCATACGCCGGCATGCCTTACCTACGTGATCGGCGATGCGGCCTTCGTGGGCGATACGCTGTTCATGCCGGATTACGGCACGGCGCGTTGCGACTTCCCAGGCGGCTCGTCCGAAATGCTGTACAATTCTGTGCAGAAGATCCTCGCCCTGCCGGACGAGACCCGGATCTTCGTCTGCCACGACTACAAGGCACCCGGGCGCGACGACTATGCCTGGGAAACCACCGTCGCCGCGGAAAAGGCGCAGAACGTTCATATCGGCGGAGATAAGACCCGGGAAGAGTTCGTCGCCATGCGCGACGCCCGCGACGCGACGCTCGGCATGCCGAAACTGATCATCCCGTCGCTGCAGGTCAACATGCGGGCCGGGCACATGCCGCCCGCGGACGCGCAGGGGAATGTCTTTCTCAAGGTGCCGCTGAACAAGCTCTAGGCACAGCAGACCTCAAGGATATAAAATGGAAATGGACTGGATCCGGGGCCTGCTGGGCGGGCTGCTGATCGGCTCGGGCGGGGCGGTGTACCTGCTCGCCAACGGGCGGGTGATGGGCGCAAGCGGCATCATCGGCGGGCTGGTGGACGGCTCGGGGCGCAGCACGGCGGGGGAGCGGGCGAGCTTCCTTGCGGGGGTGGTGCTGCTGCCGCTGCTTCTGACGCTGGCCTTCGGAGGAGTAGCCACGCATGTCACCGGAAATCTGGCCGTGCTGGTGGTCGCCGGCCTGCTGGTCGGCACGGGCACGCGCATTGCCAATGGCTGTACGTCGGGGCACGGGGTCTGCGGTATTTCGCGCCTCAGCCTCAGGGGAATCGTCGCCACCTGTTTCTACATTGGCGCGGGCGGCCTCACGGTGATCCTGTTCCGCCATCTGCTGGGGATCATCTGACATGCGCAACCTCTACGCCCTGCTCGCAGGCAGCCTCTTCGGCGCGGGCCTGCATATTTCCGGCATGACCGACACGGCCAAGGTTCAGGGATGGCTCGACATATTCGGAGACTGGGATCCGACGCTGGCCTTCGTGATGGGCGGGGCGATCCTGCCGATGGCCATCGCCTGGCGTGTCGCGGCGGTCCGCAAGGCGCCGCTCACCGGCGGCAGCTTTCCCGAACCTCCTGAACCGCGGCTCGGACGCAATCTCGTGATCGGCTCGGTCCTGTTCGGAATCGGCTGGGGCCTTGCGGGTCTCTGCCCTGGCCCCGCCGTCGCCTCGATCACCTATGGCGGATCCGGCGTCGTCGTCTTCATGCTGGCGATGCTCGCGGGCATGGGGCTCGCCCCTCGGGCACGGTCCTATCTGGACAGAGCCGTTCCGGCGGAGTAATTGGAAAGTATGGAAATACGTCAGATCACCCAGAAATATCACGTCTCGCCGCAGATCAGCGCCGAGGATGTCGCGGCGCTCAAGGAAGCGGGGATCACGACCGTGATCTGCAACCGCCCCGACGGCGAAGTCCCGCCCAGCCATCAGGCCGCGGCAATCGAAGAGGCCGTGACCGGTGCGGGGCTCACCTACCGCGTGCTGCCACTGACCCATCAAACCATGACGCCGGAAAACATCGCCCAGCAAGCCGCCTATATCGAGGCGTCCGACGGGCCGGTTCTCGCCTATTGCGCCTCGGGCACACGCAGTTCGGTGGTCTGGGCACTGGGCCAAGCGGGACGGCAGGATGCCGATGCAATCCTGAGCGCGGTGGCCGCTGCAGGGTACGATCTCGAAGGGCTGCGCCCGACTTTGGAGACGCTGGCGCGCGGCTAGCTGCCAGCCTCGGTAAATCTGCGGTTGAGATGGAGCGGATCGCCGGGCACGGGCTGTTGTCGAGATGCGCTGATACCTTTCAGCCTGCCGCCAAACGCAGACGGGCGGAACGTTCCAAAGGTGTCATTCGGTGTCCCAATCCGTCGCCATCGCCGCCATGGTGAACTCCCCGCTCTCTTCCGCCATTGACGCGGGATCGAAATCGAAATCGCCGCCGCCACTGAATTCCGCTTCGAAATCGAGCGAAGGCAGATCGGGTAGTCCTTCGCCGAGGTCAGCTTCGGCCGGGTTCATCGTCTGGAGCAGGCCGATATCCGGCAGCGCCGCCGAGGACCTGTCGGCATCAGACCCGGAATCGAGCTCTGAATTGCGGCGCGGCCCGCCCGGCAGGTTCAGCCGGATCGCCCGAAAGCCGTTCATCTGCCCGAGACGCCCTGCGGCCAGCCGCTGTCCCTTGCCCGCGATCAGTTCGGCCTTGTCGAGTGCCGAGGCGGGAAGTTCGATCAGGTCGCCGGGGCGCAGCGCGCTGGCCCGACTCAGCGGCATGCGGACCCGCGCGAGAACCACCTCGATCCTGGCGGGAACCAGCATCATGCGCTGCTCATGCGGCCCGGGCTGCGGCGAGTCAGGCTCCTGCGCGACCGTCGCGAGCTTGCGGATCGGCAGGATGATCTGCATGTCGCCGCGTCGCGTGCCGGTATCGAGATCAAGCGTGACGCGAAAGGCGCGAAACGACGTCGCCTCGAGCAGGAGGCCGACGGTGCGCGCATCCTCGACCATGGCGCCGAAGCGATAACCGCTGAGCTGCGCAAGATCGGGATGCCCTTCGAGATTGGTTTCGAACCGTTCCAGCGCACCGTCGATCAGCGGCGCCATCATCGCGGCATCTGTCGGCGTCAGGGGCCGATCCTCGATCGGCATGCGCGTCACCTTGGAGATGGTCTGGATCTCGATCATGCCTGTCATGATCTCGCGATCGACCGAAACGAGGCCGCGCACCCCGTCAGGCCCCTCCATCAGCAGCAGAAGCAATCCGGGGGCGAGCACCTCGAGACAGCCATCTTGATCCAGCATCTCCTGCTGGACGCCCTGCGTGACCAGCGGCAATTCCCACAGCACATCGGCCGTACGAGACAGCGCCCGGCGCAGCGCCTTGGCCGGCGACATGGCGCGCGCCTCGAAAGCCCGGCGCGAGGCGCTGGCCTTCTGGCCCAGAACATCCTGTCTTGCCGCATCACCCATGTCGAATTGTGCCCACTTCTCGGCTGCCGCTTTCATGGGTTATGGGCAGATTTGGTTACCAAGCACTTTAGCCGACCAAACTTATTGGGCCGCCATGGCAAAATCGCGGGGCAGAACGACGCGGAAAGCGGCACCTCGCTGCCCTTCCAGATAGGTGATCTCTCCGCCGAGCCGCGTCATGATCTGGCGGCTGATCGCGAGCCCCAACCCCGCGCCGCCCGCCTGATGGTCGCTGACACGGGCGAATTTCTCGAAGATCATGTCGCGCGCCTCGGCACTCACGCCGCTGCCATTGTCGATGAAGTCGATCACCAGAGGGCCTGCGCCATCACTGACGCGAATGTCGAGCTCCGGACTCGCCGCGTCACAGTATTTGCGCGCATTCGCGATGAGATTTATGAAAACCTGGCTCAGTCGGTCGAGGTCGGTGTGGAGCATCACCTGTTCGCTGCGTGCCTCCCGCCGGATCTTCAGCCTCAGACCACCGTCATTCGCCGCCGCGGCGGCGCGGTCGATCACTTCTTCCAGCATGCCCTGCCGCAGGTTCAGGCTCACCTGACCGTTCTCGAGCACGCTCAGATCCAGCAGATCGTCCAGCAGCCGGGTCAGGCGGATCGACTCGTCATGGATGATCGAGGCGTATTTGTTCTGCTCGGTCTGGGTCAGCCCGGTGCTGTCGCGCAGGATCTCCGAAAACGCCCGGATCGAGGTCATCGGCGTGCGCAATTCGTGGCTGATCTGGCTCAGGAAGGCGTCCTTCTGGACCGACAGCCGGGTCAGCTTCTGATTCGCCTCGCGCAGCTGACGCGCGGTGCGGCTCAACTCGTCCGACTGCGTCTCGAGCCGGGCGGAATATTCCATGAGCTGCGCGCTTTCATCCGCCACCGCCATCAGATCCTCGACCGAGACGGACATGCCGCCGACGATCTGGCCGACCATCGCATGGGCCGTGGCGGCACCCACGGAACCCGAAAGTTCCTTTTCCAGAGTTTCGAGAAAATCCGGGCTGGGATCGGGCAATGCGCCGCGTGTGCCCTGCCGCCGCGCCTCGCGGTCGAAAAGCGCCTGCGCTTCGGTCGCGCCAAGAATGCGCTGCGCCATGATCATCAGATCCTCGGTCTGCGCGACGCCCCCGGCCCAGCTGCGCGGGCCGCCGGAATGATCGAAGACATTGACGAATTGCGCGCCCTGCAGCCGTTCGAGCGGCGAGGGAAAGCTCGCCAGCGACAGGGTGACGAAG
This sequence comes from Rhodobacterales bacterium, assembly GCA_038260405.1. Classification (GTDB taxonomy): domain Bacteria; phylum Pseudomonadota; class Alphaproteobacteria; order Rhodobacterales; family Rhodobacteraceae; genus Puniceibacterium. Next base: position 8,305 of record JBBSNW010000081.1, on the reverse strand, counting down.
GCGGTGACGTTGAGCGCCATGCTCCAGAGCAGCGCATGCAGCAGCGGGTCGAGCCCGGCGATGCCGAACAGAGCCTGCGGGCGCAGCCAGTTCAGACCGAAGAGCCCCTGCGCCATGATCGCATCCGGCAATGCACCGCTGCCGATGCTGGGCAGGAAGAGCGCATAGAGCCAGACGGCAAAGCCGGTGATGAGCCCGCCCAGTGCGCCAGTGCGCGTGGCCCCGCGCCAGAAGATGCCGCCCAGCATCGCGGGCAGCACCTGCGCCACCCCGGCAAAGGAGACGAGGCCAATGGCTGCCAGCGCCGTTCCCCCGCCCGAGAGCGAATAATAGAGATAGCCAAGGCCGACGACGCCTGCGATCGACAGCCGCCGGGACAGCAGCACGACGTTGCGCACATCACCCGACACGCTTGCCCCGCCCCCGGTGAGACGCAGCCAGATCGGCATGACGATGTGGTTGGAAACCATCGTGGACAGCGCGATCGCGGCGACGATCACCATGGAGGTCGCCGAGCTGAACCCCCCGAGGAAGGACAGGACCGCGAGCCCCTCCTGCCCCGTCGCGAGCGGCACGGTCAGCACGAAGAGGTCGGGGTTCGAGCCCGCCGGGAGCAGGTCGAGCCCGACAACGGCGATCGGCACGACGAAGAGGCTCATCAGCATGAGGTAGAGCGGAAAGGCCCAGCTGGCGGTGCGCAGATGGCCTTCGTCATCACTCTCGACCACCAGCACCTGGAACATGCGCGGCAGGCACAGGAAGGCAGCGGCAGACAGGAGCGTGAGCCCGGCCCAGCGCCCGCCATCCATCTGCCACTGTCCGAGTTCCGAGGCGTCGATGCGCGCCAGCGTCGCCGCGACGCCCCCCGACAGCCCCCAGACCACGAAGATGCCCACCGCCATAAGCGCCGCGAGTTTCACCACCGCTTCGACCGCGATGGCCATCACGACGCCGTGGTGACGTTCGTTCGCATCGAGATTGCGCGTGCCGAAGATCACGGTGAAGATGGCAAGCCCGAAGGCGACCCAGAGCGCCGTATAGCTGCGCGCACCCTCTTCGGGCGAGGGCACGCCGGGCTGCGCGAAAACCTCGAAGCTGAGCGTGACCGACTGCAATTGCAGGGCAATATATGGCGTGGTGCCGATCACCGCGAGGATCGTGACGCAGATCGCCAGCAGGTTCGACTTGCCATAGCGCGAGGAGACGAGATCCGCGACCGAGGTGATCCGCTGGCTGCGCCCGATGCGCACCAGCTTGCGCAGCACCCACCACCAGCCCACCATCACGAGGCTCGGGCCAAGATAGATCGTGAGGTATTCAAAGCCCGAACGCGCCGCCGAACCGACCGCGCCGTAAAAGGTCCAGGCCGTGCAGTAGATCGACAGCGACAGGGTATAGACCACCGGTGCGCGCAGCCATCCGACCCGCCCGCGCGTGGCGGAGCGTTCTGCGACGAAGGCCACGACGAAGAGAAAGACCACGTAGGTCAGGCATACCGCGATCAGAGCGTTGAGCGTGATCATCCCCCGGCCTCGGGCTCGTCCTCCCCCCGGCGCAGATGCCGCGACAGGACGAAGGCGGCCAGAACGAGCGCCGCCCAGACGCCGAAGATATAGGTCAGTGCACCGGAGCTCGGGACCGCCTGTTCGTCACTGGTGGACCAGAGCAGCGGTACCGCCCAGAGCAGAAGGCCAAACACCGGCAGGAACCGGGCCGCATCCATCAGACGGCGGCGGCGGTAGGAGTCGCGCTGCAGGAAAACGGGGGATTTCGGCCTGTCCGGGGCGGGGGTCATCGGCGTGGGCTGTCTCATCTCGTGTCACCGACGGGGTCGACCATCGCGCGGACGGCCTCGAGCACTTCCGCATTGCTGAAGGGTTTGGTCATGAAACGGCTGACCCCTGCCCGCTCTGCCAGTTCGCGGTCGCGGGTCTGACCGCGCGCCGTCAGCATGAGGATCGGCAGGTCGCGGGTTTCGGGCAGGTCACGCAATTCGCGCAGGATGTCGTAGCCGCTCTTGCCCGGCAGCATCACGTCGAGGATCAGCACGTCGGGCTTGCGTGCGCACACGGCTTCGACCGCGGTGACCCCGTTCGAATGCGTGTGCACCGTCCAGCCGTCACGCGACAGGATGAAACTGATCGCCTCTATGATGTTCGGCTCATCCTCGATCACCAGGACATGCTTGGCCATTCCCCTCTTCCCTCCCTGACGGGCTCTGCGCAATTTTGCATCGCGTCTCGAAGGCCCTGCGGTCTTTATCACCTCTGTGCCGCGGCCTGTCAAAAGCCGATCTGAGTTCTGTCGCGCAGAATCGATGGCTCGCGCCGTGCAGCACAACCTATGCGGGAACAAATCCGGCAGGATGTGCCGACGGGAAGTGGATCCAGCGCCTCTCCCCGCGCCTGCGGAACGATCAGCATATGCGCCTCGAACAGCGGCTCAAGGTTGAGACCCGCCGGGGCGACCGGCAGGGCGACGGCGAAAACCCGGAAGGTGTGGCCGGTCGGCCCGGGCTGCGCCACGGGCCGACCGAGCAGCATCATCGGTCGGCTGAGCGCCTGATAAAGCGGCCAGAGTGGACATCCCGCGCCGAAACGCGGCATTGGGAAATCGGCGAGCGGCTTGCGGTAGATCAGCGTTCCCGAGGCGTCGCAGATCGCGAGCCCAACCGGTTCGCTCAGTATATGCGCGGGCAGGCTCGCGAGCCGCCGCATGGCCAGTCCGGCATCCACGCCACACTGGCGCGCCAAGGCCTCGGGGTCCGGGCCAGTCTCCGCCACGGCATCCGCAAGCACCGCGAGCGGCAGGCGCGCCGCATCCTCGCCGTAACGCCTGAGGCTGCGCAGCAGCAGGGCGCGCGCCGGTTCGGAGGCGTCGGCCCCCAGTTGCCTCACGACCTCCTCGGGAGTCGCGCTGCCGGTTTCGAGCACGGCGATGTGGTGCCCCTCGGCCTCGAGGATCGCGTCCACCTCCTCCTGCGGAACGCTCGATTCTGAGGAGGCATCGTCTGCCGCTTCGAGGTAGCTCACCAAGGCCCGGCTCGTATCGGCCAGACGCGCGGAATCCTCGTAGATGTTGCGATGAAACCGCTCCTGCCACTCGGGCTCGATCTCGCCCGGTTCGGCGAGGATCGACGCGGCCGAGCGGATCGCGGTCACGGTCGAGAGCATCTCGTGCAGCGAGGCTGCAAGGTGCGGATCATGCGTCATGCGGTCGGTCAGCGTCTCGACCGTGCGTTCGAGCGTCGCGATGCGCCGACGGCTCTCGGCCAGCAAGGTCGCCCAGCCCGGAAACCGCCCGGCGAATTCATCGACACGGTCAAGCTCGGCCACCCTCCCGCGCGGTTCCGAGGCCGCCTCACGCAGCGCCGCAATCAGCGTCGCCTCGGCACCTTCGGTCAGCAGCGAGGGTTCGACATCGAGGATGCCGGCGAGATCCAGCAGCAGTTTCCCCCCGATTCTGCGACGGTTGTGCTCGATCAGGTTGAGGTAGGAAGCGGATATTGCCGCCTCGCGGGCAAGATCGGCCTGCTTGAGGCCTGCCATGATCCGTCTCTCGCGGATGCGACTTCCGGTCAAGGTATCGCGCGGCACAGGAAATTCCTTTCGCTATCAACGTCTTTCTGCACCGCGACATAAGAAAATTTACAAGACGTAGCGGCAGCCTGTGTATTACTTTACAGAATTTTCGATACATTCAAAGCAGTTGTTGCGAAGTTTTCGAACTTCACGGCATAGTGAGTTTGCACGAAAAGGTGCACCAGTGAGAGGGGAAGAGGAGCCCGCTCTCGCATTTCACCACATGGGAGGATGCTAATGTCCAAAATGAACCTGACACGCCGTGGCGTGATCAAGACCGGCGCAGTCGCCGGCGCAGGTCTCGCTCTGCCGACCTATCTGTCGGCGCAGACAGAATCCGGTTATACCAACGCGCCGACCGGTGACACTGTCACCCTAGGCTTCAACGTACCGCAGTCCGGCCCTTATGCCGACGAAGGTGCCGACGAGCTGCGCGCCTTCGAACTCGCCGTCGAACACCTGAATGGTGAAGGCGATGGCGGCATGCTGTCGACCTTTTCCTCGAAGGTGCTCGACGGGACCGGCATCCTGGGCAAGAAGGTCGCCTATGTGACCGGCGACACCCAGACAAAGTCGGACGCGGCCCGCGCTTCGGCCAAGTCGATGATCGAAAAAGACGGCGCCATCATGATCTCTGGCGGCTCGTCCTCGGGCGTCGCCGTGGCGGTACAGGATCTCTGCCAGGCTGCAGGCGTCGTGTTCATGGCCGGCCTCACCCACTCGAACGACACGACCGGCAAGGACAAGAAGGCCAACGGTTTCCGTCACTTCTTCAACGCCTACATGTCGGCGGCGGCTCTCGCACCGGTGCTCAAGAACCTCTACGGTACCGATCGTGCGGCCTACCACCTGACGGCCGATTACACCTGGGGCTGGACACAGCAGGAATCGATCCAGGCCGCGACCGAAGCGCTTGGCTGGACAACCGTGAACAACGTTCTGACCCCGCTCGCCGCAACAGATTTCTCGGCCTATATCACGCCGGTGCTGAATTCCGGCGCAGATGTCCTTGTCCTGAACCATTACGGCGGGAACATGGTGAACTCGCTCACCAACGCGGTCCAGTTCGGCCTGCGCGACAAGCAGGTGAACGGCAAGAACTTCGAGATCGTCGTGCCGCTCTATTCGGAACTGATGGCCAAGGGTGCCGGTGCCAACATCAAGGGCATCGTAGGGTCGCAGAACTGGGACTGGAAAGTCGAGAACCAGATGGGCGACAAGTACACGGGCACCAACGCCTTCGTGCAGTCCTTCGGCAACAAGTACGGCTTCCCGCCCTCCCAGGCGGCCCAGACCTGCTATGCGCAGACGCTGCTCTATGCGGATGCGGCTGCCCGCGCCGGCACGTTCAACCCCTGCGCCATCGGCGAAGCCCTTGCGGGTTTCGAATTCGACGGCCTGGGCAACGGCCCGACGCTCTACCGTGCCGAGGATCACCAGTGTTTCAAGGACGTGCTGGTCGTGAAGGGTGCCGAGAACCCCGAGGACGAATTCCACCTGGTGGAGATCGTCGAAGTGACCCCGACCGAGCAGGTCACCTATGCCCCCGACCACCCCATGTTCGCTGGCGGTGCTCTGGGCTCCTGCAACCCGGGCGCATGACCCATTGACGAGTACCGGTCGCGCAGCACTTTGCGCGACCGGCCTTTTCTGCACCCTGCCCGATCCGGGCGGGGTGTTTCCCCACATCATCAAAGCACAAAGGGTGGGACCATGGACGCCATAATTCTGCAAATCCTGAACGGCCTCGACAAGGGATCAGCCTATGCGCTGATCGCGCTGGGTCTGACCCTGATCTTCGGCACGCTGGGCGTGGTGAACTTTGCCCACGGCGCGCTGTTCATGATCGGCTCCTTCTGCGCCGTCACTCTGCAACGGATCCTGTCGATCAGTTTCGAGACGGTCGATCCGAGCAAGACCGACTTCCTGGGCAATCCGTCGACCTATGACACACCTTACGTGATGCACTGGTTCGGACCCGAAGTCGGCGCGGCGATCATCGACTGGTCCGTGCCGCTCGCCATCATCTTCGCCATTCCCATCATGATCGCCATCGGCTTCATCATGGAGCGCGGGCTCATCAAGCATTTCTACAAGCGCCCCCATGCCGACCAGATCCTCGTGACCTTCGGCCTCGCCATCGTGCTGCAGGAAGTGATCAAGTATTACTACGGCGCAAACCCGATCCAGACCGGCGCGCCCGAAGTGTTCCGTGGCTCCTTCGATTTCGGCGTGCTGCTGGGCTTTGATCCCAACGTGATCATCTACCCCTACTGGCGCCTCGTCTATTTCGCCTTTGCCGCCGTGATCATCGGTGCGGTCTTCGCCTTCCTGCAATTCACCACCTTCGGCATGGTCGTCCGTGCCGGCATGGCGGATCGCGAGACGGTGGGCCTGCTCGGCATCAACATCGACAAGCGCTTCACCATCATGTTCGGCCTCGCCGCGGCCGTCGCGGGGCTCGCGGGGGTCATGTACGCCCCGATCAACGCGCCGAACTACCATATGGGGATGGATTTCCTCGTGCTCAGCTTTGTGGTTGTCGTCGTGGGCGGCATGGGATCGCTGCCGGGGGCTGTGCTTGCGGGCTTCCTGCTCGGGATTCTCGAATCCTTCGCATCCATGACCCAGGTCATCGACCTGATCCCCGGTATCAACCAGATCATCATCTACGTCGTCGCGATCATCGTGTTGCTGACCCGCCCCCGTGGCCTGATGGGCCGCAAGGGCGTGATGGAGGAATAAGACAATGTTCGGACTCGACAAGAAAGACACCACCCTGCTGCTCATCGTCGTCGTGCTCACGATGTGCGCGCCCTTCATCCTCAATCCCTTTCCGACCAATTCGGGCATGGCGCAGTTCAATGCCGGCTATCCGGACCTCATGCAGCGGTTCGTGATCTTCGGGATCTTCGCCATCGGCTTCAACATCCTGTTCGGCCTCACCGGCTACCTCAGCTTCGGTCACGCTGCCTTCCTCGGAGTGGGCTCCTACTCGGCCGTGTGGATGTTCAAGCTGCTGAGCATGAACGTGATCCCGGCGATCGTCCTGTCGGTGATCGTGGCGGGAGTATTCGCCCTGATCATCGGCTTCGTGTCGCTGCGCCGCTCGGGGATCTACTTCTCGATCCTGACACTCGCCTTTGCCCAGATGTCGTTCGCGCTGGCCTATTCGGTGCTGACCCCGATCACCAACGGCGAAACCGGCCTGCAGCTGTCGCTCTCCGATCCACGCATCCTCGGCACCTCGATCTCGGCCGATGGCGGCATCCCGGTCACCTCCCTTTTCGGGCTGGAGATGCGCTCCACCTACGAGATGCATGTCGGCCCCTGGCTGTTCCAGTTCAACGCGGGCTACTATCTCTGCGCGCTGCTGATGCTGGTGGCCTTTTACATGGCGATCCGCATCTTCCGCTCGCCTTTCGGCCTCATGCTGCGGGCGGTGAAATCCAACCAGCAGCGGATGAACTATACCGGTCTCAACGCACGGCCCTACACGCTCGCGGCCTTCGTGATCTCGGGCATGTATGCCGGCCTCGCCGGGGGCCTGCTCGCCGCGATGGACCCTCTGGCAGGTGCCGAGCGGATGCAGTGGACAGCATCGGGCGAGGTGGTGCTGATGACCATCCTCGGCGGTGCGGGAACGCTGATCGGCCCGGTGCTGGGTGCCGGTTTCATCAAGTACTTCGAGAACATCTTCTCCAAGATCAACGACAACGTCCTGCACCAGTGGTTCGCCTTCCTGCCTGACGGGCTCGAGGATCTGATGGTGACCCTCGTCCATCCCTTCGTGGGCAAGGGCTGGTCGCTGACGCTGGGCCTGATGTTCATGGCCGTCGTGATCTTCCTGCCCGGTGGCCTCGTCGAAGGCGGCCAGAAGATCGGCCGGATGTTCCGCCGCAAGAAGGCAGCGGACGACACCTCGTCCGCCGTCAAGACACCCGCAGAATAAGGAGGCACGTCATGGGCATTCTCGAAGTCAAGGACGTCAACAAGCGCTTCGGCGGCCTCCAGGCCCTCGGCAACGTCAATCTCTCGGTCGCGGACAATTCCGTGCACGCGATCATCGGCCCGAACGGCGCGGGCAAGTCCACCCTGCTCAACTGCCTCGTGGGCAAACTGATCCCCGATACCGGGTCGGTGATGTTCGCAGGCCAGTCCGTTCTGGGGCGAAAGCCCTACGAGATCAACCAGATGGGCATTTCCCGCGTGTTTCAGACCCCCGAGATCTTCGGCGATCTCACGGTGATGGAAAACATGATGATACCCTGCCTCGCCAAGCGTGACGGGTCTTTCCGCATGCACGCCATCAAGTCAGTCTTCAGCGAAAGTAAGCTGCGCGAGCGGGCCGAGGAGATGCTGACCGAAGTCAAGATGCTGGACAAGCGCCACATGCACGCGGCGTCGATGTCGCGCGGCGACAAGCGGCGGCTGGAAATGGCGATGTGTCTTGTGCAGGAGCCGCGCCTGCTGCTGCTGGACGAACCGACTGCCGGCATGGCGCGGGCCGATACCAACAACACGATCGATTTGCTCAAGGACATCAAGGCGCGCGGCAACATCACCATGTGCATCATCGAGCATGACATGCATGTGGTGTTTTCGCTGGCCGACCGGATCACCGTTCTGGCCCAGGGCACCCCGCTGGTCGAGGACACGCCGGATAAAATCAAGGGCCACCCCAAGGTACGCGAAGCGTATCTGGGCGAGTCGGCCTGAAGGAG
>JBBSNW010000080.1:0-18362 GCA_038260405.1 Rhodobacterales bacterium | reverse complement strand
TCATCGGCTGAGCCTCTCCTGATCGGCCCGGTGGCGGATGCAACGGGCAGACAGGGGGGGGGGGGGGGGGGGGCGCGCGCCGCCCCCCCGCGCCCCAGGCGACCCCAACCACGGCAACAGGCGCGCGCCGCCGCCCGCCCGCTGTTCCGCTGGCCGCGCGCGGCGGGGGGGGCGGCGGGGGCCCCCCCCCCCCCCCCTGTCGGCCCGTTGCATCCGGCACCGGGCCGATCAGGAGAGGCTCAGCCGATGAACTTCTTGTAGGCGGCCTCGTCCATGTATTCGTCCATTTGGCTCAAGTCCTCGACCCTCACCTTGAAGAACCAGGCATCGCCTTCGGGATCGTCGTTCACCTTGCCCGGCTCGCCCACGATCACCTCGTTGACCTCGATGATCTCGCCGTCGAGCGGCGCGAGGATGTCGGAGGCCGCCTTGACGCTCTCGATCACCACGACCTCGTCATCCTTGCTGACGACCGTGCCGACATCCGGCAGTTCGACGAACACAACGTCGCCCAGCTGCTCGGCCGCATGTTCGGTGATGCCGACGACGATCACGCCGTCATCCTCTTCGCGCAGCCATTCGTGTTCTTCGGTGAACTTCATCTGTGTCTCCCGTGACAGTTCAGCGTTTGAAATTTGCAGGGGTGAAGGGCATCTTCACCACCTTCACGGCCAGTCGCTTGCCGCGAACCTCGCCATAAAGCACCGTACCCGGCGCCGCCATCGCGGCCGGCACATATCCCATCGCGACGGGCGCGCCAACCGTCGGGCCGAAACCTCCGGAGGTCACGCGGCCCACGGGCTTGGCGCCCTCTTCCGCGGCAAAGAGCGCGACACCTTCGCGCATCGGCGCGCGCCCCTCGGGCATCAGGCCGACCCGCATGCGCGGCGCCGCCTCGACGAGCTCGCGCAGGATCCGATCCGCGCCCGGAAAGCCGCCCGCGCGCGCTCCGTCGGACCGGCGCACCTTCTGGATGGCCCAGGACAGCGCGCCCTCGACCGGCGAGGTGGTCGCATCGATGTCATGTCCGTAAAGGCACAAGCCCGCCTCGAGCCGCAGCGAGTCCCGCGCACCAAGCCCGATCGGCTCCACGTCATCATGCGCCAGAAGCTTGCGCGCGAGGTCGACCGCCGCAGCCTCGGGCACGGAAATCTCGTAACCGTCCTCACCGGTATAGCCCGACCGAGAGACCCAGCATTCGGCACCGGCCAGTTCCAGAGTCGCGACATCCATGAAGCGCATCTCGCGCACCGCCGGGTTCAGTCCGGCGAGCACATCCTCGGCCGCAGGACCCTGCAGCGCCAGAAGCGCACGCGACTCGATCAGCCGCACGATCACATCGGGCTCGAGCGCGTCGCGCATCCGCGCCACATCGGCCTCCTTGCAGGCCGCGTTGACCACGACGAACAGATGGTCGCCCCGGTTGGCGATCATGAGATCATCCTCGATCCCGCCATCCGCGTTGGTGAACATCCCATAGCGCTGCCGGCCCTCCTTCAGGCCCGCCACATCCACCGGCACGAGCCGCTCGAATGCCTCCGCCGCATCGGCCTTTCGCGATTGAAGAACCACCTGTCCCATATGGCTCACGTCGAACAGACCGGCCTTTGCGCGGGTATGCTGGTGTTCCTTCAGCACGCCGAGCGGATATTGCACCGGCATCCGGTAGCCTGCGAACTCGACCATCTTGCCGCCGAGTTCCAGATGCAGGTCGTAAAGCGGCGTGCGCTTCGGACCCTGATCCTCTTCCTCGTCGGAAGGATGGTGGTGATGGCCTCCGGGGCCGTGATCGACCCCGCAGCCGCACACGTCCTGCACTTCGTATCGTGCCAGGTCGTCGCTGTTGCCGGTGTCCGTCTTGTCGGTCGCGCCTGTCTCGTCGCTCATGGTTCCCCCGTCTTGTCAGGCCCGGGGGCGGCGGGAACCGCACCTTGGGCATTCATGGCACAGGAACGATCCCCACACCCGGAACGCCCCCTCTGTCCTGTCGCCTGAGATCATTATCCCTTCGGCGGACGCGGTCTGGCGCGCCTCTCTCCAGAGTCTTCGATGTCACGGCGGTCCTTGGGCCTGAGAGTTTCCGGGGCGGTTGCTCCTTCGGCACCGGCAGTTGCCGGTTCTCCCGTCGTGTCCTGTGTCAAGCTAGACGAGTCGCCCGGTTGACACAAGCACCTGCGGCCATCGGACGGCCCATCCGCTGCAAGCTGCCGCATCGCTGCGCAGCGCCTTGCACCCACATCGCTAAATCCGTCGCGCCTGTTTGACAATAGGCCGTGCCCCGCGCACTTATACGGCCATGAGCAACGCATATTTCTTCGGCTACGGCTCCCTCGTGAATCGCCGTACGCATATCTACGAACCCGCCTTTCCCGCCCGCGCCAAGGGCTGGCGGCGCGCATGGCGCTGCACGCCCGAGCGTGAGCCCGCCTTCCTCACGGTGATCCCCGATCCGGATTGCGAGATCGAAGGTCTCGTCGCCGGTGTACCGGGGCAGGACTGGGCCGCGCTGGACCTGCGCGAGTCCAATTACGACCGTCTGCCAGCCTCGCATTGCGTGACCCATCCGCTGGGACACGGCGCCGATGTGGCGATCTATTCGATTCCCGAAGACACCCGCCACGCGCCGGACGAGTCTCACCCCGTCCTGCTCAGCTATCTCGACGTCGTGCTGCAGGGCTATCTGGTGGAATTCGGGCGCGAGGGCGCCGACAGGTTCCTCGCCACGACCACCGGCTGGGAGGCGCCGATCCTCGATGACCGCGCCCAGCCCCGCTATCCCCGGACGCAGGAACTGACCGACTCCGAGAGACTCTATGTTGATCAGGCGATGCAGTCGCTCGGCTGCCGGGTTCTGGTCTGATGCTCTCAAAGACCCTGATGCTGGGCCTGCGCTTTGCCAAGCGGCTCGGTGTCCGGGTCGTTCTGATGGCGGGGATGGCGGTTCTTGCCGCCCTTTTCGCCCCCGTCCTCGAAGGCTTCATCCCCGAAAAGCTGCAGGACCGGTTCGGCACGGATGCCGTGTTGCCGATCCTGAACATCCTCGCCTCGTCGCTGCTCACAGTCACCACCTTTTCGCTCGGCGTCATGGTCAGCGCCTTCCAGGCCGCGGCGAGTCAGGGCACCCCGCGCGCCTACCGCGTGCTGATGCAGGACGGCACGACGCAGACGGTGCTCGCCACCTTCGTCAGCGGATTCCTCTTCTCGCTCACCGCGCTCGTAATGTTCAATGCGGGCTTTTACGGCGAGGCGGCCGCCGTCGTGGTCTTTGGCCTCACCATCGTGACGATCGTGCTGATCGTCGTCGCAATCCTGCGCTGGATCGATCTGCTGAGCCATCTCGGCAGCATGGATCATACCCTGCTGGAGGTCGAAGACGCCGCGCAGATCAGCCTGCAGACCCATTACAAGACGCCGAATCTTGGGGCCAACCGGCTTCGGGACATGTTCGCGCCGCCTCCCGGGGCAGGCCAGGTGCTGGCGCCGCAATCCGCCTATCTCCAGTTCATCGACTTCGAGCGCCTGAACGCGTTGCTGACCGAACACGAGGCCGCCCTCTGGATGACCGCCGCGCCCGGAAAATACGTGCTCAAGAATCAGACGGTCGGCAACCTGACGCCCGGAGCCGGTGACATATCCGAAAAGATCACCGATTACATGACCTTCGGACGCGAGCGTACGATGGAGCAGGATTCCCGCTTCGGGCTTGTCGTTCTGAGTGAGATCGCCTGCCGCGCGCTCTCGCCCGGCGTCAACGATCCCGGCACGGCCATCGACGTGATCCACCGCGAGAAAAAGCTGCTCTGGGAATATGCGCTTGGCTGCGCCGACCATGAGCAGGCCGAAGAGGACGAGGCGGATGCGGAAGAGCCGGTGCTCTATCCGCGCATCCACCTGCCTGCGACCATGCCCGCCGATCTGGTTCAGGACGCCTACAGCGTGATCATTCGCGACGCCGCTGCCCGGATCGAGGTTATCGGCCAGATCATTCATGCGCTCGATGATCTCTCGGCAGCCCCGGGGCCTCTCGCCCGGGCCGCACGCGAGCTGCGCAACTATGCCCGCGACCACGCCGCGGCCGCCCTCAGCAACGAGGCCGATCTAGCAAAGCTGTACCGGATGGCGCCGCCCGATCACGAGTGAGCGCGACTCTTCAGCCCATTCAGCTCTTGGCAAGATCCCTTGCGCGGATCACCTGCATCAGCGGCAGCACATCGGCCATCTCCGGCCCGCGCTGCTGACCCGTCACGGCGAGCCGGAGCGGCATGAACAGCCCCTTGCCCTTGCGCCCGGTCGCCTCCTTGACGGCGCCGGTCCACTGGCTCCAAGTGTCATGATCATAAGGCCCCTCAGGCAGGACACCCATCGCCTGCGCGACGAATTCGCGGTCCTCGTCGGCCACAACAGGCTCGGCACCTTCGGAAAACAGCGTCCACCACCCGGCAAGATCGCCGCGCACGGTGATGTTCTCGCGCGCGACCTGCCAGAAGAGCTCTGCCTTATCGTCCGGCACGCCCAGCGCCGCGATGTCCGCCTTCATCGCATCGAACGGCATTGCATGCAGCTTGCGTGCGGTCAGAGGGAACAGATCGTTTACATCGAACTTGGTCGGGGCAGAGCCGAACTGCCCGAGCTCGAAACCCTCGGCGATCTCGTCCAGGGACATCCGCAGCTCGACCGGCTGCGAGGAGCCGAGCCGCGCCATCAGCGACAGCAGCGCCTCGGGCTCCACCCCCTGCGCACGCAGATCCTTGAGCGCGAGCGAGCCGAGCCGTTTGGACAGCCCCTCACCCTGCGGCCCGGTCAGAAGGCTGTGATGCGCAAACGAGGGCGGCGTGCCGCCAAGCGCTCTGATGATCTGGATCTGCGTCGCCGTATTGGTCACATGGTCCGACCCGCGCACCACATGGGTCACGCCCATGTCGGTATCGTCCACGACCGAAGCCATGGTATAAAGGTTCTGACCATCCGCCTTGATCAGCACCGGGTCGCTGAGCGACGCCGCGTCGATCGACAGATCCCCCAGAATGCCATCCGTCCACTCGATCCGCTCCTGATCGAGCTTGAAGCGCCACACGCCCGGCCCCCGCTCTTCGCGCAGCTTGTCCTTTTCCGCATCCGACAGCGCCAGCGCGGCCCGGTCATAGACCGGCGGGCGGCCCATGTTGAGCTGCTTCTTGCGCTTGAGGTCCAGTTCGACCGGAGTTTCGAATGCTTCGTAGAACCGCCCCATCTCGCGCAGCTGGTCCGCCGCCTCGGCATAGCGGTCGAGCCGTTCGGACTGCCGCTCGGTGCGGTCCCAGGTCAGACCCAGCCATTCCAGATCCCGCTTGATCGCGTCCACGTATTCCTGCTTGGACCGCTCCGGATCGGTATCGTCGATCCGCAGGATGAAGCTTCCCCCGGCCTTGCGGGCGATGAGATAGTTGAACAAAGCAGTGCGCAGGTTGCCGACATGGATGAAACCGGTGGGCGACGGGGCGAAACGGGTGGTGGTCATGGGGTATCTCCTGTTGCCCACGCCTTTCCCACAGACAGGGGGCGTTGTCCAGATTTCCGCTCGGCGCCTGGGTCCGAGTGACCGGAAGCGTCACACGGGCGGGGGTTGCGCAACAGGGTCGTCCTGCGGCACTCCTTGGGCACTTCCGCGGACCACCAGAACCCCCGCAACGTCAGAGGCCCCATGCGCTGCTTCATCGCCCTCCCTCTGCCCGACTCGGATCTTGCCGTGCTCGAAGCGCTGCAGGACCGCCTGCCCTTCGGCCGCGCCGTCCCGCCCGAGAACCTGCACCTGACGCTCGCCTTCCTCGACGAACAGCCGCTCGACACCCTCGAGGAGATCCACGAGACGCTCGAATCCCTGCGCGCGCCTGCCTTCACGCTCACGCTGTCCGGGCTCGACGGTTATGGCGGTCAGTCGCTGGCAATCAATGCAGAGGGCGGCCCGGCCCTGCTCGAGCTTCACAAGCGCATCCGCTCGCGCCTGCACGGGATCGGCCTGCAGCTCGACCGCCGCCGCTTCCGCCCGCATGTGACGATCGCCCGCCTGCCTGCGCAGATCAATGGTGACCAGCAGGACCGGCTCGCGAAATTCCTCCTGCGCGAGGCAACGCTGAAACTGCCCGACATCCCGATCCACAGCTTCGCGCTTTACAGTTCGCGCCTGCGCGCCTCCGGGGCCGAACATGAGGAGCTGTCGCGCTATCCGCTCGCCTCCTAGCGGAAGCCCGGCCCATGCGCCCAGATGGTCAGCGAAAACCGCTCGCCGCGGGTCACCGGCGTCACGCGATGCAGCTGGAACGCCGGAAAGATCGTTGCCGTGCCGCGGCCGCGCCCCGCCTCCACCACGTTGGCCGAGGGCATGATCTCGAGAACGCCTCCCGCATAGCCATCGTCGGCAGAGAGCTGCACCACCATCGTCAGCTTGCGCCGCGCCGCAACGACGCCGTCGCCGATATCCGCATGCCAGTCGAAATGCCCCTCGCGCTCGGCCCCGTAGCGGGCGATCTGCGGGCTTTCGGCAAAATCGCTGAGATCGAACTGGAAGAGATCCCGGTTCGCCACTCGTACGAGATCGATGATCCTCTCCATGATCCAGCTCGTGCCGGGCACATCGTCGACCCAGACAAGATCGGCCCGCCGCAGGTTGTGATCGCGCTGCCGCCCCACCAGCCGGGCATCGCTCGACTCCGACCCGCGGGCCAGCGCCACGATCTGATCGCACTCGACCTCGGAAAACGCGGCCTCGCGGCTGTGAACGGCTATCATCCTGAACTCCCTTGCCCCTGCAGCCGTTGCCATGCGCCGATCCGGCCAGTACCGCTCGACCAGTTGCGACATGTCTGGCGGAATACGACGCCTCCCCTTCCTCTCGCTGCGCAGAGGGGCCATATGGGTCAGATGCGCGACCCTGACCTGACCGCCCCCGATCTCGACGCCCTGCATGCGATGGCGCTAGCCGCGCTCGAGCAGCTGCCGGAGGTGTTTCGCGCTCCCGCGCGCGCCGTGATCCTGCGGATCGAGGATCTGCCCGACACGGACATGCTGCGCGAGCTCGACATCGACGATCCACTGGATCTGACCGGGCTTTATGACGGCATTCCGATGACCGAGAAATCCTTTGCCGATCCCGCGCCCTGGCCCGACACGATTTGGCTGTTCCGCAAGCCGATCCTCGCCGAGTGGCGCGAGAGGGGCAACGTCGCGCTGCCCGATCTCGTCTCGCATGTGCTGGTGCACGAGCTGGCCCACCATTTCGGCTGGTCTGACGAGGACATCGCCACCATCGACCGCTGGTGGGAATGAGATTTCCCTGAATTCGCGTGATCGCGGCCATGAGTTCGGCGCATCGACCGAAAAGCGGTCAGAAGCCCTGCACGAAACCAATGCGGGAAGCCCGCCTAGCCTTTCGCCAGCAGTGCCTCGATCCGCTCCACGAAGCGCGCGGGAGAGAGCTCGGTCTGCGCAGTGCGGCGCGCAGCATCGGACATCCTTTGCCGAAGCTCCGGCGAGGATAGCAGCGGCTCGAGCGCCGCCGCGAGGGCACCCTCGAGCTGCATGTCGACGCGCCGCCCGTCGACACCGTCGGTGACGTAACCCGCGCTGCCGCTGTCGGTCGAGATCACCGGGATCGTGCCATAGGCCATGCCCTCGACCGGGGCGATGCCGAGCGGCTCGTCGAAAGAGGGCAGAACGCAGATGTGATGGCGCGCATAGAGGGCCGCCATGTCGGCAAAGGGCACGTTGCCCTGAATGTCGATCCAGTCATGCGCGGCTGCCTCGGCGCTCAGGGCGGTGTGGTGATCCTCGTCCACGCCACTGATCGCGCGGCTCGTCGATCCGACCAACGTCAGACGCACCCGCTCTCCGCCGCCCAGCTCCTTCAGCGCCGCGATCAGCAGGTGCTGGTTCTTGCGCATCTGCGCCAGTTTCCCGACGCAGAGCACCTTTACCGGCGTTGCGGCCTGATCCCGCTCGGCACCTTCGGGCAGCGGCAGGGCCGCCGTGGGCCAAGGCAGATAAAAGGCCGTAGAATTGCGGGGGGCGGTTGCGTCGAGACCCGGCACCGGGGTCACACGGTGCCTTGGGCGGTTCTTTGTCCACTGCGCCAAAAGGTGCGACAACCGTTTGCGCACCGATACGACCTGGGTCATCGGCCGCAGATCATAGCCAACGATCCGCAGTCGCAGGCGGCGCGCGACGCCGCCGACCTCCCTCGAAAGCCCACCGGAACTGCGCAGCAGGATCAGATCGGGCCGCGCCGCCTCGAGCGCCGCTCGCACCGCTTCACGTGTCGGATGACTGCCCAGCACCTGAGGCACGACCACGGAATGATCCTCCATCTCGGCCGATTCCGAGGCCGCGAGCACCGTGACCCTGTGGCCCGCATCGATCAGGGCGCGGGTGGCGAAAAACAGGTTGGTGTGAAACCGCGGCACGACGAAGAGGACATGTGACATGCGCTTCAGCTTCCGTCACGCCAGCGGTTCGCGATCGGGTAGCGGCGGTCCAGCCAGAAGGCGCGATGCGACAGGCGTGCGCCCGGCGCGGACTGGAAGCGCTTGTATTCGCTCACATAGATCAGGTTCTCGACCTTCTTCGCATCCTCGCGGTCATAGCCTGCCGCGACACAATCCTCGATCGATCCGTCGGCATCGATCAGGATCTGCAGGATCCCGTCCAGAACGGGGTAATCCGGCAGCGAATCGCTGTCCTTCTGATCCTCGCGCAGCTCGGCCGAGGGCGGCTTGTCGATGATCCGTTCGGCGATCACCTCGCCGCCCGGCCCCTTCATCCAGTCGCGGTGATTGGCGTTGCGCCAGCGGCAGGCATCGAACACCCGGGTCTTGTACATATCCTTGATCGGATTGTACCCGCCCGCCATGTCGCCGTAGATCGTCGCGTATCCGACCGAAACCTCGGACTTGTTGCCGGTGGTCAGCAGCATCTCGCCGAACTTGTTGGACATCGCCATGAGCAGCAGCCCCCGCAGCCGCGACTGGATGTTTTCCTCGGTGAGGTCGGCCGTGTAGCCCTGGAAGATCGGTGCCAGCGTCGCGGTGATCGCTGCCTGGCCTTCGGCGATCGGCACGTAGTCATACCGGCAGTCCAGCGCCTCGGCCACGGCCTTGGCATCGTCGAGCGAGCCTTGCGAGGTGTATTGCGAGGGCAGCATCACGCAGCGCACGTTCTCGGCCCCGAGGGCATCGACGGCGATCGCCGCGACGATGGCCGAATCGATCCCTCCGGAAAGGCCAAGCAGCACCTGCTTGAACCCGGTCTTGCGCATGTAGTCGCGCAGGGCCAGCACCATGACCCGGTAGTCCTGCTCCATCTCTTCAGGGTGCGGCGTGAACGGCCCCGACAGGCAGCGCCAGCCCTGATCGCCCCGCTCGAGATCCACATGCGCCACGACCGCCTCGAAGACAGGCAGCTGCACCGCGAGCTCACCGCCGGGGTTCAGCACGAAGGAGCCGCCATCGAAAACCTGATCGTCCTGCCCGCCCACCATGTTGAGATAGATCAGCGGCAGGCCCGTCTCGATCACGCGCGCCACCATCATGTTCAGGCGAACCTCGAACTTTTCGCGGTGATAGGGCGATCCGTTCGGCACGAGCAGGAACTCGGCACCGGTCTCGGCCAGCGTCTCGGCCACATCCTCGTACCAAGCATCCTCGCAGATCGGTGTTCCGATGCGAGTATTGCCCACCGAATAGGGTCCGCCCAGCGGCCCGGAGTCAAAGATCCGCACCTCGTCGAACACCGTGTCGTTGGGCAGGTGATGCTTCAGCACGGTCGAGGCGATCCGGCCGTCCTTGCAGATGAAATAGGCGTTGAAAAGCTCGGTCCCCTCGACCCAGGGGCCACCGATGGCAAGCGCCGGGCCTTCGGCACACTCCGCCGCGAGCGCCTGCACCGTCCGGATGGCGTCGGTGTAGAAGGCAGGCTTCATCACCAGGTCCTGCGCATTGTAGCCGGTGATGAACATCTCGGGCAGCGCGACCATGTCGGACCCGGCGGCGCGCCCCTGTTCCCAGGCATCGCGCGCCAGCGCGGCATTGCCCGCAAGGTCGCCCACCGTCGGGTTGAGCTGCGCCAATGTCATCCGGAACCGCTCTGCCATGCCGTGTCGCCTTTCCCTTCAAATCCGCGTGTCCACATAGCAGAACCCCGCCCGAGGGGAAGCACCCCGGGCCAAAAGAGATTGTATCGCCGGACGGTGTCCCTTAGATTTTGGGCAGTTTCAGACAATGAGACACGAGCAGGGGCGAAAAGGCGACATGACCAAAAGATCGCGACACAACCGCAGGATCGCGGCGGCACTTGTGCTGACCGGTCTGCTGGGCGGCGCAGCATTCGCGCAGCAGGGCGATGACGTCGTGACCAAGCAATACGATGACGGCGGCGTCTACGAAGGCACGTTCCGCAACGGGTTGCAGGATGGCACCGGCACCTACCGGCTGCCCAACGGCTATGAATATACCGGCGACTGGGCCAATGGCGAGATCCGCGGCGACGGCGTCGCGCGCTTTCCCAACGGATCTGTCTACGAGGGCCAGTTCGCCAAGGGCAAGCCCGAGGGCAGCGGCAAGATCGTCTTTGCCGATGGCGGCACCTACGAGGGCACCTGGCTCGACGGCAAGATCACCGGACAGGGCGTCGCGATCTACGCCAATGGCGTGCGCTACGAAGGCTCGTTCCGCAACGCGCTGCACCACGGACGCGGCACCATGACCTCGCCCGGCGGGTACAAGTACGAAGGCGACTGGGTCAACGGCGTCAAGGAAGGCAACGGCACCATCACCTATCCCGACGGCTCGCTCTACGAGGGCCGTGTCGCCGGGGGCGCTCGGGCGGGCGAAGGCAAGCTCACCATGCCCGACGGGCTGATCTACGAAGGCATGTGGCAGGGGGGCCAGATCGACGGTGTCGGCAAGCTCACCCAGCCCAACGGCGACATTTACGAAGGCGAACTGGTCGCAGGCCGCCGCGAAGGCTCCGGCAAGGTGACCTATGCCAACGGCGACACCTACGAGGGCGAATTCGCCGCCGATCAGCGTCAGGGTCAGGGCACGTTCGTGGGCTCCGACGGCTATCGCTATTCCGGCAACTGGATCGCCGGGCAGATCGAAGGCCAGGGCGAAGTCACCTACCCCGACGGGTCGGTCTATGTCGGCATGTTCCGCGGCGACCTCGCCAACGGCAAGGGCAAGATCACCTATCCGGACGGCTCGACCTATGAAGGCGACTGGGTCGACGGCGTGATCGAGGGCGAAGGCCGTGCGACCTATGCCAACGGACTGGTTTACGAAGGCAATTTCGAGAATGCCCGCAACAACGGGTACGGCGTGATGACCTATGCCGATGGCTATCGCTACGAAGGCGAATGGCAGGATGGCCAGCGCCACGGACAGGGCACCGCCACATATCCCGACGGCACGGTCTATACCGGCACCTTCGAGGACGGCCAGCGCGACGGTACGGGCGAGATAACCATGGCCGACGGGTTCAAATATTCCGGCGAATGGGCGGATGGCGAGATCGAGGGCGCGGGCACCGCGACCTATTCCAACGGCGACGTCTACGAAGGCAACTTCATGGACGGCAAACGCCAGGGCAGCGGGACCATGCGTTACGCAACCGGCGAGGAAGCCACCGGCGAATGGATCAACGGCGCGCTGCGCAACGATGCGGCAGCCGAACCCGCGCCGGAGGAGGCTGCGTCGGACGGGGCAGCAACCGAAGAGGACGCAGCGGCACCGGCAACGGAGTGACCTTTTGGGCAGCGTGCCGCGTCGGACCATGATGCGCAAAGTGAGGCACCGATGAGCGAACCCAGACAGACACCCGGATTCCGTATAGGCGGGCTGGGCGAAATCGCGCTCCGCTGCAGCGATATCGACGTGATGGCGGCGTTCTACCGCGACACTCTTGGACTTGAGCCGCTGAAGGACGGGCACCGGACAGGCATCCGGTTCTTCCGCATCGCCGAGGGCGTCGCCGGTCACACCACTGTTCTGGCCTTGTTTCAGGAACCTGTCACGACACGGGGCGCGCTGCACCATCTGGCGCTCAGCCTGACCTTGGCCGATCAGACCGCCGCCAAGGCGTGGTTCGACGATCTGAACCTGCCATGGCGGGAACAGACGTTCGACTGGATCGGCTGGCGGGGTGTCTTCGTCAACGATCCCGAGGGCAACACGGTCGAGCTCGTGGCTTTCGATCCGGCGCTTGCCCCCGGCTGACACTGCAATTCGCTCAGACCGTCTCGCCCTTGCTCAGCCGCCCCAGGAAATTCTCCGCCTCGCGCAGCACCGTCTTGCGGTGATCTTCCTCCATTCGGTCCCACGTCCGGTACATGTTGCCCATGCGGGGATTGCCGTCGAACCGGTCGCGGTGCCGGTCGAGGAAATGCCAGTAGAGAAGGTTGAAAGGACAGGCGTCCTCGCCCGTCTTCTTGCTCACGCGATAGTGGCAGGACTTGCAGTAATCCGACATGCGGTTGATGTAGGAGCCGCTCGACACATAAGGTTTCGAAGCGATCACCCCGCCATCTGCGAACTGGCTCATGCCGACCGTGTTGGGCGCCTCGACCCATTCATAAGCGTCAACATAGACCCTGAGATACCAGTCATGCACCTCGGCCGGATTCACCCCCGCCAGCAGGGCGAAATTCCCGGTGACCATCAGCCGCTGGATGTGGTGGGCATAACCCTCTTCCCGGGTTTGCTGCACGGCCTTCGAGAGGCAATTCATCCGCGTCTCCGCACCCCAGTAGAGCGGCGGCAAGGCGCGCTGGTGGTTCAGCGCGTTGCGCCGTGTGTAATCCGGCCCCTCTCGGAAATAGATGCCGCGGACATATTCCCTCCAGCCAAGGATCTGACGGATGAACCCCTCGACCGCGTTGAGCGGCGCATCGCCCTTCCGGTAGGCCTCCTGCGCGGCCTCGCAAACCTCCAGCGGCAAGAGCAGACCCATGTTGAGATAGGGCGAGATCAGCGCATGATAGAGGAACCTGTGATCGTTGAGCATCGCGTCCTGATAGTCACCGAACCGGGGCAGAGCGGTTCGGACAAAATGCGCCAGAGCCTGCCGCGCCTGCCCCTGATCGGTGGCGAAATGGAACGGGCGCAAATCGCCGAAGGAGTTGCCGAACCGCGCTTCGACCAGGTCCAGCACTTCCTCGACCACGGTATCGGGCGTGAACTGCATCGGACCGCCGGTCTCGATGCTGTCCGGCGCGGGCTTGCGGTTGTCGTGATCGTAATTCCACTGCCCGCCCTCGGGCTGATCCCCATCCATCAGCAGCCCGGTCTTGCGCCGCATCTCGCGGTAAAAATATTCCATCCGCAAGGCCTTGCGCCCCTTCGCCCAGGTCTCGAACTCTTCGGTCGAAGCGATGAACCGGCTGTCCTCGATCTGGCGCACCTTCAGCGGCAGGTCGTCCAGCAACTCGATCAGCCGCCATTCGCCGGGCCGCGTGGCGACGACCTCGTCCGCGCCGGTGGCTTCGGCATGCCGCAGCAATTCGCCGGGGATCGAACCCGCATTGGCGGTATCGTCGAGCTCGCTGTAGCGCACGTCCCAGCCATCGTCGCGCAGCCGGGCCGCGAACTTGCGCATGGCGGCAAAGATCAGCGCGATCTTCTTGGGATGATGCTGAACATAGCTCGCCTCGTCTGCGACCTCGGCCATGACGACGATATCGCTCTCTCTGTCCGCATTGGCCAGAGCCGACAGATCAGGCGACAGCTGATCGCCCAGAACCAGGACCAGCCGGGTCACCAGGGCACTTCCTGACCCTGCCAGTCATAGAACCGGCCGGTATGCGACGCATCGAGCCCGCCGATGACGCGCAGCAGGTTTTCCGCAGCTTCGCTCGCCGGAACGGTCGGGTTGTGACCGGCATAGTCCGCGGTGAACGGCGTCTCGACCGTGCCCGGATGCAGCGCCACGACCGCGAGCTTAGAATGCGTGCGCGCCAGTTCGACCGATGCGCCATGCAGGATCTGGTTCAACGCCGCCTTTGCCGTGCGGTATGAATACCAGCCGCCCATTCGGTTGTCCCCGATGCTGCCCACCCGCGCCGAGAGCGCGGCGAACACCGCAGGATCGCGCCGCGGCAACAGGCGCACCGCATGTTTCAGCACCAGCGCCGGACCGATGGCATTGAGCGCGAACTGATCGGCCAGCGCGGATGCGCTCAATGCCTTCAGAGACTTCTCAGGCGCCGCGCCGTTGACCTGCAGCGCGCCGGTGGCGACGAAGATCAGCTCGTAACTTCCCTCCAGCGCGCCGAGATGTGCCGCAACCGAGGATTCGTCCGTCACGTCGAGCCCGTGTTGCGACCTCGACAGTGCCGTGACCTCTGTGCCGCGTGCTTCGAGCGCCGCGCAGACCGCCGAACCGATCCCGCCGCTGCTTCCTATGATCAATGCCCTGTCCATCTTGCTGCAGCTAGCGGCGCGCCGGACGGCTTCAAGACCTTGAGACCGCGCCCGGAACTACAGCGTCCCGAAAAGACAGAGTGCCACCGGGAACTGCGCCCGGTACGAGAGAACCGAAACGACCGCCCCAGCGCCTTAAGATTTCAAACAGCTCCCGGAATCACCGATGCAGGACCGCGCCGCGCAATTTTTCGGGTTCCCATTTCGGAATCCCATCTTATACTGCGCCTCATGACAACCGATTGCCATAACCCGACCCCGCAGCGCGCATTTTGCGCGACCGGAGTCGTGACTGCACGCGCCGCTGGCGTGACGCTGGATGGCCTGCTTCTCCTAATCCGCCTCTGAGCGTGCCGTCACGGCGCGACCGCTCAGGGGAGGCTGTTCCGCGCCGGACGCAACTGGAGAAGAATAGAGAGATTTCTGACATGACCGATACGACCAATGCCCCCGCCAAAGACAGCGTGTCTGCGCAGGCGAGCCAAAGCCCTGCAACACCGCAGGCAACGAAAGACCGCGTGGTGATCTTCGACACCACCCTGCGCGATGGTGAACAATCCCCCGGCGCCACGATGACCCATGCCGAAAAGCTCGAGATCGCCGAGCTGCTCGACGATATGGGCGTCGACATCATCGAGGCCGGTTTTCCCATCGCCTCCGAAGGTGACTTCCGCGCCGTCTCCGAAATCGCGCAGCGTTCCAAGCAGTCGGTGATCTGCGGCCTCGCCCGTGCACAGTACGGCGATATCGACCGCTGCTGGGAGGCAGTGAAACAGGCAGCCCAGCCCCGCATCCACACTTTCATCGGTACTTCGCCGCTGCACCGCGCCATACCCAACCTGACCAAGGACGAGATGGCCGATCGCATCCACGACACGGTCACCCACGCCCGCAACCTCTGCGACAACGTGCAATGGTCTCCGATGGATGCGACGCGCACCGAATGGGACTATCTCTGCCGCACCGTCGAGATCGCGATCAAGGCGGGAGCGACCACGATCAACATCCCCGACACCGTGGGCTATACGGCCCCCGTGGAATCCGCCGAACTGATCCGCAAGCTGATCGCCACCGTCCCCGGTGCCGACGAGGTGATCTTTGCCACGCATTGCCACAACGACCTCGGCATGGCGACCGCCAACAGCCTGGCCGCCGTCGCCGGTGGTGCGCGCCAGATCGAATGCACGATCAACGGGCTTGGCGAACGCGCCGGCAACACGGCGCTCGAAGAGGTGGTGATGGCGCTGCGGGTGCGCGGCGACATCATGCCCTACGAGACGCAGATCGACACGAAGAAGCTCATGCACATCTCGCGCCGCGTCGCGACCGTGTCGGGCTTTGCCGTGCAGTTCAACAAGGCCATTGTCGGCAAGAACGCCTTCGCGCATGAAAGCGGCATCCATCAGGATGGCATGCTCAAGAACGCCGAGACCTTCGAGATCATGCGCCCCGAAGATGTCGGCCTCTCGGCCACCAACCTCGTGATGGGCAAACATTCGGGCCGCGCGGCCCTGCGCGACAAGCTGCGCCAGATGGGCGTCGAGGTCGGGGACAATCAGCTCAAGGACATCTTCGTGCGGTTCAAGGAACTCGCCGACCGCAAGAAGGAGGTCTATGACGACGACATCCTCGCACTGGTGACAGCGACGACCGAAGGTGACGATCGCTTGCAGATCCTCAATCTGCGGGTCATCTGCGGCACCGGTGGTCCCGCCGAGGCCCAGCTCGAGATGGAGATCGACGGCAAGGAGGTTTCGGCCACCTGCACCGGCGACGGCCCGGTCGACGCGACCTTCAAGGCGGTGCGCGAATTGCACCCCAACGCGGCGCGCCTGCAGCTCTATCAGGTGAACGCCGTGACCGAAGGCACGGATGCGCAGGCCACGGTCTCGGTCCGGCTCGAGGAGGACGGCATGATCGCGACCGGGCAGTCCGCCGACACCGATACCGTCGTCGCCTCGGCCAAGGCCTATGTCAACGCGTTGAACCGCCTGCTCGTGCGGCGCGGCAAGGTCGGCAAGGATATCAAGGAGATCAGCTACAAGGATGTGAGCTGACGCTTTCGGTTCCGTTCAGCAACAGAGCCCGCAGTCAGCACTGCGGGCTTTTGCCATCATGATGGCCTAAAGGCTTAGAATCCCCCTGCCCGCCTGAAGCGGTGCATGGCTCAGGACGGCCGGACATCGTCCGACAAAGTCAAGGCGCGTAGGAAACCAGCCCGAAATCGGGATCGCGCAGGAGGTGCAGCCGCCGCGCGGCGTGATGCGCAAACTTGCGGGTGAGCGCGGTGCGCCGTGCCCCCGAGAGCTTGGTTTCCGGCGCCATCCGCAGGATTTCGGCGTCATAGGCGTCGGCGATGATGAGCCCTGTGCCTTCCGGCAGCAGGTCGGTCGGAAATGCCTCGTCCACTGCCCAGAAATAGCGGTCGCACCAGTCAAGATATCCGTGCCACTTGGCATCCGACATGAAATCGGCCCGGCTCGATTTGCATTCGACCACCCAGATTTCGCCCCGGTGTCCCAGCGCCATCACGTCCACACGTTTGCCACGTTCGGGCGAAAACTCCTCGATCACGGAAAAGCCGTGGCTTGAAAGGTGGCGGCACACGCCGCGCCCCAGCAGCTGTCCCGGCATCAGGGTTGTATCGGTTTGCAACGACATGGCGTAATTTATGAACAATACGTGAACGGATGCAAGCCCTTGCAACCAAGTCTTCCATCGACGCACAATAACCCTATTTTGAAGCGGATGTGCGCCGCAGCTTTGCCTGTATTCGATCGCGCGACTCCGAAGCCCGGGTGCCAGATGCCCAGAACCCCGGGTCCCAAGCCAGGCCCGATGCCCCGAAAAGGAGCCGACATGACCGAAGAGACGAGGCTGACCTCATCCCAGGCCCGCGGCGTGCGCTACGCTCGCGAACTCGAAGACCACCTCGGATGGCTCGAGACCTTCTCCGGTACCGCGCTCGGCGTTCTTGCGGTCGCCTCGGGCATCTACACGTATCTCGGCGTCTCCACGCTTCTGGACGATAACGGCGCAATGTCGGTCTTTGCCGCCATCGCCTATTCCGTCGCCGTTTCAGTCGGGATCTTCGTGTTCTGGTCCTACCTCATGCGCCTCTTCCCGGCCGTGCGCTCAAAGGGGGCCAAGGCCGGCCTTCTCGCGGCGATGGGGCTCGGCTCGCTCGCCATCATCGCGATGTCATCGTGGCTCAACGCCGCCGCCCTCGCAGGGTCGGCCGCGGTCGAACAGCACCTCGCCAAGACCGTACAGGACTACCAGTCCTCGCTCGAACGCGCGCACGAGATCGCGCTGACCGGTCAGTCGCTCGAACGTGACGTGGCCCGCGTGCGGCAAAGCTTCGAGGATCTCTCGGAACAGGAGGCCGCAGGCTCTCTCTCCGGTCTCGCGGGCCGGGGTGCCGTCTTCCGGGTGCTGCGTCAGAAATCGTCGGAGCTTTCGGCGCTCGAGGCCCAGATCGCCGCGCAGACACCGCTGGTCGAACAGGCCTTCGCCGAAGGTAACGCCGTCCTGTCGCGCATGCGTGCCCTCACGGTGGAACCCGGCCCCGTGGAAGCGCGCTCGGTCGAGTTTTCGGAAGCCGCCGTCGAGCTTCAGGGCCTGATCGCGCAGATGCGTCAGCTTTCGGTGGCAGCGCTCGTCGAGCGCGCCGCGCAGGACCTGTCTGCTTCGGTCGTGCTGCCTGAACTGGACGGCAGCACCGAAACCAACCGCGGCAACCAGGCGGCCACGATCACCTCGGTGCTCGAGGTGCTGGCCCAGCGCGCCACCACTCTGGAAAGCGCGGCTCAGGAGGTTCTGGCGCTGCAACCTGCCGAGGAAGTCACCTATACGCCGATCTCCTCGGCGGATGCGGTCATCCTCTATGCGCGCAACTTCGTGCCCTCCTGGGCCGGG
>JBBSNW010000079.1:0-18539 GCA_038260405.1 Rhodobacterales bacterium | reverse complement strand
TCCGTCCACCTGCTTTCAGAATCGCGTCGGGGGGGCTAAAAGCCCTGCACCGGAGGTTTGGCAGAGTGGTCGAATGCGGCGGTCTTGAAAACCGTTGGGCGTGAGAGCGTCCCCAGGGTTCGAATCCCTGAGCCTCCGCCATCCTGCCTCACCATGAGCAGCACCACAGATGCCCCTGCGCCTAACAGGTGTTCGTGGTTTCCAGGTTCGAAATCCCGCGCCGCCTCAGTGGCGCCCGTGATTTCATCACCATCTTCCCTCAAAGTTCCCCGTTTCATCTGCATGGCTTGCAATCGATCACGAGTTTGGCTCTCTTGACGCCAATATCGGAGGTCGAATGTGAGCGATGACACAGCTGTAGAAGCGCGCGAGGCCCGCAAGGTCTATGGTCAGGGGGGCGGGGCGGTGACGGCGCTGGACGGCGTGTCGCTGGAAATCCGCAAGGGCGAGTTCTTCACGCTGCTCGGGCCGTCAGGATGCGGCAAGACCACGCTGCTCAAACTCATCGCGGGGTTCGAAAGCCCGACATCCGGGCAGATCCTGCTCGATGGCGCGGACATCACCTTCGACCCGCCCAACACCCGGCCCGTGAACACGGTCTTCCAGTCCTATGCGCTGTTTCCGCATCTGAGCGTGGCGGAGAACATCGGCTTCGGCCTCAGGATGCTGGGACGCCCGAAGGTGCAGGTAGCCGAGACGGTGACCCGCATGCTGGCGCTGGTCCGGCTGGAACAGATGGCGGACCGCAAGCCGGGGCAGCTTTCGGGCGGACAGCAGCAGCGTGTCGCCCTGGCCCGCGCGCTCGCGCCCGCGCCCAAGGTGCTGCTGCTGGACGAGCCGCTCTCCGCGCTCGACCTCAAGCTGCGCAAGGAGATGCAGATCGAGCTGAAGCGGCTGCAGGTGGAAACCGGGATCACCTTCGTCTTCGTCACCCACGATCAGGAAGAAGCGCTGACCATGTCCGACCGGATCGGCGTGATGCAGTCGGGACATCTGTTGCAGGTGGGCGATCCGCGCACGATCTACACCCGCCCCGCCAACCGCTTCGTCGCCTCCTTCATCGGGGAGTCGAACTTTCTGACCGGCAGGCTCGACGGCAGCGATCTGATCCTCGATGCCGGGCCGCGGATGCCGGTGGAAAAAGGCGGGAACGCCCCCGCATCGGGCCCTGTGACAGCCGCGATCCGGCCCGAGCAGATCCGCATCACGTCCCACCCGGGCGAGGGTCTTGCGGCCACGGTCAAGGACACCGTCTACTTCGGCACCGACACCCATTGCGTCGCCGCCCTGTCGGACGGCACGGAGATCACCGTGCGCCTGCAAAGCCCCGTTTCGGGCAATGTCGGGCTGCATCCCGGTTCCGAGGTCGTGCTGAAATTCGAACCCGGCGCGCTGATCGTCCTGCCGGAGGCCACATGAGCACCGCCCCGCCGGATCCGAAGCTGCGCGCCGAGGTCCGGCGCGGCTGGCTTCTCTCTGCGCCGGCGCTGGTGCTGCTTGCCGTCGGCGCATCCGGTCCGCTGCTGATCATGCTGGTCTATTCCTTCCTCGAGGCCGGACAGTACGGCAATGTCGAATGGGCGCTGTCCTTCAAGGCATGGTTCAACGTCGTGCTGACACGCGACATTTTCGACGATACGCTCGGCTTTGCCGATGCCCATCTGACGATCTTCTGGCGCTCGGCCAAGCTCGCGCTGCTCACGACGCTCTTCGCCTTCGTCGTCGGCTTTCCGACCGCCTGGTTCATCGCGACGCGCAGCCCCGGCCTGCGCACCGCCCTGCTGTTCCTGATCACCATTCCGTTCTGGACGAACCTGCTGATCCGCACCTTCGCGATCAACCAGATCATCCGCAACGAAGGTTTCCTGAACACCGGCCTGCTCTATCTTGGCATTATCAACCAGCCCATCGTGATGCTCTACACCGATTTCGCCGTCTTCATCGGCATGACCTACGTCTATCTGCCGCTGATGGTGCTGCCGCTCTTTGCGGCCATCGACCGCTTCGACATGCGCCTGCTACAGGCGGGCTACGACCTCTATGCCAGCCGCTGGCAGTTGCTGCGCCACATCATCGTCCCGGTGGTCAAACCAGGCATCATCTCGGGCTCGATCCTCGTCTTCATCCCGGCGCTCGGCGCCTACGTGACGCCGCGCATCCTCGGGGGCGGGCGCAACATGATGATCGGCAACTTCATCGAGCTGCAATTCGGTCAGGGGCGCAACTGGCCGCTCGGGGCGGCCCTTTCGGTCGTGCTGCTCGTCGTCGTGAGCATTGCGCTGATCGTCTATACCCGCTTCGCCACCGGCAGTCAGGACCGGTCGCATGGCTGATCGCAGCTTTGATATCGCCCGTCTCCCGGGATTTGCCACCATCGCGGTGACGGTCTTTGTCATGCTCTACCTGCCGATCGCGATGCTGGTGGTCTTTTCGTTCAACGCGGGCGACAGCGTGGCGATCTGGGAGGGCTTCTCCCTGCGCTGGTACCCCGAGGCCTGGGCCAACGAGGCGGTCAAGGACGCCACCCTGCGCTCGCTGCAGATCGCGACGGCCGCATCGCTGATCGCTACCACCGTCGCGACGATGGCCGCTCTTGGCACGACACGGCGGCGCGCGACCAGGGGGCAGAGCTTCGTCTACCTCATGATCAACCAGCCGCTCATGGTGCCGGAAATCGTCACCGGCGTCGCGCTGCTGGTGTTCTTTTCCACGATCAAGGTCGCGACCGGCTATCAGGGCCTTGGCTACCTGATCCTCGCGCACGCGGCCTTTTGCACACCCTTTGCCTACCTTCCGATCCGCGCGCGGCTCGAAGGCATGGACCTCGCGCTCGAAACGGCCGCGGCCGACCTCTATGCGAGCCCCTGGCAGACCTTTCGCCACGTGACGCTGCCGCTCGTGATGCCGGGGGCCGTGGCAGGTCTCATGCTGGCCTTCGTGACCTCGCTCGACGATGTGGTCATCACGCTGTTTGTGAAATCCGCGGGGCAGGATACGCTGCCGACGTACATGCTGGCTCAGATCCGCCGCTCCGTCAGCGCCGAGGTGAACGCGATCTCGACCCTTCTGCTGCTGCTGACCGTGGTGCTGCTGACGCTGTTCTTCCTGCTGACCCGGAAACGCACCTGACCGAACAACCAACAAGAAACCTACAAGAAACCAACAAGGAGAGACCCATGAAGAAACTGCTCACAACCGTCGCCATCCTGTGTGCCGGCGCGGCCCATGCAGAGGGCGAATTGCAGCTTTACAACTGGGGTGACTATACCAGTCCGGAGCTGCTGACGAAGTTCGAGGAAGAGACCGGGATCAAGGTCACCGTCACCGATTACGATTCCAACGACACCGCCCTCGCCAAGGTCGAGGCCGGCGGTCACGGCTACGATATGGTCGTGCCTTCCGCCAATTACATTCCAATCTGGCGCGAAAAGGGTCTGATCCAGGAGCTGGACCTCTCGAAGCTGCCCAATCACGGCAACATCGCCTCGCAATGGGTCGACGTGCCCTTCGATCCGGGCCGCAAGTTCTCGATCCCATGGCAGATCGGCGCGACCGGCATCGCCGTCAATTCGGATGCCTATAGCGGCGACATCAACACCAGCGCGATCTTCCTCGACACGCCCGAGGATCTGGTCGGCAAGGTCAACGTCACCCCCGAGATGAACGACATCATGTCGCTCGCGCTCTGGTATGTGGGCGGCGAGCCCTGCTCGGAAGACCCCGAAATGCTCAAGGCCGCCCGGGACGCGCTGATCGCGGCCAAGCCCGACTGGCAGTCGATGGATTACGGCATGACCGAAAAGCTGTCGGCCAATGATACGATGGCCTCGGTCTACTGGAACGGCGCGGTGTTCCGCGCGCATCTGCAGAACGACAAGGTGCAATTCGGCTATCCGCAGGAAGGCTTTCCGCTGTTCATGGATTCGGTCGCGCTGCTGTCGGATGCGCAGAATGTCGAAGAGGCTTACAAGTTTCTCGACTTCATCATGGTGCCAGAGAACGCCGCGATGATCTCCGAATTTGCGCGCTACGCCAACGGCATCGAAGGCTCCGAGGCGTTCATGGACGAGGCGATGAAGACGTCGCCCATGGTGAACATCCCGCCCGAGATGGCCGAAGCCGGTGAGTTCCTGCCGACCTGTTCCGCCAAGTCGCTGGAATATTACACGGCGATCTGGACCGAGCTTCAGAAGTAACTCTGACCGGGGGCTTCCCGCCCCCGGCTTTCTCTACTGGCGATGTCACGCCAGCGTGCCTCAGCGCCGCACCAGCGTCGTCGCGCCAAAGATCAGCGCCGCGACGCAGACCATCGACGGCCCGGCCGGCGTGTCGAGCAGGAAGGCGCCCTGCAATCCGCCAAGCGCGGCCAGCGCGCCGATCCCCGCCGCGAGCAGCGCCATACGCTCGGGAGTCGCGCTCAATGCACGCGCCGCCGCGGCCGGAATGATCAGCATCGCGCCGATCAGCAGAGCCCCCACAACCTTGATCGCCACCGCCACCACGATGGCAAGCGCGACGGTCAGCACAAGCTGCTCGCGCCGCGGATCCATCCCCGCAGACCAGGCCAGATCCGCAGAGAGCGTCGAGAGCAGCAATTGCTGCCAGCGCGCCCAGAGCAGCGCCAGAACGATGCCCGCACCCCCCCAGATCACCGCCAGATCCCCCTTGGACACGGCAAGGATGTCACCGAAGAGATAGGCCGACAGGTCGATGCGCACCCCGGGCACGAAGGTCACCGCCACAAGGCCGAAGGCCAGCGCAGAATGCGCGAGCACGCCCAGCAGCGTGTCCATCCCGTAACCCCGCCCCGACAGCGACGAAACGGTCAGTGCCATCGCCAGAGCCACGGCCAGCGCTCCGGCAAAGACCGAAACCGACAGCGCGAGCGACAGCACGACCCCGAGGATCGCCGCATGCGCCGTGGCATCGCCGAAATAGGCCATGCGCCGCCAGACCACGAAACAGCCCAAAGGTGCCGCAGCCAGTGCGACGCCCACGCCGGCCAGCGCCGCGCGGATCAGAAAATCGTCCAGCATCAGCGTGTTCGCTCCGTATCCTGCGGCTCTGCCTTCTGTGGCACCGCGTCATGGTGATGGTGGTGATGATGCCCGTGGCCGTCATGCTCATGATCATCACCGTCGTGACTGTGCGTGTGCTCGTGCCGGTAAAGCGCCAGCGCCCCCTGCGTGCCCGATCCGAACAGCGCGCGGTATTCGGCCGCCTGCGCGACAACCTCAGGCGTCCCGGCGCAGCAGACATGCCCGTTGAGGCACACCACCCGATCCGAGGCCGCCATCACCACATGCAGCTCGTGGCTGACCATCAGCACCGCGCAGCCGAGCCGCCCGCGGATATGTTCGATCTGCCGGTAGAAGGCCGCCGAGCCGGGCTGATCAAGCCCCTGCGTGGGCTCGTCCAGAAGCAGCACTTCGGGCTCGTTCAACAGCGCGCGTGCCAGCAGCACCCGCTGGAACTGCCCCCCCGAGAGGTCCGTCAGCTGCCGCTGCTCGAGTGCCCCGGCACCCGCTTCGGTCAGCGCAGCCGCGCGCTCGGTCTCACTGACCCGGCGCGGCAGGTCGAGGAACCGCCCCACGGTCATCGGCAGGGTCGGATCGACCTGCAGCTTCTGGGGCACGTATCCCAGCCGCAGCCCCGGCTTGCGCACCACCTGCCCGGCCGAAAGCGGCAGCGCGCCGATCAGGGCGCGCAGCAGCGTCGACTTGCCCGACCCGTTCGGGCCCACGATGGTCACGATCTCTCCGGCCCTGATATCCAGATCGACGCCCACGAGAACCTGCGTGCCGCCATAGCTGACCGAGATCGCGCGTGCGGCGAGCAACTCCGTCGCACTGTCTGTCACCATGTCCTTTGCCCGCCAACTCATGCCGGTGCCCCGCTATTGCAGGCCGGGCAGAGCCCCTCCGCCTCGATCACCATGCGCTCGACGGTGAAGCCCAGCGCATCCGACGCGCCTTGCACGGTCTGCGCGGCATCGGCGATATGCGCCTCGGCCACGACATCGCATTTGCGGCAGATGAGGAAAGCCGGCGCATGCCGCATCCCGGGATGCGCGCAGGCGATGAAGGCATTGAGCCGCTCGATCTTGTGCGCAAATCCGTTCTTCACGAGGAATTCGAGCGCCCTGTAGGCGACAGGCGGCTGCGATCCCAGACCTTCGGCGCGCAGATGGTCAAGCACATCGTAAGCCCCCATCGCGCGATGCTCCTGCAGCAGGATCTCGACCACACGTCGGCGCACCGGCGTGAGCTGCAGACCCCGTTCGGCACAGGTCTCCACCACTGTCTGCAATCCGGACGAGATACATCCCGCGTGATCGTGTCTTTCGAATCCGACGGCATCCATGGCGTCATCCTCCATTTGGCAGGGTCTCTCACATAGGGGCTTGATATGTTATATCATCACATCTAACAAGCTCGAAACGCGTATCGAAGCGGTTCGGACGAATGCACGACGAAAAGGACATGCGCCTGGCGACACCCTGCCCCGCGACCCGGAACGTCACGCCGCAAGGCCTGCCCGCCCGATACACAGCATCGCTCCGCCGTTTCAACATGCAACGACGCCTCCTCAGAAAGGACCCTCCATGCTCCGCCTCCTGCTCCCGACCCTGATCACCTGCGCCGCACCCGCCTTTGCCGATGTGCCGAAGATCGCCACCGACATCGCGCCCGTGCAGGGACTTGTCGCGGCCGTTCTGGGGGATCTGGGCGAACCTGCGCTGGTGGTGCCGCGTGGTGCCTCGCCGCATGACCACGCCCTGCGTCCGTCCGAGGCGCGGCAGATGCAGAACGCCGATCTCGTCGTCTGGATCGGGCCCGACCTCATGCCCAACCTCCTCAAGCCGATCTCGACACTGGCGAGCGGTGCCCGGATCCTGACCCTTGCCGACCTGCCCGGCACGCATCTACTGGAAAACCGCGCGGAGGCGATCTTTGTCGAAGCGCACAGCGAAGACGGCCATGACCATGCCGAGGATCATGACCACGAACACGACCATGCCGACGCCGCGCATGATCCGCATGTCTGGCTCGACCCCGACAACGCGCTGCTCTGGCTCGACGCCATCGCCACAGAGCTGTCAGAGCTCGATCCCGACAATGCCGTCGCCTATGCCGCCAATGCCGACCGCGCCAAGGCCGGGATCGCCGATGCCACGGCACAGGCGCGGGACCGCCTCGCCCCGGTGCATGAAACACCCTATCTCTCGCTGCACGACGCCTACCAGTATTTCGAAGAGGCCTTCGATCTGCACCCGCTCGGGGCCGTATCGCTCAGCGATGCTACCTCCCCCGGCCCGGCCCGGCTCGACGCCTTGCGCGACGTGCTGGAAGAACGCTCCGTGGCCTGCGTTCTGGCCGAACCCGGCGCGGCCCGCGGCTTTCTGAACGCCCTCGGCAATGGCGACGCGCTGACCGTGACCCAAGTCGATCCGCTGGGCGGGCAGATCGCCGAAGGGACGGACTTCTATGCCCGGCTGATCGCGGACACCGCCGACAGGATCGCGGACTGCCTGACACCCGCCTCCTGAACCCGATACCTTCGATCTAAACCGGGCTGTCGGCTTGACAGTCCGGACCTCGCAACGCTTTCCTGCAGCCAATCAAGGAAGCACCACATGACCCAGACCCAAGACCTGCGCGACCTCGCGCGCAGCCTGTTCGATGCCGCCGTCACCGCCGCCGATCCCGCTCTGGCGGTGCGCCGCCAACTGGCGCTGACTCCCCTTCCACAGCCGACGGGGCGCACCGTGCTGATCGCCGTGGGCAAGGCCGCGCCCGCGATGCTGGCCGAGGCCCTCAAACAAGTGCGCGGCCCGCACGAAGCTCTGGCCGTCACCCATCACGAAAACACCCAAGCCGTTCCCGGCGCCCGGGTCCTGCATGCAGGCCATCCGGTGCCCGACGAAGCCGGGGCCGCTGCCGGGCAGGCGGTGATGGACCTGCTCGACACCTGCGGCGCCGGGGATCAGGTGATCGCGCTGATTTCGGGGGGCGGTTCGGCGCTTCTGCCCGCACCGGTGCCCGGGGTCAGCCTTGCCGACAAGGCGGCAGTGAACCAGCTGCTGCTTTCCGCAGGCCTCGACATCGTGCAGATGAACCTGGTGCGCCAGCAGCTCTCGCAGCTCAAGGGCGGCGGGTTCCTGCGCCGCGCCGCGCCTGCGCCGGTCATGGCGCTGATCCTGTCGGACGTGATCGGCGACGACCTGCGCGCCATCGCCTCCGGGCCGACCGTCGGTCCCATCGGGACCGTCGCAGAGGCGCGCGCGATCCTCAAGAACAACGACCTTTGGGACAGGCTCCCCGCCCCGGCGCGCGAGGCGCTGAGCCATACCCGCGCCCCCGAACCGGTGCCTGTCGGAACCAATGTCATGGTCGGCTCGAACGGCCAGTCGGTCGCCGCGATGGCGGATCAAGCGCGCTCCGAGGGATGGGCCGTCCGCCAGTCAGAAACGCCGCTCATCGGCGACGTGGACTCGGCTGCGCGCGAAGTGCTGGAGCTGATGGCCCCGGTGGACACGCCCACCGCCCTGCTGTTCGGAGGCGAGACCACGGTGATCCTGCGCGGTACCGGGCGCGGCGGGCGCAATCAGGAGCTTGCCCTGCGGGTAGCCCTCTCCGCCCCCAAGCTTGCGCAGGACTGGCTGTTCCTGTCGGGCGGCACGGATGGACGCGACGGGCCGACCGATGCGGCCGGCGGCGTGGTCGATGCGGGCACTGCGGCGCGCATCGCGTCGGCCGGACAGGATGCGGACAAACTGCTTGCCGACAATGACAGCCATGCGGCCCTTGACGCTGCGGGCGATCTGCTGATGACCGGCGCCACGGGGACCAATGTGGCCGATGTACAGGTGCTGCTGATCCGTCCCTGAGCCCTCTGCGACAGGCGCGGTGCCTTATCGCTCGACCGGCCCCTTTCGCCCCGCAAAGGGCTTCAGCGTGACGCCGTCCGCCTCGAGCGCGGCCTTGACCGCATGGGCGATCTCCAGCGCCGTCTTGCCGTCACCATGCAGGCAGATCGTATCCACCGCCGCCGGGATCCGCTTGCCGCTTTCGGTCACGATGGAGCCGGCGGCCACCATCTCGACCATGCGCCGCCCCGCCAGTTCGGGATCGTGGATCACCGCGCCCGGCAGGCTCCGGTCCACGAGGGTCGCATCGTCGTTATAGGCGCGATCGGCAAAGATCTCGCCCGCCCAGTTGCAGCCCAGCGCCTCGACCGCCTCCTGCTGGGCCGTGGCGGCGAGCACCATCACGATGATGTCCGGATCGACGTCGAGCGCACCCTCGTAACAGGCGCGCGCCATGTCGGCATCGGCCGAGGCCATGTTGGCGAGCATGCCGTGCAGCTTGACGTGCCGCACCGTCCCCCCCTCGGCTGCCGCCATCGCCCGGGCCGCGCCCAGCTGGTAGCGCACCAGATTGCGCAGACTGTCGGCGGGCAGCACCATGCGGCGGCGACCGAATCCCTGCAGGTCGGGAAAGCCCGGATGCGCGCCGATGCCGGTTCCTTTCGCCACCGCCTCGCGCATCGTCGCGGCCATCACGTCCCAATCCCCGGCATGCAGACCGCAGGCAATGTTGGCCGAGGTTACGACCCGCAGCAGTTCGGCGTCCGACCCCATCACCCAGGGGCCGAAACTTTCGCCCATATCGGCGTTCAGATCGACGGTCTTGCCCATGCCTTCTGTCCTTCTCTCATATGTCGCGGCCCGCGGTCACACCGCTGATCAGCTGGTAGGCCAGCAGGTCGCGGATGTCGTGCGGATCGCGCACCAGCGGTTTCAGCTGTCCGCCGAGCGCCTTGATCTCGGCCCGGTAACGCCGCTCGGCCTCGAGCGCCTCATCCATCGTGACGAAGCGGAATTCCAGCACAGCCCCCGCGGGTGCCTGCGCCACGCGCGACAGATCGCAGGGCAGCACGGTGCCGATCCGCGGATAGCCTCCGGTGGTCTGACTTTCGGCCATCAGCACGAAGGGGGCACCGTCGCCGGTCACCTGGATGTCGCCCGGCACGATGAGTTCCGAGACGACCGACAGCCCGCCTGTCACGCTGAACCCCTCGCCCGCGACGTCGAGCCGGACGCCCATGCGGTTGGCGCGGGTATCGCGCCTGAAACGGGTCTGCGCGAACCGCTCGAGCTGCTCCTGCGGGAAAAGGTCGGTCTGCAGGCTCGGCACGACGCGCACCGTGCCGCCCTCGAAACGCTCGGATCGCGGCAGAAAGGAACCGGTCTCCCCGCCGCCATCCTCGCCGAGCGGCAGCCGGTCGCCCGCCGCCACGGGTTTGCCAAGACCTGCGGCCAGATGCGCCGAACGGGCGCCAAGCACCTGCGGCACGTCGATCCCGCCGCCCACATGCAGATAACCATAGGCGCCCGAAGTCACTGGCCCGATATCGAGCACCGCCCCCTGCGGGATCATGTGCGAGGCGCCCCAGGCAAGCTTTGCGCCGTCGAGCGTCGCGCGCATCTTGGCGCCGGTCAGGGCGATGCGCAGATCCCGCGTCGGCTCGAACCGCCCGCCCATTCCGGCCATCTCGAGCACGGCAAGGTCACCCGGCTGGTTCAGAAGCGCCGCACCCTCGGCCAGCGCAAGGCGATCCATCGCCCCCCCGCGCGAGAGGCCGAAGGCGAGCGTTCCGCTGCGCCCGCGATCCTGCACCGTGACGCCGGGGCCGGCGCTGTGGATGATCAGGGCATCGCTCATCGGATCACCTCGCTCGTCGCGCCGCCATCGGGGTCCTCGTCCATGTTCGCGAGCTGCTCGGGTGCGACGGGCACGAACTGCGCCTCGTCGCCGGGGCGCAGCACGAAGGGCGTCTCGCTTTCGGGGCGGAACAGACGGAACGCCGTCTGTCCGACATGCCGCCAGCCCGTCGGCGTGGTGACCGAGAACAGCACGAGCTGGCGGATCGCCACCACCAGCGCGCCCATCGGCACGGTCGGGGTCAGCGCGCTTTGCCGCGGAATGTCCCAGACTTCGGGCAGCTCGCCAAGGTAGGGCTGGCCGGGGGCGAAGCCGATGGTGGTGACGCGCACGCGCGCCGCAGAAAGCGACTCGATCGCCTGCTCGACCGTCAGACCCGCCACATCGGCCGCCTCGGCGAGCTGCGGCGCGCGGTCGGTGCCATAAACCGTGGGAATGCGGAAGAAACGGCGCCCTTCGGGCAGATCGGCAGCGCTCCAGTCCCTGTCCCCCAGCAGGGTTTCAAGCTGCGGGCGCAGCGTACCCGCCCCTGGCCCGAGAGGATCGAAGCGCAGATAGGTCGAGACGAGCGAGGTCGATGTTTCCTCGACCCCCTCCCAGCCCGCGCGGTCGATGGCGGCGCGGAAGGCCAGCGCGGCGCGGTTGGCAGGCTCGGACAGGCGGTCGCCAAAGCTCACCAGCAGGCCGTCCATGCCGGCGCTGCGGATGCGGGGAAATGTCTGTGCAGGGCTATCTGTCATGGAAACGTCTCGGCAGGATCGGTGTGAGTTACATGGGGATCTGGCAGCGGCCGATGAAGGGCACCGTCGCGGCAGGTCGCGCAAACAGAGGCAGAGAAGACAGAAATCATCGCGCCTCGCGGATCGTCTCGGGCAGCCAGAGCGCCAGATCCGGCACCCAGATCAGCACGAAGACCATCACCACCATGATCAGGAACATCGGCAGCGCGGCGCGGGTGATATAACCCATCTCGTGATCGGTCATTCCCTGCAGCACGAAGAGATTGAAGCCGATGGGTGGCGTGATCTGCGCCATCTCGACCACCACCACGACGAAGATTCCAAACCAGATGAGGTCGATCCCCGCCTCGCGCACCATCGGTTCGACCACCGCCATGGTGAGCACGACCGAGGAGATCCCATCGAGGAACATGCCGAGCACGATGTAGAACACGAGGAGCGCCATGAGCAGCTGGAACCGGGAAAGCTCCATATGCGCGATGAGATCCGCCAGCGCGCGCGGCAGGCCGGTGAACCCCATCGAGAGCTTGAGGAAGGCCGCGCCGATCAGGATCAGCGCGATCATCGCAGAAGTCCGCGTCGCCCCCATGAGGCTGGCGGTGAAGGTCTCCCAGCTCAGCGAGCCCTGCCCCGCGGCGAGCGCCAGCGCGCCGATCACGCCGAAGGCCGCCGCCTCTGTCGCCGTGGCAAACCCGAGATACATCGAGCCGATCACCACCACGATCAGGCCGATCACCGGCAGCAGGAAGCGCGAATTGCGCACCTTTTCGGCGAACCCCATGCCGGTTTCGGCAATCGGCGCCCAGGATTTCGAGAATGTCGCATAAAGCGCTACATAGCCCATGAACATGACGGCGAGGACAAGACCGGGCACGACCCCGGCAAAGAACAGCGCGGTGATGGATTCGTTGACCGACACGCCATAGACGATGAGCGCGAGGCTCGGCGGGATCATGAGGCCCAGCGTCGCCGCCCCCGCCAGCGTGCCGATGATCAGGCGTTCGGGATAGTTGCGCGCGCGCAGCTCCGGGATCGACATCTTGCCGACCGTCGACAGGGTCGCGGCCGACGAGCCCGACACCGCGGCAAAGACCGTGCAGCCGACGATGTTGGTGTGCACGAGCCCCCCCGGCAGGCGGGCGAGCCAGGGCGAGAGTCCCTTGAACATGTCCTCGGACAGCCTCGTGCGGTAGAGCACCTCGCCCATCCAGATGAAGAGCGGCAGCGCGGTCAGCGTCCAACTCGACGAGGTTGCCCAGATCGTCGTGACCATGGCGTCGCCGACGGGGCGCGAGGTGAAAAGCTCCATCCCGACCCAGGCGACCCCCATGAGCGCGAGGCCGACCCAGACGCCGGTGCCCAGCAGCAGGAACAGCACGAAGAGGAAGAGCGTGATGGCATAGATCTCGGTCATGTCACTCTCCGTGGCTTTGATCGACGAGGTCGCGGGTGATGCGGTGATCGCCCTTGAACAGCACGTGGATCAGATGGTCGGTGAGCGCGATGGCAAGGATGCCGCCGCCCAGCACCATCACCGATTGCGGAATCCAGAGCGCGGTCGCGTCCTGCGACTGCGACACCTCGTTGAATTTCCACGACCAGTAGGTGAACCAGTAGGCATACCAGGTGAAGTACCACGCGATCGCCGCCCCGAGAGCAAAGCACCAGATCTCGAGCGCCCAGCGCGCGCCCCTGGGCACCGCCGAGAGCAGGATCGACACGCGGATATGCGCCCCCCTGTTCAGTGCATTGGCGAAGGCGAGGAAGGAGGCCGCTGCCATCGCATAACCCGCATAGGCCGAGCCGCCCGGAAAGACCGTGCCGGTCCAGCGGGCCAGCATCTGGGCGACGATCAGCAGCAGGATGGCGATGAGGCAGAGCGCGGCAAGCATGCCCGCGCCGAGGTAAAGTGCGTCGAGCCCGCGTCGGATTTGGCGCAGAAACGTCATGGCAGTCTCCGGGGTCAGGGGGCGGGCGGCCAAAGCGAGGGCCACCCGCCCGTCACGTCACTGCATCGCGCGATAGTTGTCGATGATCGCCTGACCGGGATCGCCCGCCTGTTCCAGCCATTCGGCCGTCATCGTCTCGCCGATGGCGCGCAGTTCGCTTTCGAGCTGTTCGGACGGGGGCTGCACCATCATGCCGCCTTCGCGCAGACCCTCATAGGTGAAGTTGGTGTATTCCTTGGCACGGTAGAGGCCCGCATAGGCCGCCAGACCCGCGCAGCCCTCGATCACCGCCTTGCTCGCATCGGAGGTGTCCGCCCAGGTATCCGCATTCACCATGATGTAGTTGCGCGGCAGCCAGGCATCGACCTGGTAGAAATGCGTGAGCGATTCCCAGACCTTCTGGTCATAGCCCGTCGCCCCCGAGGAGATCATCGATTCCGCGACGCCGGTGGCGAAGGCCTGGCTCAGTTCCGCCGCCTCGATCGTGACGGGCGCCATGCCGGTCAGTTCGGCCAGACGCGCGGTCGCGTTGTTGTAGGAGCGGAACTTGATCCCCTCCATATCGGCGACCGAGTTGACCTCCTTGTTGAAATAGAGCCCCTGCGGCGGCCAGGGCACGGAATAGAGCAGGTGCAGGTTCTGCTCTTCGAGCACCTTCTCGATCTCGGGCTTTGCGGCTTCCCAGAGCTTTTCGTGATCGTCGAAGCTCGGCGACAGGAAGGGGATGGAATCGAAGCCGAAGACCGCGTTTTCATTGGCATGACCCGAAAGCAGGCGCTCGCCGATGGGCACCTGGCCGGTCTGGACCGCGCGCTTGATGTCGGCCCCGGCGAACAGCGCACCGCCCGGATGGGTCACGATCTCGATCTCTCCCATCGTGCCGGTGGTCACGCAACTGGCGAATTCGGCGCCGGTGGCGGAATGGAAATTGGTCGCGGAATAGGCCATGGGCATGTCCCATGTCTCGGCAAAGGCGGGCGCGGTGAGCGCCGTGGCACAGGCTAGGCCCGCGAGGCTGTTGGTGATCGTCTTCATTGTCGTCTCCCGTGTTGGTGTTCGTGTTTCAGGCAAACCGCCCCGGTTGGTACGGGGTCAGGTCGGTATTGGACGGGCGTCCCGTCATGAGACCGGCAAGCAGCCGGCCTGTCTTCGGGCCTGCGGTGAGGCCGATATGCTGATGTCCGAAGGCGGTATAGATCCCGGTCTCGCGGATCTGGCCGATGAGGGGAAGGCTGTCGCTGGTGGCGGGCCGGTGGCCCATCCATTCGACTTCGCGCCCCTGGGTGAGGCCCGGAAAGGCGCGTTTCACCTGACGGCGCAACAGCGCGAAGGGCGCGCGCGACGGCGCCGCGTCTAGCCCGCCGAATTCGAGGATCCCGGCACAGCGCAGTCCGGCATCCATCGGGGTCGCCACGAATTTCCCGGCATTGATCATGAAGGGCACTCTGGGGCCATTCCGCGCATCTTCAAAGACGATATGATAGCCGCGCTCGGATTCCAGCGGGACATTCAGGCCCAGTTTCCGCATGAGCGGCCCGGACCAGACACCCGAGGCAATCACCGCGCGGTCACAGGCGATCGGCCCGTCGCTGGTCAGGACTTCGGTGATGCGCCCCTCTTCCAGCGTCACGTCCCGGACTGTCGTCTCGCGGATCTCGCCGCCCATCGCCTGAAAATCCCGCGCCAGAGCTTTCACATATCCGCCGGGGTCGCGGACATGGCCGTGATCCTTCATCACCGCGAGGCATTGCACGGCAGGGCCGAGATGCGGCTCGTATTCCTGCACTTCACTGCCTTCGAGAAGCGTGGGCGCAAAGCCATGTTCGGCGCGCAGCGCCCAGGACGCGGCTTCGGAGTCGAACTCCGCACGCGTGCCATATGCATATACATAATCGCCTGGAATCACGTAGGAGCGCGCCGAAAGGCCATCGGTCAGGGCCATGTGCTGATCGACACTGTCGCCCACGATGGGGCTCAGCGCCGCGGCAAGGCGGCGGGTTTCGGGAGCATTGGCGTGGCTCAGATACTTGAGCAGCCAGGGCAGCAGCCGCGGCAGGTAGGCCCATTTGAGAAAAAGCGGCGCATCGGGATTTATCAGCATTCCCGGTGCCTTGCGGATCAGCCCCGGCCCCGTCACGGGCAGCATCGCGCAGGCCGCGAGCACGCCGCCATTGCCGTGCGAAGTCCCCTCACCCGGGGCTGCGCGGTCGACCAGAGTGACCCGCGCGCCGAAGCGGCGCAGCCAGATCGCGGTCGACACACCGACGATACCCGCGCCGATGACGACGACATGTTCCGGCTCGCGCGCCATGTCAGTGGGATGCTTCGAGTGATTCCATGCCGTCATTCTGGCCAACCCTGACACTACGTCAACAAAATGTTGACAAATTATCAGGATCCGCTTTTCTGGTGCTCATGAAACAGAATGATCTTGGTCCCGTCGTGTCCTCTGCCCATCTGGCAGGCGGTGCGTTTCCGGAAATATCGGAGTTCGAATTCGGCCTGACGCTGGCAAACAACGCCTTCCAGCGCTGGGTGGTGCGTGCGATGGCGACCGCGGGGCATCCCGGCCTCACCGCGCTCGAAGTGCTCGTGCTGCATTCGGTCTATCACCGCGCCCGGCCCAAGCGGCTCTCCGATCTGTGCCTCGTGCTGAACATCGAGGACACGCATACGGTCAATTACGCGATCAAGAAGCTCGCCCGCGCCGGTCTTGTCGAGGAAGGTCGGCAGGGCAAGGAAAAGACCGTCTCGGCCACCGAGGACGGTGCCGCGGCCTGCGAGCGCTATCGCGAGATCCGCGATGCGCTGCTGCTGAGCGCGGTGGGTGAGCTCGGTTTCGAGCCCGAGCAGATCACACGGCTCTCGACCCTTCTGCGGTTGATGTCGGGACAATACGATCAGGCGGCACGGGCCGCGACGACATACTGACCCCTGCGCGATCTAGAGCGTGTTGCACATAATCGCATTGAATCTGACTGAGAGCAGCACGCTTCAGTGAGGCTTGTCCGGAGTTTCGGTGACGTTCAGGATCGCGTCCAGCGCCTCTTCGATGTCGTCGGGATCGTCGGACGGGACGGCGTAGCTGCCAGTCATCCAGCGCGACAGATCCACATCAGCGCAGCGTTTCGAGCAGAAGGGGCGATAATCCGGGTCGGTCTTGCGCTTGCATATCGGGCAGCTCATCGCAGCACCTGCGACAGGGCGATCCGATCTCTCTTGCGCTGCAATTCGAGATTGCCCATCGGGGTCCAGCCCACCAGAGTCGTCTCGATCGTGCAGAGTTTCAGCGCGGCGCGCAGGGCGGATTCGATGGTGCGGCGGTCCTTCTTGGGCACCGGCGCCATGTCGATGGTGATCTGACCGCCCAGACCGCGCAGGCGCAGTTGGCGGGGCAGATCCTTCATCGCGGCCATGTTCACCTTGAGGCCCGCAGCAGGCGTGGTGTCGCCGCCGGTATTTATGTCGACGGCGATCAGCGCGCGGGTCGGTTCGATATACATCGACCCTTCGCCGAGGCTCACCTTGGGCCCGCGCAATTCCTCGAGCGCGTCCAGAACGCCCTGATTCTCGAAGCTGCCCTCATCGGTGTCGACACTGGCCTCCTCGGTCCATTCCCGCCAGGCGAGCGCGTGCGGGCTGTCGCCCTCGACCAGCGTCTCGGCCTCTCCGGTCGAATCCTGCATCACGGTCGTGGCAAGATCAGCCATCGCGCGGATATCCTCGGCGATATCGTCGGCATCCGCCCCGGCGCAGGACGAGCGGAGGATGAGCCCGTGCGAGCCCTCTTCCATCACATCGTGCGCGAGTTCGATCAGGCGCACGCGCTCTTCCTCGTCGCGGATCGAGCGGGAGACGTTGAATCCGGGCGCCTCGGGCGTGACGATGGCATAGCGGCTCTTGAACAGGATCTTGGTCGTGACAGGAATCGCCTTGCCGGGTTCGGCATAGC
Organism: Rhodobacterales bacterium; assembly: GCA_038260405.1. Classification (GTDB taxonomy): domain Bacteria; phylum Pseudomonadota; class Alphaproteobacteria; order Rhodobacterales; family Rhodobacteraceae; genus Puniceibacterium. Next base: position 1,171 of record JBBSNW010000079.1, on the reverse strand, counting down.
CCGTGACCTGCACCAGCAGCGGCTGACCGGCGGCGAGGCCCTTGATCTGGCGCAGATAACACTGCCCGTCGGGTGAGCGCAGGAACATGCCCCCCTGCCCCTTCATCGGGCGCATGGCGATGGCGCGGTAGATCGTGCCGGGACGCGGCAGGTCGGTATCGACCAGCAGATCCTGCAGAACGCCGTCGACCATCAGGGCGGCGGCTTCGGAACCGTTGAGGTGGTCGAGCGCGATGGTGCGGCCTTTCATGGCTGCTCCTTCCAGAGGGGGTATCCGGCGGCGCGCAGCAGATGCGCGGCCTCGGTCAGCGGCAGGCCGACAACGGCGGTGAAGGATCCCGAGATCCACGGGATGAAGGCGCCAGCGGGCCCCTGTATCCCGTAACCGCCAGCCTTGCCCTGCCAGTCATCGGTGGCGAGATAGGCGTTGAGCTCCTCGTCCGAGAGCGGCTTCATCTTGACGGCCGTCACGACGTCGCGCTCCCAGACCCTGGCCCCGCGGCGCACGGCGATGGCCGTGATCACCCGGTGGCGGCGGCCCGAAAGGGCGAGCAGGAACTGCGCCGCCTCGCCCGCATCGCGGGGCTTGCCCATGATGCGGCGGCCCAGCGCGACGGTGGTATCGGCCGAGAGGACGATATCATCCTCCTCCGCCTCGATCGCCAGCGCCTTTTCCCGCGCGATGCGCACACAGTAGGGGCGCGGCAATTCGCGGGGATGGGGGTCTTCGTCGATGTCGGGGGGACGGATGTCATCCGCCACGACCCCCAGCTGGGCCAGCAGCTCGCGTCTGCGCGGACTGCCGGAGCCGAGGATCAGTCTCATCGCAACCCCGGCGCGCATGTCAGCGCGGCCTTGCGGCCATATGTCGGGACAGCGGTCGTCATGCGCTTACTTGAAGCGGTAGTTGATCCGACCCTTGGTCAGATCGTAGGGGGTCATCTCGACTTGCACCTTGTCGCCTGCGAGGACACGGATGCGGTTCTTGCGCATCTTTCCTGCCGTATGCGCGATGATCTCATGGCCGTTTTCAAGCTCGACCCGGAACGTCGCATTCGGCAGGAGTTCCTTCACGACACCGGGAAATTCGAGCGTATCTTCCTTGGCCATGGTCTCTCCTGAGTTACCGACTCTGCTGCCTTTGCAGAGCGAAGCACTAAATGGGCGCATT
>JBBSNW010000078.1:0-19385 GCA_038260405.1 Rhodobacterales bacterium | reverse complement strand
GAGGCCGAAATGGCCGAAATTCGCGGGCGCATAATAGGCTTGCGTCATCGAGCGCAGCGTCGCCATGTTGATGAGCTCGGCCTCGTCGCGCCCCGCCGCATCATGCAGCAGCTTGTTGAGATGGGCGGTCTTCAGAACCTGCCCCTTGGCAAGTTGCAGGCCCGAGGATTCGGCGACCTCGCGCAGGGTCTCGAGCTTTTCGGGCGGCGGTTCCTCGTGCACGCGGAACAGCAGGGGCGTCTTCTTCGCGGTCAGCGTCTCGGCGGCGGCGACGTTCGCCAGCACCATGAATTCCTCGATCAGCTTGTGCGCATCGAGGCGTACGGAAAAGTTGACGGCCTTCAGCTTGCCATCTTCGGAGAACTCGATCTTGCGCTCCGGCAGGTCGAGATCCAGCGGCTGGCGGCGTTCCCGCGCGGCTTTCAGAGCGGCATAGGCGGCATAGAGCGGTTTCAGCACGTCTTCGAGCAGCGGCTCGGTCTGTTCGTCCGGCTGCCCGTCGATCGCCGCCTGCACTTGCTGATAGGTCAGCGAGGCGGGAGAGCGCATGAGGCCGCGGTGGAAGGTCTGCCCGGTCTTGGTGCCATCGGCGTCGATCACCATGCGCACGGCGATGCAGGCACGCGGCACGCCTTCATGCAGCGAGCAAAGGTCCCCCGACAGCATGTCGGGCAGCATCGGCACGACGCGGTCGGGGAAATAGCTGGAATTGCCACGCTTGCGGGCCTCGTCATCGAGTGCGGTGCCGGAACGCACGTAATGCGCCACATCAGCGATGGCGACCCAGATCACGTGGCCGCCGGGGTTCTTCGGGTCGTCGTCGGCATGGGCGTAGCAGGCATCGTCGTGGTCGCGGGCATCCGACGGGTCGATCGTGATCAGCGGCATGTCGCGCAGATCCTTGCGCCCCTTGAGCCCTGCGGGCTTCATCGAGTCGGCCTCGGCGATCACGGAATCGGGGAAATCGTCGGGGATGCCGTGCTGGTGGATCGCGATCAGGGACACGGCGCGCGGTTCGCTCGGATCGCCCAGACGCATGGTGATGCGGGCTTTCTGCAGGCCCATGCGGACGCGGCCCGGTCCGGCCTGTTCGGCTTCGACCAGCTCGCCTTCCTGTGCGCCCCCGGTGGCATCGGCGGCGACGGTCCATTCCTTGTCCGACCCCTTGTCGATGGGCAGGATGCGTCCGCCTTCGGACCCCTTGCGGAAGATCCCGACGATCTTCTGCGGGTTCGACCCGATGCGCCGGATCAGCCGCGCCTCGTAATTGTGGTCCTCGGCCTGCACCACCTGCAGGCGGGCGAGGATGCGGTCACCTTCGCCGAGCGTGGCATCCGAGGCGCGCGGGATGATCAGCACGACCGGTTCGCGTCCGTCGCCATGCCACTCCAGCGGCCTTGCGAACAGATCGCCATCGGGCGAGGGCGCAAGCACCTGCAGCACGCTTACCGGGGGCAGGCGGTCGGGGTCGCGATAGGTCTTGTGGCGCTTCTCGAGATGGCCCTCTTCCTCGAGCTCCTTCAGCAGGCGCTTGAGGTCGATGCGGGCCGCGCCCTTGATGCCAAAGGCCTTGGCGATGTCGCGTTTCGCGGTGAGTGTCGGGTTTTCGGAGATCCAGGCGAGGATGTCCGACTTTGTTGGCAGCGTGCTCATGACGCTGGCGTAGCACGCGCCGCAGGAGAGGTCACGAGCGAAGACACTGGCCGGGCTGGATCAGAGGCTCTCGGGGCGTCGTCAGCCTCTCCTTGCGGCGTTCGAGGCTCTAGGCGGCCTGGCGCATCTCGCGGTGCGGGATGCCTGCATCGTCATAGAGCGGGCCAGTGACGGCGAATCCGAGCTTTTCGTAGAAGGGAATCGCATGGACCTGCGCGCCAAGGGCGATGTCGCGCACGGACGCATCCCGGCGCAGCAGCTTCATGCCGTAGCCGACCAGCGCCGCGCCAATCCCGAGCCCCCGCCCGGCGGGGAGCACGCAGATCCGCCCGATCCAGCCGGTACCGTCCACGGAAAAGACACGCGCCGTGCCGACAGGCGATCCGTCGAGATCGACCAGAAGATGCCGCGCGGTGAGGTCCACGGCATCGAACTCCTCGGGCAGGGGAATCCCCTGTTCCCAGACGAAAACCGCAAGGCGCAGCCGCCGACAGGGTTCGAAATCCCGGGTCTGTCTGATCCGCAGGCTCATTGCGCGAAATAGTCCTTGAGGATGCGGCCATAGATCGACTTGAGCTGGTGGATCTGCGCGACCTCGACCCGCTCGTCCACCTGGTGCATGGTCTTGCCGACAAGGCCGAATTCCACGACCGGGCAGTGATCCTTGACGAAACGCGCATCCGACGTCCCGCCGGTGGTGGACAATTCGGGCGTGACGCCGGTTTCCGCGGCGACGGACCGCGCCACCAGATCGGAGAGCGGGCCCGGCGGTGTGAGGAAGCTTTCGCCCGAGATCTTGACGCTCACCGCCGTCTTGGTGCCGAATTCCGCATCGACTCGCGCGGCTTCGGCATGCAGCCAGTCCGACAGGCTTGCACCGGAATGGGCGTCGTTGAAGCGGATGTTGATCGTGGCGCGGCTCTGCGCAGGGATCACGTTCGTGGCGGGGTTGCCGGTGTCGATGGTGACGACGGCAAGCGTCGAGGCATCGAAATGCGCGGTGCCGGTGTCGAGTTCATGCGAGGCGAGTCGGTCCATCAGCCGCGCCATCGCGGGCATCGGGTTCAGCGCGCGATGCGGATAGGCGGAATGGCCCTGCTGGCCAACGACGGTGAAATGCCCGTTCAACGAGCCGCGCCGTCCGATCTTCATCATCTGGCCCATATGGTCGGGGGAAGTCGGCTCGCCCACGAGGCAGTCGGTCATCCGCTCGCCACTCTGCGCCATCCAGTCGAGGAGGGCGACGGTCCCGTCGGTCGCGTCGCCTTCCTCGTCGCCGGTGATGGCGAGGATCAGCGCGCCGTCAGGCGGTGTTTCGGTGACGAAATCCACGGCCGCCGCGACAAAGGCCGCGACGCCGGATTTCATGTCCGTGGCACCGCGCCCATAGAGAAAGCCGTCCTTTTCCTCGGCGCCGAAGGGGGCGACGGTCCAGTCGGCCGGATCGCCGAGCGGCACCACATCGGTGTGCCCGTTGAAGCCGAAGCTGCGCGGATGGCCCTGCGCCCCCCAGCGCGCGAACAGGTTGCTCACGCCACCTCGGTCGACGCGCGTACAGGTGAATCCGGCCTCCGAGAGCAGCTTTTCCAAGTGCACCAGCGCGCCGCCCTCTTCGGGCGTGACGGAGGGGCAGCGGATCAGGTCGGCGGTGAGGGCGGCGGGATCGAGTGGCATGGATGCTCTCCGTCAGGGTGTCGGTCGTGAAATAAACCAGCCGACGGGCAGAGGCAAACAGGCTCAGGGAATGCAATCAGGATCCTTGCGTGGCGTCAGGGTAAGGCGACGCCACGCAAGGGGCAGGGTGCTGCGGTGCTTGGGAATGCCTCGCCCGCGATTGAGGGCGCGTCAGCGGCTCCGGCTGCTGCGACCCGGAAGGCGCGTCAGGGTTTGTCGAAGAACGGCGTGACCTGCGCGACGATCACCGAATTCTCGGCGAGGGCGCGTGCCATGAGCTCGGCCTCGTCCTCGTCGATTTCATGGCCCTCGGCGCGGCGTTCCTCCTCGGTGCCGTAGCCGGTCACGTCCAGCGGCGCCATGTCCGCCTGCTTGAGGATGGCGACGGTCTCGCGGACCGCCTCGGCTTCGTCGATGCCGCTGGCATAACACATGAGCGCCGCACCGGTCGCGCCCTTGGGCAGCCCGTCACCGGTCTTGCGGCCGACCTCGACCAGCAGGGTATAGACCTGCTGTCGATTGGGTTTCTTGTCGTCTGACATGGCGGCGGTGCTCCGGTTCAGTCGCGCAGCAATTCGTTGATGCCGGTCTTGGAGCGCGTCTGCGCATCCACCCGCTTCACGATCACCGCGCAGTAGAGATTGACGCTGTTGCTCGACGGCATCGAGCCGGAAACGACCACGGAATAGGGCGGCACTTCACCATACATGACCTCGCCCGTGGCGCGGTCGACGATCTTGGTCGACTTGCCGATATAGACGCCCATGCCGAGGACCGAACCTTCGCGGATGATGCAGCCCTCGACCACTTCGGAGCGCGCACCGATGAAGCAGTTATCCTCGATGATCGTGGGGCCTGCTTGCATGGGTTCGAGCACGCCGCCGATGCCGACGCCGCCCGAGAGGTGGACGTTCTTGCCGATCTGCGCGCAGGAGCCGACCGTGGCCCAGGTATCGACCATCGTGCCGCTGTCGACATAGGCGCCGAGATTCACGAAGGAGGGCATCAGCACCACGCCCGGCGCTATATAGGCCGATTTGCGCACGATGCAGTTGGGAACGGCGCGGAAACCGGCCTTCTTCCAGTCCTTCTTCTTCCAGCCGAGGAACTTGCTGTCGACCTTGTCCCACCAGCCGCCCCCTTGGGGGCCGCCTTCCTGAACTTCCATGTCCTTGATGCGGAAACCGAGAAGGACGGCCTTCTTCGCCCACTGGTTCACGTGCCAGTCGCCGCTCTCCTGCTTCTCGGCCACGCGCAGCTTGCCGGAATCGAGCGCGTCGAGCGTCGTCTCGATGGCGTCGCGGGTTTCACCCTTCGTTTCGGGGGTGATGGTGTCGCGCGCCTCCCAGGCGGCTTCGATGGCGGTTTCGAGATCGGCATTGGACATCTTTGTCTCCTCGGGTCAGGACGTCTTTGCCTGCCCTATACCCGCCGACGCGCCCGCCGACAATCCGCCCAAAGGGCGTGGTGGGGCCTTGTGGCGGAAGAGGGGGCGCTGCCCCCGCCGCCCTGCGGGCGACTCCCCCGGAGTTTATCCAGCAAGATGAAGCCGGGTGGGCGGGTTCAGGCTCTGGGGGCGGGGACGAGCGTCTTCGGTTCGGGTTCGGCGAGATGCGGATGGCTGCGGTAGACGAGGTAGGCGATGCAGGCCGCGAGCCCCATCAGCGGGATGAGCAGGGACATGGCGAGGACCGCGTCGCCCATCAGCGCGCCGAGCGAGCCCATGAGCAGCCCCGATCCCATCTGCAGGAAACCCATCATCGAGGCGGCGGATCCCGCCTCGCGGCCGAAGGGCGCCAGGGCCGCCGTCGACATGGCGGGCATGATGAAGGCGATGCCGATGGCGTAAATCGCAACCGGAATCATCACGTGCAGGAAGCTCAGCGCCCCGAAGGACAGCGTCATCGTGCCGAGGCTGCCGATCAGGATGAAGCCGAGGCCCGGTGCCACCAGCCGGTAGGCCGAGACGCGGCCCATGAGGAAACGCACGGCGAGCGAGCTTGCGAAGAAGAAACCCGACTGCATGAGCATGCCGAGACCGAACTGAGCCGGGGTGAGGCCGATGCGGTCCATCAGGATGAAGGGGAGGAAGGTTGCCTGCGCATAGAGCGCGCCGAGCGCCCCGGACATCACCATCGCCGCCGCCATGAAGTGTCTGTGCCGCAGCAGCATGAGGTAGGTTCCGCCGAGTTCGCGGATGTTGAGGCGGCTGCGGTCGGGCACGACGGTTTCGCGCAGGGCGAAGATCGCGACGCTGATGATCAGCAGGCCCATGCAGAGCATCGCGACGAAGGTCGATCGCCAGCCGAAAAGCGACAGGAGGAACCCGCCGAGGGTCGGGGCAAGCGCCGGGCCGAGGGCCAGGATGATGCCGATCAGGTTCATGATCCGGCTGGATCTTTCGCCCCGGAACAGGTCCCGCACCAGCGCGCGCGAGATCGCCACGCCGGCAGAGGCGCCGACACCCTGCAGGAAGCGGGCCGCCATCAGCGCCTCGACCGTCGGGGCGAAGAGCGCGAAGAGGCTGGCGGTGCAGTAGATTCCCATGAAGGCGATGATGATGGGACGGCGCCCGAGGGCATCCGAGAGAGGCCCTGCGATCAGCTGTGCCAGGGCGAAACCGCCGAAATAGAGCGTGAGCGTCATCTTGACGGCGGATTCGGGCACGTCGAAGGCCTGCACGATTTCCGTCATGGCGGGTGTGTAGATCGCCATCGAGACAGGGCCGATCGCGACCAGCAGAGCGCCGATCAGGCTAACGCGGCGTTCGGACATGAGCGGTGGGGCAGGGGGGCTCTGGTCACTCATGCGGGTTGCTTTCTGTCGCTGGCGTCCCGGGATCGGCGCGCCGTGTCGAGGGTGTCGCGGATCCTGCGGGCGGTCCTGCCGAAGATTTCGAGATCCGCGCCGTCGATGCCTTCGGTGGCGAGCGTGCGGGCGCGCTTTCCGGCCTGCGCGATTTCCGTAAGAACCGGACCGGCGGCGGAGGTGAGGCTGACCAGCTTGGCGCGGCGGTCGGCGGGGTCGGGAGCGCGTTCGACGAGCCCCGCCGCTTCGAGCCGGTCGATGAAGATGCTGAGACTCATCGGCGCGACACCGAGGCTGCAGGCGAGCCGCGTCTGCTGAACCGCGCCGCAGCGGGACATGTGCGCGAGCACTCGCGCCTCTGCGGGGGTCACGGGAATGGCGCCTGCCTCGATCTCCTGCTCGAAGGCGGACCGCATCAGTCGGGCGAGGTCGTTGAGGAGGAAGCCGAGGCTGTCGGGGTCGATGGTACGGGGCATGAGGATTCGTTAAGTTGGGAATATTATAAGGCCGACTTATTATATGGGCGGTGGAAATCAAGGGGGGACTTGTCCGACTTTGGGGCGGTGGCTTGTCACATGCAGGCAGGCGGCCGGGTGTGGCGGGCGGAAGTCCGGAATCGCGGATTGGCAATGTCGTGGCGGCGATGCCGGGGGATTCGGAAATCGGCACGTTGATTTCATTGAGCTTTGACGTGAAATGCGACTTTTTTCGCGACATGACGGCAGGGCAGGGGGGTCTGAAGCGCTGCTTCCGGGACAGATTCCTGCACCCGGTGGTCGGCAGGGGAGGGGGCTTTCTCTGCCCTCTGAAGGCTCCGGCCATGTCAAGGGCCTTGCGCTCAAATCTGCGCTGCGATTTTCCTGCCACAGGTACACAAAGCCCCCGGCTTTTTCTGGACGAAGCCCGCGGCATTCCGTATCCTGCCGCAAAGCGGGGCACACATGATCCCGCATTCAGAGGCAGTTGAATATGTTTCCCGAGCGGTTCTCGAACCTTCCGGCTTATGCGTTTCCGCGCTTGCGGAGCCTTTTGGACGCCCATACTGCGGGCGGCCCTGTTGCGCATATGACCATCGGCGAGCCGAAACATGCCTTTCCCGAGTGGATCACCGGCATCATCGCCGAAAACGCCCATGAATTCGGCAGATACCCTCCGAACGAGGGCACGCCCGAGCTTCGCGCATCCATCGCCGCATGGGTACAGCTGCGGTACGGCGTTTCGGTCGCTCCCGAAACCGAGGTGATGCCTGTCAACGGCACGCGCGAAGGGCTTTATAATGCCGCGATGGCGCTGTGCCCCGAGGCGAAGGGCGGCAAGCAGCCGGTCGTGCTGACCCCGAACCCGTTCTACCAGGTCTACATGGTGGCCGCGATCTCGGTGCGGGCCGAACCGGTCTTCGTGCCTGCGACGGCACAAACCGGCCATCTGCCGGATTATTCCAGCCTGCCTGCCGAAACGCTCGACCGTACAGCGCTGGCCTATCTCTGCTCGCCCGCCAATCCGCAGGGCGCGGTGGCGGACCGCGCCTATTGGGAAACTCTGATCGCCCTGGGCGAAAAGCATGATTTCCAGATCCTCGCGGATGAGTGTTATTGCGAGATCTACCGCGATACGCCGCCCGTCGGTGCGCTTGAGGTGGCGCGCGACATGGGCGCCGACCCGGAGCGGGTGGTGATCTTTCATTCCCTGTCCAAACGGTCGAACCTGCCGGGACTGCGCTCGGGCTTTGTCGCCGGGGGGCCGGAAAGCATCGCGCGGCTGCGCCAGCTGCGGGCCTATTCCGGTGCGCCTTTGCCGCTGCCGCTGCAGCGCGTGGCGGAAAAGGTCTGGGCGGACGAGGCGCATGTGGCCGAGAACCGCCGCCTCTATCAGGAGAAATTCGCCGTTGCCGACCGTATCTTCGGCAATGTGCCGGGGTATCTTCCACCGGAAGCCGGGTTCTTCCTGTGGCTGCCGGTCGAAGATGGCGAGCAGGCGGCGCTGAAACTCTGGACCGAGACGGGGGTGCGGGTCCTGCCCGGAGCTTACCTCTCGCGTGACACGAAGGACGGCAACCCCGGCGCGGGCTATATCCGCGTCGCGATGGTGGCGCCGATGGATGAATTGCAAGACGGGCTCGGGCGGCTGCGAGAGTGTCTTTATGGCGACTAAGGCCGCGACAAGAGCAAAAAAACCGGAAACAAAGGCGAGGCAGAAGATGGCTTATCAGGCACGGGGGCGCGATCCCCTATTCGACAGCGACATGCAGGCTGCGATCGAGAAGCGCGGCAAGGAACTCGTGGGCCTCTTGCTCATGGTTCTGGGGGTCATGGCCGCTGCGATGATCGCGTCCTACACGCCGGATGATCCGAGCTTTCTGTCCGCCACGGATGCTCCGGTGCAGAACATGATGGGACGGATCGGTGCGTCGATCGCGGCACCGCTCTTCATGATCGTCGGCTGGGGCAGCTGGGGGATCGCGCTGTCGCTGGTCGTCTGGGGGCTGCGCATGGTGATCCATCGCGGCGAGGAAAGGGCAGTGTCCTGCCTGATCTTCGCGCCGATCTGGGTCGCCGTCGGTGCCGTCTATGCCGCCGGTCAGCCGGTCGGTCCGGAATGGAGCCACAGCTTCGGTCTCGGCGGCCTGTTCGGCGACATGATGATGGGTACGCTGCTCAACATCCTGCCCGTGGGGGCGAGCTTCGGGCTCAAGCTGCTGATGCTGGTGCTGGGCGGCGTGATCGTGGTGATGGGGGCCTTCGTGCTGGGCTTCACCACGCCGGAACTGCGCAGCCTGCTGCGTTTCCTCGCGATGGGTCTCGTGATGGCCTATGCCACGTTGCTGACCCTTCTGGGACGCGGCGCGAACGCGAGTGTACAGGCTGCGCAGAGCATGCAGATGGCCCATGCCGAGCGCCGTGACCGCCGCCGCCAGGAGGAGGCCGAAGCCGTCGCCTGGGCCGCAGCACAGGAGGCCGTTCCATCCACCACGGTTCACCGCCGCTCGCTCGGGGCCGCCACGCGGCACGCCGACGCCTATACTTATGGCGAAGCCGCTGCGCACGCGCCGGAAAAGACGAGCTTCCTGTCGCGCATGCCGCAGCTGATCAAGCGGTCCGAGCCGATGCCCGAGCCGGAACTGGTCGAGCTCGAGTCGGTGGCGGATGAGCAGGAAATGCCGGGCGACGACCGCATCCGTGCCAAGATCGCCGACGTGATCAAGTCGCGCATCCGTGCCACGCCCGAAGACCGCATCGCCGAGGAGATGCCGCTCACCAAGGGGCGCGGCCGACGTCCCGAACCGCTGATCGTCTCGCAGACCCCGCGCGCCTCCGCGCTGCCGCCCGAACCGCCGGTCACCGCACCGAAGGTCGCCGCGGGTGTGGTTGCCTCCGGCCTCGTCGCCTCGCGCAGTGGCGCCATGCCGACCGCGTCCGGGGTCTCGCCCGTCGCGCGGCGGGGCGGGTCGGTGCCGCCTGCGCCGATCTATGTGGACGAGGTCGAGATGGAGGACGAGGACGACCAGGATGACACGCCCTTCGAGCAGATCGAGGAAACCGATGCCCTGTCCTATCGCGCCGACTCCGAGACGGGGGACCGTGATGAGCCCGGTTATGACGGCGACGGCTATGACGCGCTCTCCTACACGGACGACGCTGCTCGCCCGGTCATCCCGGTCGCGCCCCCCAAGAAGGTGGTGCAGCAGCCGATCCGCAAGGCCATCCAGCCCTCGCGGCGTGCGGTCGAGGAATCGCAGCCGCGCATGAGCTTCGAAGAGTCGGAATCGGTCGAGTACGAACTGCCGCCGCTGAGCCTGCTGCTGAACCCCGACACGATCACCCGGCATCACCTGTCGGACGAATCGCTCGAGGAGAATGCGCGGATGCTGGAATCCGTGCTCGACGACTACGGCGTGAAGGGCGAGATCGTCTCGGTGCGTCCCGGCCCCGTCGTGACCATGTACGAGCTCGAGCCGGCGCCGGGTCTCAAGGCATCGCGCGTGATCGGCCTCGCCGATGACATCGCACGCTCGATGTCGGCGCTGTCTGCGCGGGTCTCGACCGTGCCGGGTCGTTCGGTGATCGGCATCGAACTGCCAAACGACAACCGCGAGATGGTGGGATTCCGCGAGATCCTGTCGAGCCGGGATTACGGCGACGGCAACCAGAAGCTGCCGCTCGCGCTGGGCAAGGATATCGGCGGCGATCCGATCGTCGCGAACCTTGCCAAGATGCCCCACCTGCTGATCGCGGGAACCACCGGTTCGGGCAAGTCGGTCGCGATCAACACGATGATCCTGTCGTTGCTCTACAAGCTCACGCCCGAGGATTGTCGCCTGATCATGATCGACCCCAAGATGCTGGAACTGTCGGTCTATGACGGCATCCCGCACCTGCTCTCGCCCGTCGTGACCGACCCCAAGAAGGCCGTCGTGGCACTGAAATGGGTCGTGGGCGAGATGGAAGAGCGCTATCGCAAGATGTCCAAGATGGGCGTGCGCAACATCGACGGCTATAACAGCCGCGTCGCGGATGCGCTGAGCCGCAACGAGATGTTCGAGCGCACGGTGCAGACCGGGTTCGATGACGATACCGGCGAGCCGATATTCGAGAGCGAAGAGTTCGAGCCGAAGAAGATGCCGTATATCGTGGTGATCGTCGACGAGATGGCCGACCTCATGATGGTCGCAGGCAAGGAGATCGAAGCCTGCATCCAGCGCCTCGCGCAGATGGCGCGGGCGAGCGGCATCCACCTCATCATGGCGACGCAGCGACCTTCGGTCGATGTCATCACCGGCACGATCAAGGCGAACTTCCCCACCCGGATCTCCTTCCAAGTGACGTCGAAGATCGATTCGCGCACCATCCTTGGCGAGATGGGGGCGGAGCAGCTCCTCGGCATGGGCGACATGCTCTACATGGCGGGCGGCGCAAAGATCACCCGCTGCCACGGACCGTTCGTGTCGGATGAAGAGGTCGAGGAGGTGGTGAACCACCTCAAGGCCTTTGGCCCGCCGGACTATATCGGTGGCGTGGTCGAAGGGCCGGATGACGACCGCGAGGCCGATATCGATGCGGTGCTGGGTCTTGGCAATACCGGCGGCAACACGGATGGCGAGGATGCGCTCTACGACACGGCTGTCGCGATCGTGATCAAGGACCGCAAATGCTCGACCTCCTACATCCAGCGCAAGCTCGCCATCGGCTACAACAAGGCGGCGCGCCTCGTGGAGCAAATGGAGGATCAGGGTGTCGTGAGCTCGGCAAACCATGTCGGCAAGCGCGAGATACTGGTCCCCGAGCAGAATTGAGACCGCAGGATTGATCCGGCGGAGCGCGCGTCCCGCGCGCGCCTTTCCTCTCCGGCGACGGGCAGGGCCCGCCGCCTGCGCGCCTCTGGCACCCTGACGCACCAACCACGCGCGGCGCGTGTGGTGACGGTCCCTGACCCAGCTTCTCCGGGTCTCAAATATCCCGGGGGAGTCGCCCTGCGGGCGACGGGGGCAGAGCCTCCGGCTCCTTATCCTCTTATCCCGACGCTTCGGCCGATGGCGCGACCCCCTGCACCGGGAACATCTACACTGGGACACGTCGGTTGGCGCTGGCTCCTTCCCGCCGCAAGGCCAGCGGGAACCGGCCTGCCCTCTTGATCGTTCGCTGCGGGATGCCTTTATCGGTTTGCAGCCCGTTGATATCGCATATCCGTACGCAATCGGGCATCACGGCCCCATGACCCGAGCAGACAGGACAGACCATGAAACTTGCCGCCCTTATGACCGCCGCCATCGTGACCTTGGCCACAGCCCTTCCCGCCGCTGCCGAGAAGCTTTCTCTCAATCAGATCTCAAGCTATCTCAACGGATTGCAGTCGGCCACGGGCTCTTTCACCCAGATCAACAGCGATGGCACGATCTCGACCGGGACGATCTACATCAAGCGGCCGGGCAGGGTGCGCTTCGAATACAACCCGCCCGAGCAGGCGCTGGTGATGGCGAATTCGGGCCAGGTGGTGATTCTCGATCGCAAGCTGGGCGGAGCCCCCGAAAGCTATCCGCTGAGCCAGACGCCGCTGAGCATCATTCTGGCACGCAACGTCAATCTGGGGCAGGCCAACATGGTCCAGGGCATGAGTTATGACGGCACGGCGACGACCGTTGTGGCGCAGGACCCCAAGCGTGCCGAATACGGCTCCATCGAGATGAAGTTCACCGGCAATCCGGTGCAGCTGCGCCAGTGGATCATCAAGGATGCGAACGGCTCGACGACGACGGTGGTACTCGGTGATCTGAGCCGCTCGGATGTGAGCAACGCCCTGTTCGACGTGCGCGGGGAGATGGCCAAGTATAACCGCTAAGGCTTGTGCGGGTTGGATCCTGGTCCGCAGACGGCGGTTATCGCGTCTTGTCGACATGAGACAACGTGCATCTGTGGAGGACGATCCAATCTGAACGCTCTGGAATGTGCAGACACGAAAACGGGCCGCGTCCTGCGCGGCCCGTTTGGATAGTTCTGCAAGGATCCCGTCAGCGCGCTGCGCGGCACCCGACCAGCTGGGCCTCGTAGATCATGGCGCGCTGGCCGACTTCTCCGGCGACGCGCATCAGCCAGGCCTTGTTGTTGTAGGAGCCACGCGAATAGCCCGTACGCCCTTCGTGATAGGCCAGGTAGTGATTGCGCGCGTCCGACATGTCGATACCCAGCGAATTGCGCGACTGGGACATGTACCAGCCCATGAAATCGGTGGCATCGTTGATGTTGTCGCGCCGCGCGCGGCGATTGCCGCTGGCGACGAGATACTCGTCCCAGGTTCCGTCGAGCGCCTGGGAATAACCGAAGGCCGAGCTTTGTCGGCCGATCGGAATGACGCCCAGGGAATACTGGAAGGGCGTGCGGGCATCGCCGATGAATTTGCTTTCCTGATAGATGGTCGCCATCTGGACGTGCATGGGCACACCCCAGCGGCGTTCTGCGGCGCGGAAAGCGCGGGTATATTGGGGGCGCTCCTGGACGATCGCGCAGGCATTGTCGAGATCGCGGGGCGCGGAATAGTTTCCACCACCGCCGCCACAAGACGCCGTCAGCAACATGATCACCAGTGCGCGAAGAGTTCTGCTCATCTGCCTCTCGCTTTTTTTAGTCTTTTTTGATCTTTTCTTTTTCAGAAATTGTAGCCGATTTGCGCCGGGGTGGAAATCACAAATCCATCAACCGGCGGAAACACGGGGCTTTCGATGATATGTCCTCTTGCATTCCCTGCGCGCCGGGCCATGATAAGGAACTTGTCATAAGCCTGCACCGCTTGCAGTGGCAGAGGACTGTGCCAATGTGGGCCACAGTATGTTTCCTCGGGAATATGTCCAAAAGTTGGACAAGCTGCCATTGAAAGGTCTAAAAGTCCTCTGTAGAGGCGAGTAACCATGAACAGTCAGCGCGCGAAATATCATCTTGGACAGGTTGTCCGCCATCGCAAGCATCCCTTCCGGGGCGTTGTGTTCGATGTCGATCCCGAGTTCAGCAATACCGATGAATGGTATGAGGCGATCCCCGAGGACAGCCGTCCGGTCAAGGATCAGCCCTATTATCATCTGCTGGCCGAGAATGATCAGAGCTTCTACGTGGCCTATGTCTCCGAGCAGAACCTTGTTGCGGATTATTCCGGCGAGCCGGTGGATCATCCCGACATTCCGGATCTCTTCGGCGCCTTCCACGATGGCAGCTACGAATTGCATTTCCAGATGAACTGAGCGCCGCGGTTCGTGCGCGGTTGGCTTCGTGGCGCTTTCTCTCGTATTGCCGGGGGCGCTGCCCCCGTCGCCCTTCGGGCGACTCCCCCGGAGTTTTCCTGGCAAGATGAAACATGCGGAGCGTTCGGGGTATCGGCTCGCGAGGCGCCTTCGCTTGTTGTGTTTGATCGCGTTCACTTGTGCGGGTCGGCGACCTGAAACAGCGTTCCTGAGAGCGGATGTGTTCGGGTCTCCTGACAGGCTTATGCTTTTTCTCAGGCGGTTCTGACCAGGCTCAGGAAGGTCTCGATGTCTTCGGGGGTGATCTACCAGTCGCAAACGAAGCGGGCGGTGAGCTTTTCATCGGGCGAGCCGGATTCGAGTCTGCCGCTCAGGTGATACTGAGCTCCTGCCGCCTTGGCGCGCTGGTGGACGGCGCGGGGCAGGGCTGCAAAGATCATGTTCGCCTTGGCGTCGTTGCGGATGTCGGCATGGCCGCGCAGGCCCTCGGCCAGTTGGGCGGAGCGGGCATTCGCCGTCTCCGCCAGATCGCACCAGAGGTCATCCCGCAGATAGCCCGCCATCTGGGCGGCAAGGTAGCGGTGCTTTGAAAAGAGATGCGCGCCCCGCTTGCGGCGCAGCTCGAAGGCGCGGGCATGGGCGGGATCGAAGAAGATCACCGCCTCCACCCCCATCAGGCCGTTCTTCGTGCCACCGAAGACGGCGACGTCGACGCCGGCCTTCCAGCTCATCTCGGCCGGGGTGCAGTTCAGCGCGACGCAGGCATTGGCGAACCGGGCGCCGTCGAGATGGACCGGCAGGTCGTAATGCGCGGCCACCGTGGTCAGCGCTCGCAGCTCGTCCAGTGTGTGGACATTTCCCTGTTCGGTGACCTGCGTGATCGAGACTGGCCCGCGCTGGGGGCCGTGCACGCCGCGATTGCCCTGCCCCTTGATCGCGATGCGCAGAGCGTCCGGGGTCATGCGGTCGCTGCCGGGCACCAGTGTGAGCTTGGCGCCGCCGGTGTAGAATTCTGGCGCGTTGCACTCGTCCTCGTGGATATGCGCGACCGGCGAGCAGAAGACCGTGTCATAGGGCTGGCAGAGCGTCGCGAGCGCCAGCGCATTGGCCGCCGTGCCGGTCGCGACCAGATGGACGGCGGCTTCGGGTGCTTCGAAGAGGTCACGCAGGCGTTCGGTCACCTCGGCCGTCAGGGGATCGGCACCGTAGGACATCACATGGCCGTCATTCGCCTCGGTAATTGCGGCGAGGATCTGGGGCGGGACGGGGCCGGAATTGTCGGAGGCAAAGAACATTCAGGTCGGCTCCTCGATGATGTGGTCTTCCCAGTCATCCTCGTCGATTTCGAATTCCGCAACGGTGCGATGCTGCATCGACACGCCCGCTTCGTGGACCGAGTCGGGGGTCCCCGAGATCAGCGGGTGCCAGTCGAACAGCGGCTTGCCTTCCCAGAGCAGCCTGTAGGCGCAGGTCCGCGGCATCCAGTAGGCGTGGCTGTCGATGTTGGACGGTTTGAGCACGATGCATTCCGGCACGAACTGGTGTCGGATCGGGTATTGCGCGCAGCGGCAGGTGGTGTCGTCGAAGAGGCGGCAGGCCACCTTGGTGAGCTCAACCTGGCCGGTCTCCTCGTCCTCGAGCTTGTTGAGGCAGCATTTGCCACAGCCGTCGCAGAGCGCCTCCCATTCCTCGGGGCTCAACTGGGTGAGTTTCTTCTTTTCCCAGAAGCGTTTCTTCAGGCCCTTGCGCGGGATCGGATCCGTCATAATGCGTCCAGGATCTGGCGGGTCCGGACGACATCTTTGTCCATCTGGGTGATAAGCGCCTCGAGGCTGTCGAACTTTTCCTCGCCGCGCAGGAACGCGACGAGCGCCACCGAAAGGTTGGTGCCGTAAAGGTCGCCCTTGAAATCGAGCAGGAAAGTTTCGAGATTAGCGCGGTTGGTGCCGAACATCGGGCGCACGCCGATGCTGGCCGCGCCCTGATAGCGACCCTTGTGGGGGCCTTCCGTCACTTCGACCAGCACGGCGTAGACGCCGAATTTGGGCGGGTGCAATCCGTCGATGCTCATGTTCGCGGTGGGATAGCCCAGCTCGCGGCCGCGCTGCTCGCCGCCGATCACCATGCCTTCGATGCGGTGCCAATGGCCAAGCTGTGCGGCGGCGTCACGGGGACGGCCTTCGGACAGGGCGGTGCGGATCGAGGTCGAGCTGACCTGACGGCCGGTGTTTTCCAGCAGCTCGGCGATTGTGACGCCAAAGCCCATCTCGGCGCCGAAGCGTACGAGATCCGACGCCGTTCCGGCACGGCCGTTGCCAAAGCAGAAATCGGCGCCGACGACGACATGCGACAGGCCGAGCCCGTCGGCCAGCACCCGGCGTGCAAAGGCTTCGGGCGTGAGTGCAGCGAGGGCGGCGTTGAAGTTCAGCTCGTAGAGCTGGTCCACCCCCATCTTGGCCAGACGCGAGGCGCGCGCGCTTTGCCCCATGAGCCGGAAGGGCGGCGCGTCGGGGGCGAAAAATTCGCGCGGATGGGGTTCGAAGGTCACGACGCCAAGCGGCGCGTCAGGCGCGGCCTGCCGGGCAAGGTCGATCACCGATTGATGGCCCAGATGGACACCATCGAAATTCCCGATGGCGGCGCTGGCCCCCCGATCGCGTGGCTCGACGAACTGATAATCCCGGATGATCCGCATGGGGGCGAGGGTTAGCCGCGCATCGGGGGCAACGCAAGATGCGAGGGAAGTGTTTTGGCGCATCCTGGCAGACGCCAGGCGAACCTGCCCTCGGGTGACGGCGTTCTGCGCGGATTTCAGTCGAACTTGCGGCTCGGGGCGAGCACCGTAGCCTCGCCGATCAGGACCTTCT
Source organism: Rhodobacterales bacterium (assembly GCA_038260405.1). Taxonomy (GTDB): domain Bacteria; phylum Pseudomonadota; class Alphaproteobacteria; order Rhodobacterales; family Rhodobacteraceae; genus Puniceibacterium. The sequence goes on along the minus strand of JBBSNW010000078.1, from coordinate 2,660 downwards.
TGCCATCCACAGCGCAATGGCATTCGAGCTTTACCCGGCGCTTGCCGAGGTCGATGTCGATCACCTTGACCTCGGCATAGACCATGTCGCCGGGGCGCACGGGGGCGAGGAATTTCAGCGTCTGGCCCATGTAGACCGTGCCGTGGCCGGGAAGCTGTTCGCCGATCACCGCGGAAATGAGCCCGGCTGTCAGCATGCCATGGGCGATGCGGCCTTCAAAGATGGTGTCATTGGCATATTCGTCGTCGAGGTGCACCGGGTTGCGATCGGTCGAGACCTCGGCGAACAGCTCGATGTCGCGATCCGTCACCTGTTTGCGCAGGTAACGGGTCATGCCCATCTCGATATCCTCGATGCAGATCGTCCCACGCGGCAGGTTGTCGAACATGTCTGACTCCATTGTCATCGGCCCGGTAATAAACGTACGGGATTAAACCCGTTGTGAGCAACTTTATTACTTCGCAGCTGCAGAAAATCAAGTCATACCTTTGGTGAGGGCATGCTTTCTGTGCTGATCGGGTGATTTTACCGCAGAAAGCCTGCCAACCGCCTGCCTTGAGGGTCGAGTCAGCGCAGAAACCCGATGGCAAAGCTCGGATTGGCCTGCGCGTGTTCGAGATATTCCTGCAGGGCGTCCGGATCAGGCTGATCCGCGGTCTTCGTCTCGGCGGCGGCGAGCCCGCCGGTGATGAAGAGCGAATCGATATCCTCGCCCATCGCGCCGGAAATGTCGGTGTGGATTCCATCGCCGATGGCAAGGATGTCCTGCGCTTGCACGCTCCGGTCGAGTTCGGCCAGACGGCGGCGGGCGAGATCGTAGATCGGCGGATGCGGCTTGCCGAAATAGAGGCTCTCGCCACCCATCTCGGTATAGAGCTGCGCCAGCGCGCCGGCGCACCATTCGCGCGTCTCGCCCCGGTCAACGACGATATCGGGATTGGCACAGAGGAGCTTCAATCCCTTCTGCTTGGCCAGAAGGAATTGCGCGCGGTAGACCGCCGGATCGGCATGCGGATCCTCGGGGCCGCAGCAGACGATCCCCTCGGCCTGATCCACAGGCACCTGCGTGATCGCGACCGGATCGGTCACGACCTTGAGCGGGGTGAAGAAGCCCTGATCGTGGGGCTGGCCGATGAACCACACCTTCGTGCCGACGACGCCCTCGAACATCGCGGCGCGGGCCGAATCACCGCTGGTGGCGATGGTGTCCCAGGCGTCGGTCGGCACGCCCAACCTTTCGAGCTGCTTTTCGACATTCGCGCGGGGCTGCGGCGAGTTGGTGACCAGCACCACCGTGCCGCCGCTCTTGCGGTAGGTCTGCAGCGCCGCCACGGCCGAGGGGATAGCCCGCACGCCGTCATGCACGCAGCCCCAGAGGTCTACGAACAGGGCATCGTACCGGCCGGAGATTTCGGAGAGGGACTGGATCAGCTGGGTCATGTGCGGGCCTTGCATGAGATGGGCGGTGACGGAGGTGATGCCGGCGAGAGTACCGGGAGAAAACCTGAAAGGGGCCGACGGTCGCAGCCGCCCTTTTCAGGTTCTGTCCGAGGCTGGGAGGCCGCGAAAGCGGCGCTCCCGGACCTCAGACCTTGAGGAACGGCATGATCTGCTTCTTGCGGCTCATAACCCCGGGCAGCACGACGGTATCGCCGGAGACGGTGACGCCAAAGCTTTTCTCGGCCATGGTCTTCACCAGATCGTTGGGCACCAGCAGGGTCGCTTCCTCGTTGAGGATGTCCACCACGAAGAGCAGCACCTGATCAGCGCCATCCTCTTTCGCCACGTCCACCATCGACGCCATCAGGCTGTCCTTGCGGTCGAGCACCGTCGCGGGCGACGTGGTCTCGAGCACGGAGACGCGGAACTCCTTGCCATCGACGGTATATTCCTTGGAATCCATCCGCAGCAGCTCGGCATCGCTGAAGGCGGAAATGTCGGATTTCGCCGCGAACATCTCGGCAGCATAGGAGGGGATGTCGATGCCGAGCTCGTCGGCCAGGGCATGCGCGATGGCCTTGTCTTCCTGCGTGGTGGTCGGGCTGCGGAATTCCATCGTGTCCGACAGGATGCAGGTCAGCATCGCGCCCTTGATGCCCTTCGGCGCCTGGGCGAGGTCGTCGCCGATGATCTTGTGCATGAGGGTCGCGGTGCAGGCGAGCGGCTCGATCCGGATCTCGATCGGACCTTTCGTCTCGAGCCCGCCGACCAGCTTGTGATGGTCGATGATGCCGCGGATGTCGGCCTTGTTGATGTTCGCGGGCAGCTCGGCGGGATTGTTGGTATCGACGATCACCACCGGAGCGTCAGCCTCGACATCCGAGATGATGGCTGGCTTGTCGAGGTTCCAGTGGGTCAGCATGAAGGCCGCCTCGGTGTTGGGCTCGCCGAGCAGGACGGGCTTTGCCTTTTCGCCGCGGATTTGTGTCAGGTACCAGGCCCAGATGATCGGGCTGCCGGTGCTGTCGGTGTCGGGGGATTTGTGGCCAAAGACAAGCGTCGTCATGAAAGCTCCTCGCGGTTGCGGAATTCTGTGTCGCGGGCGTTATATGAGGGCGACTTCGGCTTGTCACCCGTCTGTGACGGGGAACGCCGCTTGCAGACCTGCACGCCTTGCCGCGCCGGAGCGGGGGCCGGCCCCCGCACCCCCGGGATATTTG
>JBBSNW010000077.1:0-19633 GCA_038260405.1 Rhodobacterales bacterium | reverse complement strand
GTTCTCATCCGCCTCATCATGTCGCGCAGATCTCCCGCTTCGTCTTCATATCAAACAGCTCCCCTGTTTTTCATTCACACAGGGGCCGGCACCTCAATCATGTCGCGCGAGTTCCCTGCTTCTCCGTTTACGCAGGTCCCCTGCTTCTCTGGGTCTGAAATATCCCGGGGGTGTGGGGGCTGGCCCCCACTCCGGCGCGGGGGCCCGGCGTCAGCCGCAAGGCCCCCGCGCCATCCCGTCATGCCGCGATGAACTCGTTCCACTTGCGCACCATGTACTGGTTCTCGTCCATGACCGAGTTCCAGCAGGCCACGGCGCCCATGCGCTCCTCGAAGGAGCCGCCGTCGCGGACCTCGCCCACCTGTGCCAGCGGATCGCCGAAGGGCGAGGTGATGATGTCGGTCGCTTCCTTGCCCTCGAACCAGTAGCCCCATTCGTTCTCGGACATGTAGGCCTTGGAGGTTTCCGGAACGGCCGAGTAATAGCCCTGCCGCATCAGGAACCCGCCGACCCAGCCGTCGAGATACCAGTTGATGTATTCATAGGCCGCATCGCGCTCGAGGCCGGTCAGCGCCTTGGACAGCCCGATGCCGCCGCCCCAGGAGCGGTAGCCCTCTTCCAGCGGCTGGTAGACGCATTCGATGCCCTTGGACTTCACGGCCGTGATCGCGGGCGACCACATCGACTGGATCACCACCTCGCCCGATGCCATGAGGTTCACCGACTCGTCGAAGCTCTTCCAGAAGGCGCGGAACTGCCCGGCCTTCTTGGCCTCTGTAAAGATCGCAAGCGTCATGTCGATCTCATCCTGGGTCATGTTGCCCTTGTCGCCATAGGTATGCTCGCCCATCGACTCGACCACCATCGCCATGTCCATGATCCCGATCGACGAGATGTCGAGGATCGACGCCTTGCCCTTGAATTCCGGGTTCAGCAGCTCGGACCATTTCGAGATCGGACGCCCGATCAGGTCGGGACGGATGCCCAGCGTGTCGGCGTTGTAGATCGTCGGGATGAGGGTCATCCAGCCGGATTCCTCCTGCACGAAATCGGTGCCCTCGGGGCCGGAGGTGAAGCCCACCGTGTGCGGTGCCGTCCCTTGCGCGATCTCGCTCTCGGGGGTCAGCTTGCCATCGCGGAAGATGCCGACGATCTTGTCGTAATTCTTAATCTTGCTGGTATCCATCGCCTGCAGGTTGCCCGCGGGCCAGACCTTCTTGCAGATGAAATACTCGATATCGGCGATGTCGAAGCTGTTGGGCTGGGTCGCCGCGCGCTGCGTCACGCTGTCGGTGTCGAGCGCCGTCATCTCGAGCGTGAAGCCGAGATCTTCCTTCACCTTCTGCGCCACCTCGTTGAGGTTCGAAACGCCCGTGCCGAACTGGCGCAGCGTCACGTCCTTGATGTTCTGCGCCCAGATCATCGGGGCGCCGAGGGTCGATCCTGCGGCAAAGGCGGCACCGCCCTTGAGCACGCCACGGCGGGAAATCGGTGTCATTGTCATCTTTTCTCTCCTTGTCAGACGTATCGCCGCTTCACGCGGTCAGTTTGTGCAGGTTCTTCGTGTCCCAGGTCAGCCCGACGCGGTCGCCCGGGCTGCGCGGGTTGGCATAGAACTCGTTATCGGGGACGAGGGCCGTCACTTCCTGGTCCCCGCTCATCCGGGTCAGCACGGAAACATGCGTGCCCTGGTATTCGATGCCGGTCACGCTGGCCTCGATCCCGGTGCCGGGCGAACTGACGCCCACGGCATCGGTGCGGATGGCGAAATGGCCCTCCGGCAGGGCGACGACATTGTGCCCGCCCATGAATTGCGCGACGAACCGGGTCCTCGGCGCGTTGAAGACGTCGCGGGCGGGACCCGCCTGTTCGATCACGGCGTTGTTCATCACCACGATCTCGTCCGCCAGCGCGAGCGCCTCGTCTTGACCGTGGGTCACGTGCACGAAACTGATGCCGAGCTCGCGCTGCAGCTTGCGCAGCTCGCCGCGCATCCGGATGCGCAGGAACGGGTCGAGCGCCGAGAGCGGCTCGTCGAGCAGCAGCACCTGCGGGCGGGTGATGAGCGCGCGGGCGAGTGCGACGCGCTGCTGCTGCCCGCCCGAAAGCTGGTCCGGCAGGCGTTCGGCCATCGCGGTGAGGTCGACGAGTTCCAGCATCTCGCCGGCCTTGGCGCGCCGCTCCGTGGCATCCACGCCCTTCATCTTGAGCGAAAAGGCGACGTTGTCGGTCACGGTCAGATGCGGGAACAGCGCGTAGCTCTGAAACATCATCGCCGTGCCGCGCTTGGCGGGCGGCAGGTAGGAGATATCGCGCCCGGCGAGGTTGATCGCGCCGTCGCTCACCGATTCGTGTCCCGCGATCATGCGCAGGGTCGAGGATTTGCCGCAGCCCGAAGGTCCCAGAAGACAGGTATAGCTGCCCGGACTGAAATGATGGTTGATGGCGTCCACGGCGACGGTCTTGCCATAGCGTTTGGTGACGGACACCAGTTCAAGGTCTTGGACAGGCTGGCTCATGGCACCTCCGTGGCATGTCATGGATTAAACCGAAGACGCGGGGCACGGCGCAAACAGACTTCGCTTCCGCTCCCGTCCCGTCCTCACATTTGCCCAAAAAAACCGCAGACCAGCGGGGTGCTGCTCCATTTTCGGACACATCATTGTATACAACTTTGCTCACAACACGGTCCGTCTGGCCGATTCCTTGCCCGGGACGCAGGCTTCTGCCATTCCTGCGCCAGAGATTCGTTCATGAACAGTTCAGCCCCCTCCTCTCCCCGGATGCTCGGCGCCCTTGCCGCGAGCGACCGCGTCGCCGACGCGCTGTCGCTGGCGATCCACGAACACCGTATCGCCCCCGGCACCAAGCTCGGCGAGGACGAGATCGGCGAGGTCTACGGCGTGTCGCGCACGGTCGTGCGGGCGGCGCTGCAATCCCTCGCGCATATCCAGCTGGTCGAGATGCAGCGCAACCGGGGCGCCTTTGTCGCGCAGCCGAGCCAGCAGGAGGCGCGCGAGGTGTTCGAGGCCCGCGAATTGCTGGAGCCGCGCACCGCCCACATGGCGGCGACCCGCGCCACCCCGGCGGATGTCGACAGCCTGCGCGCCCATATCGCCGAAGAGCACGCCGCCACCGCCACCTGGGACAGGGGGCGCGCGCTGCATCTTTCGGGGCTGTTTCACACCGAGATCGCCCGCATCGCGGGGCAGACGACGATCGCAGGCTTCATCGGCACGCTGATCGCGCGCTCCTCGCTGATCATCGCGCTTTACTGGCGCCGCGAAAGCGCGCTCTGCGAAAGCCACGCGCATCACGCGCTGATCGAGGCGATTGCGGCAGGTGACGGCGCGGCGGCCGAAGACCTCATGCGCAGCCATCTGGTGGATCTGCATTCCGCGCTCGATCTGCACCAGTCCGCCGCACCGGCCCGGTCGCTGAAAGAGGCGCTGCTCAGCCGGGAAAGCTGAGCGTGACGCGCAGGCCGGGATCGGCCTCCGCCAGCGTCAGTTCAGCGCCATGAACCTGCGCGATGCTCGCGACCAGCGACAGGCCCAGCCCGTTGCCCGGCGTCGTGCGGCTCCGGTCCAGCCGGTAAAGGCGGCGCAGCACCAGATCGCGCTCGGCTGCGGGAATGCCGGGGCCGGTATCGCTGACCGAGAGATCCACATGCGTCGCGCCCTGCGACAGGGCGACGGTGATCGTGCTGTCCTTGGGCGTGTGACGCAGCGCATTCTCGATCAGGTTAGCAAGCACCTGCCCCAGAAGGTTGCGGTCCCCCGTGACGCTGCGCACCGGATCCTGCGGCAGGGTGCAGATCAGCGTCTGGCCGTTCTCTGCCGCGGAGGGTTCGTAGACATCGCACAGCGTCTGACACAAGGCGGTCAGATCCACCGGCTGGAACCGAGCGCGGGGCGAGCCGCTTTCGATCTGCGTGAGCTGCAGCAGCGAATGGAACACCGAAACGATCCCGTCGAGCTCGTCGAGCGCCTTGTCCACCAGCGCGCGTTCCTGTTCGGGCAGATCGTCGCTCTGGGACAATTCGTCCAGATGCACGGCCACGCGCTGGATCGGCGTTTTGAGGTCATGCGCGATGTCGGATGACACCTGCCGCAGGTTCGCGACGGTGTCCTCCTGCGACCGGGCCATCTGGTCGACCTTGGCACCGATCCGGGCAAGATCGTCCGACCAGCCGTCGACGCCCCCCACCCGCGCCTCGAGATCACCCGAGGTGAGACTGTCGAGCGTGCCGCCGATCACCGCCACATGCCGTGCGCCGCGCCGGGCGAGGATCAGCCCGCCCGAGAGCGCGATCAGGATCGTCGGCAGCAGGCTGAGGCCCAGAATGTTCAGAAACACGCCGCGCAGGGCGTCGATCTGCGCCCGGCTGCGCGCCACGGTCAGCTGCCCGCCCCGCAGCGACGCGGTCAGCGCAAGGTAGCGCCCGTTGATTTCGGGCTGACCCGGAAGATCGGACAGGATGCGGTAACCATCGGCATCCCGCGCCACCACGGCATTGCCGAAATGCCGCCCGTTGGGGGCAAAGTAGCTCAGCACCACGCGCTCGGGGTCGGTACTGCGCGCCTCCGCCTCGACCAGCGCGGCAAGAGCCGAGGCCGAGGGCGCGGCGCGGAAACCGGCCATGTCCTGCGTGAGGTCGGCGCGCATCGTCTGCTCGAACGAGGCTTGTGTATATACATAACTCGCGAGCAGGCCCAGCAGCGAGACCACCGAGAACAGGAGCACGAGGCCCCCTGCCAGCCGGACCGGCATGGAGCGCAGCATCGACGCACGCAGCAGGGTCATGCGTCGATCCGGTAGCCTGCACCGCGCACTGTCTTGATGAGTTCAGTCTCGAACGGCTTGTCGACCTTGGCGCGCAGGCGGCTGATATGGGTCTCGACCACGTTGGTCATCGGATCGAAAGAGATGTCCCAGACGGATTCCAGCAGCATGGTGCGCGTCTGCACCCGGCCCTTGCGGCGGATGAGGTGTTCCAGGATGGCGAATTCACGCGGCAGCAGGTCGATTTCCTGCCCCTCGCGGGTGACCCTCCGGGCGATCAGGTCCATCTCGAGCGGACCGGCGCGCAAAACCGATTCCTGCTCGACGGCCTGCGGGCGCCGGGCCAGCGCCGCGACCCGGGCCGAGAGCTCGCCAAACGCGAAGGGTTTGACGAGGTAGTCGTCGCCCCCCGCATTGAGCCCGCTGATCCGGTCCTCGACGCTGCCGAGCGATGTGAGAAACAGCACCGGCGTGCGGTTGCCCGCGCCGCGCAGGGTCTTGACCAGGGTCATGCCGTCGATCTCGGGGAGCATGCGGTCGACGATCAGCACGTCGTAGCTGCCACCCGTCGCCTGGATCAGCGCATCCTTGCCGCTGGTGACCAGATCGACGCTCTGACCCTCTTCGCGCAGGCCGCGGGCGATATAGGCCCCGGTGGTGACGTCATCTTCGACCACGAGCAGTTTCATGTCGTCCTCTTGCATTTCCCGGCCCGTCTGCGGCCATGGAGCTAAAATCAGCCCTCCCAGCCCCAAGGGCAAGGGCCGTGAGCTTGTTAAACAATTTGTATAGGCGCACGCACTCGTCTGTGAGATCCGCAGCGCAGATTGAAGTCATCGAACACAAACCAACGGAGCGTTCAACGATGACATCCACACCCCTTCACCGCCGCCTCGCAGGCTCCGTCGCACTTGTCGCGGCACTGGGCGCAACCGGCGCTACCCTCACCACCGCCACGCCCGCGATGGCCGTTCCCGCAGGCGGCTATGGCGATCTGGTCGAAGCCGTGTCGCCCGCCGTTGTCTTCATCGAAGTCACGTCCAAGGCAAAACCGGCCGACATGCAGGGCCAGTTCCCCGAAGGCATGCCCGAAGAACTACGCCGCCAGTTCGAGAAGATGATGCCGCAGGGCGGTGAGCAGCCGGAGCGTCAGGGCCTCGGGTCCGGCTTCATCATCTCCGAAGACGGCAAGATCGTCACCAACAACCACGTCGTCGACGGCGCGGACACCGTGACCGTGAAGCTCGCCGATGGCCGCAGCCTCGATGCGAAGGTGATCGGAAGCGATCCGCTGACCGACGTCGCGCTCATTCAGGTCACCTCGGACGAGAAGCTGCCCTTCATCAAGTTCGGCGATTCCGACCAGATGCGGCCCGGTGACGAAGTCGTGGCCGTCGGCAACCCCTTCGGGCTCGGGGGCACCGTGACATCGGGCATCGTCTCGGCCATGTCGCGCAACATCAACTCGGGTCCCTATGACGACTTCATCCAGACGGATGCGGCGATCAACCGGGGCAATTCGGGTGGTCCGCTCTTCAACAACGAAGGCGACGTGATCGGCATGAACACCGCGATCTTTTCGCCCGATGGCGGGTCGGTCGGGATCGGCTTTGCCGTGCCTTCGGACCTGATCCAGACCATCGTCGCCGACCTGTCGGATGATGGCAGCATCACCCGCGGCTGGCTCGGCGTGCAGATCAAGCCGATGCCCGAGGATATCGCCCAGGTGCTGGGTTACGAGCAGCCCACGGGTGCCGTGATCGAGATGGTGAGCGCGGACAGCCCCGCCGCCAAGGCCGGCCTCGAGAAGGGCGACATCATCCTGTCCTTCAACGGGACGGAAATCTCCGAGCTGCGCGATCTGACACGCGCTGTCGCTTCGACCGATCCGGAAGCGACCGCACCGGTCAAGATCCTGCACAAGGGTGAAGAAAAGACGATCGACGTCACGGTTGGCACCCTCGCCAAGCAGGACGCCTGATCCGGAATTCCGTCGGCACGCGTCCCCTGTGTCGGCGGATCCCGCCCCAAGGGTGGGAGCGCGTGCCCCGGTGTCGGGAGAGACCGGGGCACGTCCATAAAGGCTCGCGGGCCCTGTCCCTCTGCCCGCGGGCTTGCCTCGACTCTCCCCGACTGACGTACGACTCCTGAACTGTTGACCCCCGGCGCCCTGGTGCGTCGGGGTTTTTTCATGTGTATCTTCGCGCCGTCGGGGGATGGCGGGAATGGATCAGTGCGCCGACTCCGCAGGCCGCCTCACCCGGTAGACCGCGAGGTAGAGCGCCGGGACGAAGACCAGCGTCACCACCGTTCCCGCAATGATGCCGCCCATCATCGCATAGGCCATCGGCCCCCAGAAGATCTGCCGCGAGATCGGGATCAGCGCGAGGCTCGCCGCCGCTGCGGTGAGCAGGATCGGACGCGCCCGGCTGTCGGACGCAACGAAGACCGCATCCCAGGGCGACAGCCCGTGATCGGCGATCTGCACCTCGATCTCGTGCACGAGGATGATCGAGTTGCGGATCAGGATCCCGATCAGCGCGAGCACGCCGAGGATGGCGACGAATCCGAGCGGCGCGCCGGAGGCAAGCAGCGCCGCCACCACCCCGATCAGACCCAGCGGGGCCGCGGCAAAGACCACGAACGCGCTGCGGAAGCTCTGCATCTGCATCATCACGAGAAAGGCCATGATGAGCAGCATCAGCGGCACGACGGCGGCAATCGGCGCCTGCGAGTCCGCACTGGATTCCACCGAACCGCCCACCTCGACGCTGTAGCCGAAGGGCAGGTTCGCATTGAATTCCGCGACCTGCGGGGCCAGCGCGTTCACGATCGTCGCGGGCTGGTCCCTGGTGGTGATGGCGGCCTTGACGGTGATCGTCGGGCGGCGGTTCTCCTGCCGGATGACCGGCTGTTCGGTGTCGTAATGGAAGACCGCGATCGAGGAGAGCGGCACAGGTGCGCCGTCCGGCCCGCCGAGCTGCAGGTTCGTCAGCCCCTCGATCGACGAGCGTGTCTGGTCCGAACCGCGCGCGATCAGGTCGATGAGATAGGTTCCGTCGCGCAATTCGGTCACCTGCGTGCCGTCATAGATGCCGTTCAGCGCCGAGGCGATGTCGCGCGAGGTGAGGCCCAGCAGGCGCACGCGGTCCTGCACGATGTCGACGCGCACCACCCGCGAGGGTTCGTTCCAGTCCAGCACGATGTTGTCCGTCCGCGCATCGGTCGCGACGAGCGCCGCCATGTTGCGCGCCACGTCCCGCAGCCCGTCGAGATCCGGGCCCGTCACGCGGTACTGTACCGGACGGCCGACGGGCGGCCCGATTTCCAGCAGCTTCACGAAGATGTCGACGCCGGGGAATTCATCCGCCGCGAGTGTGGTCAGTTTTTCGCGCAGACGGTTGCGCGCCTCGATCCCCTGCGTCTGGATCACGATCTGCCCGGTATTCGGCCCGGGCGTCGGCACGTCGAAGGACAGGATGAAGCGCGGCGCGCCGCGTCCCACATAGGAGGTCCAGAATTTCACATCCTCGTCGCCGGCAAGCGCTTCCTCGAAGCGGTCCAGCGTGGCGCGCGTCTCGGTGATCGACACGTTCTGCTGCAGGGTCAGGTCGACGATCAGCTCTGGGCGGTCGGAAGAGGGAAAGAACTGGTTCTCGACGAACTGCATCGCCCAGACCGAGACGCCGAAGACCGCGAGCGTCGCCGCGATGGTCAGCCAGCGAAACCGCATCGCGGCCCGCAGCACGCCGTGGAACATCCGCCGAACGCGCCCCGGATTGCCATGCGCATGGGCGATGTTCTCCTTGAGGATCGAGACCCCGATCAGAGGTGCGAACAGCACCGCCACGACCCAGGACACGAGCAGCGCCACGGCGATGACGACGAAGAGCGAGAAGGTGAACTCCCCCGCCGCCGAGTTGTTGAGCCCGATGGGAATGAACCCCGCCACGGTCACCAGCGTGCCAGAGAGCATCGGAAAGGCAATCGAGGTCCAGGCGAAGGACGCCGCCTTGGGCAGGGATTCCCCAAGCTCCAGACGCGAGATCATCGTCTCGATCGCGATCATCGCATCGTCGACCAGCAGGCCCAGCGCGATGATGAGCGCGCCGAGCGAGATCCGCTGGAGCGTGAAACCGGCATAGTTCATCACCACGAAGGTGATCGCGAGCACCAGTGGAATCGTCAGCGTCACCACCAGCCCCGCGCGCACGCCAAGGCTCACGAAGCTCACCGCCAGAACGATCACCACCGCCTCGACCAGCGCCTGAACGAAATGCCCCACGGCCTCGTCCACCACCTCGGGCTGATCGGCGACGTGATGCACGCCGAGCCCGAGTGGCAGCGCATTCTCGACCCTCTCCATGACCGTGGCAAGCTCCTCGCCGAAGGTCACGATATTGGCGCCCTTGCGCATGCCGATGGACAGGCCGACAGCCTCCTCGCCATTGTAGCGGAACAGTTCCGAGGGCGGATCCTCGTAGTCGAGCGTCACCGTCGCGACATCCGTGAGGCGAAAGAACTGATCCCCGACGCGCAGGTTCACGTCCGAGAGGCTCTGCGCATTGTCGAACCCGCCGCCGATGCGCACCAGCACCCGTTCGGACCCGGCATCGATCACGCCGGAGGGCAGGATGGCGTTCTGCGCGGCGAGGGTCGCGCTCACATCCGCCTGACTCAGCCCAAGTGCCGCCAGCCGGTCGGTGGAATATTCGAGATAGACGACCTGGTCCCGGGTGCCGAAGATCTCGACCTTGCCGGCATCGTCGAGCGCCTGCACCGCGCGGCGGGCCTCTTCGACATAATCGCGCACCTCGCGCGGGGTATAGCCGTCCGAGGTGAAGGCATAAATGTTGCCGAAGACGTCGCCGAAATTGTCGTTGAACTGGAAGCCTGCGAATTCCGCCGGGAAATCGGGCCGGATATCGGCCATCATGTTGCGGATTTCCTGCCAGAGGCGGGGCAGATCACCGGCGCTGGTCGTGTCGAGCAGGTCGACATAGACGATGGAAACGCCGGGACGGGTGATCGAGCGGGTCTTGTCGAGCGCATCGAGATCCTCGAGCTTCTTCTCGATCCGGTCGGTGACCTGGTGGAGCGTCTCCTCCACCGACGCGCCTGGAAGGCTCGCCGTGATGATCATCGTCTTGATGGCAAAGTTCGGATCTTCCTCGCGGCCGATGCTGACATAGGACAGCGCCCCGGCGAGGATGCTCACCAGCATCAGGAACCAGACGAAGGAGCGGTGCTTGAGCGCCCAGTCGGAGAGGTTGAAGCTTTTCATCGGTCGGCTCCCGGCAATTGCCGCATGGCGATGCGCGGCCCGACGGTCTGGCCGTCCTCGATCGAATTCACGCCCCGGATGATGATCTCGTCGCCGTCCGAAACGCCCTTCAGGATGACCACGCGGCCCCCGGCGCGCGGGCCTGGCGTGATCGTGGCACGGCTGACCGCGCGGGTATCCGCGGCGACACGCCAGACCGCGGGGGGTTCGGCGCCGTCGATCAGCGCCGTGGCGGGCAGCGTCGTGACCGCGCCCCGTCCGGCATCGAGCGTGGCATTGACCAGCGCACCTAGGCGAAATCCTGCATTGGCGTCCTGCACCAGCGTCAGATGGGCCGACCTTGTCCGCGTCGCACGGGCCGAGACCGGATCGATGCGGGCGAGCGTTGCCTGCGTCGTGATCTCGGGGTTGGAGAGCAGGCGGATCGTGAACACTGCATCCTGCACCATGCCGGCCGCATCCTCCTCGCTGAGGGCGATGATCACTTCGAGCCTTTCGGTGGAGGAAAGGCGCATCACCGCCTCGCCCGCCGACAGGGTCGCGCCAGGTTCGGCGCTCACGCTGGTGATGACGCCGTCCATCGGCGCAGCGAGATCGGCGTATTCCCGGGCATCGCGGGCGCGGGCCTCTGCGGCGCGGGCCTGTTCCATCCCGGCCTCGGCGGCGGCAAGATCGTTGCGCGCGGCATCAAGCGCGACCTCGCTGCCGACACCGCGTTCCGCGAGCTGCTGCGCGCGGTCAAAGGCGTCGCGGGCGGTCTGCAGATTGGCCTCTGCAATGGTCACGCCGGCCTCGGCCGAGCGCAGTTCGGAGTCGAGATCCGAAGCGTCGAGCCGTGCAAGGATGTCGCCCGTCTCGACGATGTCGCCGGTATCGACGGCGCGTTCCGCCAATGTCCCGAGACGCAGGAACCCGAGATCGAGTTCGGAGGAGGCCTCGACGCTGCCCACCCAGCTCGAGGCGATCCCGGCCTGGGGCGTCACGATCTCGGACACGACGGGGCGCGGAGCGTTCTCGGCGGGCATTTCCTGGGCATGGGCGGCGGGGGCGATGGCAAGCAGCGCCAGCAGGACAAGGTGCCTCATCTCGGATCCTCCACCACGCGGACGATTCGTCCCGGATAGAGCAGTTGCGTGCCCCGGCTCACCACAGTCTCGCCGGGTTCCACGCCTTTGTTGAGCAGGATCGAACTGCTGGTATAGCGGCGGATGTCGACCTGCCGCAGGCTCACCGCGCTGGTCTCGGGATCGAGCACCCAGACGGCGGGTCCCTCCGACGTGGCCGAGATCACCGACCAGGGCAGCGAGACATGCGCACCCTCGCTCTGCCGCGTGCGGCCGCGCACCGCGTCACCATAGGTGAGCCCGGGAAGATCCTCGTCGAGCACGACCTTGATCGCGACGGTCCCGCTCGCCGGATCGACAAGCGGGGAGACCTCGCTCACGCGGCCGGTCACGGTGGTTTCGGGCCGGTCGATGGGCGAGAGCGTGATGATCGGATCAGGGGTGGAGCCGTCGGTCAGCACGGATTCGGGCACGTCGAACACGGCTTCGTAGCCCTGCCCCTGCGCCAGTTCAAAGACCGGCTGCGCGGCGCCGACCACCTGCCCCGGCTCGGCGAGCCGCTGGATCACGGTGGCATCCTGCGGCGCCAGAAGCACGGTATCTGCCAGCGCGTCGCGGGCCTGTGCAAGCTCCGCCTCGGCCTGCGCCTGTCGCGCGACAGCGGCCGAAAAACGATCGGCAGCGGCATCGCGCGCGGCACGTGTGGTTGCACCGCGGGCAAAGAGCTCCGCCTGACGGTTATCATCGTCCCGCGCGGTGGTGAATTCCGCAGTGGCGGCAGCCAGTTGCGCCTCGGCGCCGCGCAGGGCCTGTTCCTGCTGCACCCTGTCGATTCGCGCGAGCGTGTCACCCGCCGCGACCCGGTCGCCGTCATCGACCAGCATCTCGGCGATCCGCCCGCCGGTCGGGAAGGAGGCGTTGAGCGTCTCCGGCGCGCGCAGCTCACCGGTCAGCGACAGGGTGCGCAAGGTATCGGCGCTTTCGGCCTTGGTCACGGCGACCGCCAGCGGCGTCTGTGCCTGCACTGGGCCGTTCAGTGCGACGAGCGCGGCCACAAGGCACAGGGCCGCCTGCGCGTTCCATCGAAATCCCATACCGCGATCCCCCTGCCCTTGGCAAACGCCGACAGCTGCCAACTGAACTAATCAGTTCACTTGCTAGCCGAAAGCGCGCCGCCGATCAAGCGATGCGTCACAGGACATTCAGGAAGTGACCCTGCGTCACATCATCATGGGAAATGTCTGGGGATGGGTCGAGTTTTCGGCCCGGAGCATGCTCAAAAGGCGCCCCGGACCGGAAAAAGGCTTACTTGCCAGCCTCGAACGCGTCGAGACGGGCCTTCAGGGCCATGTTCTCTTCGCGAGCCTTCTGCGCCATGGCGCGGACCGCGTCGAATTCCTCGCGGGTGACGAAATCGCGGTCGGCCAGCCAGCGGTCCATCATGGACCTCATCGCCGTCTGTGCCTCTTCCCGCGCGCCCTGTGCCACGCCCATGGCGTTGGTCATGAGCTGCGAGATATCGTCGAAAACCTTGTTGCGCGTCTGCATGGGACTCTCCGCCGTTACATCTCCTTCCTATATGGGCGCGATGCATGCCGGTCACAAGTCCGCCAGCCGGTTGACTTCCGCACACTGCCAGAGGCAATTACCTGCAAATGAGCACAGGCATCCCCTTCCCGCCCCTTTCGCCCGAACTTTTCTCGATCTCGCTATTCGGGATGGAGTTCGCCCTGCGCTGGTATGCGCTGGCCTATATCGCGGGCATCCTGATCGCCTGGCGGCTTGCCGTCGCGGCGGTGAAACGGCCCGCCCTCTGGCCCGCCGCAACGCCTCCGATGGAACCGGTGAGGGTCGAGGATCTGCTGACCTGGATCATCCTCGGCGTGATTCTGGGCGGGCGGCTCGGCTTTGCGCTGTTCTACGAGCCGGGCTATTACCTGAGCAATCCGCTGCAGATCCTGAAGATCTGGCAGGGCGGCATGTCCTTTCATGGCGGCATGATCGGCGTGGTTCTGGCCGCGCTGACCTATTGCCTGCGCAACCGTCTGCCGCTGATGTCGACGGCGGACATGATGGCGCTTGCGACGCCGCCGGGCCTGCTGCTGGGACGGCTTGCGAATTTCGTGAATGCCGAGCTCTGGGGGCGTCCCACGGACCTGCCCTGGGGCGTGATCTTTCCCGGCGACAGGGCGCAGGCCTGCGGTCAGGCCGTCGGAGAGCTCTGTGCCCGTCATCCCTCGCAGCTTTACGAGGCGCTGCTCGAAGGGCTGGTGCTGGGTGCGCTGCTGATCTTCCTCGCCTTCCGCAGCGGCGCACTGAAGCGTCCCGGTCTGCTCACAGGTGTGTTCGGTATCGGCTACGGGCTCGCGCGGTTTCTCGTCGAATTCGTGCGCCAGCCGGATGCGCAGTTCGTCTCTCCCGGCAATCCGCTGGGCCTCGCGTGGCATGTGAACGGCTTTGGCCTCACCATGGGGCAGATCCTGTCGCTGCCGATGATCCTGCTGGGGCTCGGGCTGATCCTGTGGGCGCGTCGGCGGACATGACGGTGCTGCGCGACATCCTTGCGGCACAGATCGCCGCGCAGGGGCCTCTGACCATCGCGCAGTACATGACGACCTGCCTGCTGCATCCCGAACATGGCTATTACACCACGCGCGACCCGCTTGGCGCTGACGGCGATTTCACCACCGCCCCCGAGATCAGCCAGATGTACGGAGAGCTGATCGGCCTCGCGCTGGCGCAGGCCTGGCTCGATCAGGGCGCCGCACCGGCCTTCACGCTCGCCGAACTCGGCCCCGGCCGCGGCACGCTGATGGCGGATATCCTGCGCGCGACCGCCCGCGTGCCGGGCTTCCATGCCGCGGCCCGGCTGCATCTGGTCGAGGTGTCACCTGCTCTGCGCGCCCGGCAGGCAGAGACGCTCGCCGCGTTCGAGCCCACCTGGCATGAGAGCGCCGACGCATTGCCCGAAAATGCGCCGCTGTTTCTGGTCGCCAACGAATTCTTCGACGCCCTCCCGATCCGCCAGTTCCTGCGCGACGGGCGCGGCTGGCGCGAGCGGGTCGTGGGCCTGCGCGACGGCGCGCTGACCTTCGGGCTCACGGATGCGCTGCCGGACAAGGGGCTGAGCCACCGGCTCGAAGATACGCGCGACGGCGATCTGGTGGAAACCTGCGCCCCCGCCTTGCCCATCATCGCCGCGATCGGGACGCGGATCGCAGCGCAGGGCGGATTCGCTCTGATCGCCGATTACGGTGACTGGCGCAGCCTTGGAGATACTTTCCAGGCCGTGCAGCGGCACGAGAAGACCGGAACGCTCGACGCGCCCGGCAGGGCCGACCTTACCGCTCATGTGGATTTCGAGGCGCTGGCCCGCGCCGCACCCTGCGCGCACACCCACATGACGCCGCAGGGCGTGGTCCTGGAACGGCTCGGGATCACGGCGCGGGCACAGGCACTCGCCACGCGGATGGAGGGAGAGGCGCTGCGCAGTCACATCTCGGCACATCGCCGGTTGACCCACCCCGAGGAAATGGGGACGGTGTTCAAGATGATCGGATTCTTCCCCCATGGTGCCCTGACGCCCCCCGGATTTTCGCATGACACTTGAAATCATTACGGCCCATAGCCTGGCCCCCCTGCGCCACGGCTTCTTCACCCGCAAGGGAGGCGCCTCTTCGGGTGTCTTCGCCGGGCTGAATTGCGGGACCGGGTCATCAGACCAGACCGAGATCGTGGCGATCAACCGCTCCCGCGTCGCCGGAGCGATGGAGGTAGCCCCGACCCATCTCGTGGGCGTCACTCAGGTGCATTCGGCGGATGTGATTCCGCTCAACCAGCCGCCCGACGTGCGCCCCCGGGCCGATGCCATGGTCACGGCGACCCCCGGTGTCGCGCTCTCCGTGCTCACCGCCGATTGCCAGCCGGTGCTGTTCGCGGATGCCGTGAACGGCGTCATCGGGGCTGCCCATGCGGGTTGGAGGGGGGCGCTGGACGGGATTCTGGAACGCACCGTTGACGCAATGGAGACGCTCGGAGCGGATCGGGGCCAGATCGCCGCGGTGATCGGACCCGCGATCAGCCAGCGCGCCTACGAGGTCGGACCGGAATTCTTCGAGACGTTTCTGGCTGAGGATCCGCAATATGCCCGCTTCTTTGCCAATGGTGCCGGGGACCGGCTGCATTTCGACCTGCCGGCCTTTGGCCTGTACCGGCTTCGGCTGGCGGGGATTGCCGCCGAATGGACCCGGCATTGCACCTATTCCGATCCCGAACGCTTCTATTCCTACCGCCGCACCACGCATGACCAGGAGGCGGATTACGGCCGCCTGATCTCCGCGATCCGGCTTTGACGCCCACAGGCGCTTGAACCGAGAGGGTCTTACTGCAGCACGGTGATTCGCTCGATTGTGGCAACGGGAAAGACCGCGGCTTGATGCGCCCTGTTTTGGATCGAACCTTTTGCCGGGGCGCGGCCGTCATGCAGACCGGCTGAGACGTTCCTCGAGAATCTCGAAAGGCACGCCCGGCTCGTCCTTGGCGCCGCGGATCACGAGGCTGGTCTTCACGCTGCCGACGTTCGGAGCGGTCAGAAGCTGCCCGGTCAGAAAGGACTGGAACGTGCTCAGATCCGGGGCGACGCATTTCAGGATGAAATCCACCTCGCCGTTCAGCATGTGGCATTCGCGCACGAGCGGCCAATTGCGGCAGCGCTCCTCGAAGGCCGACAGATCGCCCTCGGCCTGACTCTGCAGACCGACCATGGCGAAGACCTGCACCTCGAATCCCAGCTCGCGCGGGTCGACATCGGCATGGTAGCCGCGGATGAAACCCTGCTCTTCCAGAGTGCGCACGCGACGCAGGCAGGGCGGCGCGGAAATGCCCACCCGTTTGGCGAGTTCGACATTTGTCATGCGGCCATCGGCCTGCAATTCGGAAAGTATCTTTCGGTCGATCGGATCAAGCCTGTGTACTGGCATGCCCATACCCCTTGTTTTTTTCGTTTGTTATCACACAACCCCAATCCTGCGCAATTATATTTCACGTTTGCGCAAGGATCTTAACCCGCCGGAAAATCAGCCGCCTTCCCTCACGGGGGCGTGTGCTGGGTTTGCGCCAGACCTGACTGGCGCGTATATGCAAAGACTGAACAAGATACGCAACCATTCGTGAAGGGGGCAACCGATGTCCGATACACGCCACACCAAGGTCCTGATCATCGGATCCGGCCCTGCAGGCTATACCGCTGGCGTCTATGCCAGCCGCGCCATGCTGTCACCCATCCTCGTGCAGGGCATCGAACCCGGCGGTCAGCTCACCACCACCACCGAAGTCGAAAATTGGCCCGGAGACACCGAGGTTCAAGGGCCGGACCTCATGATTCGGATGGAAGCCCACGCGCGCGCGATGGGAACCGAGATCATCGGCGACATCATCACCTCGCTCGACATGGACAGCCGCCCCTTCGTGGCGCAATCCGACAGTCGCACGGTCTACACCGCCGATGCCGTGATCCTCGCAACCGGCGCCCGCGCGAAATGGCTCGGCTTGCCGACGGAGGAAAAGTTCAAGGGCTTCGGCGTCTCCGCCTGCGCGACCTGTGACGGCTTCTTCTACCGTGGGCAGGAGATCGTGGTGATCGGCGGCGGCAATACCGCCGTGGAAGAAGCGCTGTTCCTCACCAACTTTGCCTCCAAGGTCACGCTGATCCACCGCCGCGACACGCTGCGCGCGGAAAAGATCCTGCAGGACCGGCTGATGAAGAACCCCAAGATCGAGACGCTGTGGTTCCATGAACTGGCCGAGGTCACCGGTACCGAATCCCCTCTCGGGGTCGAGGGCGTGCGGGCCCGCGACGTGCGCAGCGGCGAGATCACCGAGATCCCGGCCAAGGGCGTATTTGTCGCCATCGGCCATGCGCCTGCGAACGAACTGGTGAAGGACAAGCTCGAAACCCATATGGGCGGCTACGTGGTAACCAGGCCCGACAGCACGGCGACCTCGATCCCCGGCATCTTCGCCGCCGGCGATCTCACGGATCACAAGTACCGGCAGGCGGTGACCTCGGCCGGGATGGGCTGCATGGCCGCGCTCGAGGCCGAACGCTGGCTGGCCGAGCAGGATCTCGATTCCGGCAGGGACGAAACCCTCCCGCTCGGTTACGGCGCGCCGGTCGAACAGGTGTCCTGACCGTGCGCCGCTCGGGCGGCGACTGTCCTCGGTAATTTCCGGACCGCAAACAGGTGGTCCGGAAAGCCTGAAAAGCCGGATTTTCCGTTCTCCCCAAGGCCCGGACGGCAGGTCAGATTTTCCACGCAAAACGTAAGAAAAGCCTGCAACGACGCTTGAAATCCCACCTCTCCCGGGTCTAAGCGCGCCTTGAACCGCTTCGCGCGCCACCGATGGCCGCTTCAAAACCGAAAGATCCTGCGATGCCCATGTCCAACAATCTTGCCCCCGTCCCCGAACTTTACGTCTCCCACGAGAGCGCCATGAAGCTCAAGGTCGAGGCCGGAAATCTCACGTCGCTCGATCTGTCGCCGCGCCAGATCTGCGATCTGGAACTCATGATGAATGGCGGCTTCAACCCGCTCAAGGGTTTCCTGAGCGAGGCCGATTACGACAGCGTCGTCGACAACATGCGCCTTGCGGATGGCAAGCTCTGGCCGATGCCGATCACGCTCGACGTGTCCGAAAAGTTCGCCGAGAGCCTCGAGATCGGACAGGACATCGCCCTGCGCGACCAGGAGGGCGTGATCCTCGCCACCATGACCGTCACCGAGCGCTGGACCCCGGACAAGGCGCGAGAGGCCGAAAAGGTCTTCGGCGCCGACGATGTCGCGCACCCCGCCGTGAACTATCTGCACAACACCGCTGGCAAGGTCTATCTGGGCGGTCCGGTCACCGGCATCCAGCAGCCCGTGCACTACGATTTCCGCGCCCGCCGCGATACGCCGAACGAGCTGCGCGCCTTCTTCCGCAAGGTCGGCTGGCGCAAGGTCGTCGCCTTCCAGACCCGCAACCCGCTGCACCGCGCGCATCAGGAACTCACCTTCCGTGCGGCGCGCGAAGCTGAGGCCAACCTGCTGATCCATCCCGTCGTGGGCCTGACCAAACCGGGCGACGTGGACCATTTCACCCGCGTGCGCTGCTACGAGGCCGTGCTGGACAAGTACCCGGCCTCGACCACGACCATGTCGCTGCTGAACCTCGCGATGCGCATGGCCGGCCCGCGCGAGGCGGTCTGGC
This sequence comes from Rhodobacterales bacterium, assembly GCA_038260405.1. Classification (GTDB taxonomy): domain Bacteria; phylum Pseudomonadota; class Alphaproteobacteria; order Rhodobacterales; family Rhodobacteraceae; genus Puniceibacterium. The sequence continues at coordinate 1,252 of JBBSNW010000077.1, read as the reverse complement.
ACGGGCTGATCCGCGCCAATCACGGCTGCACCCACTTCATCGTCGGTCGCGACCATGCGGGCCCCGGAAAGAACTCGCAGGGCGAGGATTTCTACGGCCCCTACGACGCGCAGGAGCTCTTCACCAGTTTCAAGGACGAGATCGGCATCGAAATGGTCGACTTCAAGCACATGGTCTATGTGCAGGAAAAGGCGCAGTACTATCCCGTCTCCGAAGTCCCCGAAGGTTCGACCGTCCTCGACATCTCGGGCACCGAGCTGCGCCGCCGCCTGGCCGAGGGCATCGACATTCCCGACTGGTTCTCCTTCCCCGAAGTGGTCCGCGAGCTGCGCCGCACACGGCCGCCGCGGTCGAACCAGGGCTTCACCGTCTTCTTCACCGGCTTCTCGGGATCGGGAAAATCCACCATCGCCAACGCGCTCATGGTGAAGCTCATGGAGATGGGGGGCCGCCCGGTCACGCTGCTGGACGGTGACATCGTGCGCAAGAACCTCTCCTCCGAGCTCGGCTTCAGCAAGGAGCACCGCGACCTCAACATCCGTCGCATCGGCTATGTGGCCTCCGAGATCACCAAGAACGGCGGCATCGCCATCTGCGCGCCGATCGCCCCCTACTCGGCCACGCGCCGCGCCGTGCGCGAGGATGTCGAAAATTTCGGCGCCTTCATCGAAGTGCATGTCGCAACCTCGATCGAGGAATGCGAACGGCGTGACCGCAAGGGGCTCTATAAGCTGGCGCGCGAAGGCAAGATCAAGGAATTCACCGGCATTTCGGACCCCTACGACGTGCCCGAAAATCCCGAGCTGCGGATCGAAACCGAAAGCGTCGATGTCGACAACTGCGCGCATCAGGTCGTGCTCAAGCTGGAAAGCATGGGGCTGATCGCCGGGTAAGGGCGGTCACGAACCCTCGCACGGACAAAAAAAGCACAGACAAAAAAGGCTGCCCGAGGGCAGCCTTTTCCGTATGCATCCCCTGTCGGGAACGCGTGTTCAGTTCGGATCAGTGCACCGTCACGGGCGCCAGATCGTTCTGACGGGCCAGCGAAAACGCCATGCTGCGGTCCGTGACCAGCGCCAGACGCTCACCGTCGGCGCGGTGCACGGCATAAAGGATATCCTGGTCCTCGATCTGGTCCTGCACGTCCTCGGGCAGATCCGCGACCAGAACGGGACGTACATAGACCAGACGATCCTCGTCCTGTCCGTCGAAATCATACTTCGTATTCATCGTGTTACCCCTTTCTGATCTG
>JBBSNW010000076.1:0-19845 GCA_038260405.1 Rhodobacterales bacterium | reverse complement strand
ATGACCTGCTGAAACGGCTGGGCATCGAGTCAAAGTTCGTGCGCGGCAAGCGTGTGACCGACCAGGCCACGGTCGAAGTGGTCGAGATGGTCCTGACCGGTCTCGTGAACAAGCGTATCGTCCAGGCGATCATGGACGAAGGCGGCCGTGCCGTGGGTCTCTCTGGCAAGGATGACGATCTCATGGTCTGCGAGATGGAGGATCCCGAGCTTGGCTGGGTGGGCCGCCCTGTCGAGATGAACGTCCAGGTGCTGCGCGACCTCATGTCGGCGGGAATCATTCCCGTCGTCGCCCCGGTTGCCACGGGCATGGACCCGGTCGAGACCTTCAACGTGAATGGCGACACGGCCGCGGGCGCCATTGCGGGCGCGCTGAAGGCCGACCGCCTGCTGTTGCTCACCGACGTGTCCGGCGTCAAGAACGCCGCCGGGGAAATCATGACGGCAATGACCCCCGAGGAGGTCCGCGCGATGATCGCCGACGGCACGATTGCAGGCGGAATGATCCCCAAGACCGAAACCGCGCTCAAGGCGATCGAGGATGGTGTCCGCGGGGTCGTCATTCTCGACGGGCGTGTTCCCAACGCCTGCCTGCTGGAAATCTTCACCGAACACGGCGCAGGGTCGCTGATTCGTGCCAACGACCTGCCGCCGCATGATCCGAAGTGAACAGAGTGGTGCGAGGGGCGCCCGGATCGACAGGCGAAACCGCGCCATCCGTGTCGCGCGCAGCCTGCCGAGCGGGAGCGCTGAGGCGGCTTTTCAGGGGATCGGCTTCGTGAAAGACTGACACATCGCCGCAGCCTCCTCTACCGGGACCAAGGAACTCAGAGTCATGCGCCTCATCCTCATGCGTCACGCGAAATCCGACTGGTCCCTCGACGAAGAGGACCACATGCGGCCGCTGAACCCTCGGGGCGAGGCGAGCGCGCGCATTCTGGGCGAATGGCTCAGAGCCGAGAGCTACATTCCCGACGAAATCCTGTGTTCGACCTCGCGGCGCACGCGCCAGACTCTGTCGCTGCTCGATCTCGCCGCTCCCGTCCGGTTCGAGAGGGAACTCTATCACGCGAGCCCTGACACATTGCTGAAGAGCCTGCGCGGCGCCACGGGGCGCGTCTTGCTCCTCGTGGGCCACAATCCAGGCATCGCGGGACTGGCGAGCAGACTCGTGACCGAGCGGCCGATGCACATCCGCTTCCGCGATTATCCTACCGGAGCCACCTTGATCGCCGATTTCGACATATCACGCTGGGCGGACCTCAAACCCGGAACGGGAAAGGCGCGGGACTTCGTCATCCCGCGCGAGTTGATGTCCGCCTGAGCCGAGGCCCACAAACGCAGTCAGTGCCCCAGAATCTGGCTCAGGAACAGCTTGGTACGTTCGTGTTGCGGGTTGAGGAAGAATTCCTCCGGCTCGTTCTGCTCGACGATCTGGCCCGCATCCATGAAGATCACGCGGTTCGCCACCTGACGCGCAAAGCCCATCTCATGCGTGACGCAGATCATGGTCATGCCCTCTTCCGCCAGTTGCACCATTGTATCCAGAACTTCCTTGATCATCTCGGGGTCGAGCGCCGAGGTCGGTTCGTCGAACAGCATGATGCGGGGCCGCATGCAGAGCGATCGGGCAATCGCGACACGCTGCTGCTGCCCGCCCGAGAGCTGACCGGGATACTTGTTCGCCTGATCGGGGATCTTCACCTTGGTGAGGAAATGCATCGCGATTTCGTCGGCTTCCTTTTTGGGTGTCTTGCGCACCCAGATCGGGGCCAGCGTGCAATTCTCGAGGATCGTGAGGTGCGGAAAGAGGTTGAAGTGCTGGAACACCATCCCGACCTCGGAGCGGATCCGGTCGATGTTCTTGAGATCCGAGGACAGCACCGTGCCATCCACGGTGATCTTGCCCTTCTGATGCTCCTCCAGCGCGTTGATGCAGCGGATCAGCGTCGACTTGCCCGACCCCGATGGCCCGGCAATGACGATCCGCTCACCCCGATAGACCGTAAGGTCGATGTCGCGCAGCACGTGGAACGTGCCGAACCACTTGTTCATGCCCTCGATCGAGACGGCAACCTCGTCGGAGACTTCCAGTTTCGTCGGTTCGATTTGTGCAGCTTCAGCCATGTGTCAGCTCCTTAACGATGATCGGTCTGAAGCTGCCGCTCCAACCATTGTGAATATTGCGAGATGCCGTAGCAGACGACGAAGAACAGCAGCGCCGCAAAGCCAAGCAGTTCCCAGTAGACGCCGTTCCATTCGGTCGAGGCGAGGATCGGGCCGCGGATCATGCCGACGAGGTCGAACATCGAGATGACCGAGACCAGCGTCGTGTCCTTGAAGAGGCCCACGGCGACGTTGACGATGCCGGGGATCGAGATCTTGAGCGCCTGCGGCAGGATGATGAGCCGCATCTTCTGCGCATAGTCAAGCCCCAGCGAATCGCCCGCCTCGTACTGGCCGTTCGGCAGGGCGGCGAGGCCCCCCCGGATCACTTCGGCGATGTAGGCCGAAGCGAACATGGTGATCATGATGATGACCCGCAGGATGAGGTCGAAATTGGTGCCCGGCGGCAGGAAATAGGCCAGCACCACGTTCGCGACGAAGAGCAGCGTGATCAGCGGCACGCCGCGGATGAATTCGATGAAGACGATGCAGATCCACTTGATGATCGGCATGTCCGATTGCCGCCCCAGCGCCAGCGCGATGCCGAAGGGGATCGACAGCGACACGCAGACGGTACCGAGGATCAGGTTCAGCATGAAGCCGCCCATATCCCGGCTCGGCACGATCTCGAGCGCGAGGATGCCCTGGACGGGAATGAACCCGGTGACATACCAGAACACCAGCGCCGCGAGGATACCGCCGAAGAAACCCGCGGCAAAGCTCTGGGCCACGTAACGGCTGTAGACGAGGTATCCGACGACGAAGCCGAGCAGTGCGAAGACCGGGATCAGGATCGAGCCGCCCCAGATCAGGTAGTAGGCGATGAACGGATAGAGCCCCGAGAACCAGAGCATCTGCGCCGGAAACACCTTGCGGAACAGCACCGGTGCGATGGCGACGAACAGCAGCACGAAGGCCAGCGTCGGCCGCCAGTAGATCTCGGACGGATACTTGAACCCGAAGAGAAGCTGATTCCAGCGTTCGGTCAGAACGGCGAAGCAGCCGCCGACATTATCGTTCAGGATCTCGCGGCAGGCGCGGATCGACGGCGCATCCCAGATGCCGTTCAGCAGCCAGGGCATGACGCCCGACAGCAGATAGTAGAGCGCGATGATGGCGGCGAGCGTCAGCGCACCGTTGGCTACGGATGAGAACAGGTTGGCCCGCATCCATTTGACCGCACCGGTTTCGCCCATGGGCGGGGCTGTCTCGGGCAGCATCGAATCCCGCACGTAGCCGATGGATTGCTGGTGTGTGTCCGACATGTCAGCGCTCCTTCAGGCTTACGGAGTTGTTGTAGATGTTCATCAGGCCCGAGATCGCGAGGCTGATCGCGAGGTAGAAGGCCATGAGAAGCAGGATGCTTTCGATCGCCCTGCCCGTCTGGTTGAGCGTGATGCCCCCCAGCGTGCCGGTAACGTCCATGTAGCCCACGGCAATGGCGAGCGATGAGTTCTTCGTGATGTTGAGATAGTTCGAGATCAGCGGCGGAATGATGACGCGCAAAGCCTGGGGCAGAACCACGAGGTTCATGATCCGGCGCGGACGCATGCCCAGAGAGGCTGCCGCCTCGGCCTGCCCTTTGCTGACCGACAGGATGCCCGCGCGGACGTTTTCCGCGATGAAGGCGCCCGTGTATATCGCGAGCGCCCACCAAAGGGCGATAAGCGAGCCGAGGATCTGGATGCCGCCCTGGAAGTTGAAACCCGCGAGTTCGGGATATTCCAGCGTGATCGGCCGTCCGAGGATGAAATAGACCAGCAGCGTCGGCAGGATCAGGATCGCAGCAGAGGGCCAGCCCATCGGCAGCAGCCTGCCGGTATCGTACAGCAGCTTCTTGGCATAGCGGCGATAGGCGAAGACCCCTATGATCGAGGCGAGGAAGACCAGCCCCACGATCAGCGACCCTGGCCCCCAGATCGGCCCAGGCAGATAGAGGCCGCGATTGGTAAAGGCGATGGCGCCGAAAAGCATCGTCGCTTCGGGGGTCTCGCCCCGGAACGCGCTTGGCGCGGGCATCACCGCCGTCATGACGGTGAAGATGATGATGATCCAGATCAGCACCGGCACGTTGCGGAACGCTTCGACATATCCGGCCATGAGCTTGCGCACCAGCCAGTTGGGAGAGAGGCGCAGCACGCCCGCGATCACACCGATGATCGTCGCCGTGATGCAGGCCAGAAAGGCCACCAGCAGGGTGTTGAGAACGCCCACCATCGCCGCCCGCCAATGGGTCGAGCGGCTGGAATAATCTATCAAGGTCTGGTTGATGTCGTAGTTCGATGACTCGCCGAGGAACCCGTAACTGATGTTCAGGCCGGCCGCCCGAAGGTTGGCCACAAGGTTCGATCCGAGATAGCCGAAAAGGGCGATCACGATCACGAGCGCAATGAACTGGAAGGTGTAGGACCGGTAGCGTCTGTCGTTTACCAGCATCGACAGCCGAAACGATCCGCTGGGCGGGTCGCTGAGTGTTGTCATGAATGACATCCCTGATGTCCCCGGACATTTGCGCCGACGGGTTGATCCCATCTGACGAGCCGCGGAGTGTGTTGTGTCCTGTCTAGCAGGAGAAAGGGCGCGGGGATTACCCCCGCGCCCCAAGGCCGTCCGGACTTAGCGGAACGGCGGTGCGTACATCAGACCACCGTCGGTCCACTGCGCGTTCAGACCGCGCGACAGGCCGATCGGAGTGTTCTCGCCGATGTTCTTCTCGAAGACCTCACCATAGTTTCCAACCGCTGCAATCGCAGCCTTGGCCCAGGTAGGCTCGAGCCCGATCATGGCGCCAAGATTGTCTTCGCTGCCCAGGATACGGTTGACTTCCGGGTTGTCGGTACCGGCGGACAGCTCTTCGACATTTGCCGAGGTGATGCCGTACTCTTCGGCGGCGACGAGCGCGTTGAATGTCCAGCGCACGATATCAGCCCAGTCGTTGTCGCCATGGCGGACAAGCGGTCCGAGCGGCTCTTTCGAGATGATTTCGGGCAGGACCACGTGGTCGGCCGGGTTCTCGAACGCGGCACGGGTCGCTGCAAGACCGGATGCGTCCGTGGTGTAGGTGTCGCAGGCACCGGCCAGATATTGCTGCTGGCCTTCGGCGTTCGTCTCGACCGGCACAGGCTGGTAGCTCATGTTGTTCTTGCGGAAATAATCGGCAAGGTTGAGTTCGGTCGTGGTGCCTGTCTGGATGCAGACGGTCGCACCATCCAGTTCCTTGGCCGAGCTGACGCCCAGTGCCTTGGGAACGATGAAGCCCTGTCCGTCGTAGTAGTTCACACCGACGAAATCGAATTTCAGGTCTGTGTCGCGGCTGAATGTCCATGTGGTGTTGCGCGCCAGCATGTCGATTTCGCCGGAAGACAGCGCGGTAAAGCGCGTCTTGCCGGTGGTCGGCACGAATTCGACTGCGGTCGGATCGCCCAGAACGGCAGCGGCCACGGCACGGCAGACATCGACGTCAAAGCCCTGCCATTCGCCATTCGCATCCGGCGCGGCAAAGCCGACCAGACCGGTGGTGACGCCACAGTTCAGTGTGCCCCGTGCCTTGACGTCGTCAAGAGTGGCGGCACCGGCAGCGCCAGCCGCCAGGCCAGCCACGGTCAATGCGCCAAGAATTACGGTTTTAGTCATGTTAACCTCTTCCTGTTTGTCCGCTTCCTCTTGAAGCGGTTATCATGTTCGGCCCACCGGGCCGAAATTACCAAAGCAGGGAGTTCCCCCCCTTTGTGATCGCAAGTTTGGTCGGATTCACATTTGAAGGTCAAGCGGCATGCCGGGTAAAAAGGCCGCATCGGACCTGCATTCCCCTGCGTCAGCCCTCAGAGGGTCACTTTGCAGTGTGCTGCGAGAGCAAAAAGAACCTCTGTGCCTGCAGAAAGGCTTCTTTTTTGATGGCCGCGACTTCTTCGGCCTCTTCGTCGGCGCCCCAGAGTTCCTGCTGCCAGTCCTCGTCCAGACGCGACAGCGCCCAGATATCCGCGGCAGGTGCAAGATCGCGCGTCACGGCAAAGGCGAGGATCAGCGAACCGCTCAGCTGCACCAGATCGTGGAAGGCGGCGAGCGCGAAGGCGTCGAATTCGTGCACCGAGGCGCGCAGCTTTTCCAGCGCCGCCGGGTCCTGCGCCTCGTACATGACACCGGTGCGCGGGACGAGCCTCGCGCCGAACTCGGCCTCGGCCCAGTCGAGCATCGGATCCCAGGCGGCGGACTGGCGCGCGACCAGTTCCGCAGGGTTGTCGGCCCGGTAGCAGAGCAGATCGCTGTCGCCGTAATCGGCCAGCATGTCGGCGACTGCGGCATGCTGGTGCATGACCTTGTCGATGGCGGCATTCGCCCCGCGGGTATAGGGCATCGAGGTCGGGTCGATTCGTTCACCCTGCGCGTGCCATTCCTCGGCGATGGCCTGCGCCAGCGCCTGCGTCGGCACGACCAGAGTGGCCTTTACCGGTGTCTTTACAGTGCGGCCATCCAGCGCGACGCCATAGCCTGTCTCGGCCTGCGTCACTTCGGCGGCAGTCCAGAACCGTTTCGGGGCCCATTCGCTCATGCCATCTGCTCCCATATCTGTTGCAGCAGGCCGGGCAGCAGGCGGATGTCGTCCAGCAGGATATGCGCGTCGCGCAGCCGAGAGCGATCGTGGTATCCCCAACCGACGCCCACCGCCAGCAGGCCCGCGGCCCTGGCCATTTCCATGTCGTAACTCGTATCCCCCACCATCACCGCGCGATGGGGAGGCACACCCGTCTCGGCCAGAGCGGAGCGCAGCATCGCGGGATTCGGTTTCGAGGGGTGATTATCGGCCACCTGCTGCGTGACGAACAGGGGACGCAAACCATGCCCGTCGAGCAGCTTGTCGAGCCCCTTGCGCGACTTGCCCGTCGCGACACCCAGCAGCAGGTCGGGGACGGCGTGCAACTCTTCGAGCACGCCGCGCACATGCGGATAAAGCGGCGAGGAGACGGCGACACCGTTCTCGGCGCGCAACTCCATATAAGCCGCCTTGTAGCCCGCCACGAGCTCGCGGCGCAGCGGAGTCGCTATGCCGGGCACGAGAACCGACATCGCCTCGGGCAGCGACAGCCCGACGATGCCGAGAATATCCTCGCGCGACGGCGTCGCGATCCCTGCGCCTGCAAAGGCCGCCGTCATCGCAGCGAGGATATCCGCCTGGCTGTCGACCAGCGTGCCGTCGACATCGAAGATGACGAGGCGCTGCGCTTCTGAGGTAAGTTGCCGCTCCGCCACGATCAGATCGCCTCGAACGGGTCTTCCGCCGCGAGATCCTCGGTCCAGCCGAAGGTGTCCCAGCTATTGGCCATATGCTCGGGCAGCGGCGCCGTGATCGTGATTTCCTTGCGCGTCTCGGGATGTTCGAAACGGAGCATGCGGGCATGCAGGTGCAGTTTCTTGGATATGATGCCGCCCAATTGCGCGCCCCAGCCGTCACCCTGGTTCTCCTGCCCCGAGCCGCCATACTTGCCGTCCCCGATGATCGGATGCCCGATCTCGGCCATGTGCGCGCGCAGCTGGTGCGTGCGCCCGGTCAGCGGCTCCATCGCGACCCAGGCCGCGCGGCCGGCGACGCGGTAGAGCGTGGCATAGATCGTGTAGGCGCGCTTGGCACCGGGCGTCGAGTCGATGTCGCGCGGATGCAGGGCGATCATCTTTTCGCCCTCGCCCCCGGCACCGCGTCCTGCCGCCTTGACCAGACCGTACTTGATCTCGCCCAGATACGGCGTCGGAACCCCGGCAACGAGCGCCCAGTAGATCTTGCGCGTCTCCTTGTGCCGCATGGACGCCGTCAGCGCCTGAGCCGCACTGCGCGTGCGCGCCAGCAGCAGCACCCCCGACGTGTCCTTGTCGAGCCGGTGCACGAGACGCGGCTTTTCCTCGTAATCGTATTGCAACGCCGCGGCGAGCCCGTCGACATGACGCGTCTGCTTGCTGCCCCCCTGCGTCGGCAGGCCCGGCGGCTTGTTCAGCGCGATGATGTGATCGTCCTGATACAGCACCGCCTCGCGGATCATGCGGGCATCGGCGGCGGTCACTTCTGTCTTGGGACCGGACTGGATCTGCCCCGGTTCGGGCAGGGGCGGGACGCGGACCTGCTGGCCGATCTCGAGCCGGGTATTCGCCTTGACCCGCCCGCCATCGACGCGCAGCTCGCCCTTGCGGCACATATTCTCGATGCGCGTCTGCGCGAGATGCGGGAACTTGCGCCGCAGCCAGCGGTCGAGCCGCTGATCGCCGTCATCCTCGCCCACCGTGATCGTCTGTACCTGGCTCATGCCATAATCCCCCGCGCAACCCATAGGCCCGCCATCAGTGCCAGAAGCGACAGGACCACCGAGGCCAGCACATAGCCCGCCGCCAGCCCCACGGCTCCTCTTTCGTACAAGGTGACCGCATCCAGCGAAAAGGCCGAGAATGTGGTGAAGCCGCCCAGAAACCCCGTCATCAGTAACGGCGCATAGCGGTTTCCGACCGTCTGCGCCAGCACCACGACGACCACACCCATCAGGAACGATCCGACGACATTGACCGTCAGCGTGCCCCAGGGAAAACCTGCGCCGATCAGCCGGATCGTGGCCAGCCCCGTCAGATAGCGCGACGTGGCACCCAGAGCGCCGCCCAAGGCGACCTGAAGCAGAGTGAAAGTCATGGCGCGGTGCATCGCGCCTGCACCGGTGGATGTCAAGCGATGGCGCCATTGGGCCATGCAATGCAGGGGATCTAGCGCTTGGAGCGCAGCTTGTTGAAATACTCGACGCGCTTTTTCAGATCCCGCTCGAACCCGCGCTCGACCGGTTCGTAGAACACGGTACGGCCCAGGCTTTCTGGGAAATAATCCTGCCCGGAAAAGGCATCCTCGGCATTGTGGTCATAGGAATAGCCATCGGAATAACCGAGATCCTTCATCAGGGCCGTCGGCGCATTCAGGATATGCTTGGGCGGGGGCACCGAGCCGGTCGCCTTTGCCGTCTTGCGGGCTGCCTTGTAGGCGCCGTAGACCGCGTTGGATTTCGGCGCGAGCGCGAGATAGACGACCGCCTGCGCCAGTGCGAGTTCACCTTCGGGCGAGCCGAGACGCTGATAGGTGTCCCAGCCCTGCAGGCAAATCGCTTGCGCCTGAGGATCGGCGAGGCCGATATCCTCGACGGCCATGCGGGTGATCCGCCGCGCCAGAAAGCGAGGGTCCTCGCCGCCCTCGAGCATCCGCGCAAACCAGTAGAGCGCCGCGTCCGGATCGGAGCCACGCACCGATTTGTGTAGCGCCGAGATGAGATTGTAATGGCTTTCGCCGGACTTGTCGTGCTGCGCCGCGCGCCGCATGAGCCGCGTGGTCAGCTGGTCGGTGCCGAGCTTACTGTCGACCTTCCAAGCCGCGACCTGTTCGATGAGGTTCAGCAAGGCCCGCCCGTCGCCATCCGACATCTCGAGCAGCGCTTCTCGCGCGTGTCCATCCAGAGGCAGGGTTCTGCCCAGCTCTTTTTCAGCACGTTGCGCGAGCAATTCCAGTTCCCCGAGCGTCAGCCGTTCGAGCACGAGAACCTGCGAGCGGCTGAGCAGGGCGGCGTTCAGCTCGAAGGACGGGTTTTCGGTCGTCGCTCCGACAAGCAGGATCGTACCGTCTTCCATGTGTGGCAGAAAGCCGTCCTGCTGCGCCTTGTTGAAGCGGTGGATCTCGTCAACGAAGAGCAGTGTCCCCTGCCCGTTCTGGCGGCGGTGCTTGGCCGCGTCGAACACCTTTCGCAGCTCCGGCACGCCGGTGAAGATCGCGCTGATCTGGACGAAATGCATGTCGGTCTCGTCCGCCAGCAGCCGTGCGACGGTCGTCTTGCCCACACCCGGCGGGCCCCAGAAGACCAGTGAGCCGAGAGAGTGCGAGGCGAGCATCACACCGAGCGGCCCGTCCGGGCCGATAACCTTCTGCTGCCCGATCACCTCGCTCAGCGAACGGGGCCGCAGACGATCCGCCAGCGGGCGCGGCGCGGAATCGGGAATGGGTGTGCTTTCGAACAGATCCGCCATTTATCAGACCTCCGTCCGCATGGTCGCCCGCACAAGGTTTGCGGAAAAGAGCGAGATTTCCATCTGCGCGTTCGGCCGCGTCTCAACCTGCACCAACAGGCTCGACGCCATAAACACCAGCGAGATCAGAATGGTACAAAGCATGCGGCACCTCCTGATGCGCCTCAGATATGAGCCCCGCACTGGCCGATTGCAAGGCGGGGGCGAGGCACCGGCTTCTCTGGCCCAAGGCGAAGCTTCACGGGGCCCGTCGACATGCGCCAAAAAGAAAAGGCCCCCGCCAGTCACTGGAAGGGGCCTTCAAATCGTCGATCCCGAGAGGATCTTACGCGTTTTCAACTTCTTCGTATGCGGCGAGGCGGGCCTTGTCGGCGGCACCTTTCGCATCGACGTCGCGGTCGACGAATTCGATGATCGCCATCGGCGCCATGTCACCATAGCGGAAACCGGCCTTCAGGACGCGGACATAGCCACCCTGACGCTCGGCATAACGCGGCCCGAGAATGTCGAACAGCTTGGCGACGTGGATGTCCTGCTTGAGCTGGGCATTGGCCTGACGGCGCGCGTGCAGATCGCCGCGCTTGCCAAGGGTCACCAGCTTTTCGATCACGCGCTTGAGCTCCTTGGCTTTCGGCAGCGTGGTCTTGATCTGTTCGTGCTCGATGAGCGAGCCGGACATGTTTGCCCACAGCGCCTTGCGGTGCTCGTGGGTACGGTTCAGGCGGCGGTAGCCTTTTGCGTGACGCATTTTCTATCTCCTTTAAGCCTTGAGTGGCTCTATGCTTTGTCCGGGGCGAGATGCGTGTCTCACCCGTCTTTGGGGCGGATTTGCCCGGGGCGGGGTGGTGTGGAAACCGTGTGGTTTCCTGAATGGCAGATGCCCCCTTGGGGACATCCGCGCATTCCTTAACCTTATCTTAGAAGGTGTCTTCCATCTTCTTGGCAAGGTCTTCGATATTGTCCGGCGGCCAATCCTCGACATCCATGCCAAGGTGCAGACCCATGCCCGAAAGAACTTCCTTGATCTCGTTCAGCGACTTGCGGCCGAAGTTCGGGGTGCGCAGCATCTCGGCTTCGGTCTTCTGGATTAGATCGCCGATATAGACGATGTTGTCGTTCTTGAGGCAGTTCGCCGAACGCACGGACAGTTCCAGTTCATCCACCTTCTTGAGGAGGAGCGGGTTGAACTCGAGCCCGTCATCGTCGTCCTGTCGGTTGGCCGATTCCGGCTCGTCGAAGTTGACGAAGATCGACAGCTGGTCCTGAACGATGCGCGCAGCATAGGCCACGGCATCTTCGGGGGTCAGCGAACCGTCGGTCTCGATCTTCATGGTCAGCTTGTCGTAGTCCAGCACCTGGCCCTCGCGGGTGGGCTGCACGTCATAGGCGACCTTCTTGACCGGCGAATAGATCGCGTCGATCGGGATCATGCCGATGGGGGCATCCTCGGGCTTGTTCTTGTCAGCCGAGACATAGCCCTTGCCGGTGTTCACGGTCAGTTCCATGAACAGATCCGCCCCGTCGTCGAGGTGGCAGATCACGTGATCCTTGTTCAGGATCTCGATGCCGTTGGATTCGGAGATGTCTCCGGCCTTGACGACACCGGGGCCCTTGGCATTGATCGACAGGCGCTTGGGCCCTTCGACTTCCATGCGCAGGGATACCCCCTTGAGGTTCAGCACGATGTCTGTCACGTCTTCACGCACACCGGCGACGGACGAGAATTCGTGCAGCACGTTGTCGATCTGCACGGAGGTGATGGCAGCCCCCTGCAGCGACGACAGAAGAACGCGCCGAAGCGCGTTGCCGAGGGTAAGACCGAAGCCGCGCTCGAGCGGTTCCGCGATGACTGTCGCCACGCGGGTCGGATCGTTGCCCGGCTTCACTTCAAGCTGCGTCGGCTTGATCAGTTCAGCCCAGTTCTTGTGGATCATACGTCCCTCCATTCCTGTTTTTGCCCCATGTCCTAAAGGAAAAAACGCCCGAGGTTAAAATGACGGATTGGGGCCGTGCACCAAGGCGCAGCCCCAACCTTAAATCGATGGAATCAGACCCGGCGACGCTTCGGCGGACGGCAGCCGTTATGGGCCATCGGCGTCACGTCACGGATCGAAGTGATGTTGAATCCGACAGCCGCCAGAGCGCGGAGCGCGGATTCACGGCCCGAACCGGGGCCCTGCACTTCAACTTCGATCGTCTTCACGCCGTGTTCCTGCGCCTTGCGGCCGGCATCTTCCGCGGCGAGCTGGGCGGCATAAGGTGTCGATTTGCGCGACCCCTTGAAGCCCATCGTGCCAGCCGAGGACCAGGCAATCGCGTTGCCCTGCACGTCCGAGATTAGGATCTTGGTGTTGTTGAAAGAAGAATTCACATGCGCCACACCAGCGGCGATGTTCTTGGAGACCTTCTTCTTGCCTGCGCGTCTTGTATCGCGTGCCATGTTGTCAGCCCTCCCTTATTTCTTCTTGCCGGCAATGGCCTTTGCGGGGCCTTTGCGGGTGCGAGCGTTGGTGTGGGTCCGCTGCCCGCGCACGGGCAGGTTGCGGCGGTGACGCAGGCCACGATAGCAGCCGAGGTCCATCAGACGCTTGACGTTCATCTGGGTCTCACGGCGCAGGTCGCCTTCGACGGTGAAGTTGGCGTCGATGTGCTCGCGCACGGCCAGGACTTCGGCGTCGGAGAGCTCGTTCACGCGACGGGTCTCGTCGATGTTCACGGCTGCACAGATCTGCTTGGCCGAGGAATGGCCGATTCCGGTAATATAAGTGAGGGCGATCGGGACCCGTTTGTGGGTCGGGATGTTAACGCCGGCGATACGTGCCACGTGTCTTTCCTTTTCGTTGCGGATCCGTAGTTCCAGACCCTTTTTTCACAACATCAGGCCCGAGGCACATGGCCTGCGGGCTTGCGGCTGATCAGGTGTTCTTGCGGGGTGTTGCGCTTAGCCCCGCAATAGCGATTCTCCAGTAGAGATAGGGGTGGGTAGGGGGATTCTCACCGAGCGTCAACCCCGTTTATGTACTGCGCCGAACGTGCCCGGCGCGGGTTGCCCGCTCGGGGGCTCCGCCCCCAAACCCCCGGGATATTTTTGACCCCGAGAAGCCGGGATCAGGGCATCCGCGGAGGCGCAGTGCAACTCTCAGGCGTCGAGCATTCCGGCGATGGCCGCTTTGACGTCCGACATCTCTCCGAGGCCGTCGACCCGGCAGTGCTGACCCTTGGCATAATAGTAGCCGATCAGGGGCGAGGTCTGCTTGTAATACTCCATAAGCCGCTTCTTGAGGCTTTCGGCATTGTCGTCGGCACGGCGCTTGAATTCGGTGCCGCCGCAATTCGTGCATTTGCCATCCGCCGGGATCGGCTTGGTGACATCATTGTAGACTTCGCCACAACTGGCGCAGGTCGAGCGCGCGGTGATACGGCTCACGAGGGCCTCGTCGTTGACGCGCAGTTCGATCACGCAGTCGAGGCTCTGCCCCATATCGGCCAGAAGGTCGGCCAGCGCATCGGCCTGCTTGAGCGTGCGGGGGAAGCCGTCGAAGATCAGCCCCCCTGCCGTATCGCCATGCAGCTTTTCGCGGATCAGGCCGATCACGATCTCGTCCGTCACCAGATCCCCGCGCGCCATCACATCGGCCACGACCTTGCCCATCTCGGTGCCGCTGTCGCGGGCTTCGCGCAGCATGTCACCGGTGGACAGCTGGATCATGTTCCGCTCGTCCACAAGCATGCGGGCCTGCGTGCCCTTGCCTGCCCCCGGCGGTCCCAGAAGTATGATGTTCATCGACGCGACGGTCCCCTGCTCTTGCGTGCCTTACTCTTGCCGCGCAGTTGCGACTTTTGAATGAGACCTTCGTACTGATGCGCGAGCAGGTGGCTCTGCACCTGCTGAATGGTGTCCATCGTCACGCTCACCACAATCAGCACCGAGGTGCCGCCGAAATAGAAGGGAATGGCGAACTGGTTGCGCAGGATCTCGGGCAGCAGGCAGACGGCAGCGAGATAGGCCGCACCCAGAACCAGCACGCGGTTGACCACGTATTCCAGATATTCGGCCGTCTTCTTGCCCGGACGGATGCCGGGAACGAAGCCGTTCTGGTTCTTGAGGTTGTCCGCAACCTCGTCCGGCTTGAACGACACGTTGAAGGTGTAGAAATACGCGAAAAACACGATCATCGCGGCAAAGAACAGCAGGTAGAGCGGCTGGCCCGGGCCGAAATAGGCAAGGATGGTCGACATGATCGGGCCGGTCTGGCCCGCCTGGCTGAACGTCGCGATGGTGGTCGGAAGCAGCAGCAGCGAGCTTGCGAAGATCGCAGGGATGACGCCCGCGGGGTTCACCTTGACCGGCAGGTGAGAATTCTGCGCCTCGGTCATCTTCATGCCCACCTGACGGCGGGGATACTGGATGGTGATCTTGCGCAGCGCGCGTTCCATGAAGACCACGAACATAATCACCGCCACGACCATGACGATGACACCGATGATCACCGCTGGGCTGATGGCGCCCGAACGACCCGAGGCGAAGAACTGTGCCAGCGCGGCGGGGACCTCGGCGATGATGCCGACGAAGATGATGAGAGAGATGCCGTTGCCGATGCCGCGGGCAGTGATCTGCTCACCGAGCCACATGAGGAACATCGTACCGCCGACAAGCGTGATCACGCAGGAGGCCTGGAAGTAGAGACCGGGATCGGTGACGAGGCTGCCGGATTCGAGGCCCCGTGCCAGACCATAAGCCTGGAAGGTCGCCAGGAACACGGTGCCGTAGCGGGTATACTGGTTGATCTTCTTGCGTCCCTGCTCGCCCTCTTTCTTGAGTTGCTCGAGGAACGGCACCATGGATGTCAGCAGCTGGATGATGATCGAGGCCGAGATATACGGCATGATCCCCAGCGCGAAAATCCCCATCCGCCCCAGCGCGCCGCCGGTGAACATGGTGAGGATGCCGCCGATACCCTGCTGTGCCTGCTGCATGAAGTCACGCAGAGCGCCACCATCGATACCGGGAACCGGAATGTATGTGCCAAGGCGATAGACGATGAGCAGGCCGAGCGTGAAGAATATGCGGTTGCGCAGATCCGTCGCCTTGCCCAGAGCAGCCCAGCTCGTGTTCGCGGCCATTTGTTCTACTGCGGATGCCATGAGAAATCTCTCTTGTCAGACAAACGCCGCCCGGAGCGGTTTAACGGCTCGGGCGGCGTCGGGGAAAACCTGTATACCATGTAAGCGGCGGATGCGCCGCTCACAACCGGTTATTCGGCCGCGTGAGCCTGCGTGATCGTGATCGATCCGCCGGCCTTTTCGATGGCCTCGACCGCAGATTTGGAGGCGCCGGTCACGGCGAGGTCCAGCTTGGTGCCGAACACGCCCTTGGCCAGAACGCGGATACCGTCCAGCTTGCGGCGCACCAGACCCGATGCGATCAGCGTATCTTCGGTGATCTGCGCGGAGGCGTCGATCTTGCCGGCCTCGACGAACTTCTCGATCAGGCCGAGGTTGACGACGGCATAGCTCTTGCGGTTCGGCTTGTTGAAGCCACGCTTGGGCAGACGCTGGTAGAGCGGCATCTGGCCGCCTTCGTAGCCATTGATGGCCACACCCGAACGGGACTTCTGACCCTTGATACCACGACCACCGGTCTTGCCCATGCCGGAACCGGCGCCGCGGCCGATCCGCTTGCGGCGCTTGTTGGCGCCGGGATTGTCGTGAAGTTCGTGCAGTTTCATGTCGCTTCTCCTTTGCCGGAACTGCCCTCCAGCGACGGAGTGGGCAAACACGGCTTTTGCATGATGTGAGTCGGGTCCGCATCGGACCACCGGGCGCGTATAGACGCGGAACGATCCCGGTTCAAGCCCTCCGGCCTCCTGCTTCATCTTGCCGGATAAACTCCGGGGAGCGCGAGGGGCTGGCCCCTCGCTGGGCCGATAGTGCAAAGCAGACGTCCTCCGGGGATCCGGAGGACGGTGCAGTCAGACCCCGAAGGCCTCAGGCCGATGCGGGCCAGGTAAAGTCCGGGCGCAGGCCTTCATAGACCGGGCGGCCGTCCGAAGGCTTCGCGTAGCCTTTGGAATCGTCGTAGAACGCGTGATAGGTCGCATCCGGGAACGCGCCGTCATCATAGCCCATGACGTTCGGCACCGCGACGCGGATCCGCTTTTCCTTGTCGTCCAGCATCAGCGCCGCACCGCATTCGCCACAGGTGCAGAGTTCGAGCGGACCGTTGGGGTTTTCGGCGTTGAAGGGCTGGCGCTTCATCTTTTCGGGGTGATCGACCGACACGTCGCCATAGTTGAAAAACGCGACATGCGTGTGCTGCTGGCCCGTGACGCCCTTGCAGACGTTGCAATGGCACTCGTGGTTGTCGATCGGCTCGGCGCTGGCCTTTATGTGCACGTGGTCGCAACCACCGGCATAGGGATTGGACATGATTTCTCCTCCAGTTGAGCACGCCATGCGACGGCGCGCTGCCGAGAGGGAACAGCAATCAGGTCCGAAAGGCGATACGGACTTTCGGATCGCCATTTTCGCTGCGCCTGCGGTCACGCCAATTGCGGGGCTGCTGCCATGGGAAGCAGAGTCATTCAGGCGGGTGCGCGCCAAGCCCTGTCACGAAATATGAAAACGCCCCACGGACAACCGAGGGGCGTTCCAATCTCTTCGAATTGCGGGGACTGCCCCGCCGGCGGCTCAGCCGCGCTCTTCGATGATCTGCACGAGGTGCGGGATCTTGTTGACCATGCCGCGCACGGCGGGAGTGTCTTCAAGCTCGCGTGTCTTGTGCATCTTGTTCAGGCCCAGACCGATGAGGGTCTTGCGCTGCTTCTCGGGGCGGCGGATCGGCGAGCCGATCTGCTTGACGACGATGGTTTTTGCCATGTTCTCAGCTCCTTACGCTTCTGCCGGCTCGGCAGCCGCTTCCGTGGCGGGCGCTTCGTCCTTGTGACCAAGAATGTCTGCGACCTTCTTGCCACGACGCTGTGCGACCATGCGGGGCGAAGTTTCCTTGCTCAGACCGTCCAGCGTGGCACGGATCATGTTGTAGGGGTTCTGCGAACCGGTCGATTTCGCGACCACGTCCTGAACGCCCAGCATCTCGAACACGGCACGCATCGGACCACCGGCGATGATACCGGTACCCTGCGGAGCGGTCCGCATGATCACGCGGCCTGCGCCATGACGGCCTTCGATGTCGTGGTGCAGCGTGCGGCCTTCGCGCAGGGGCACGCGCATCATCTTGCGCTTGGCCTGCTCAGTCGCCTTGCGGATCGCCTCGGGGACCTCTTTGGCCTTGCCCTTGCCGAAGCCGACGCGGCCCTTCTGGTCGCCCACAACGACGAGTGCGGCAAAGCCGAAACGCTTACCACCCTTGACGGTCTTGGACACCCGGTTGATTGCGACGAGGCGATCGGCGAATTCCGGATTTGAATCTTCGCGGTCGCGACGATTGCCACCACCCCGACGGTTATCACGTTCTGCCATGTAGAGGCATCCTTGTACTGTGGCGCCAGAAGCACCGAAATTGTCTCGATCCCTGGTGGGCCCCCTGCTCTGTCGGCAAGCAAGACCCCCGGATCATCGAGGGGGCCCGAACCGGGCCCCCTACGCCGTGGTTTAGATCTTCAGACCTGCTTCACGAGCGGCGTCGGCCAGAGCCTTCACCTTGCCGTGGAACAGGAAACCGCCGCGGTCGAAATACGCTTCGTCCACACCGGCCTTCTTGGCGCGTTCGGCAATCGCGGTGCCCACCTTGGCGGCGGCTTCCAGATTATTCTTGCCGGGCATGCCCAGTTCCTTCTCGAGAGAAGAAGCCGCGGCAAGCGTCACGCCATTCACATCGTCGATCAGCTGAACGCTGATGTTCTTGTTGGAGCGGTGAACCGACAGGCGCACGCGCCCTGCATTCACTGCCCGCAGCTTGTTCCGTACGCGCAGACGGCGCTTGAGGAACAGATCTCTTTTACTGTTTGCCATTTTGCGCGTCCTTACTTCTTCTTGCCTTCCTTCTGGAAGATGAATTCGCCTTTGTACCGGATACCTTTGCCTTTGTAGGGCTCGGGACGGCGCCAGTCGCGAATGTTTGCAGCCACCTGGCCGACCAGTTGAACATCGTGACCTTCCACGGTGATCTCTGTCGGCTTCGGTGCGGTGACCGTCACTCCATCAGGGATTTCGAAATTGACATCGTGGCTGAGGCCGAGGTTCAGTTTCAGGATATTGCCCTGAAGCTGCGCCCGGTAACCCACGCCGCGGATCTCAAGCTCTTTCTTGAAGACGTCGGACACGCCGTGAACCATGTTCGCAATAACCGTGCGAGTCATGCCCCACTGCTGGCGCGCGCGCTTGGACTTGCCGCGCGGAGTGACAGAAATCGCGTCATTCTCAACGGTCAAAGTCACATCGTCGGTTGCGGTGAAGTTCTGGGTGCCTTTCGGCCCCTTCACTTCGATGGCCTGACCGGAGAGCGTTGCGGACACGCCCGAAGGCAGGCCGACCGGTTTTTTCCCAATACGAGACATTACCAGTTCTCCTTAGAACACCGTGCAGAGCACTTCGCCGCCAACATTGGCCGCGCGTGCATGTGCATCCGACATCACGCCACGCGACGTGCTGACAATCGACACACCCAGGCCCTGACGGACCGAGGGGATGTCACTGACGCCCAGGTAGACGCGGCGACCGGGCGTGGAAACACGCTTGATCTCGCGGATGACGGGGGCGCCGTCGAAGTACTTGAGGCTGATCTCGATGGCCGGGTGGCCATCGGCACCTGTGGCCGCTTCGTAGCCGCGGATGTAACCTTCATCCGCGAGCACGTCGAGAACCCAGGCACGCAGCTTGGAGGCGGGTGTCATCACTGTGGATTTGCCACGCATCTGAGCGTTGCGGATCCGGGTGAGCATATCGCCGATAGGATCGTTCATATCATGCCCTCCTTACCAGCTTGACTTGACCATGCCGGGCAGCTGGCCTTTGGAGCCAAGGTCGCGCAGCATGATACGGCTGATTTTCAGCTTGCGGTAATAGGCGTGAGGACGCCCCGTCAGCTGGCAGCGGTTGTGAAGACGGGTTGCCGAGCTGTTGCGCGGCAGTTCCGCCAGTTTGAGACGCGCCTTGAAGCGCTCCTCGAACGGCTTGGACTCGTCGGTGGCGGCGGCTTTCAGCTCGGCACGCTTTGCAGCATACTTGGCCACCAGACGCTGGCGCTTCTTCTCGCGCTCGATCATGGATTTTTTTGCCATGTTCTGATTTCCCCTTAGCTGTTGAAAGGCATGTTGAAATGCTTCAACAGCGCTTTGGCTTCTGCGTCGGTGGCGGCAGTCGTGCAGATCACGATGTCCATGCCCCAGTTCTCGTCAACTTTGTCGAAGTTGATTTCCGGGAAGACGATGTGTTCCTTGAGACCAGTGGCGTAGTTGCCGCGGCCATCGAACGACTTGCCCGACACGCCGCGGAAGTCGCGGATGCGGGGCATTGCCACGGTGATCAGACGGTCGAGGAATTCGTACATACGATCCCCGCGCAGGGTCACCTTGGCACCCAGCGGCATTTCTTCGCGCACACGGAAACCGGCGATGGATTTCTTGGCCTTGGTGACGACGGCCTTCTGGCCTGCGATCGTGGTCAGGTCGTCCTGAGCCGACTT
>JBBSNW010000075.1:0-20334 GCA_038260405.1 Rhodobacterales bacterium | reverse complement strand
GGCGCGGATGGCGAGAACGTCGGCGTGGTGACGCCCGCCCGTGCCATGGAAATGGCCGAAGAGGCCGGCCTTGATCTGGTCGAGATTTCTCCCAATGCGGCCCCGCCGGTCTGCAAGATCATGGATTTCGGCAAGTACAAGTACGAACAGCAGAAACGCGAAGCCGAGGCGCGCAAGAAGCAGAAGATCATCGAGGTCAAGGAAATCAAGTTCCGGCCCAATACCGACATCCACGACTACGAGGTCAAGATGCGGTCGGTCTTCAAGTTTCTCGAGAATGGCGACAAGGTGAAGATCACCCTCCGCTTCCGTGGCCGCGAGATGGCGCACCAGAATCTGGGGCGCGAATTGCTGGAGCGTGTCGCCGAGGATGTGAAGGAAGTGGGCAAGATCGAGAACATGCCCAAGATGGAAGGCCGCCAGATGATCATGATGATCGGACCGGTCTCCAAGTAAGCCTGCATCCTCAGGCAAGGTTCGAAGGGTGCGCTGCGGCGCGCCCTTTTTTTTGCGTGGCGCCCGAGAGCACCGGCTGACCGCGTCGGCGTGCCAGCACCCGCGACGGCGGATCTAGCCTTCGCGCGGGCGGGGGCGTGTCGGGATCTCCTTGAGCAGTCCGCCGACGCCCATGCCTGCGATATCGCGCGGTGTGACCGGCACGCCGCAGAGCATCCGCTCCATCACCCAGTCCGCTCCGTTGAGCGCCGGTGCACGTGCGCATCCCGGCAGGCCGATCACCGGGACACCGTTCAGATCGCCGTAGAACAGCAGGTTCCCGGGATCGACCGGCATGCCGTAATGGATCACCCGACCGCGTGCCGCGCGCAGCGCCGCCGGTGCCACATCGCAGATGTCGGAGGTCGCCGACGCCGTCAGTATCAGGATCGCCTCCGCCTGCGAAGCCGCAATCGCCGCCGCCAGAGCGTCGGTTTCATGCGGCACGAGGCAGATATCCCCCAGGGAGACACCGAGCCGTTCGAGCCGCGTGCCGATCGCCTTCTGACCCTTCACGCCGTCATCGGGGGCGACATATGTCTGGATCAGCTGAGCCTGACCGACCGTGACGCGCCGCATCCGCAATCCATCCTGCCCCAGCACGCAGGCCCGCTCGAGCGCGACCTCGGGCACCGCATATGAGATGATCTTGACCGTCGCGACCATGCCCCGCAGCCCCATGCGCTGCCATTCGGGCACCGTCGCCACGGTGATCATCGGATGCACGGCATTGATCGCGTCGATCTTCGCGGCTTCGACCTCGGCCACGCCCAGACAGTCGGAAAAGATATTGACCCGTCCGGTCGCGGCCTTGCTGAGCCGCAAGCCCGCCGCCGCCGCATCGGGGACCAGCGCGCGCGCCAGCTGTTCGGCCGCGGCATCTTCGGCCACGTCGCCGGGCTCGAGCCGTGCCACGATGACCGCGCCGATGCCACCGTCCCTAAGCCGGGCGAGATCGGCCGGGGCCAGCACCTTGCCCTTGCGCAGACGCCCCTCGGCCAGCGGCACGGAATGGGCGAGCACCGCGCCTTCGGCCTCGGAAATCTTCACCTCGCCAAAGATCACGCGCCTTTCCTCAGCACCCGGGTCATCTCGGCGATGACCGACACCGCGATTTCCGACGGCCCCGATGCCCCGATATCGAGACCGATAGGCGCGTGGATGCGCTCGATTTCAGCGGCGGTGAATCCGAGCCCCTCGAGCCGGGCGACCCTCTTGGCATGTGTCCGGGTCGAGCCCAGCGCGCCGATATAGAAACATCCCGAGCGCAGCGCCTTTTCCAGAGCGGGATCGTCAAGCTTGGGATCATGGGTCAGCAGCACCAGCGCCGTGCGGGAATCGAGCCCCTCGGCCTCGACCGCCTCGTCCGGCCAGTCGTTCACGATCCGCTCGCCCGGAAAGCGCGCGGCAGAGCCGAACGTCTCGCGCGGGTCGATCACGACCGGATCGTATCCGGCAATCCGCGCCATCGGCACCAGCGCCTGTGCGATATGCACCGCGCCGACCACGATCAGCCGCAGCGGCGGATTGTGCACGGCGACGAAGGTCCGCGTGCCCTCCTCGAAGCCCGAGCGATCCATGCGGAACCGGTCGGCATGCCCCGCCCCGGCCAGGTGCCGTGCGCCGCTTTCAAGGTCGACCACATAGGCCACGGGCCGCCGACCCGAACGCGCCGCGACAAGATCGGAGAGCAGCGCCTCGGACAGCACAGCGCCGACAGGTTCGACGAGAATGCGGATCGTCCCGCCACAGGCGAGCCCCACGGCAAAGGCGTCCTGATCGCTGACACCGAATTCCAGCTCGCGCGAGATACCTTCCTCGAGCGCCTCGAGCGCTTCGACGATCACCGCGCCCTCGACACAGCCGCCCGAGACCGAGCCGACGATCTCGCCCGTGCCGGAAATCGCAAGCTGGGCCCCCACGCGGCGTGGCGCCGATCCCCAGGTTTCGATCACCGTGGCCAGTGCTGCACCGGTTCCGGCGCGGTGCCAGTCGAGTGCCGTCTCGGGGGCGTTGTCAAATCTGTCCATGCGCGTTCCTCCAGGGGTCTTTTATCATGGTCAACAGATGTGTCCTCCCCTTCCTTGGTGCAACAGCCCCGAAACACCTGCAAGGGATCAAGGCGTTGAAGGCGGCAAACAGACCAGAAACCAGCGCGCGCGGCACGCGCGCTCAATTGGATCAACCCCGCGCGGCACGCCGCTCCATGGGATCAAACTCGCGCGGCACGCGCGCTCCATGGGATCAAACCCCGCGGGTCACGTCGAAGCCGTAGAGCCAGTCGAACTGATGCACCATCCGCCCGGGTGCCAGCGTTCCGGCCGCGCGCAGCGCCAGATGCGCCGCGCCCCGCACCAGAGGATTGCTCAGGTGATATTTCCACGCATTGCCATCGGCCGCCGCCAGAACCCGCTCGACCCGCGGACGCCGAAGCGTCTGATACCGGTCCAGCCCCTGCGCCATGTCACCGGCATCGAGACAGGCGGCCAGCACCCAGGCATCTTCCAGCGCCAGGTTCGCTCCCTGCGCCAGAAACGGTAGTGTGGGATGCGCCGCATCGCCGAGCAGCACCACAGCGGCCCCGTGCCAGCGCGGCGCGACCGGATGGCGGAAGAGCCCCCAAAGCCCCGGCGCCCTCACCCCTGCGAGCAGCTTTGCCGCGTCGCCCCCGAATCCAGCAAAGGCATGCTGAAGGTTGGCCGGATCGTCCTCGTGGTGCCAGCCTTCGGCCGCCCATTCCGCACGCTCCTCGACCGCGACGAGGTTCACGAAACGCCCGCCCCGCAGCGGATAGCTCACCAGATGCCGCCCCGGGCCCATATGCACCCGCGCCTCGGCGGGGTGGTCGCAGCTATTCTTCACCACGGCGCGCCAGGCGACCTGACCGGTGAAACGCGCAGGCGCCTCTGCGTTCAGCACGCCGCGCGCCACCGATTTCACGCCATCCGCGCCCACGACCAGATCCGCAGCGAAACTCTCGCCATCTGCCGTCAGCACTTGGGGACGCTCCCCCGGCAGGATCTCGGTCACGCGCTGCGAGAGCCTGATCTGTACGCCTGCATCCTGCGCCGCCGCCAGCAGCAGCGCCACCAGATCGGCACGATGCACAAAGTGATAGGCCTGCCCGGGATCCAGCCGCGCCAGATCGAGCCGCAGCACCTCGGCGCCGCGGCGAAAATCGCGCAGACTGACCGCCTGCGCCCGCACGGCGCCTTCGAGCGTGAGGCCCAGCGCATCGAGCACACGGCCTCCGTTGGGCGATATCTGCAGACCGGCGCCGACCTCGGAAATCTCGCCCGCCTGTTCCAGCACCACGACCCCGGCACCGCGCTGCCGCAGCGCCAGTGCCGCTGCAAGCCCGCCGATGCCGCCGCCGATCACGACGATGTCCCTGCCCTGCAAACTCATCCGCTCTCCTCTTTCGCCCGCCATCCCTCGGGCCGCCTTCATTCCGCCACAATCTGGCGTCGCGCGATCGTCGCGTCCGGACCTGACCCTCGCCAAGGATAGCTGACACGCACCAAGATCCCAGTCCAGCCGCCTCCGGCGACGCCAGACCCCGCCGACAGATGCAAGGGGCCACAAACGAAAGACGCCGGAGCGATGCCCCGGCGTCTTTCCAACACTTGTCCGCAAGGCGGATCAGTCGTCCCGATGCACCTTTTCGCGACGCTCGTGACGTTCCTGCGCCTCGAGGCTCATCGTGGCGATCGGGCGTGCATCCAGCCGCTTGAGGCTGATCGGCTCGCCGGTCACTTCGCAATATCCGTATTCGCCGTCGTCGATCCGGCGCAACGCGGCGTCGATCTTGCTGACCAGCTTGCGCTGGCGATCCCGGGTGCGCAATTCCAGCGCACGGTCGGTTTCCTCGGAGGCGCGGTCGGTGACGTCGGGAATGTTCCGGGTGCCGTCCTGGAGACCCTCGATCGTGTCCCGGCTGTCGGCCATGAGGTCGGCTTTCCACATCAACAGCTTGCGTCTGAAGTATTCAAGCTGACGTTCGTTCATGAATACTTCGTCTTCTGCCGGACGATAGTCGTCGGGAAGAAAGGATTCTGCTTTCATCTTGGTTCCCTCATCAACGCCCATATCTGCCATGGTAATTTCCTCAGATATCTGGCACCCCTGCGCGCAGCACTTAACCCAACCCCCCGGCGATGTCACTAGCCAATAGCGACGGATTATGGCGTTTCCGGGACTGTGATTAAGACACCGCACAAGGAGCGCGCAGAGATGAAATTCGAGGGCACGAAAGACTACGTGGCGACCGGCGATCTGACCATGGCCGTGAACGCCGCCGTGACCCTGGAGCGTCCGCTTCTGGTAAAGGGAGAGCCCGGAACCGGCAAGACCGAACTGGCCCGACAGGTCGCGGAGTCGCTTGGTCTGCGGATGATCGAGTGGAACGTGAAATCCACCACACGTGCCCAGCAGGGCCTTTACGAATACGACGCCGTGAGCCGGTTGCGCGACAGCCAGCTGGGGGACCAACGTGTCAACGATGTGTCCAACTATATCCGCAAGGGCAAGCTCTGGCAGGCTTTCGAGGCGGATGAAAAGGTCGTGCTGCTGATCGACGAGGTCGACAAGGCGGATATAGAATTCCCCAACGATCTGCTGCAGGAGCTCGACCGGATGGAGTTCCACGTCTACGAGACCGGCGAGACGATCGCCGCGCGCCACCGCCCCATCGTCATCATCACCTCGAACAACGAAAAGGAACTGCCCGACGCCTTCCTGCGCCGCTGTTTCTTCCACTACATCCGCTTTCCCGATCCCGAGACCCTGCGTCGAATCGTCGAAGTGCACCATCCCGGCATCAAGGAAGCGCTGCTGACCACCGCCCTCACCCAGTTCTACGAGCTGCGCGAACAGCCCGGGCTCAAGAAGAAGCCCTCGACGTCCGAAGTGCTCGACTGGCTCAAGCTGCTGCTGGCCGAGGATCTGAGCCCCGAGGATCTCAAGCGTGACGGTGCCAATGCCCTGCCGAAGCTGCACGGCGCACTGCTCAAGAACGAGCAGGACGTGCATCTTTTCGAACGGCTGGCCTTCATGGCACGGCGTCAGGGGCGCTAGTCGCCCGCTGTCCTTGTGCGCACCGTTCCAGCGGCAAGGTTCCGGAGGGTCGGAATTAGATTTTGCAATTGCGGGACCAAGGAGGCAGGTTCGGCGTCGAAAGGGTGACGTCACCCTTTGGCGCCCCTCCCTCCGAAACCCCGCCAGATGAGGATAAAGCAGCAGATGTCCCAGACTCCCGCGACCATCCGCCCCCTCCGCGCCGATGACAAGCAACAGTGGTCTGCGCTCTGGACCGCCTATCTCGAATTTTATGAAACCGCGCGTCCGGCCGAGATTCACGATCTCTATTTCGACCGTCTTCTGGGCGATGACCCGCAGGACTACAGCTGTCTCGTGGCTGAACAGGACGGCGCACTGGTCGGCATCGCGCATTACCTCTTTCACCGCCACGGCTGGTCTGCCGAAAACGTCTGCTACCTGCAGGATCTCTACGCGGCTCCCGAAACCCGCGGAACCGGTATCGGGCGGGCGCTGATCGAAGCAGTCTATGCCGCCGCCGATGAGGCGGGCGCATCAAACGTCTACTGGCTGACGCAGGATTACAACAAGACCGCCCGCCAGCTCTATGACCGCATCGGCACGCTGACCCCCTTCATCAAGTACAACCGCGCCTGAGCGCACCTGCGACCCTCGGGCGCGCGCAAGCTGCATGGACTCTGTGAACGGCCCGCGCTACGGGTGCGGCCCGGACGGGGTGGTCCTCGCGACATCGCCGCCCCGGACGCTGAACGGATCCAGGAGCCACTCATGATCGTGATCGCAGGGGCCCTTATCGGGGCATTGACGGGCGGAATGACCGCGCGCCACCGCAAGGGCAACGCCGCTGACATCGCGCAATATGCCGCGGGCTTTGGCATCTGTTTCGCCCTGCTGGGGCTGATCGTGACCATCGCGCTCGACAAGATTCTGATGTAAGGGTCGGGGCATGTTCGTCCCCTTCTTCGAAAACCTCCGCAACGCCTCCGTGCCGGTTTCCCTGCGCGAATATCTCAGCTTTCTCGAAGGGATGCGCGCGGGCCTTGCGACCTATGACGCCGAGGCGTTCTATTACCTCGCCCGCACCTCGATGGTGAAGGACGAGCGCCATATCGACCGCTTCGACCGCGCCTTCGCGGCGAGCTTCGAAGGGCTCGACAAAATCCCGATGCAGGCCGTGATGGAGGCCGTCGACATCCCCGCCGGCTGGCTTGAAAAGATGGCCGAAAAGCATCTCAGCGCCGAAGAAAAGGCCGAGATCGAGGCGCTTGGCGGGTTCGACAAACTGATGGAAACGCTCAAGGAGCGGCTCAAGGAACAGCAGGGTCGTCATCAGGGGGGCAGCAAGTGGGTCGGCACGGCGGGCACCTCGCCCTTCGGCGCTTATGGCTACAATCCCGAGGGCGTGCGCATCGGTCAGGACGGTTCGCGCCACCAGCGTGCGGTCAAGGTCTGGGACAAGCGCGAATTCCGCAATCTCGATGACAGCGTCGAGCTCGGCACCCGCAATATCAAGGTCGCGCTCAAGCGCCTGCGCAAATGGGCGCGCGACGGCGCTAACGAGGAACTGGACCTCGACGGCACGATCCGCGCCACGGCCGAGCATGGCTATCTCGACGTGCAGACACGGCCCGAGCGGCGCAATGCGGTCAAGGTGCTGTTGTTCCTCGACATCGGCGGGTCGATGGATCCGCATGTGAAGGTGGTGGAAGAGCTGTTCAGCGCGGCGCGCGCCGAATTCAAGCACATGGAGCATTTCTACTTTCACAACTGCCTCTACGAAGGTGTGTGGAAGGACAATCACCGCCGCTGGGACGCGCAGATTCCGACGGCCGAGATCCTGCGCACCTATGGACATGATTACAAATGCATCTTCGTTGGGGATGCCGCGATGTCGCCCTACGAGATCGCCTATCCGGGTGGTGCGAACGAGCACTGGAACGCCGAGGCCGGGCAGACCTGGCTCGAGCGGTGCCGCATGCAGTGGCCCGACAATCTCTGGATCAACCCGACGCCGGAAGCGCACTGGCAGTACACCCAGAGCATCGGCATGATCCGCGAGATCTTCGAGGAGAACATGGTGCCGATGACCCTGTCCGGGCTCGACAAGGGCATGAAGAGCCTCCTTCGCTAGCTCGCGGATACCGCGGCCTGCGCGCCACCGCGCCCCCTCATCGCGCGTTCGGATCACGGGCCCGGTTTCCTTTCCCCGGCACCTCTGCCATTCAGATCCGAGCCGTCCCAGCCCGAGCCTGACCATGTCCCGTCCCCTGCCGCCCCTCGCGATGATCCTGCTGCTCTGGGCCGCGGGCCTTGGTGCTGCCGGACAGTTCGCGAAACTCTCCGTCGCCTTTCCCGCCCTCCGCGGCATCTATCCCGAGGCGGGCGCGACACTTGGCTTCGCCGTCTCCCTGCTCAGCTTCGTGGGCCTTGTCCTCGGGCTCGTCGCCGGGATGATCGTCGCCCGGCTCGGCTATCGCAAGCTCCTGCTCGCCGGGCTGATCCTCGGCGCCGCGATGTCCGCACTGCAGGCCACGCTCCCAGTGCTGCCGCTGTTTCTTGCCACACGGCTGATCGAAGGGCTGTCGCATCTGGTGATCGTCGTCGCCGCGCCGACCTTCATCGCGGAACTGGCGCCGGATCGCCTGAGACCCTTCGCGATGACGCTCTGGAGCACGTTCTTCGGCGTCGCCTATGCCATTGCCGCCTGGGGCGGGCTGCCGCTGATCGCAACGTACGGGCCGGGCCTGCTGTTCGGCGTGCATGCGCTCTACATGCTGCTCATGGCCGCGATCCTGTGGCGGGTCCTGCCGCGCCTCTCGCTTGAGGCACCCGCCATGTCCTGGTCGCCCCGCGCCCTGTTGCAGCGTCACATCGAAATCTACCGCGATCCCCGGCTCAATGCCGCGGCGCTCGGCTGGCTCTGCTACACGCTGACATTCGTGGCCCTGCTGACCGTGCTGCCGCTCGTGCTCGGGCCACAGGCGCCCGGCTGGCTGCTGGGCGTGTTGCCGCTGACCTCGATCGCCGTCTCCCTCACGCTCGTCGTAGGGCTGCTCCGGCGCCTGCCGGCGGTTAATGTCGTGAAGCTCGGCTTCGCCCTGTCGGCACTCTGCGTCCTGCTGGTCTGGACGCTGCCCGGCGCGATCTGGCCCGTGGTCCTGCTGTTCGGCACGCTGGCGCTGGTGCAGGCGGCGAGCTTTGCTGCCATCCCGCAGCTCAACACGACGCCGCAGGACCGCGCACTCGCCAATGGCGCCGTTGCGCAGATGGGCAATCTCGGCAATCTCACCGGCACGCCGATCCTGCTTGCGATGCTCGCGACCTTCGGGGCGTCGGGCGGTCTTGCGGTGCTGCTGGTCTGCTATCTGTCAGGTCTCGCACTGCATCTCGCAACTGCCGCGGCGCGCGCCCGCCGGTAGAAGCCCGGGAGACGGGGATCTCAGGCGTCCGACATCTCGGCCAGACGGGCGACGTAACGCGCCAGAGTGTCGATCTCGAGGTTCACGCGATCACCTTGCTGCACGTCGCCCCATGTCGTCGCGACCTTGGTGTGCGGAATGAAGTTGACGCCGAAATCGCAACCATCGACCTCGTTGACGGTCAGCGACGTGCCGTTGAGGGCGACAGACCCCTTGGGTGCGATGAAACGCGCCAGATCCTTGGGCGCGCGCAGCAATACTCGGGTGCTGTCGCCTTCGTCACGCACCGAGACGACCTCGGCCTGACCGTCCACATGGCCGGACACGATATGCCCGCCAAGCTCGTCCCCGACCTTCAGAGCCCGCTCGAGGTTCACCCGGTAACCGACGGACCAGGAAGCGATATTCGTCTTGCTGACCGTCTCGGCGCTGATCTGCACATCAAACCAGTCGGTGCCCAGCGCGATCGCCGTCAGACAGACGCCGTTGCACGCGATCGAGGCGCCGATATCGATGCCCTGAGTGTCGTAGCCGGTGGCGATCCGCGCCCGCAGATCCCCGCGCTGCTCGAGTTCGCGCACCTCTCCGATATCGGTGATTATTCCGGTAAACATCTGGTTTCGCGCCCCTTCTTCCGGCGGATGCGGCCTCGCCGCGCGCCGTTTCCGAATCTGCCTTATATTCGCCGAGCTCCGGCGATAGATATGCGTCTCTTGGACAGTGGATAGTGCCCCCGTATGAGCAACGCAACCGGACAGAAACGCACATTTCTTTTCCTGCAGGGGCCGCACGGCCCGTTCTTTCACCGGCTGGGCACGATGCTGCGCAAGACCGGCGCCGAAGTCTGGCGCGTGGGGTTCAACGCCGGCGACCGGGCTTTCTGGTTCCACCCCGCCAGCTACCTGCCCTATACCGGCACCGCCGAGGATTGGGGCGACTGGCTCGCCGACCTTCTGAACGAAAAATCCGTCACCGACATCGTGCTCTATGGCGACACGCGGCCCATCCATGCGCGCGCCGTGGCAGAGGCAGAGGCGCGCGGCCTCACCGTGCACGTCTTCGAGGAAGGCTATATGCGCCCCTATTGGGTGACCTACGAGCGCGGTGGCGCGAACGGGAATTCGCGCCTCATGCAGATGTCGGTGCCGGACATGCAGGAGGCGCTGAAGCTCTCGGACATGGAAGCCCCGCTGCCCCCGGCGCATTGGGGCGACATGCGCCACCACATCTTCTACGGTGCGCTCTACCACTGGTTCGTGATGTTGCGGAACGGCGATTACCGCAACTTCCGCCCACACCGCGCGATCCCGGTCACGGCCGAATTCCGTCTCTACGTGAAGCGCCTGCTGCTGATGCCGTTCTCGGCGCTCGACCGCATCATCGCCACCGCGCGGATCCGGCTGGGCGGTTTCCCCTATCATCTGGCGCTGCTGCAGCTCGAACATGACAGTTCGTTCCAGAAACATTCGCCGTTTTCGACCCTGCCCGAATTCCTCGACCTCGTGATCGACGGCTTCGCGAAGGGCGCCCCGGGGCATCATCACCTCGTCTTCAAGGCGCATCCGCTGGAAGACGGGCGCGTCAACCTACGCCGCACGATCCGCAGCCATGCCGCACGCATGGGCGTCGCCGACAGGGTCCATTACGTGCGCGGCGGCAAGCTCGCGCGTCTGCTCAACGATGCGCGCACAGCGGTGACGGTGAACTCCACCGCCGGGCAGCAGGTGCTCTGGCGGGGCATTCCTCTCAAAGTCTATGGCGACGCAGTCTATGCGAAACCTGAATTCGTGTCGGACCAGCCGCTGTCCGAATTCTTCGGCGCGCCCTTGCGCCCCGACAACCGCGCCTACAAGGATTACCGCCGCTACCTGCTTGAAACTTCGCAGATTCCCGGCGGATTCTACTCGGCGCGCGGGCGCCGACAGCTGCTGCGGCAGGTGGTCGACATGATGCTGTCGCCGGATGATCCCTATGACGCCCTGCGCCGCGGCACCGCGGCCCCACGGCAACAGTTGCGCGTCGTCCGCTGAGCGCGGCGAATCGTGAGACTGGCTTTAGACTACGGATTCCCGTAACTTGCGAAAAAAATACAAGAGGCAGAATAATAACAGGTCGAGGAGACCGAGCAGTGAACACCACTTCATCCCGCTGGGCGAAGTCCGTCGCCCTCGTGGCTGCGACCTGCGTACTGGCGTCCTGCAGCTTGCCACGTGTTGGCCCGAACAAATCCGAAATCTATGCAGGCTCCGTGCAGCGGCAGGGCGATGCCTTTGTCGTCTCCGTCAATGACCGCGTGACCCGTGCCACCGCCATCGTTCCCTCCTTGGGCTTTTCCGAACAATTCCAGAGCGCTGGCGTCGTCGGCTCGGACGTGATCAACCCCGGCGACACGCTGGGCCTGACCGTCTGGGAAAACGTCGATGACGGGCTGCTGACCGGCGCGACGGCAAATTCCACCGTTCTCGAAGAGGTTCAGGTCGACGGATCCGGCTTCATCTTCGTGCCCTATGCCGGCCGGATAAAGGCCGCAGGCAATTCGCCCGAAGCGATCCGCCGCATCATCACCGAACGCCTTGCCGACCAGACGCCCGACCCGCAGGTCCAGGTGCGCAGGCTCGCCGGCGACGGCTCGACCGTGAGCCTCGTCGGCTCGGTAGGCGGTCAGGGCGTCTATGCCATCGAACGGCCCACCCGCACCCTGTCCGCCATGCTGGCGCGCGCCGGTGGCGTGACGATCCAGCCCGAAATCGCGCAGGTGACCGTGCTGCGCGGCGGCCAGCAGGGCAAGATCTGGTTCCAGGACCTCTACAAGAACCCCCGCATGGACATCGCTCTGCGGGGTGGCGACCGGATTCTGGTCGAGGAGGACACCCGCGCCTTCACGGCGCTCGGGGCCACCGGCACGCAGGCGCGCGTCCCGTTCGAGAGCCAGACGCTCAGCGCCATCGAGGCGATCGCACAGGTCGGCGGGTTGCTCTCCACCTCGGCAGATCCGACCGGCGTGTTCATCTTCCGCAACGAACCGGCCGATATCGCCAACCAGGTCATGGGACGCACCGACCTGATCGGCGCGCAGCGTCTGGTCTACGTGCTCGACCTGACCGAGCCGAACGGCATGTTCATGGCCCGCGATTTTGTCGTGCGCGATGGCGACACGCTCTATGTGACCGAAGCGCCCTTCGTTCAGTGGGACAAGACGATCGCCGCGCTCACCGGCTCTCTCTCGACCGTCGGCACGCTGGCCACCGTTTCCACGGCCATCGACGGGAGCTGATGCCGTGCCCGGCAACGGGCCGTTCCGGGATGCCGGGGGGCCCTCCTCTCCCCGGCGACTTTGCGTCTACAATGGCGGTTTCCTCACCCAGCCGCGCCTGCGCCGCATCCTCGCCCTTTCGGGATACCGGGCCTGCCTCGGCCTGCCGCGTGCGGGCGATCTGGTGGGCGTCTGGGGACAGTCCCCGACCGCCCGCCGGGGCGAGGGCATGGCGGCGCGTCATGGCGCGGGGCTGGTGCGGATCGAGGATGCCTTTCTGCGCTCCCTGCATCCCGGGCGCGACGGGGAACCACCACTTGGCCTGCTGATCGACCATACGGGCGTGCATTTCGACGGGCGGACACCTTCGGATCTCGAAACGCTGCTGGCGACGCACCTGCTCGATGACAGTGCCCTGCTCGATCGCGCGCGCGGGGCCCTCGCCTGGATGATGCGGTCGCATCTCAGCAAATATGCCGCCGTCGATCCGGACCTGCCGCCCCCCGACCCCGGCTATGTGCTGGTGATCGACCAGACCCGCGGCGATGCCTCCGTCACGGCGAGCCGCGCGGACCGCGCCCGCTTCGTCGAGATGCTGGTCTTCGCGCAGGAGGAACATCCCGGCTGCCGGATCCTGATCAAGACCCATCCCGAAACCGCCCGCGGCCATCGCAGCGGGCATTTCATCCAAGACGATTGCAACGATCGCATCACCCTGATCGACGCTCCGCACTCCCCCTGGTCCCTTTTGGAGGGTGCCGTCGGCGTCTACACCGTCTCGTCCCAGATGGGGTTCGAGGCGATCCTCGCAGGTCACAAGCCCCGTGTCTTCGGCCAACCCTTCTATGCCGGCTGGGGCCTCACCGTCGACGAGGACCCGGTGGCGCGGCGCGAACGCAAGCTGACCCGCGCCCAGCTTTTCGCCGCCGCGATGATCCTCTATCCCAAATGGTACGACCCCTATCGCGATACCATTTGCGAGATCGAGACGGTGCTCGCCGCGCTCGAAGCCCGCGCCCGCGCCTGGCGCGAGGATCGTGCGGGATGGGTCGGTTGCGGGATGCGCCTCTGGAAGCGCAAGGCCCTGCAGGGGTTCTTCGGCAGCCAGAAGCGGATGATCTTCGACGACGATCCCAGCCGCGCGGCACTGCGCGCAGCCGAGAACGGACGCGGTGTGATGATCTGGGCCGGCAAGGCGGATCCAGCGCTGCAGATCACCCGGATCGAAGACGGTTTCCTGCGCTCGCGCGGGCTCGGGGCCGAACTGATCCCGCCGCTCTCGCTCGTCTGCGACGATCTCGGGATCTACTATGATCCCGAACGCCCCTCCCGGCTCGAGACGCTGATCAACGCATCGGGCGATCTGCGCACCGATCAGACCGAGCGCGCCCGCGCCCTGATCCAGCAGCTGAACCGCGCGGGACTTACCAAGTACAACCTGCCCGGCGCCGTGCCGCCCCTGCCCGCCGGTCACCGCATTCTCGTGACGGGCCAGGTCGAGGACGACGCTTCGGTCCTGCGCGGCAGCCCCGACATCCGCTCGAACCTGGCCCTGCTGAAACGCGCCCGCGCCGCCAATCCCGAGGCGGTGGTCCTCTGGAAACCGCATCCGGATGTCGAGGCCGGTCTGCGCAGCGGTGAGGTGGAGCATCCCGAACGCTGGGCCGATGCGGTGCTGGGCGCCGTCGATACCGGCGCTCTGCTGTCCTGCGTGGACGAGGTCTGGACGCTCACCTCGCTTGCAGGGTTCGAGGCGCTTCTGCGCGGCTGTCGCGTGGTGACGCTGGGCGTGCCCTTCTATGCCGGATGGGGGCTGACCCGCGATCTGGGGTCTGTGCCCGCCCGCCGCGCCGCGCGCCCGACGCTCGAAGCGCTGGTGCATGCAACGCTCATCGACTATCCCCGCTACCGCGATCCGGTGACGGGCACGCCCTGCCCGGTCGAAGTCGTGGCCGACCGTCTGGCCAGGGGTCAGGTGCCCCGCCCCGGGCCGTTCAACCGCTCGCTGTCCAAGCTGCAGGGGATTTTTGCCAGTCAGGCGAATCTCTGGCGACACTAGAGCGGCGCCACGATTGATCGAGCCTCAGTTCCGCCTGCGCCGCCAGCGGTGGAGCACATCCGCGCCGATGCCCCGCGTCTCGACCAGATCGAAGCGCGGCGCTTCGGCGAGACGTCCGATACCCATAGCGCCGATGCTCGGCGTGCCTTCGGCCCCGATGGCGACACCGGCAGTGAAGCCGACCAGCGCATCGACCAGATCCGCCGCCAGCAGCGTTGCGGCCAGAGTGCCTCCGCCTTCACAGAAGACACGCGTCAGCCCAGCCTTGCCGAGCCCCGCGAGAACCGAGGCCGCATCCACCTGCCGGCCATGCAGCGCGCAAGGAATCAGCGTCGCGCCGAGCCCGCTCCAGGCCTTGCGGATTTCGGCAGGTGCATCGGGGCCATGACAGATCCAGACGGGCACGTCGCGGGCCGTGCGCGCGAGCTGTCCCATGAGCGGAAGGTCGATCAGGCGGGATACGACAACCCGCACCGGCTGGCGGACCTCGCCGAAACCGCGCACGGTCAGCGACGGATCGTCGATCCGGGCCGTGCCCGCGCCGACCATCACCGCATCGTGGCGCGCGCGCATTCCATGCACCAGACTGCGCGCCTCGCTGCCGGTGATCCACTGGCTTTCCCCGCTCGCCGTGGCGATACGACCATCAAAGCTGCTCGCGAGTTTCAATGTCACGAAAGGCCGCCCCGTCGCGGTGCGCAGAAAGAACCCCGCGTGATCCTCGAGCGCCTCTTCGGCCAGCAC
Source organism: Rhodobacterales bacterium (assembly GCA_038260405.1). GTDB lineage: Bacteria > Pseudomonadota > Alphaproteobacteria > Rhodobacterales > Rhodobacteraceae > Puniceibacterium. The sequence continues at coordinate 5,306 of JBBSNW010000075.1, read as the reverse complement.
GCCGGTCGTGACCTCGATGCCACCTGCATGCAGCATGGCAAAGCCGCGGCCAGACACCCGCGGGTCGCGGTCCTGGACGGCCGCCACGACACGCGCGATCCCCGCATCGATCAGCGCGCCCGCACAAGGCGGCGTCAGACCGTGATGGGCACAGGGTTCGAGCGTCACATAGGCGGTCGCGCCCTGCGCCGCAGCGCCTGCCTGCGCCAGCGCGACCGTTTCACCATGCGGCCGCCCGCCCGGACGGGTCCATCCCCGCCCGACCGTGCGGCCGTTGGCAACGATCACGCAGCCCACCGACGGGTTCGGCCAGCATTGCCCCATGCCACGCCGCCCAAGGCCCAGCGCATGGGCCATGTGGCGCTGGTCTTCTGCGAGGGTCGGCCGCCAGGTCACTTTTCGGCTGGACTGTCGGGCCGCAGCTCGCTCACGAACTTGTCGAAATCATCCGCGGCCTGGAAGTTCTTGTAGACGCTGGCAAAACGCACATAGGCGACGGTGTCGATCCGGGCGAGGGATTCCATCACGATCTCGCCGATCTGCTTCGAGGGAATGTCGGTTTCGCCCATGCTCTCGAGACGCCGCACGATGCCGCTGATCATCTGGTCCATCCGCTCGGGTTCGATCGGACGCTTCTGGAGCGCGATGCGGATCGAGCGTTCGAGCTTGTCGCGGTCGAAATCCTCGCGGCGGCCATTGGTCTTGATGACAACCAGATCGCGCAGCTGTACCCGCTCGTAGGTGGTGAACCGGCCGCCGCAGGCCGGACAGAACCGACGTCGGCGGATCGAAACGTGATCCTCTGCCGGGCGTGAATCCTTCACCTGCGTGTCAATATTTCCGCAAAACGGGCAGCGCATTGCCGTCCCCCTCGTTTTTTTCTCTGCCTCTGGATGGGGTTGGTCCCCACTTATCCACAGCCACTATAGGGTGTCCGCCAGAAATTGGGTAGCGGGAAATTGCCACCCCCAGATGCTGCGCGAATGGGTCTGATCGTGCCGCGCCGAGCACCGTTTCAGAGCGAATCTGCCCGGTGAAGCAGGTTCTACCGGCTCAGATGTGCCACGACCTGCCGACGATGCGGCGCGGTGCGGTGCTCGAAGACGTAGATGCCCTGCCATGTGCCAAGGGCCAGCGTCCCGTCGCTGACCGGGATCGAAATCGAGACCGGCAGAAGCGCCGCCTTGATATGGCCCGGCATGTCATCGGGCCCCTCGTAGGTATGCGTGAGATAGGACATCGCGGGATCGCTGGTCGGCGGCACCAGCCGCTGAAAGAAGGCTGCAAGGTCGCTGCGGACTTCGGGATCGGCATTTTCCTGGATCAGCAGGCTGGCCGAGGAATGCCGGATGAACAGGGTCAGAAGGCCGGTGCCCCGAACCCAGCCCGCCACATCCCGGGTGAATTCGTAGAGGCCGGGCCCCTCTGTCGAAAGTGTGAAGGTCGTCTGCATATTTGTCATCTGTCGATAGGGCCTCGTGGTGCTAGCCTCGCCGCAGGATGCCGGATCACGGGGATGCGGCGCCTGTCTCAGGAGGCGATCATGAACGAGATGACACCACACCGGCGGCTGACAGCCAAGGACTTCGACCCCGCACTGCTCGAACTATACGATTTCTACGCGCATGGGCAGATCTCGCGCCGCGAATTTCTGGATCGCGCGGGCAAATACGCTGTCGGCGGCCTCACGGCGGCGGCGCTGCTCAACATGATGCTGCCGAATTACGCGCTCGCGGAACAGGTGTCGTTCAACGATCCCGACATCACGCCGGAATACATCACCTACCCCTCGCCCAACGGCCATGGAGAGGTGCGCGGCTATCTCGTCATGCCCGCCGAAGCCTCCGGTCCGCTGCCCGCGGTGGTGGTGATCCACGAGAACCGCGGCCTCAATCCCTATATCGAGGATGTGGCGCGGCGGGTGGCCAAGGCGGGCTTCATCGCTCTGGCCCCGGATGGCCTGACCAGCGTCGGCGGCTATCCCGGCAATGACGCCGAGGGGCGCGAGTTGCAGCAATCTGTCGATGCCGAAAAGCTGATGAACGATTTCTTTGCCGCTTACGAATTCATGGCCGCGCATGATGCGACGACCGGCAAGGTCGGCTGTGTCGGCTTCTGCTATGGAGGAGGTGTTTGCAACGCTCTGGCCGTGGCTTATCCGGAACTTAACGCCTCGGTGCCGTTCTACGGACGCCAGCCCGCGGCATCAGATGTCTCACGGATCGAAGCGCCGCTTCTCATCCATTATGCGGGTCTTGATGAGCGGATCAACGAAGGCTGGCCCGCTTACGAGGCCGCGTTGCAGGAAGCCGGGAAAACTTACACCGCGCATATCTACGAAGACGCCAATCACGGCTTTCACAACGATTCCACGCCACGTTACGACGAGGAAGCTGCCGAACTTGCTTGGGATCGCACGATCGCTTTCTTCAACGAACACCTGGCATCTTGACTGCGAGCGTGAGGGCCGGGGAGAAACTCTCCGGCTCTGCGTTGCTTCAGCGAACCACGCAGGCGACGGTCGGAAGCTCTTCGTTCACGCCGAACAGGATCGGCGAGCCGTTATCGTAGACGGCTGGCATCTGGGCGACCTCGGAAAGAGTTTCACGGCACTCCGACAGTTTGTCTGCACTCACTTCGATCTCGATGACGGTCGGTCCGGAGTCATCAAATGACCCTGTCGCGGCCCAGGCGGCGGCTGCAACACAGGTCAGTGCGGTGGTGAGTGCAATCAAACGTTTCATCGTTAAGTCTCCTTACGTCTCAGTGTGTTAACGCAGCCAGTCGCGGAAAGGTTTCCTTTGCGACCAAAGTTTCGAAACCCGTTCGTGCAAAAAGACCTCGAGCCACGGCAACCTGCGGCGGCGCGCGTGCGTTGATTTTCCAAGAAACAAAGGAGAATTCGAATGTCATCTAGAACATTGTTCATCACGGGCGCATCCTCCGGTATCGGCGCGGCCACAGCCCGCGCTGCGGTTTCAAAAGGCTGGAATGTGGGCCTGTTCGCCCGCTCGAAAGACAAGATCGACGCGCTGGCGGCAGAGCTCGGGAAATCCGCTCTGGCGGTGCCCGGCGACGTCACCAGCCTCGATGATCAGCACAAGGCGCTCGCCGCGGTCGCCGAGGCGTTCGGCGGCATCGACGCGGTCTATGCCAATGCCGGAACAGGGCTCAGCACCTCCGGCACCGATGCGGGCGACCCTGAGGAATGGCACAAACTCGTGCATGTCAACATGCTTGGCGTGCTCTGGACGGCCAAGGCAGCGATGCCCTATCTCAAGGAGAGCACCGGACATCTGCTGATGACTGGCTCCGCTGCGGGTCGCACCCATATCAAGGGTTCGGTTTATGGCGCGTCCAAGTGGTTCGTGCATGGCTATGCGGGAAACCTCGCCGAAGAGATGCGGGAATGGGGCGGCCGCTGCACGGTGATCGCGCCGGGCATGGTCGATACGCCCTTCTTCGATGAAGCGAAGCCCGACAAGCTGCAGCCCGAAGACGTCGCCGGTGCGGTGATACATGCCTTGACCGCAGATCCCCGCGTGACGACACGCGAGATCTTCCTGATGCCGACGCACTGATTGGCAACAAAGGCAGATCCCGTGCCAAGGGTGCGGGGCCTGCCTTGCAGATGCGGCCGCAATTTGGGCACAAGGTCGAAACCTGTGACCAAACTGCTGGCGCAATGACCTGTTTTTCGCCGTAAATCGGCAATCCGGCCTGTACGCTGCCGTGTCAGCGGTTAGTGTCCGCCCAGAATGATCGAACACCTCATCAGAGAATATGGCCTGATTGCCATCTTCATCGGCTGCGCCCTGGAGGGGGACACAGTTGCGCTTACAGGCGGCATCCTGACCTATCAGGGACTGATGCTGTTCTGGCCGGTCGTCCTGTCTGCCGCTGCCGGAGCTTTCGCCACCGATACGGCGACCTTCTGGCTGGCACGCAGGTTCCGCGAACATCCCCGGGTTCTGCGAGCCGTGTCGCATCCGCTCGCGCAACGGTTCACGGCGACGCTGCTGTCGCGGCCGCTGCTGCTGGCCTGCGTGTTCCGTTTCATACCGGGCGGGCGGACGGTCGCACCTGTCATGCTGGCGACGGCGACTTCCATCCGCGGAAAGACCTACACGATCGCGACGGCCATTTCGGCCAGCATCTGGGGTCTTCTCATGGTGTCGATGGGCCGGGAGCTGGGCGAGTTCATGACGGGAGTGCTGGGACATTTCACCCGCACCGAGATCATCCTGATTGTCGCGCTCGCCATCCTGGCTCTGCTTCTCATGAGCGCGCTCTGGCGGTTCTTCCGCACCGACCCTCCCGAAACGTAAAACGGGCCCGCGCGTGGCGGACCCGTTTGGAAGTCTGAGCCTCTGCAGCTCTTACTGATCGAGGAACGAGCGCAGCTTGCGCGACCGGCTCGGATGCTTGAGCTTGCGCAGCGCCTTCGCCTCGATCTGACGGATCCGTTCGCGCGTGACGCTGAACTGCTGACCCACCTCTTCGAGCGTATGATCCGTGTTCATGCCGATGCCGAAACGCATCCGCAGGACACGCTCCTCCCGCGGTGTCAGCGAGGACAGGACCCGCGTCGTCGTTTCCTTCAGGTTCTCCTGAATTGCCGAGTCGAGCGGCAGGACGGCGTTCTTGTCCTCGATGAAATCGCCGAGCTGGCTGTCTTCCTCGTCACCGATGGGCGTCTCGAGCGAGATCGGCTCCTTGGCGATCTTCATCACCTTGCGGACCTTCTCCAGCGGCATCTGCAGCTTCGCGGCGAGTTCTTCCGGCGTCGGCTCCCGCCCGATCTCGTGCAGCATCTGCCGGCCCGTGCGGACCAGCTTGTTGATCGTCTCGATCATGTGGACCGGGATGCGGATCGTGCGCGCCTGATCGGCGATGGAGCGGGTGATCGCCTGACGGATCCACCACGTCGCATAGGTCGAGAACTTGTAGCCACGGCGGTACTCGAACTTGTCCACGGCCTTCATCAGGCCGATGTTGCCTTCCTGGATAAGGTCGAGGAACTGCAGCCCGCGATTGGTGTATTTCTTGGCGATGGAAATGACCAAACGCAGGTTGGCCTCGACCATCTCCTTCTTGGCCTGCCGGGCTTCCTTCTCACCCTTCTGGACCTGGTTCACGATCCGCCGGAATTCGTTGATGTCGACGCCGACATACTGGCCGACCTGCGCCATGTCGGAGCGCAACTCCTCCACCTTGTCGCGCGACCGCTCCATCAGCGCCTGCCAGCCGCGACCGGCCTTCTCGGTCATCCGCTCGACCCAGCCGGGATCGAGCTCATGGCCACG
>JBBSNW010000074.1:0-20563 GCA_038260405.1 Rhodobacterales bacterium | reverse complement strand
GGCCCGGATCGTCCACAGGACCAAGCATTGAGAGGGACTTCCCATGCCCAAAGAAGAATGGGGCGTCAAACGCGTCTGCCCGACGACCGGCAAGCGGTTTTATGACCTGAACAAGAGCCCGATCATCAGCCCCTATACGGGCGAGGTGGTGGAACTGGATCACGGCAAGCGTGGTCAGATCTCTGCGGATGCCGCCGACGGCGCGTCGCGCAAGTCCAAGGTCGAAGAAAAAGAGGATAGCAGCGTGCTGGACGACGACGATGACGTCGATGTCGAGCTCGATGACGATGATGTCCTTGAAGATGAAGACGACGACGAGAACGTGTCGCTGGACGACATCAAGGACGTTGCCACGGACGACGACTGATCGTCCTGAAATGAATCGGCGTCGGCCCGGATTTTCCACTTGATCCCGGCCGCCGCTTTGCGTAGTTCAGCGCGCACGACGCCGGAAACGGCATCTGGAATGGGGCCTTAGCTCAGCTGGGAGAGCGCCTGCATGGCATGCAGGAGGTCAGGGGTTCGATCCCCCTAGGCTCCACCATATCCTTCTTGAAAATTACCAGATAGTTCTGCCTTTATCGTCAGAGGACTACCTCTGTCGCGTAGCCGCTACTGTTTTCCCTCGAAAATCCGAGCTTCTTCGATCCACGTCCATGACGTGAAGATCGCTTTGTGGCCCTTTCCCCTGTCGAACCCGAGGATGGTACATGAGCGACCATTTCTTCGTCATGACGGGCGGCCCCGGTGTGGGCAAGCCCAGCCTCATCGAAGAGCTCGCCCGCCGTGGCTTTCGCGCGAGTCCCGGATCCGGTTGCGCGGGATGATGCCGTCCTTCCCGTCGGTCCTTGCCAGTCAGACGGAACCGGATCGATGCCTCTGCAGTTGTCATCGGCGTGATTTTTGCTTCAGAATGGCGCACCGGACAGTGCGGCGCGAAGGACGAGGAGATCCCGAATGGCAATCCCCCCCCATCAACAAGGTGAGTACGACACGTATTCTGACGACGGGGAGACGAGCTACCGGTCCGCCCGCATGACATGGGGCCTGCGTGTGCTGGGTCTGGTCGCGGCGTCTCTGGTCTGGCTGGCCCTGGGGGCTTCGGACGGATTGCCGATGGATGCGAGATGGGTCGCAGCGGTCGGGACGCTGATGGCGATCTGGTGGATGACAGAGGCGATTCCCCTCGCCGTCACCTCGCTCCTGCCGATCGTTCTGATACCCATGCTGACCGAGCGGACCGTATCCGAGGCCACGGCGCCCTATGCGAGTTCGATCGTGTTCCTGTTCCTCGGCGGCTTCCTGATCGCGATCGCGATGGAAAAGTGGAACCTGCACCGCCGGGTCGCGCTCCTCACGCTGCAGCGTGTCGGGGTCGAACCCACGCGGATCGTGCTCGGTCTGATGCTCGCCACCGGCTTTCTGTCTATGTGGGTGTCCAACACCGCGACGACGCTGATGATGCTGCCGATCGGGATGTCCGTGCTGACGCTCGTCACCGAGCGCGGTGCGCAGAAGGACGGCGCTCCAGAGGCCAGGCAGGAACGTCACCGTCCCGGTCATGTCGACCCGAGCTGGGACGAGAATCTGCGCCGGTTCGGCATTTGTCTCGTGCTCGCCATCGCCTGGTCGGCGACCATGGGCGGCCTAGGCACCCTGCTCGGAAGTCCGCCCAACGCCATCGTCGCCGGGTATGCAGCCGATGAGCTGGGCCGCGACATCGGTTTTTTCGAATGGATGCTCCTCGGCTTCCCGTTGGCCTGCGTCTTCATCCTGATCGGCTGGGTTCTGATGACCCGCGTGCTTTATCCCTTCAAGCTGGCGGAGATCCCCGGCGGACGCGAGATGATCGCCGGCGAGATCCGCAAGCTCGGGCCGCTCAGCCAGGGTGAGAAGATGGTCATGATCGTGTTCGGCTCCGCCGCCTTCCTCTGGGTCGTGCCGGGGCTGCTCGCCAGCATTCCGGGGCTCGGCGGGCTGATGGGGCCCCTTGGCGACCTCGACGATACCGCGATCGCCATCGCTGCCGGCATAACGATGTTCATCCTGCCCGGCCGCGGTCGGCGCGAGATGGTGCTGAACTGGCAGGATGCCGAGGACGGGTTGCCCTGGGGCGTGCTGCTGCTGTTCGGCGGTGGCCTCAGCCTTGCGGGCGCGGTCGCCTCGACCGGTCTCGACAGCTGGTTCGGCGAGCAGGTGAGCGGGCTCGGCGCGCTGCCGATCGTTCTGCTGGTCGCGGCGGTCGTGACGATCGTGCTGTTCCTGACCGAGGTCACCAGCAACACGGCGACGGCGGCCACCTTCATTCCGGTACTGGGCGGCGTGGCTGTCGGCATCGGGTCCGATCCCATGACGCTGCTCATTCCGGCGGCTTTTGCCGCGACCTGCGCCTTCATGCTGCCGGTCGGCACACCGCCCAATGCCATCGTCTTCGGCACTGGCGCGGTGACCATCGGTCAGATGGCGCGAGGCGGTGTCGTTCTGAACCTCGTCGGAATCGTTCTGATCACCGTGTTCTGCTATGCCTTGGGCGGCTTTGCACTCGGCCTGGAATTCTGAGGCGCGCCTGCGCGCCGATCCGGGCCGTGTGCGTCAGCCCGCAATCATCTCGGACTGCTTCACGATCACTTCGGCCTGCTTGATGCTCGCGATATCCACGAGACGCCCCTTGTAGACGGCCGCGCCTTCGCCCTTGGAGGTGGCGGCGTCCATCGCGGCGAGGATCTCGCGCGCCTCGGCGACGGCGGCTTCGGAGGGGGTGAAGATCTCGTTCGCGAGCGTCACCTGCTTGGGGTGAATCGCCCATTTGCCAACCATGCCGAGCGTCGCCGACCGCAGCGCCTGCGCGCGGAAACCCTCGTCATCCGAGAAATCGCCGAAGGGGCCGTCGACCGGCAGCACGCCATGCGTGCGGCAGGCGGCGACGATGGCGGCCTGCGCCCAGTGCCAGGGATCGGACCAGTATTTTGCACCTTCTCGCGCCATGTAGTAATTTTCCTGCGTGCCGCCGATGCCGGTGGTGGACATGCCCATCGACGCGGCGAAATCCGCGGCGCCGAGGCTCATCGCCTGCAGACGGGGCGTCGCGGCGGCGATCTCCTCGACATGGCTGATGCCGGCCGCCGATTCGATGATCACCTCGAAGGCCAGTTTCTTCTGCCGGCCCTTCGCGCGCTCCACCGCGGTGACCAGCGCATCGACGGCATAAAGGTCGGCGGCGCAGCCGACCTTGGGAATCATGATCATGTCCAGCCGGTCGGAGGCCATTTCCAGCAGGTCCACCACGTCGCGGTACCAGTAGGGAGTGTCGAGCCCGTTGATCCGCACGCTGAGCGTCTTCTTGCCCCAGTCCACGTCACGGATCGCGTGGATGACATTGGCGCGGGCGCTGTCCTTGTCGCTGGGCGCCACCGAATCCTCGAGATCGAGGTTGATGACATCCGCAGCGCTCGCCGCCATCTTCTCGAAGATCGCAGGGCGCGAGCCGGGGCCGAAGAGCTGGCAGCGGTTGGGGCGGGCGACCGGGGCGGGCTGGATGCGGAAGGACATGTGTCAGGATCTCCTTGAAAGGAAGTTTCGTATTCCGTTGCATACCGGTTATTAAATTACGCAATGGGCTGCAAGGGTAATGTGCAGTTGCAGCATTCGCTGAGGTTGATGCGTGGAAGCCTCGTTTCGCCCGAGATGACCAAGAGAGGGACCATTGCGACGGGGAACCGTTCCGGCGGCTGCACGTTTCTTCGGCAATGCAACAAATTTGCGCATGGATCCTGCGGCCCGGGCTGGAAATTCCGGCCAAAAGCAACTTAGTTGCGCGCAAAGGCGGCTAGTCTGCCGCAAATTCAGAAAGCCGGGAGAGCCCCATGATCGAGACACCATACCTTCTGTTCTTGGGCGACGCGCCCGACGGTCTGGCCGCCAAGGTGGCGCAGGGCATCAAGGACTGGCGTCCCGAGAATTGCGTCGGCCAGTTCCGGATGGAGGGCTGTAAGGCCGACATGAAACTGCCCGACATGACCCTGGCCGAAGCCAAGGCCGCCGGTGCGAAGACGCTGGTGATCGGCGTGGCGAACCGCGGCGGCGTGATCTCGAAGGCCTGGAAGGCCGTACTGATCGAAGCGCTGGACGAGGGCTACGACATTGCATCCGGCCTGCACAACCTTCTGCGCAACGAACCGGATCTGGCCGAAAAGGCCAAGGAGACGGGCCGCACGCTGCATGATGTACGCATCCCGGTGGTGCAGTACCCGATCGCGAATGGCGAGAAGCGCAGCGGCAAGCGGGTGCTCGCCGTGGGCACCGACTGTTCCGTCGGCAAGATGTACACGGCACTCGCGCTCGATCGCGACATGCGCAAGGCAGGCATGAAATCCTCGTTCCGCGCGACCGGGCAGACCGGCATCCTGATCACCGGCGAAGGCGTGCCGCTCGATGCGGTGATCGCCGATTTCATGGCCGGATCGATCGAATGGCTGACGCCCGACAACGATCCCGATCACTGGGACATCATCGAAGGGCAGGGCTCGCTGTTCCACATTTCCTATTCCGGGGTGACGCTGGCGCTGATTCATGGCGGGCAGCCCGATGCGCTGATCCTGTGCCACGAGCCGACCCGCGATCACATGCGCGGTCTGCCGGGGTACAAGCTGCCGAGCCTCGAAGCGGTGCGCGACATGGCGCTGAGCCTCGCACAGGTGGGCAATCCCGACTGCAAGGTGGTGGGCACCTCGATCAACACGCAGCACATGAGCGATTCCCAGGCGACGGCCTATCTCGAGGAGGTCGAGGCACGGTTGGGCCTGCCCGCCGTCGATCCTTACCGTCACGGCGCGGAGCGGCTGGCCGAGGCGCTGGCGGCGCTTTGATCTACGCATCGGTGAGGGTCTCGGCGGCAGGACGCCTCCGGCGGGAGTTTATTTGGCAAGATGAAGGAGCGGTGCAGTGCAAATCGAGGTGACACGCGATGTCTTCCGGCTGGCCGAGGTCTTTACGATCAGCCGCGGTTCGCGGACCGAGGCGAAGGTGCTGACCGTCCGGGTCAGCGAGGGCGGCGCGACGGGCTGGGGCGAATGCGTGCCTTACGCGCGTTATGACGAGACGCTCGACTCGGTGACGGAGGAGATCGCCCGATTGCCGTCGGACGTGACGCGCGCGGCGCTCTACGATCTGCTGCCCGCAGGCGCGGCGCGCAATGCGGTGGATTGTGCGCTCTGGGATCTCGAGGCGAAGCGCGCGGGCAAGCGGGTCTGGGAACTGGCCGGTCTGGCAGCCCCCGGTCCCGAGATCACCGCCTACACCCTGTCGCTCGACACGCCCGAGAAGATGCGCGCGCAGGCCGCGAAACATGCCTTCCGCCCTCTGCTCAAGATCAAGCTCGGCACGCCGGACGACATGCCGCGGCTCGAGGCGGTTCGGGCGGGTGCGCCCGATGCCCGTATCATCATCGATGCGAACGAGGGCTGGTCGGCAGAGGTTTACGCCGACCTCGCGCCGCATCTCCTGCGCCTCGGCGTGGCGCTGGTGGAACAGCCGCTGCCTGCAAAGGATGACGACGCACTGATCGGAATCGAGCGGCCGGTGCCGGTCTGCGCGGATGAAAGCTGTCACGATCGCGCGAGCCTCGCGCATCTGAAAGGCAAGTACGACGTGGTGAACATCAAGCTCGACAAGACCGGCGGTCTGACCGAGGCGCTGGCACTGCGCGATGCGGCCCGCGCCGAAGGGTACGACGTGATGGTCGGGTGCATGGTCGGCTCGTCGCTCGCCATGGCGCCCGCCACATTGGTCGCGCAGGGCGCGATGGTGACGGATCTTGACGGCCCGCTCCTGTTGGCCGAAGACCGTCCCGGACCGCTGCTCTTTGATGAAATGGGCGTCCATCCGCCCGAAGCCACACTCTGGGGCTGACCCCCACACGACCGAAGGACCTGAGCCATGACCCGCACCGTCTATGTGAACGGCGACTACCTGCCCGAGACCGAGGCGAAGGTGTCGATCTTCGATCGCGCCTTCCTCATGGCGGATGGCGTCTACGAGGTGACAAGCGTGCTCGACGGCAAGCTGATCGACTTTTCCGGCCATGCAACGCGGCTGCAGCGGTCGCTGGGCGAACTCGACATGCGCGCGCCCTGCACGATGGAGGAACTGTTGGAAATTCACCGCGAACTTGTGCGGGTGAACGACATCACCGAAGGGCTGGTCTACCTCCAGATCACCCGCGGTGCGCCCGGCGACCGGGACTTCGTCTTTCCTGATCCCGACACGACCGAGCCCACCATCGTGCTTTTCACCCAGAACAAGCCCGGGCTCGCGGCAAGTCCGCAGGCAGACAAGGGGTTGAAGATCATCAGCATCGAGGATCAGCGCTGGGGTCGGCGCGACATCAAGACGGTGCAGCTCCTCTATCCGTCGATGGGCAAGATGATGGCCAAGAAGGCAGGGTGCGACGATGCCTGGATGGTCGAGGATGGCTTCGTGACCGAGGGCACATCGAACAACGCCTATATCGTGAAAGGCAACCGGATCATCACCCGGGCGCTGTCCAACGACATCCTGCACGGGATCACCCGCGCCGCCGTGCTGCGCTTTGCGGCCGAGGCGCAGATGGAAGTGGAAGAGCGCAATTTTTCCATCGAGGAGGCGCAGGGCGCGGACGAGGCGTTCATCACTTCGGCCAGCGCCTTCGTGATGCCAGTGGTGGAAATCGACGGAGCGGTTCTGGGCGACGGAAAGCCGGGGCACCGTGCAAAGCGGCTGCGCGAGATCTATCTCGAAGAAAGCCTCAAGACGGCGATCTGAAAAGGGACGCAGTCAGGCGGGGTCGCGCCCAAGCGCGGTGATCCACGGAGTCAGGCGACAACCGCAAACGAATGCGCTCTCTACCCCCCAAAGCGTCCCTCTACAAATTCTCCGGGTCAAAAATATCCCGGGGAGTCGGCGGCCCCGCCGCCGACGGGGCAGAGCCCCGACAACCGTCTCGATCAGGAAAGACCCTCAGCCTTTCTTGCCGACATTCTCTTCAAAGGCCTTGCCGAACGCCGCCTGCTTCTCGCCTGACGCCTCGGTCTGGTGCTGTGTCTTCCACTCGTCCATCGTCATGCCGTAGAAGATTTCGCGGCCCTCGTCCTTGCTCATCTCGATGCCGCGTTCGTTCGCAGCTTCCTGATACCAGCGCGACAGGCAGTTTCGACAGAAACCGGTGAGGTTCATCATGTCGATGTTCTGCACGTCCTTGCGGTCTTCCATCAGGTGCTGGCGCAGTCGGCGAAAGGCTGCGGCTTCCAGTTCGATGCGGGTCTGTTCGTCCATGTGTATCATCCTCCGTTCAGTCATAGATCGGCATGGCGCAGCGCCTCTTCAAGCAGCGGCGCCAATCGTGTGCCCCAGGCGGCCTGTGCCTCATCCGTCGTGATGAGATCGTTGCGCAGTTCGATCAGCGTGTTCTGGCGGCCGTGTTTCAGCCCGTGACGGTCGACGGCATCGCCGGGCAGGTGGCCGGGATAGGGCTGGTTGCGGCCCACGGCCAGATCCGGCTCGGCGTCGAGCAGCGCGATCAGAGGGTCCGACAGCCGTCGGTCCCAGGCATGCAGGATGCCGATATGCCATGGCCGCATCGGGCGGCCGCGCAACTGCCGGGTAAAGGAATGCACCGACACGATCACCGTGTCGTCGCGCCGCACCGCGAGAGCCTCGAGCGCGGCATGGTAGGGCCGATGGTAGGCCGCGAGCCGCCGTTCCCGTTCGGCGGCGTCGGCGTGGCGGTTGGCCGGGATGACCGACCCGTCATAGAGCCGCATGAGCAGCGTCGGATCATCTTCGCCGCGGTTCGGGTCGATCACCAGCCGTGAAAAGTTTGAGCAGATCACCGGCGCGCCCAGTGCCGCCCCAAGCGCACGCGCAACTCCGGCAGCGCCGATGTCATAGGCGATATGGCGTGCCATATCTTCGGGCGGCAGGCCCAAAGATGCCCCTAAATCAGGCGGAACGAGGTTCGAGGCATGGTCGCAGGTGATCAGCCAGCGGCTGTTTCGCTCGGCACCTTCTATGTGGTAGGGGGTATAGGTCATGGCAGTGTCATCTCTCCAGCGCATCACATAGAGGAGTTGCGTGTGATTGGGAAATACGCAATAAGGCTGGGGATATGTTAGCGGTAACTCCGACCACAGGAACACCGGGCGCTCCAGCCCCGTCAAGACCGCAGAAATTCCAAACGGGACAGTGAATATGAGACGTTTGCGCAATGTGAAGATCGTGGCCACGCTTGGGCCGGCCTCCTCGGATTACGACATGATCCGCAAGCTGCACGAGGCCGGAGCGGATGTCTTCCGCCTGAACATGAGCCATGGCAGCCACGACGAGATCCGCGAACGCCACGCGATCATCCGCCAGGTCGAGGCCGACCTGAACAGCCCGATCGGCATCCTGGCCGACCTCCAGGGCCCCAAGCTGCGTGTCGGCGTCTTTGCCAATGGCGAGGAAGAGCTGATCGCGGATGCCGATTTCCGCATGGATCTGGACAAGGCCGAGGGTGATGCGACCCGCGTGAACCTGCCGCATCCCGAGATCTTCGAGGCGCTCGAGCCCGGCTCGCACTTGCTGGTCAATGACGGCAAGATCCGTCTCAAGGTCAAGGCATGCGGCAAGGACTATGCCGACTGCACCGTGATCACCGGCGGCACGATCTCCAACCGCAAGGGCGTGAACGTGCCCGACGTTGTGCTGCCGCTGGCGGCGCTGTCGGACAAGGACCGCAAGGACCTGGAATTCGTCTGCCAGCTGGGTGTCGACTGGCTCGCGCTCAGCTTCGTGCAGCGTCCCGAGGACGTGCTCGAGGCGCGCGAACTCTGCAAGGGGCGGGCCGCGATCCTCTCCAAGATCGAGAAACCCGCCGGGGTGAAGGCCTTCGACGCGATCCTCGAAGTGTCCGACGGCATCATGGTCGCGCGCGGCGATCTCGGCGTCGAGCTGCCCGTGCAGAACGTCCCGCCGATCCAGAAGCGCCTGATCCGCAAGTGCCGCGCCGCGGCCAAGCCGGTGATCGTCGCGACCCAGATGCTCGAATCGATGATCGAATCGCCGATGCCCACCCGGGCCGAGGTGTCGGACGTCGCCACCGCGATCTACGAAGGCACCGATGCGATCATGCTGTCGGCCGAATCCGCCGCCGGCGCCTATCCGGTCGAGGCCGTCGCCACGATGAACAACGTCGCGATGGAGGTCGAGAGCGACCCGACCTACCGCGAGGTGATCGACGCCTCGCGCGCGGCCAAGCGCACCTCGATCGCCGACGGCATCGTCGCCGCTGCCCGCGAGATCGCCGAAACGACGGACATCAAGGCCATCGTCTGTTTCACGCAACGGGGCACGACAGCCCTGCTGGTGGCCCGCGAACGGCCCCGCGTGCCGATCCTCGCTCTGACATCGTCGCAATCCACCGCGCGCCGTCTGGCGCTGCTCTGGGGCACCAACACGGTGCAGATCGGCGTCCTCGAGCGGTTCAAGGAGGCGGTCGTGAGTGCCGCCCGTGCGGCCCGCGAAGGTGGCTATGCCACCACGACGGACCAGATCGTCGTGACCGCCGGTGTGCCCTTCAACACCGCAGGCACCACGAACATCCTGCGCGTCGCCCCGTGTGACGAGCGTCTGATCTACGCGACCGATCCGGGCTGATACCGAACGGCTTTTGCCGATGCATCCGGATCCGATCCTCTGCCCCGAGGTGCTCTTGGTGCAGCTGTCCTCCCTGCGATCTACGGCGTGACCGGACCGTTGATCGGGTAGGGCTCCGCGCCGACTCACCACGATCCGATGCAGAACAAGCTTGCATCGCCCTCTGCCGCCGCCTATACGGCGCGCTCAATCACCGTGCGTCCGGCCCACGTGGCATGCCGAGTCGTGCGTCCTACCGACCCAAACGTTAAGGAGACGGAAATGCCCAAGATGAAGACCAAGTCGAGCGCAAAGAAGCGCTTCAAGGTGACTGCCACCGGCAAGGTGATGGCAGGCCAGGCCGGCAAGCGGCACGGCATGATCAAGCGCACCACCAAGTTCATCCGCGATGCACGCGGGACGACAGCGCTGTCGGCCCCAGATGCAAAGATCGTCAAGGGCTACATGCCCTACGACCGCTGATAGACCTGTTTAGATAAGGAGCCTGGATCATGGCACGAGTTAAAGGTGGGACAGTCACCCACGCCCGTCACAAGAAAGTCACCGACCAAGCCAAGGGCTATTACGGTCGTCGCAAGAATACCTTCAAGGTGGCCGCACAGGCCGTCGACAAGGCAAACCAGTACGCCACGCGCGACCGCCGCAACCGCAAGCGGAACTTCCGCGCATTGTGGATCCAGCGGATCAACGCCGCGGTGCGGATGTATGACGACACGCTGACATATTCGCGTTTCATCAACGGTCTGGCACTTGCCGGGATCGAAGTCGACCGCAAGGTTCTGGCCGATCTCGCCGTGCACGAGCCCGAGGCGTTCAACGCCATCGCCGCTCAGGCAAAGGCCGCGCTGCCCGCTTCCTGAGGATCGCCGCAGCTTCGCAAGGTTCAAGGCCGCTCTTCCGGGAGCGGCCTTTTTCGTGGCGCCATCAGCGAAAACCGCAGCAGAACGTTTGCCCTTCCCAGTTGCCGTTATCCCCGCGATTCGACCGGATCGCCGCGCTGCCGATCGCCGCGGCGCTTGCACCCCGCCCCGTCTGGGACTACTCAGGCGGCGCATGTGACCGGAGGCCTTTCTTGATGGACGATCTGCGCGAAAAATACCTGACCCTGATCGCCGGAGCGGGCGATGAATCCGCGCTGGAAGCCCTGCGCGTGCAGGCCGTCGGCAAGAAGGGCGAGATCAGCCTGCAGATGCGCGAACTCGGAAAGATGACGCCCGAGGAACGCCAGACCGCCGGCCCCGCGCTCAATGCGCTCAAGGACGAGATCAACTCTGCGCTTGTCGCCAAGAAGGATGCGCTGGCCGATTCCGCGCTCGACGAACGCCTGCGCACCGAATGGCTGGACATGACGCTGCCCGCCCGCCCGCAGCGCACCGGAACGATCCACCCGATCAGCCAGGTGACCGAAGAGGTCACCGCGATCTTTGCCGATATGGGTTTTGCCGTGGCAGAAGGTCCGCAGGTCGATACCGACTGGTACAATTTCGACGCGCTCAACATCCCCGGTCACCACCCGGCGCGGGCCGAGATGGACACGTTCTACATGCACCGTGCGGAGGGCGACAACCGTCCGCCCCACGTGCTGCGCACCCATACGAGCCCGGTGCAGATCCGGCACATGGAGGCGCATGGCGCGCCCTGCCGCATCATCGCCCCGGGCCGTGTCTATCGCGCGGATTTCGATCAGACCCACACGCCGATGTTCAACCAGGTCGAGGGTCTTGCCATCGACAAGGACATCTCGATGGCGAACCTGAAATGGGTGCTCGAGGAGTTCTTCGCCGCCTTTTTCGAGGTCGACGGTATCAAGACGCGTTTCCGCGCCTCGCATTTCCCGTTCACAGAACCCTCGGCCGAGGTCGACATCCAGTGCTCCTGGGTGGACGGACAGCTCAAGATCGGCGAAGGCGACGGCTGGCTCGAAGTGCTGGGCTCCGGCATGGTGCACCCGCATGTGCTGCGTTCGGCCGGGGTGGATCCCGACCAGTGGCAGGGCTTTGCGTTCGGCATGGGGATCGACCGCATCGCGATGCTGAAATACGGCATTCCCGACCTGCGGGCGTTCTTTGACTCCGACCTGCGCTGGCTGCGGCATTACGGTTTCGCCTCGCTCGACGTGCCGACCCTGCATGGCGGGCTGAGCCGCTAGTTCAGTCGCGGAAAGCGCCGACATGACTTCTGCAGGGGGCGCATCCAGTGCCCCCTCGACACGATCCCCCGCACCGCGTAGCCTTCTCTCAAGGAGGCCCTCACCGTGCCCCATCTCCGCCTGATCTATGCCTCGCGCCCCTTCGGGTTCGATCCCGGCACCCTGAACGGCATCCTGATGGATGCCCGCCGCTGCAACACGCGTGACGACATCACCGGCGCGCTGATCGCCCGCGCCGACCTTTATCTGCAGCTGCTCGAAGGCCCGGCGGACCGGGTCGAGGCCACGTTCCAGCGCATCCTGCGCGACGACCGGCATATCGAGATGCGCCCTCTGGTCCGCCGTCCCTCGGACACCCGGCTTTTCCCCGGCTGGGCCATGCGCGACGACCCTGCGCGCAGCTGGATGTGGACCCGGGACGAGATCGCTGCGGGCGCCATCGAGAACGCCTCGGAATCCGAGGTCGAGGCGGTCTTCGTCCGCGTCTGGCGCGAGGCGATGAGCTGATTTGTCTTGAAGGGAACAGGCAGGCCATCGGCGCGTTGTGACGTCAGCAGCGCCCGAAGGAGCCCAATCAGCTCTTGACCCGCCGCCCCGTGGTGCCGAACTGAGTACCTGCCTTTACGATCCTGCAAGAGTACCTCGTGACCTATCTCAGACTGATCTACGCGTCCCGTCCCATCGACTTCACACCGGCAACGCTGAACGATATCCTGAATATCGCCCGTCGCTGCAACGAACGTGATGACATCACCGGCGAGCTCATCGCGCGCGAAGATCTTTACCTGCAGTTGCTCGAAGGCCCGGCGCTGGCTGTGGATCAGGCCTATTCCCGCATCCGGCAGGACCTGAGGCACGATAATATCCGCCTGCTGTTGCGCCGTCAGACCGACTGGCGCCTGTTCCCGGGCTGGACCCTGCGCGGCACCCCGGCCAAGGACTGGGTCTGGACGCGCGAAGAGGTCGCGGCCGGTGCGCCCGCCAAGGCATCGCGCCCGGAAGTCGAGGCGATTTTCTTCCGCCTCTGGCGTGAAGGCCTGTCCACCCCGGTGCGCGGTTTCAGACTGAGAAACAGGACCCGAACATGAAACTTTTCGACCGACAGAACCGTGACCGTACAGCTGAAAGCCGCAAGCTCTACGCCCTTTACGAAATTGCGCATACCGCGGTGGATTTCATTGCCGCGCTCAGCTTTCTCGTGGGTTCTGTCCTTTTCCTGTGGCCGGCCTACGAAAACCCCGCGATCTGGCTCTTCATCATCGGCTCCGTCTTCTTCATGGCGAAGCCGACCCTGCGGCTCGCACGCGAGGTGCATCTCTATCGGATCGGCAAGGTCGACCGGTTGGCCCAGCGGACCTCGGGCTAGGGCGCAGCTGCCACAGCGGGTATCCGAGGCGGCTCACCCATCTGGCCCCGGTCTCCGGACCCTCTTCATCCCTGAGCGCCCATCCCGGTGCGCGCCGCCCCTTTCCCCCCAGAGCCCGATCCGCTAAGGGGAAAGCGATACGCAATTAACGGGTTGAGACCGATGAAATTCACCTTTTCCTGGCTCAAGGATCACCTCGACACAACCGCCACGCTGGACGAGATCGTCGAGGCGCTGACCGATCTCGGGCTCGAGGTCGAAGGCGTCGAGAACCCCGGCGAGAAGCTGTCCGGATTCACCATCGGCAAGGTGCTCGAGGCCGAAAAGCACCCGGATGCGGACAAGCTCAAGGTCTGCAAGGTCGCGACCGACGAGGGCGAGACCCAGATCATCTGCGGCGCGCCCAATGCGCGGGCCGGGATCACCGTCGTCGTGGCCAAGCCCGGCACTTATGTGCCCGGCATCGACACTACCATCGGTGTGGGCAAGATCCGCGGCATCGACAGCTTCGGGATGATGTGTTCCGAGCGCGAAATGGAGCTTTCCGAAGAACATGACGGCATCATCGAGCTCGCCTCGGGCGAGGTCGGTCAGAGCTTTGCCGACTGGCTGGCGCAGAACGATCCCGCCAAGGTCGACGCGGTCATCGACATCGCCATCACCCCCAACCGTCCCGACGCGCTCGGCGTGCGCGGCGTGGCCCGCGATCTTGCGGCCCGCGGCCTCGGCACGCTGAAGCCGCGCGACACCGACCCGGTGCCGGGCACGTTCGCGAACCCTATCGGGGTCGCCATCGACGCGGATACACGCGATGCGGCGCCGGTGTTCTACGGTCGGATGATCCGCGGCGTGAAGAACGGCCCCAGCCCGAAATGGCTGCAGGATGCCCTGCGCGCCATCGGCCTGCGCCCGATCTCGTTCCTCGTGGATGTGACCAACTTCTTCACCTATGACCGCAACCGCCCGCTGCACGTCTTCGACGCCGACAAGGTGGCGGGAAACCTGCGCGTGCACCGCGCGAAGGGCGGCGAGACGATGATGGGGCTTGACGACAAGACCTACACGTTCGAGCCCGACATGACCCTGATTTCGGATGATAACGGCGTGCAGAGCATCGCCGGCGTGATGGGTGGCCTGTCCACCGGCGTCACGGCGGAAACGACGAACGTCTTCATCGAGGCTGCGTATTTCGACACCGTGCGCACCGCTTTCACCGGCCGTGCGCTCAAGATCAACTCCGACGCCCGCTACCGCTTCGAGCGCGGCATCGACCCGGCCTGGACGCCGGTCGGCCTTGAACATGCGACGCGGATGATCCTCGACGTGGCGGGCGGCGAGCCCTCCGAGGTCGTGGTGGCGGGGCAGATACCCGACACGGCGCGCGCCTACCGGCTTGACCCGGCGCGGGTGATTTCGCTCGTCGGCATGGACATCCCCGAGGCCGAGCAGCGCGAGACGCTGACCCGGCTCGGCTTCACGCTCGAAGGGGACATGGCGCATGTCCCGAGCTGGCGCCCCGACGTGATGGGCGATGCCGATCTGGTCGAGGAGGTCGCCCGCATCGCCTCGCTCACCAAGCTGCAGGGCAAGCCGATGCCGCGCCTTCAGAGCGGCGTGCCGAAACCGATCCTGTCGCCGCTGCAGAAGCGCGAACAGGTCAGCCGCCGCACCGCCGCGGCGCTCGGCTACAACGAATGCGTGACCTACAGCTTCATCGACAAGGCCGCCGCGTCGCTGTTCGGTGGCGGCGACGATGCCACGATGCTCGCCAACCCGATCAGCGCCGATCTCAGCCATCTGCGCCCCGCACTGTTGCCCGGCCTGCTGCGGGCCGTGGCGCGCAACCAGGCGCGCGGTTTCCCTGATCAGGCCCTGTTCGAGATCGGCGCCACCTTTGCGGGCGGCGAGCCGGGGGAACAGCAGCTGCAGATCTCGGGCCTTCTGGTGGGTCGCACCGGCCCCAAGGATGTGCATGGCAGCGCGCGCGCGGTCGATGTCTTCGATGCCAAGGCCGATGCCGAGGCGATTCTCGCCGCGATGGGCGCCCCCGCCAAGGTGCAGATCCTGCGCGACGGCGACGCCTGGTGGCATCCGGGCCGTCACGGCCGGATCTGCCTTGGCCCCAAGAAGATGCTGGGCGTCTTTGGCGAAGTGCATCCCAAGGTGCTGAAAGCGCTCGACGTGAAAGGCCCCGCCGTCGCCTTCACGCTGTTTCCTGCCGAGATTCCGCTGCCGCGCAAGAGCGGGTCCACGCGGCCCGCGCTCACGCTCAACGATCTGCAGGCGGTGGAACGTGACTTCGCCTTCGTCGTCGACGCGGATGTCGAGGCCCTGAACCTCGTCAACGCGGCAGCGGGCGCGGACAAGGCGCTGATCGCCGATGTGCGGATTTTCGACGTGTTCGTCGGCGGCTCTCTGGGCGAAGGCAAAAAGTCCATCGCCCTCACGGTGCGCCTGCAGCCCACCGAAGCGACGCTGAAGGAAAAGGACATCGAGGCGATCTCGGCCAGGATCGTCGAGAAGGTCCAGAAGGCGACCGGCGGCATCCTGCGCGGCTGAGGAAAACGGAACCCGGACAGAGCTTGCCCGGGTTTCTTGACAGGTGCTCGAGAGGGCCATGCTGTCCGGCCGGGGCGCTACAGACACGCCTTGCTCTTGCACCGGGGTCATTAAACCTTAGGTAATTGCGCAACCGACATCCTTATCCAGAGCGAGGCACCCATGGGACTGAACGTCTACCTGTCCGGCGAAATCCACACCGACTGGCGCGATCAGATCATCGACGGCGCGCAGGGTCTGGACCTGACCTTTTCCGGCCCCGTCACCGACCATGCCGCCTCTGACGATTGCGGTGTCACGATCCTCGGCGAGGAGCCGAACAAGTACTGGCACGACCACAAGGGCGCGATGGTCAACGCGATCCGCACCCGCAAGGGCATCGGGGATGCCGATGTCGTCGTGGTGCGCTTCGGCGAGAAGTACAAGCAGTGGAACGCCGCCTTCGACGCGGGCTATGCCGCCGCGCTCGGCAAGTCGCTGATCATCCTGCAGCAGCCCGACCATGACCACGCTCTGAAAGAGGTCGATGCCGCCGCACTCGCCGTCGCGCGCGAACCCTCCGAGGTTGTCGAGATCCTCCGCTACGTGCTGACGGGTGCGCTGTCCGACTGATCTGCGCCGCGTCCCCGCAACAAATCTGATGCAAAATTCCCAACTCCGTGTATAGACGCGCGGGGCGGGGCAGGGAGCGCCGTCTGCATTCAGAAAGTGGGGACACATTCATGATTCAGGAATTCAGGGATTTCATTGCAAAGGGCAATGTCATGGACATGGCCGTCGGCATCATCGTCGGCGCTGCCTTTACCGCCATCGTGACGTCGCTGGTCGGGGACATCATCAACCCGATCATCGCGCTGTTCACCGGAGGCATCGATTTTTCAGGCTGGTTCTATTCGCTGGACGGGGAAGTCTATCCGTCGCTGACCACCGCGATGACTGCCGGCGCGCCGGTCTTTGCCATCGGAAAGTTCATCATGGCCGTGATCAATTTCCTGATCGTCGCCTTCGTGGTCTTCATGCTGGTCAAGATGGTGAACCGGATCAAATCAGCTGCCGAAAGACCCGATGATGTGGCCCCCGAGGTCAAGACCGGACCGTCCGAACTCGACGTGCTGCTGGAAATCCGCGACTCCTTGCGCCGGTGAGCGCAAGGTATGTGCGACAGACGAAGCCGGGTGCAGCCACCTGCGCTGGCCGTTTCGCGCGCCATCCCCAACGGGACGGCGCGCTTTTTATTTGCAGAGAATAGGGTCGAGCTGACCCATAGCTTGCTGCGTCAAGCCGACTTCCGAGAGCACTCCGTACGCATCGGGGTACGAATCAAAGACATGGCTCCGATCCCACGCGGTACGCTCTAGTAGTCCTTCTCGAAAAAGACCCCGATGCCGGTATTGCCGTCCGAAGAGGCCGTCCCGCGGGCGGTGATCGACGGCGTGATGTCGAGGTTGAGGTTGATCTCGCTCTGACCTCCGGCACCCACCGTCACGTCGGTATAGACGTTGTCGGTCAGGTACTTGCCTACCCGCAATTCGGTGGTGCCGTCCGCTGCGGTCGAGACGTCCAGATCGTCGACGCCAAAACCCATGCGCAGCCTGTCGACGATCCCGTCGCCGCCACGACCGACCAGCGTGTTGATCGCCGATGCGATGCGCAATGCCTGAAAGGCCGAAATCTCGGTCACGTCGCGGCCGAACAGCAGCAGCGCCAGCACTTCCTCTTCGGGGCGGTCGGGGCTCGAACTGATGGTCACGTCCGGGTCCGATACGAGGCCGCTGATTTCGAACCGGATGGTGGTTTCCTCGCGCTGCGTGGTGGCGACCACGTTGATCGTCGGCACCAGGGAACCGCTCAGAACGATCGTCGCCTGGTCGAGCTCGATGCGCTGGCCGAGAATGTCGAGCCGCCCGCGGACCAGCTCGAACTGTCCCTCGGGCTGAATGTTCGACAGGCTGCCGCGCACCCGAAGTTCGCCACCAAGCTCCGCGTCAAGACCACGGCCCCGGATGAAAATCTGGCTGGGCGCCTGCACGAGAACGTCGAGCCGGTAGTCGAGCCCGCCGCCACCGCCGCCGCTGCCCCCGCTTTCGCTGCCGGAGTCGAGGCGTCCTGCCCGCGCGCGCGTGCGGCGGGATTCGGCGGATTCGTTGATGTGACGCAGCTCGAAATTGCTTCCCGCGGTGCCGACACCGGTATCGGGTACCCGCACCTCGACCTCGCCCAGCCGCAGCGTTCCCGCAAGCGTGGCAGTCGATGCCAGCGGCCCGCTGAGGGACAGCTGCCCGCTGACGTTGGTCTCGTAAAGTCCGGGATCGGAAAGGACCACGTTCGAAAGGGCGATGGCGAGATCGCCGTTGAAGGGCGACGAGAGCGTCACCGGACCGCGCACGGTGATCGTGCCCCCGGTCGAGGCCTGCGTGGTCAGGTCGATATTCGCGCTTCCCCCGGTCAGGTTCACCGTCGCGTTGATGTCGTTGAGGTTCAGCGGTGCGGCCGGGATCACCATGCTTGCGCCCGCCGTGCGCACCGTGCCGGACAAGGCCTCAAGCCCCGGTGCCCCGTTGAGACGCAGGTCGAAATTCGCCGTCCCGTTCAGGATGTTGGGCTCAAGAAACGTGTTCGCCAGCGCCAGGGGCGCACTGCCCGTGGCCGAGATGTTGGCGGTGCTCACATCCGAGGCGACCGTGCCGCTGACCCGCGCATTGGTGCCGCCCGGTCCGGTGAGGTTGGCGTCGATGCGATAATCGCTGCCCTGCGTGCTCGCTGTGCCGGTGGCAGTCGCCGGTCCGTTGAATCCCGGCGCGAACAGCCCGAGATCCTGCAGGCGGACGTCGTAGGTGAGATTGCTCGCCGTGGTCCCGAGCGCACCGCTGACATTGGCGGTGAGCTGCCCGGTGGAGAGGTCGAAGGTGCGCACCGTGATGACGCCGCTTTCGTCCCGCGCCGCGTCGAGCGACAGGTTGGTCTGGCCCGCGACCAGCTGATCGACCGCCGCGATGCCGCTGCGCAGGTTCTGCGCGGTGCCGGTGACATTGGCCGCAAAGGTCTTGTCGCGCGGGTCGAAATTGCCCGACCCTTCGATGTTGAGGCTGCCGCCGATGGGCCGGTTCACGAGCCCGGCATAGGGCGAGAGCGAATCGGCACGCACGGTGCCCGATCCACGGATCTGGCCCAGCACCTGATCGGCATATTGCGCCACGACTTCGGCATCGACAGCGACCCCGCCGGGGCCGGTCGCGGTGGCATCGAGCGTCCACTCGTCGCCCGCCTGATCCAGTGCGCCGGTCACCTGCGCAGCACCGTTGAGGCCCGGCACGGCCCGCGAGGCATCGGGCAGACGTATGTCGAAGCGCGCGCCGCTGTCCGCGTCGCGCAGCACGCCTTCGGCGGTGGCGATCAGGCCGCTGGCATCCACATCCAGATTGCGCAGCAGGATGCCGTCTTCGTCGCGGGTCGCGTCGACCATCAGCGTCGTGCGTCCGGTCAGCAGACCGTCGAGCTGCGGAATATCGGTTTCCAGATCGGTGACGGAGCCGTTCACATCGGCCGAGAAGAAGTTGGTAGAGGGATCGAAACTGCCCGATCCGGTCAGGTCCACCGCGCCGCCGATGTCGCGCCCCGCAAAGACGCCGTAGGGCGAAAGGTCGGTGGCCCTGACGGTGCCGCTGCCCTGTATTTCGCCCAGAACCGAATTGGCATATTGCGCCACGACTTCGGCATCCACGTCGACACCGCCCGGGCCGGTGGCCTGTGTGTCGAGCGTGTAGGTCGTGTCGACCTGCCGCAGCGTGCCCTGCACACGGGCGGGGCCCTGCAGACGCGGCTCGACGCGCGAGGCGTCGGGCAGGCGGATGTCGAAGCGCGAGAGGCTCCCGTTATCGGTCTGCTCGCCGCTCGCCACTGCCGACAGTCCCGATGCCTGCAGGTCGAGATTGCGCAGCACGATGCCGTCCCCGTCCCGCGCGGCGTCGAGCGTCAGCGTCGTGCGCCCGGTCAGCAATCCGTCGACCTGCGGCACATCGGCCTGCAGATCGGTCGCGGTGCCGGTGAGGTTGGCCGAGAAATACTGGCTCGTCGGGTCGAAGCTGCCCGAACCGGACAGATCCACCGCGCCGCCAAGCTCACGCCCGGCGATAACACCATAAGGGGCCAGATCCTCGGCCTGAACCGTGCCGGTGCCGTTGATGTTGCTGACAGTGCCTTCGTCATAGGTGGCCTGCACCCGGGCGCGCACATCCGCGCCGCCGGGGCCGCTGGCAGTGGTGTCCAGTGTCCAGAGCGTGTTGACCTGGTCGAGCTGCCCCTGCACCCGCGCAGGTCCGCTGAGTTCGGGCACAACGAGCGACGTGTCGTTCAGCACGACATCGAAACGCGCGGCACTTTCGCCGGTGCGCAGACGCCCCTCGGCGCTGATCGTGCCGCCAGTCGCCTCGACATCGAGGTTGCGCAGCAGGACGCCGTTCTCGTCGCGCACGGCGTCGATTGCGATCGTCGCCTCGCCCGCAAGGATGCGGTCGGCTTCGGGGATGCCGGTGACCAGATCGGTCGCCGTGCCGTTGATGGTCGCGTCGAACGAGCCGTCGAGCGGTTGCGTCTGGCCGGTCAGCGTGACGTTCACACCGCCGCCGAGCTCGCGTCCGGCGAGGCCGGAAAAGCGCGACAGGTTGGCGGCGGTCAGCTCGGCATTGCCGATGATCCGGGGCGCGAAGGTGTCGCGCAGGCCGGTGATCCGCAGCGAGCCATTGAGATCGATGCCCGCGCCCGACAGGGTGATCGGCGCAAGATCGAGCGGCGAATCCTCTTCCCAGTTGAAAGCGATCTCG
>JBBSNW010000073.1:0-20601 GCA_038260405.1 Rhodobacterales bacterium | reverse complement strand
CGCAATAGGATGCTTTCTTGTAGCTCATGCCCCCCCCCCGGCGCACAAAAACAGGCGTGCTTGGAGGGTGGTAAGCCTGCCAGCATGCCCACTCGAGCTTTCAGTCGATCAGGTTGGTGCGGCGCAGAAGCTGCTCATTCTGCTCGAAATCCACCCTCAGGGATTCGGCGAATTCATCCCGTCCCTCGTAGGAGATTTCGAAGGATTGGTCTTTAAGAATTGCCCGAACTTTAGGATCGTCCAGCGCTTGCTTAAAGGCATCGTGAAGGATATCAAGACGGTCTTCAGGCACGCCCAAAGGTGCTACGATCCCAATGAACGCGTCCTTGTAAGCGGCAACGCCGATATCAGCAAGTGTCGGCACGTCCGGGTGTCTTGATGACCTGTTTTTCGAGAAATTGATCAAGGGTCGGCTCAGATCAGGGTCGGCATTGCCCTGGAAGGTGGCAACCCCTCCGACGTTCCCACCCAGCATGGCGGCCATGGCCCGCCCACCGCTGTCATAGGGGATTGCGCGGGTTTCAATTTCGGCTCCTTCGTTCAGCGCGGCCATCGCCAGATCCGAGATGCTTCCGTTGCCAGGCGTTGAGTACGTGAAAACGCCGGGGTTTTCCTTGACATATTTCAGCCATTCTTCAGCCGTTTGCCACGGGGCGTCTTTCTGGACAAGCAGAACCTGTGGAATATCCACAAGGCGGATGATCGCCTCGAAGCTGTCATAAGAGTAGTCGGCCGTGTCGAAATGCGGCTGGATCGTGACCGGGCTGTTGGATGTCAGAGCGACAGTGTAGCCATCGGGATCGGCATTCTTCGTAGCCATCATCCCAATGGTCGTGGCCCCGCCGGGCACATTGACGACGATCACATTGACCGAATTGGGCAAGTACTCTCCCAGAACAGACGCGAACAGGCGTGCGGAAGTATCCGTGCTGCCACCGGGCGCGAATGGGGTGATGATTTCGATGGTCCGCGAAGGGTAGTTGTCTTGTGCATGGCCGATCGCAGGCGCAACAAACGCTAGAATCGTCGCAACGGTTTTTCCGAGTATTTTCATGTGTCTCCTCCTATAAGTAATCCCCGCCAGGTTATTCTTCACTCCGTGACCCCCCCCTCCAGGACACACACAAAGCTTTTCTCTTTTAGCGAGTGTGCCTAGCATTGACCGTCCACCCTATTTGGTCCAACACTAATTTGGCATGTCTTTATGTCTTTTCCGCATAGCCGAAGTCATCTGTCAGAGATTGGAACAAGCGGGCAGGTGAGGCAAGGAACAACAATGCGGCGGCGACACCTGTTAAAGCGCTGCATCCAATAACAAGGGCTTCGGCAGGACCGGAAGCAACGGCCTTATCGTCGTTGTTTCTTGGTTCCCATCTTCCTGAGAATATCGGAGCGCGAATGACGAACAGGCTCAATCTCAAGCAACTGGACGCATTTCGGGCTGTGATGGTTTCGGGCTCGACAGCAGAGGCCGCAACGCTGCTCAACATCTCGCAACCTGCCGTCAGCCGCTCTTTGCAGAACTTCGAGGCGGCGGTCGAGTATGAATTGTTCCTCCGGCGCAACGGACGACTTGTCCCCACGCGCGAGGCAGAAATGCTGTTCGAGGAGTTGGACCAGCTATACCACAGCTTTGACCATATCTCGAATATAATGAAGAACATAAGGCCCGCGGGCTACGGCCACATCCAGATTGTTGCTTCAACCCCCATGGCGCAGCGGTTCCTGCCGGATGTGTTTGCGCTGTTTCAGGTAACCCACCCGAATGTGTCGATTTCGCTGCGGATCGTCGTCAAGCGCGAGGCCAAGAAATGGCTGGATTCACAGCAATTCGATCTTGCACTGTTGAGTCTGCCAATCGACTATCCAGTGGCAAGTACAGTGCACCTTGCGAGCGTCTATGCATCCTGTGTCGTGCCGCGCGGTCATCCATTGGCAAGCAAGGAGGTCATCCACGCCGCCGATCTGGCCGATTATCCCTATATCTCAATTGCACCGGATACTTTGCTGCGATCGCGTGTGGACAGGGCATTTCAGTCCCTTAAGGTCGAGCGCAAGAAGATGCTGCTGGAAACCCAGTCAAGCGCGTCGATCTGCCAGATGGTCGGGGCGGGCATGGGGGTGTCGGTAGTTGATGCGTTCAATGCTGCGGCGTTTCAGAACGCCAACATCGTTGTGCGACCGTTCGAGCCGCGATTGCGCTTTGACTATGGATTGGCCTTTCCGATAAATCGCCAATCCACCCAACTTACCAACAACTTCGTGACCCTTTTGAAAGAGCAGTCGCGCGCGTTTATGGTCAAAAACCCTTGGGCGGCGGGCAATGAGGAAAGCTAGGCGGATAGCTGGTTCAAAGTAGAATTTTGGTCATCCCCAGAGAAAATAGCAGCACAAACACGCAGCCAAAGGCACCTAGTCCTAGAGGAGCAAGACCTCGGCTATGCAGATCGCGCAAGTTCATGCCCAGTCCCATGGCTGCAAGGCCAGTCGACATGAACAAAGTCGCCACGAGCCCCGCCAGCGACTGCGCACCCTCTGGAAGGTCGATCATCCCATTGGCCCCGGCCAAAGTCACAAAGCCGATCACAAACCAAGGGAATTGCACGCCGCCTCCAACTGATACATTGGTAACCACTCCACGCGCGATCAGGGCCATGGCCAGTACTAGCGGAGCCAGTAGCATGACGCGGATCAGCTTGGTGATGGTTCCTACCTGCCCGGCCTCAGGCCCAAGCTGAAACGCAGCCGCAGTAACTTGGGCAACCTCGTGGATGCCTGCACCCGTCCAGATGCCGTAGGCGACTGGGTCCAGCGCCAGAGGCCCGGCCAGCAGCGGAAGTGCCAGCATCGCCAAAGTCCCAAAAAGCGTGACACTCGCAACGGCATAAGCCACCTCGGCGTCGCTGCCACGTGCAACTGAGTTTGCTGCAACAACAGCGGATGCTCCGCAGACAGCCGTTCCAGCTGCAATCAATTGGGTCAAGGATCGGGGTACCCCCAGCAGACGCCCCGCCAGAACGACGGTCAGATAGGTTGCCGCCAGCGACAATGCCGCCACAGCAAAGGCGCCACCTCCAAGGGATGCAATATCCCCCAGCGTGACCTGCAGCCCCAACAACACAATTCCGGCGCGTAGAACTGGACGGCTCGCGATCGCAAGACCCGCACGTGGGAGGCAGTTCGACCCCAGTGCCAGCCGCAGTAATACGCCTGACACCACCGATACCAACATCGGGCTTAGCAGGGCATGCCCGGAGACTTGCCGCAGAACCACAGCTCCAGCCGAAATTGAAAAGGCGGTCAGAAGCCCCGGCCATATGTCAGAGACGGTAAGTGGATTTTGGCTCTTGTCGGATGAGGCAGTGGTCATGGCAGTTCTTTCCTGAATGTCCGCTGGATCGCATCTAGACAACCAATCTGTCTATCTTATAATATCTATTGAAACGATCGAAAAATTGAATGATTAAATGACGCTGGAACAGTTGAGGATTTTCTTGGAGGTTGCTGCGCTGCAGCATGTAACCCGTGCGGCGCGAGCGGTGAACATGACGCAATCAGCTGTCAGCGCCGCTGTTTTGGCGCTGGAGCAACGGCACGGGGTTGTGCTTTTTGATCGTGTGGGGCGGGGAATTGTTCTTACTGAAGCTGGGCGGCAGTTCATTCCACACGCACAGGCAGTTTTGCGTCGTGCGAGCGAGGCTGAAGCCTTTCTGACTGACCTCGAGGGAAGCGTAGCTGGAGGCTTGCGCATTCAGGCTAGTCAGACCGTTGCCAGTTATTTTTTACCCCCACATCTTATGCGCTATCAGGCCTGTCATCCAAAGGTTCGGCTGCAATTCGAGCAGGGGAATACGGCCACGGTTGTTCAAGCGCTTTTAGCGGGTGAGGCCGATTTGGGAGTTGTCGAAGGGGTCGTGGACGCGCTTTCATTGAAGGTGCAGCCTATCGCCCGGGACTGGCTTCGGATCCTGGTCGGAAACGCACACGCATGGGCGAAAAGGTCGCGCCTGTCGTTAGATGACTTGGCGCGAGCAGATTGGGTAATGCGCGAAGCTGGTTCCGGAACACGCGCTACGTTCGATGTTGCGCTGGCAGAGTGCGGGGTCCAGCCTGACAGTCTTTCTGTTTTGATGGAACTTCCGTCGAACGAAGCCTGCATCGCTGCGATCGAGACCGGAGTTGGCGCAACAGTTCTGTCACTGCGCGCGGCAGCACCACATATTGCGCAGGGCCTTGTCGTCGAGGTCGATTTTGATCTGCCAGTGCGCACGTTCTCGTTGCTAACACCTCTCAATCGGCATCAAAGCAGAGCGGCGCTAGCGTTTGTTGACCAAGTGGGACAGAGCGACAACGCCGATTTCGACAGCTGCAATCTGGTGGGGAAGGTTTGATCAATGCGCTCGGCTCTTCAACAAACTCTGAGAGATTTACCGGCCTTCGACACGACCGCATCTTGAGAATAGTAGCGGGGGCGAACGGCATCCCACAGCGCATGACCTCCTGCCATACCGGCAAGATCGACGGCTACATGATTGAGGGACACGTTCCCGCGACTGACATCCGCCGCCTGCTGTTTGAACGGCCCGATGCGATCTACCATAACCAAGTGCGTGATCACCCTCGCACATTGTGTTTTTGGCGGGTCGTATGTAGCAGCAAGTGCTTGCCACATACGTTCTGAGAGCATTTCCCTATTTCGTAACTTTATTCTTAATATCTGTGTGAGCATAAAAGTTGCAAGTTAGATGTCAAAATCCGGCAACTCGACGTCAATAAGCGTCACATTACGTGTCATTGCACAATGAACTCAGTATTTCACCCCGAACACTTGGAATGCCCGCAACTCGCGCAGGTCATGCAGCCTTCGACCATGCGCAGGTCGAACTGGCCGCAGGACGGGCAGGCTTTTCCGCGGGGGAGGTTCAGGCCCACGACCTGAGCTTTGGGATCCGACTTCAGGCCCATGCCTTCGCCTTCGAGGAAACCGGTGGCGATCAGGTGCTGTTCGATCACGCCGCCGATGGCCGCGAGGATCGAAGGGATGTACTTGCCCTTGACCCAGGCGCCGCCGCGGGGGTCGAAGACAGCCTTCAGTTCCTCGACCACGAAGCTCACATCCCCGCCGCGCCGGAACACGGCCGAGATCATCCGCGTCAGGGCGACGGTCCAGGCGAAATGCTCCATGTTCTTGGAGTTGATGAAGACCTCGAAAGGCCGACGGCGCCCGCCGACGATGATGTCGTTGATGGTGAGGTAGATCGCATGCTCGCTGTCCGGCCAGCGCAGCTTGTAGGTGTTGCCCTCGAGCTGCTGCGGGCGATCGAGCGGCTCGGACATGTAGATCACATCGCCATGGGGCTGCTGTGGTTCGGCGTCCTTGTTGGCAAGGACTTCGGGGGCGGTTTCGCGGGTCATGAACTTTTCGACGTCCATGCCGAAAGCTTCGGAAATCGCCAATGCATTCTCTGCTGTTGTCGATGAATCCTCGCGGCCGACAAGCTTGTTCAGCACGTCCCGGCCGACCTTGGAGGCGCTCGCAATCTCGGAAATCTTCTTTCCGGATTGCTCCATCCTCCATTCGAGTGCTTCACCAAAAGTCGTGAACCGCGCCGCGCTCGCCTTGTCCGGCGAGACGCTCAACACCGACCCCGTCACCTCGTTGGGGCGGTAGGTCGTGCAGCCCTTGCAGCCGGTATCCCAGGCCGAGAGGTAGACCTCCTTGAAATCCTCGAAGGTGATGTCCTCGGGGCAATTGATCGTCTTGGAGATCGACGAGTCGACCCATTTCTGCGCCGCCGCCTGCATCCGCACATGCTCCAGAGGTGCCAGCGTCTGCGCGTTCACGAAATAGTCTGGCAGTGGTGCGTTGCCGAACCGGTCCCGCCACATCTGCACGGCGTAATCCACGACCTCTTCTTCGGTCCGGGTTCCGTCCTTCTGCAGCACCTTGCGGGTATAGGCATAGGCGAAGACCGGCTCGATACCCGAGGACACGTTCCCGGCATAGAGCGAGATGGTCCCTGTCGGTGCGATCGAGGTCAGCAGGGCGTTTCGGATGCCATGTTCGCGGATCGCGTCGCGCACATCGTCGTCCATGCCGCGCATGGTCCCCGAGTCGAGGTAGGCCTCGGCGTCGAAGAGCGGGAAGGCGCCCTTCTCCTTTGCCAGTTGCACCGAGGCGAGGTACGCGGCGCGGGCGATGCGGTGCAACCAGAGCTCGGTCTGACGCGCCGCTTCTTCGGAGCCATAGCGCAGACCGACCATCAGCAGCGCATCGGCGAGGCCGGTGACGCCCAGCCCGATCCGCCGCTTGTTGCGGGCTTCCTCGGCCTGCTGCGGCAGCGGGAATTTCGAGGCATCGACCACGTTGTCCATCATCCGCACGGCCAGCGCGACCAGCTCGCCCAAAGCCTCTTCGTCGAGCGAGGCATCGGCCCCGAACGGGTCCGCCACCAGCCGCGCCATGTTGATAGAGCCGAGCAGGCAGGCACCATAGGGCGGCAGGGGCTGTTCACCACAGGGGTTGGTGGCGGCGATCTGCTCGACATAGCTCAGGTTGTTGGCCTGGTTGATCCGGTCGATGAAGATAACGCCGGGTTCGGCATAATCATAGGTCGCGCGCATGATGCGGTTCCAGAGATCGCGCGCCGACACCGTACGGAAGACCACATCGTCGAAGACCAGATCCCATGACCCGTCGGCCTTGACCGCTTCCATGAACGGATCGGTGATGAGCACCGAGAGGTTGAACATGCGCAGGCGGGCCGAGTCGGCCTTGGCGGCGATGAAATCCTCGACATCCGGGTGATCGCAGCGCATCGTCGCCATCATCGCGCCCCGGCGCGAACCCGCCGACATGATCGTGCGGCACATCGCATCCCAGACATCCATGAAGGAGAGCGGGCCGGAAGCATCCGCCGCCACGCCCTTGACCCCTGCCCCCTTGGGCCGGATCGTGCTGAAATCATAGCCGATCCCGCCGCCCTGCTGCATGGTCAGGGCCGCCTCGCGCAGCATCTCGAAGATGCCGCCCATGCTGTCGGGGATCGTCCCCATCACGAAGCAGTTGAACAGCGTCACGGAGCGCTCGGTTCCGGCCCCGGCGATGATGCGGCCGGCCGGAAGGTACTTGAAATCCTCTAGGGCCGCATAGAATTTCTCTTCCCAGACCTTGGGCTCTGCTTCGACCGATGCCAGCGAGCGGGCGATGCGGCGCCAGGTATCTTCGACCGAGCCGTCGATCAAGGTGCCGTCCGCGTCTTTCAGGCGGTATTTCATGTCCCAGATCTGTTCGGCGATGGGGGCGGCAAAGCGGGTCATGTTTTTCTCCGGGAATTTGTGTGGGCGCTGCGGTGGGACTTGAACCCACAACCTCCCCATCTTAGAATGCCGATGTGATGTCGGCGCAGGGGCTCTTTCCAGTTGAGCTACACAGCGTTTAGTCCGACCGCAAGATGATGTGAAGCCTTGCGGTCGGAATCACAAGATACTCTAGATATAGTCCAGGTCACAACGCCGGATCGCAGGGGCGCGCGCGTCAGAATGTCCGCTCCTTCAATCGTGAAGTCTACCATAGCTTGCAGCGGCGCGCCAATAAACTACAATATATGTGTCCTTCTGGGGGCGAATCTGGGGACAAAATTGTGGACAACTACACGCATATCCTGAAACTGAGCGTCGGCACGGAGTCTGTCGAGGATCTTGCCGGTTGGCAGGCCTCTGCCCGCGCGCAAGGTCCGGACGGCCTTCCCCGGCACGTCACCCGCATGTGGCCAAAGCGCGGCGAGGAGATCCTGAACGGCGGGTCGATCTACTGGGTGGTCAAGGGGCTCGTACAGTGCCGCCAGCGCATCCTGCGGCTCGACGATTACGACAGCGCCGACGGCGTGCGCCGCTGTGCCATCGTGCTCGACCCCACGCTTGTTCGTACCAGCCCCGCGCAGAAGCGCCCGTTTCAGGGCTGGCGCTACCTCGCCCCCGCCGACGCCCCTGCTGATCTGAGCGGCAGGCGTGCGTCCGAGGATGCACTGCCGCCCGAACTGGCGGGGGCTCTTGCCGATATCGGCGTGCTCTGAACCGTTTCGGGTTTGACTGAGACACTGGGCGTCAGACATCACGTTCGACCCGAACCGCTTCAGGACAGTTCACTTCGAACCCTCCTCAAAACGCGAAACGCGCCGGTCGAAACCGGCGCGCCGCAACTCGTCAAACAAGTCTGCTCTCAGAAACCGATGGCCGAAAGCGTGCCGCCGATCGCGGTGCGGTCGCTCTTGAGGATGCTGCTCGTGACGGCATTGCCCGGGATGCGCCTGCTCTCGGCATTGCCCAGCAGGATCGTCGCGCTCAGGCTGAGCCGGTCCGCATCCGCGGATTCACCCATGAAATCGCCGTTGATCCGGGCATATTCCCCGCTCAGGACGACCGGCATGCCGACCGTGTCGAGACCGTAGTTCATGCCCAGCGAGACGGTGTCGAGATCGCCGTCCACATCCTCGACCGACGCATTCTGGTATCCGCCAAACAGCGCGAGTCCGTTGCCGAAATCATACTGCCCGCCGATACCCAGCGTGTTGGCGTTGAAATCGTCGCCGGTGATGTCGAAATTCGAATGGACGGCGTTGGTGTAGATGCTGAGCTGAGGCGACAGGTCGAACTGCGCCCGCAGGCCGATATCCGACACATCCGACTCCCCCGAAAGATCGTCGAGATTGGTACGCCCGGCAAAGGCCGACCCTTCGAAACCCAGCGCGCGATACGTGCCCTCGATGCCGAAGCTGTCGAGGTTGGCCACGTCGCCGACATCGAGATCCAGCGAGTCCCGCGAGAAATAGACACCGGCGCCGACCTGCTGGTTGAACCAGTATTTCGGCAGGATCTCGGTGCTGAGATTGGTCAGGCGATCACCGTCCTGCATGGACCGGTCATAGGAGAAATCCAGATCCAGGGTCGTTGGACCGAAGGCCATTTCCGTCTCGACCGCGATGGTGCCGCCATCGGAATCCAGACTGTCGCCGCTGTAATTGTTGTAACCAAGTGTCACCGCGGTCCCATAGGCATCCTGCGCGAATGCGGCCTGCGACGTGACAATAGCGAAAAGGGTCGCAGCCGCGACCGGGAGTTTCCTGTTCATACTGACCTCGAAAGTTTTTTTTATGTCGTTAAACAATGCCACTCCGGCCCCGATCCTGCAACTGGCATCATAGAGGCCGGGCTCCTATCCGCTCACGATCGCGTCAGCGTTGCGGCTGTCGCGTCCCCCATGGCATTTCCGCAGGGAAGGCTTACATCCCGACCAGATGCAGAATGAAGGACACCCTCCTATGACAGATAGCTACATACCGCCCAAAGTCTGGAGCAACGACACCGAATCCGGCGGAAAGTTCGCCAGCACCAACCGCCCCGTCGCCGGTCCGACGCATGACAAGACCCTGCCGGTCGGCGATCACCCGTTCCAGCTCTACTCCCTTGCAACGCCCAACGGTGTCAAGGTCACCGTGATGTTCGAGGAGCTTCTGGCCGCCGGTCACGGCGACGCGGAATACGACGCCTGGCTCATCAAGATCGGCGATGGCGACCAGTTCGGAAGCGGCTTCGTCGATGTGAACCCGAACTCGAAGATCCCCGCCCTGATGGATCACAGCGGCGCGCAGCCGATCCGCCTTTTTGAATCCGGTGCGATCCTGCTGCACCTCGCGGAAAAGTTCGGCGCCTTCCTCGGCAAGCCGCAGGACCGCCCCGAGATGCTCTCCTGGCTGTTCTGGCAGATGGGCAGCGCGCCATATCTTGGCGGCGGCTTCGGTCATTTCTACGCCTATGCGCCCGAGAAATGGGAATACCCGATCAACCGCTTC
Source organism: Rhodobacterales bacterium (assembly GCA_038260405.1). Classification (GTDB taxonomy): domain Bacteria; phylum Pseudomonadota; class Alphaproteobacteria; order Rhodobacterales; family Rhodobacteraceae; genus Puniceibacterium. The sequence continues at coordinate 10,750 of JBBSNW010000073.1, read as the reverse complement.
GCGATGGAAGCAAAGCGGCAGCTCGACGTGCTCGACAGGCGCCTCGCCGAAGTACCCTTCATCGCAGGCTACGACTACACCATTGCCGACATGGCGATCTGGTCTTGGTATGGGCAGCTGGTTCTGGGGCGGCTCTATTCGGCGGCGGAATTCCTCGACGTGGAGAGCTACACCAACGTCATGGCCTGGGCGAAGAAGATCGATGCCCGCCCGGCCGTTCAGCGCGGCCGCATGGTGAACCGCACCTTTGGCGAGCCGGAAACCCAGCTGCATGAACGTCATGCCGCATCGGATTTCGACACGATGACGCAGGACAAGATCGCAGCCGAATAACGCCGCAAGACACAAAGCGGGCCCTGACATGTGAGTATCAGGGCCCGCACATTCCGGAACTGGTCCGGCTTATTCCTTGGCGCTTCAGACCTTGTTGCCAGCGGCACCCTTGATCGAGCCGGAGACTTTCTGCGCATCACCTTTCAGTTTCTGCGCCTTGCCTTCGGACTGAAGCTTCTTGTTGCCGGTCGCGCTGCCGACGGCGTCTTTCGCTGCGCCGGCTGCCTTGTTTGCGGCACCTTTTGCCTTGTCTGCAAACTCACCCATGATGTTTCCTTCTCAGGTGTTACGTGCAGCTGCAGGGCGGTCATCGCGATGCCTTGCTGCACGGCAGGATAACCCGCAGCCCCCGATTTGGTTGCCAGGCCCTGATCACGGTTCGGTGTAGAGCAACGCGTCAGAGGCAGAGCCGCTCGACCACGCTTTCCGCCGTCACCATCCCTACCGGTTGCCCGTTGCTTTGCACCGTCAGGCTGGGATGGTCGCGCAGATGCCGCATGACCTCGCGCACCGAAAGCTCGGCATCCACCGTCTCGACCCCCGCAGCCTCGCCCGGCACCATCACGTCACGCGCCGTGAGCACGCCCAGCGGGTTCATGTTGGCCACGAACTCCGCCACGTAGTCCGAGGCGGGTTCGGAAAAGATCTGCCGCGGGGTGCCGCATTGCACGATGCGCCCGCCCTCCATGATGGCGATCCGCCCGCCCAGCTTGAACGCCTCGTCGAGATCGTGGCTCACGAAGATGATCGTACGTTTCAGACGCGCCTGCAGCTCCAGGAGCTCGTCCTGCAGCCGCGTGCGGATCAGCGGGTCGAGCGCGGAGAAAGGCTCGTCCATCAGCAGGATCGGCGCCTCGGTCGCAAAGGCGCGCGCAAGGCCCACGCGCTGCTGCATCCCGCCCGAAAGTTCCTCGACACGCGCTCCGGCGCGCTCGGACAGGCCGACAAGCTCCAGCTGATGCGCGACCTTCTCGGCGCGCGCCTTTTCGGGCATTCCGGCAAGCTCGAGCCCAAGCCCCACATTCTCGGCCACCGTTCGCCACGGCAGCAGGCCGAACTGCTGGAACACCATGGCAACGCGGCTTTGGCGCAGACGCCTCAGCACCTTTGCGCTGCAGGTGGTGACCTCGACCATCTCGCCGCCATCGTTGACCGACACCGAGCCGCGCACCACCGGGTTCAACCCGTTCACGGCGCGCAGCAGCGTCGACTTGCCGGAGCCCGAAAGCCCCATCAGGACGAGGATCTCGCCCTCGTCCACGTCGAGGCTGCAATCATGCACGCCGAGCACCTGATCCGTGCGCGACTGGATCTCGGAGCGTGACATGCCCTGATCCGCCAGCGGCAGCGCCTTCTCGGGCGCGGTGCCGAACATGATGCTGACCTTGTCGAAGATGACCGCCTTGCTCATTTGCCCCCCACCCGCAGCATACGGTCGAGCATGATGGCGACGACCACGATCACGAAACCACTCTCGAAACCAAGCCCGGTATCCACACGGTTGAGCGCCCGCACCACCGGCACGCCCAGCCCGTCCGCCCCCACAAGCGCCGCGATCACCACCATGCTCAGCGACAGCATGATCGTCTGGTTCAGCCCCGCCATGATCTGTGGCAGGGCATAGGGCAGTTCGATCTTCCACAATGTCTGGCTCGGCTTCGCACCGAACGCCTCAGCCGCCTCGAGCAGGGCCTTGGGCGTGCTCGAAATCCCCAGATGCGTAAGCCGGATGGGCGCCGGCACCACGAAGATCACGGTCGCGATCAGCCCGGGCACCATGCCGATGCCGAAGAACACGATGGCCGGGATCAGATAGACGAAGGTCGGCAGCGTCTGCATGAGATCGAGCACGGGCCGCATCCAGGCATAAAGTCTGGGCCGGTGCGCCGCCGCGATCCCCACCGGCACGCCGACGCCCATGCAGACCACGCAGGCCGACAGGACCAGCGTCAGGCTCTCGGTGGTCTCTTCCCAGTAGCCCTGATTCACGATGAACAGGAAGCCGAGCCCGATGAAGAGCGGCAGTTTCCAGCCCCGCTGGATCGCCCAGGTGAGCGCCACGAACGCGGCGATCACCAGCAGTTCGGGCGGAGACTGAAGCACCCAGAGGATACCTTCGATCAGCGCCTCCATGACCATGGCCATGCCGTCGAAAAACCACCCGCCATTGCTTTGCAGCCAGCCAAAGACCGTCTCGGCCCAGTCCCCGATGGGGATCTTGTTCTCGCTCAGCCAGTCCATGCCCGCGTCCTACCTTTCCAACATCTCCTGATCTTCCAGGAACCGCGCATCGCCCTGCGCCCAGCCGAGCCACAGCTCGATCCCGTCCGGCAGCCGCTTGCGGCCCAGCCGTCCATGCCCCGCATCGATGCCGAGATGGTCAGCAAAGGCCCCGAAATCCTCGATCCATCGGTGCAGCGGTTAAAACGACTGCACCACCATCGCGGCGACCGGGCGGTTGAAACGCCGTGCCTCGGCGACCGCGGCCGCGGTCCCGTGAAAGAGCTGCGAGCGCAGCGCCTCGGGCAACGGATAGGTCACGCCGAGCCAGTTGCACAGCGCCGCAAGCCGTTCCCGCCGGGTGCCGGAGGCTTCGGCGAGCCAGGTTCCGACCGTCGGCCCGAAAGGCTCGTCCACACTGGCCTCGATGGTCAGCGCGACACCGGCCTCACCCGCCTGAACCAGCGCGAAGACGTCGCACATGCTCTCGCCGCCATGCCCCGGCAGCGCCACCTTGTGCCCGGGAATGGCAAGCTGCAGCGTCGCCCCCGGTCCCAGCAGCGCCGCGATCTCGGGCGGCAGACCGCTGCTGCCGGAACCCTGCGCCGCTTCCCAGGACTGCGCCGCTGCCATCGCCGAAAAACCGGGCCGCCATGCGCGCGCCGGATCCGCAAGCCCGGCCTGCCAGTCCTTCGGGCCGTGCGTGGGTCGCAGGATCCGGGTCACAGAGGGCACTCCCGTCAGGACGGGCCGCCCCGGCTGACCCGGCGGCGGCCCCGCTTGTCATGGATCAGCTGTCGAGAGCCTCTTTCGCAGCCGCCATCGCATCCCCGCCGTCGAGCGTGGTCACGCCGTCCAGCCAGCCCGGCATCACCGCGTCGTAGTTTTCCGCGATCCAGTTGGATGCCGCGTCGCGCGGATCCGCGCCAGCGTCCAGGATCGCACCCATGATCTCGTTCTCCATCTCAAGCGAGAAAGCGAGGTTTTCCAGAAGCTTGCCGACATTGGGGCATTCGTCCACATAGCCCGCGCGGGTGTTGGTATAGACCGTCGCGCCGCCCAGATCCGGGCCGAAATAGTCGTCCCCGCCGGTGAGGTAGGTGAGGTCGTAATTCGCGTTCATCGGATGCGGCTCCCAGGCGAGAAAGACGATCGGTTCGTCCCTGTCGGACATCCGCGACACCTGAGCGAGCATTCCCTGCTCGGAGCTTTCCTTGATGTCGAAGGCGCTCAGGCCGAAGGCATCTGCCTCGATCATGTCGAGGATCAGCCGGTTGCCGTCATTGCCCGGCTCGATGCCGTAAATCTCGCCGCCCAGCGCATCCTCGTGCCCGGCGATGCTCGCGAAGGTGTCGATGCCCATCTCGGCACCGGCGGCATTAGTCGCCAGCGTGTACTTGGCGCCTTCCAGATTGGCGCGCACGGTGTCGACCGTGCCGGCCTCGCGATAGGGGGCGATATCGGCTTCCATCGTCGGCATCCAGTTGCCAAGGAAGACGTCGATATCCCCCGCAGCCATCGAGGTATAGGTCACCGGCACTGAAAGCAGCTTGGTATCGGTGGCATAGCCCAGCGCATCGAGCACGACCGATGTCGCCGCCGTCGTTGCCGTGATGTCGGTCCAGCCGACATCCGAGAACCGGACTTCGCCGCAATCGGCAAGCGCCGTTCCTGCGGTCAGCGTCAGCGCCACTGCGCTCGTGATGGACTTGATCATCTGTATCTCCCGATTGGTTTCTTCGTATCTGGTTGCGAGTAAGCGCCGATTTGCCCCGTCATTGCAACCGCCGCCGGTCCCGCCGGGGCGGGCTGCTCAAACGGCGCGCCATTCTCGTGGGCGAGCCCCGCGACCTACCCCTCGACCTGCCGATTGCGCACATCGAGCCCCAGCGCATCGTAAAGCGCGATCAGGGCCCGCCTGTGGTCGCCGTCCCGCGGCGCCGTCCGGCTGCGGAACAGCGTCGCCTGCGACCGCAGCACCGGCTCCTCGCTCAGGATCTTGAGGTGATTGGCACGCAAGGTCTCGCCGCTCGACGTGATGTCGGCGATCGCCTCGGCGGTCAGGTTCTTGACCGTGCCCTCGGTCGCGCCCTGGCTGTCCACGAGCTGGTAATCCGACACCCCGCCATACCGCAGATAGTCGCGCGTCAGCCGGTGATACTTGGTCGCGATCCGAAGCCGGAAGCCATGCTCGGCGCGGAAAGCCGCCGCCGCCGCGTCGAGATCGTCGAGCGTGTCGACATCGACCCAGGCTTGCGGCACCGCGACGATCAGATCGGCAAAGCCGAAGCCCAGCTCGCGGACCTCCTCGACCTTCTGATCCCACTGCACCAGCTTCTCTCGGATGAGATCGGTTCCCGTCACCCCGAGGTGAATGCGCCCCGCCGCGAGCTCGCGCGGGATCTCGCCCGCGGAAAGCAGCACGAGGTCGATCCCCTCGACCCCCGCGACCGCCCCGGCATATTCGCGCTCCGAGCCGGTCCTGCTCAGCGTGATGCCATGCTGGGCGAACCACTCGAAGGTCTTTTCCATCAGCCGCCCCTTGGACGGCACTCCCAGCTTCACGCTCATCGGTCCGCCTCCAGCGCACAGAGGATATCGGGCCGTATCACCCCGCCGACGGCAGGGATCGCCGCGCCGCCGCCCAGCTGCCGGGTGAGCGCATCGTAGCGCCCGCCAGTCGCCACGGGGGGCAGGTCGGGGCGCGCTTCGGGATAGAAGCCGAAGACGAAGCCGTCGTAATATTCCATCGAGGTGCGCCCGTAAGCCGCCTCGAAATCCAGCGACGCCACGTCGACACCGCGTTCGGACATCGCCTCGCAGCGCTGCGCGAACCGCTCCACCGCCGCGCCGATGGCGGGCAGATCCACGGAAATGTCGCGCAGATGTTCGAGTGCAAAGACACAGGTCTCGCGCACCGCCAGCACCGCATCGATCAGCGCCACCTGCCCCGCGCTCAGCGGCGGCTCCGCGGCATCGTCACGCAGGGCCCGGATGCGCGCATCGATCTCGTCCTGCGAACGCAGACCGATCATCGGCCCGGCTGCGGAGAGCGGATCGCGCGCAGCGAGCAGTGCGGCCCGCGTGGGTGGCACCGGGGCACGGCCCGAAAAGCGCTCGATCAATGCCCGGAACCGCTTGGGCCTCCAGATGTGACGCAGCAGGGCCGCGCGCCGCCGCTCCGACGTGTCGAGCCCCTGCACCGCTGCGAGCAGGATGCCCATGTCGCCGGTCGCCGCGCGCAGCCCATGGGGCCGCAGCACCTCGGAAAACAGCGAGAACACCTCGGCATCCGCCGCTGCCGGATCGCGCCCGTCAAAGACCTCGTATCCAACCTGAAGGTATTCCGAGGCCCGCTCGGGATGATCCTCCTGACGGCGGAAGACCTCTCCGGAATAGGTGTAACGCGCCCGCTCGGCCCCGTGCGACATGTGCATCTGCACCACCGGCAGGGTGAAATCCGGCCGCAGCATCTGCTCGCCCCGACCCGGATCCTGCGTGACATAGGCGCGCGCTCGGATATCCTCGCCGTAAAGATCGAGGAACACGCGGGCGGGCTGCAGGATCGAGCATTCGACCGTCTCTGCACCTGCCGCCTCGAAGGCTGCGCGCAGACGCTCCGCCTCGGCTCTCTGTCGTGCGATGCTCATGCCGATCTCGCAAGAAAGACGACACCAGGGTTCCGGGACGGAAAGTGGTGCTTTAAGCAAAGGCCCCACATCCCGTGCTGGCTACGACGGGAGGACTGATCGGTCCTGGCCATGATCTCTTCAACTCCGGCTCTGCTGCGCCGCCCATGTAGCGGCTTGGACCGCTAGGGGCAAGCAGCGCTCAGTCGAGCCTCCCGCCCACGTGGGCTGCGCAGTCTCTAACGATCAGCCCGACGCCGGGAAGGCAAGCACCCTCCCCAGCTTCTCCGGGTCGCAAATATCCTCGGGGGGGCCTGGCCGCAGGCCGGGCGGGGGGCAGACAGCCCCCCTCGACCCATCCAGAAGCGCCGTTGCGCCGGAGCGGGGTTCGCATTATGCCACGGGCCAGAACACGGGCCAAAACCGGAGGAAGCCATGTCAGAGAATGCCCCCGATACCGCGCTCGAAGAACGCATCGCGCATCTCATCCGCGCGGTGGACGATCTGAGCGATACCGTGGCCCGCCAGGATTCAGAGATCGCGCGCCTCACCCGGCGCGTCGAGATGCTGATGCAGCGCGAAGCCGGGCGCGAGGCCGAGGCGAGCGGCGGAATGGTCCTCGGGGACGAGAAGCCACCGCATTACTGAGCGACGCTCAGTTCCCCTTGAGATCCGCCGCCAGCACTTCGCCCTCATGCAGCAGCACGGTCTTCCAGCGCGCATTGCTGCCGAAGGTCTCGTAGATGCTGACAAAGGCCGTGTTCTTTTCCAGTCGGCCGATCCTTGCCCCGCAGGGCTGGCCCTTGCCCACACGGCAGACCTGCGTCTTGAGCGTCTCGTAGGCGGCATCGGTCCGCGAGCTCGGCACCGTCTCGGAGGGCAGTCCGTAGCGCAGTTTCTCGAAATCGCTCGGGGCGCTGAACAGGGCAAAGGCGGCGGTGAACTGCCGGGCGCAGCCATCGTCGAACCCGGTGATGAAGAAGGTGTGCGGCGTGCTGCGACCTGGCTCCGAATCGTAAAGCGCATATCCGCCCCTGTTTTCGGGATAGGTCGCGACGCGGCTGCCGAGCAGGCGTTCGGGCGCCCCGCAAAGCCGCGCAAGCTCGCCATAGGGCAGCGTCTCTCCCGGGCCGACCTGCGCATAATCCGGTGCCCCCGGCTGCGGGCTGCTGCCACCGCCCCCGCCGAAGAGCGATGACAGGAAACCGCCACCCGATTGCTGCGGCGCGGATTGCCGTGGCAGGGCCGCGACCTGCGCGCCGTCTTCCGAGAGATCGTCGAGCGTCGCACCGCCAATGGCCGCGCGCGTCACCTCGCCGTCGGATCCCGCCTTCGCCGCCTCTGCCTGCCTGCTGAAATATCCGAGCACGCCGCCCTGTGGTGCTGCGGCGCGCGGCACGGCCGCACCTGCCTCGCGCCCCGCGACGAGCCCGCCCTCCGGGCTTCGCTCCGCCGCATCGGGCAGGGCCGTGACGGCACCGCCTTCGGCCAGGTCGATATCCGACAACCGCTCGACACCGCGCAGCGGATCGCTGCTGCAGGCGGCGAGCAGGCTCAGCAAAATGATCGCTTTCACAGAGTTACGCACTCCGGCCCCCCGAGATCTCTTCATGGCGAGACAGTAACGCAGCCGCACCGGGGGCGTAAACCGCCCCGCGCCCATCTGCCTGACAAGACGCAGTTTCCCGCCTGCCCGCCCGGATTTCCGCCGATTTTGGCTGCAATCCAGAGACCGATCCCCACAATACGGTCTGCTTCATGACAAAGATGCGTGAGCTGTCAGAATTCCTCGACCGCGAGGATGCCGCCGAGCGACTTGATCGCGCCCTTGATCTCGGGCGTGACGGGGAAATCCTGGTTGAGATCGAGCTCCACCTCACCCGGCAGGCCCGCATCCGACAGGCACAGGCGCACCGGCCCGCGTCCGGCCTTGGGCAGCTGCTCCGCCGCGCGGTTCAGCACGGAGGCGATGTTGGGAATGGCCGACGGATTGTCGACATAGATCAGCATGCCCGCAGAACCTGCATTCGCGACCGCTACATCGATCGGCGCAACCGAACGGCCCAGCAGCTTGAGCTGATCGCTTTCCAGCGTCGCCTCGACCGTGACCACGACCTTTGCGCCGGTTTCCAGATGGTCGCGCGATTTCTCGAGCGTTTCGGAAAACAGCGTGACCTCGTAGGCGCCGGTCGTGTCGCTGAGCTGGGCAAAGGCGAACCGGTTGCCGCGCGCCGACTTGCGCTCCTGCCGGCCGGCGACGACGCCGGCGAGCTTGGCGATGCAGGCGCCGGCCTGCACCTTTTCCAGCAGCTGATCGAGCGTGAGCACGCCCTTGCGCTTCAGCGGCGCCATGTAATCGTCGAGCGGATGACCCGAGAGGTAGAAACCGATGGCCTTGAATTCCTCGGACAGCCGTTCGGCGGGCAGCCAGTCGTTCACCGGGCTCAGGCGCGGCTCGGGCAGATCGTCCCCCGCCTCCCCGAAAAGAGACACCTGATCCGAGTTCTTCTGGTCATGGATCGCGGCCGAATAGCCGACGAGCGATTCCAGCGAATCGAAGACCCGGCGCCGGTTCGGATCAAGCTGGTCGAACGCCCCGGCCCGCGCCAGCATCTCGAGCGGGCGCTTGCCGACGCGTTTCAGATCCACGCGCCGCGCCACATCGAAGAGGTTCACGAAAGGCTTGCCCGCGCGCCCCGCGACCACCAGCCCCATCGCGTCGACACCGACATTCTTGAGCGCGCCCAGCGCGTAGACCAGCGCACCGTCGGCCACGTCGAAGGTCGCCTCCGAGCGGTTCACGCACGGCGGAATGTAATCCAGTCCCAGCCCCTTCTTCACCTCTTCGAAATAGACGGCGAGCTTGTCGGTCAGGTGGATGTCGCAGTTCATCACCCCGGCCATGAACTCGACCGGGTGATTGGCCTTGAGCCAGGCCGTCTGGTAGCTGACCACCGCATAGGCGGCGGCGTGGGACTTGTTGAAGCCGTAATTCGCGAATTTCTCCAAGAGGTCGAAGACCTCGCGCGCCTTCTTCGGCTCGACGCCGTTGGCCTTGGCGCCGGTCTCGAATTTCGGGCGTTCGGCGTCCATCGCTTCCTTGATCTTCTTGCCCATCGCGCGGCGCAGCAGGTCGGCGCCCCCAAGGCTGTAGCCCGCCATCTCCTGCGCGATCTGCATCACCTGCTCCTGGTAGACGATGATGCCTTGGGTTTCCTCGAGGATATGGTCGATCAGCGGATGAACGGATTCGAGCTTCTTCAACCCGTTCTTGACCTCGCAATAGGTCGGAATGTTCTCCATCGGGCCGGGACGGTAGAGCGCGACGAGCGCCACAATATCCTCGATGCAGTTCGGCTTCATGCGCTTGAGCGCATCCATCATGCCGCTCGATTCCACCTGAAAAACGGCCACCGTCCTGGCGGCGGCATAAAGCTTGTAGGACGCCTCATCATCCAGCGGGATCGCACCGATATCGTCGATCGCGACCTCGGGCGGCTGGTAGAGTTCGGTACCGTCCGCGGCGACATGCAGGTGCCGCCCGGATTTCTTGACGAGGTCGACCGCGTTCTGGATCACCGTCAGCGTCTTCAGACCCAGAAAGTCGAATTTCACCAGACCCGCCTGTTCGACCCATTTCATGTTGAACTGGGTCGCGGGCATGTCGCTGCGCGGATCCTGATAGAGCGGCACCAGCTCGTCCAGAGGCCGGTCGCCAATCACAACCCCGGCAGCATGGGTCGAGGCATTGCGCAACAGACCCTCGACCTGCTGGCCGTACTCCAGAAGGCGCGCAACCACCTCTTCCGACCGTGCCTCCTCGCGCAGGCGCGGTTCGTCGGCAAGCGCCTTTTCGATGCTCACCGGCTTCACACCCTCGACCGGGATCATCTTGGACAGCCGGTCCACCTGTCCGTAAGGCATCTGCAACACGCGACCGATGTCACGCACGGCAGCCTTGGACAGCAGTGCGCCGAAAGTGATGATCTGGCCGACCTTGTCGCGGCCGTACCGGTCCTGCACGTAACGGATGACCTCCTCGCGCCGGTCCATGCAGAAGTCGATGTCGAAATCGGGCATCGACACGCGTTCGGGGTTCAGGAACCGCTCGAACAGCAGGGAATAGCGCAGCGGATCCAGATCGGTGATCGTGAGCGCATAAGCGACGAGACTGCCCGCACCCGACCCCCGGCCCGGTCCGACGGGAATATCCTGATCCTTGGCCCATTTGATGAAATCAGCAACGATCAGAAAATAGCCCGGAAACCCCATCCCCTCGATGATGCCAAGCTCGAAGTCCAGCCGCTTCTCGTAATCCTCGACCGGGGCGGCATGCGGGATGACCTTCAGACGTTCGGCCAGACCCTCCTTGGCCTGTCGGCGCAACTCCTCCACCTCGTCATCTGCGAATTTCGGCAGGATCGGGTCACGCCGGTAGGCCATGAAGGCGCAACGCTGCGCGATCTCGACGGTGTTCTCCAGCGCCTCGGGCAGATCCGCGAACAGCGTCGCCATTTCCTGCGGCGACTTGAAGTAATGCTGCGGGGTCAGGCGGCGCCGTGCCTCCT
>JBBSNW010000072.1:0-20665 GCA_038260405.1 Rhodobacterales bacterium | reverse complement strand
TAACCCGCCATGGAGTTAAAGCCACCTATACGTTTGTTGCGCATCCGAAGCCCTGCCCGCAAGATACTTGCTCCTGATTTCAGCGTGTTTCCGATACGAAACGCCCGGATCCGATCCGAAGGTCGGTGTGAGGCGCAGCCGAAGGATGCAACCGGCGCGACGCTGCGTCGCACCGCAGGCAAATCAATTCAGAAACGATGGATGACGACGCCAAGCCGCAAGCACGTCCTTTCTGGCGGGCGACGCACAGATGGTCGAAAGGATCGCGATTTCGCAACCGGTCCATGCCTTGCCACCGCCGCCCGCTCGGCTAACCTGTCCCGAAATCGGGAGGGAAAAACATGAATATAGCCGGAAAACATGCGCTTGTGACGGGTGGCGGCACCGGCATCGGCCTTGCCATCGCCCGCGCGCTGGCCGCCGAAGGCGCGCAGGTGACGATCACGGGACGTCGGCAGTCAAAACTCGACGAGGCCGCGCAAACTGATGGACTTTTCGCGCAAATAATTGACGTTATGGAGGAAAAATCGGTCGTCGACGGTATCAAAGCGGCTGTAGACGCCCGCGGCCCGGTCCAAATCTGCGTGCCCAACGCAGGCATCGCCGAGGGCCGCGCCCTGCACAAGACCGATATGGCGTTCTGGCGCACGATGATGGCGACCAACCTGGACGGCGCCTTCCTCACCATCCGCGAATCCTTGCTCTCGATGCGTGAGACGGAGTGGGGCCGGGTGATCGCCGTCTCCTCCATCGCCGGCGTGAAGGGGCTGAAGGGCGCGCCCTCCTACTCCGCCTCGAAGCACGGGCTGATCGGTCTGATCAGGGGCCTCGCGGCCGACTATCTGGGCAAGCCCTACACCTTCAACGCGCTCTGCCCGGCTTATGTCGACACCGACATCGTACCCCAGAACATCGAGCGTATCATGGCCCGCACCGGCATGTCCGAAGCCGAGGCGCATTCGGTCATGGACGGTGCAAACCCGCATGGCCGCCTGATCGCCCCGCAGGAAGTGGCCGAGGCCGCGCTCTGGCTCTGCGGCGAACACTCGGGCAGCATCAACGGACAGGCCATCCAGATCGCAGGAGGTGAGATGTGACCGATTTCAACTGGACGCGCGAGCAGTTCCACATTCCGCAAGGGATGGTCTACCTCGACGGCAATTCTCTTGGCCCCCTGCCAAAGATGGCCCCCGCCCGTGTCATCGAGATGATGGAGCGGGAGTGGGGCGAACAGCTGATTACCGGCTGGAATGCGAGCGGATGGATGGCCCAGCCGACGCGCATCGGGGACCGCATCGCGCGGCTGATCGGTGCCGAAAAGGGCCATGTGGTGATGGGCGACACTCTGTCGATCAAGGTCTTCCAGGCGCTCGCCGCGGCGCTGAAGCTCAACCCGGACCGCAAGGTGATCCTGTCGGATTCCTCGAACTTCCCCTCGGATCTCTACATGGCCGAGGGGCTCGTGAACCTGCTCGGGAACGGGCTGGAACTGCGCATCGTTGCCCCCGAAGAGGTCGAGGAGGCAATCACCGAAGAGATTGCCGTCACCATGATCACCGAGGTCGGCTATACCACGGGGCGCAAGCACGACATGGCGAGACTGACCGCCCGCGCACATGAGAAAGGGGTGATAACCGTCTGGGATCTGGCACATTCCGCCGGTGCCATTCCGGTGGATGTCGCCGGTGCCGGTGCCGATTTCGCCGTGGGCTGTACTTACAAATATCTCAATGGCGGCCCCGGCGCCCCGGCCTTCATCTATGTTGCCCCGCGCCACGCCGAGGTGGCGCAGCCAGCGCTCGCCGGCTGGCTGGGCCATGCCCGCCCCTTTGCCTTCGAGCAGGACTATGATGCCGGGGCCGGTATTCAGCGCATGCGCGTCGGCACCCCGCCGGTACTGCAGATGACGGCGCTCGAGGCTGCTCTCGATGTCTGGGACGAGGTCGACATGGCGGATGTGCGCGCCCGCTCGATCGAGCTTTGCGATCGTTTTATTGAGGGAGTCGAGGAGAATTGCCCGCAACTCTCCCTTTGCTCGCCCCGGGATGCGGAGCTGCGCGGCTCCCAGGTCTCCTTCAAGTTCGAGCAGGGCTATGCGGTGATCCAGGCATTGATCGCCGACGGCGTTATCGGTGATTTTCGTGCGCCGGACGTGATGCGCTTCGGCTTCACACCGCTCTACATCAACGATCGCGATGTGGACGAGGCGGTCGGAATCCTCACCCGCATCCTGCGCGGCGCGCTCTGGGACCGGCCGGAATTCCTGGAACGCAAGGCTGTGACCTGACACTCGCAGCGACAGCGATCGTTTTCGCTGCACTCCGGACCTTGGCACCCGGATTCTGAACCTTATCTTGATATCGCAGCGGGAGGAGCCAAGCCATGTCGACGCGGATCACGGTAAACGGCACCGAGCATGAGGTGGATCTGGCCGAGGACATGCCCCTCCTCTGGGTGTTGCGTGATGTCCTCAACCTCACCGGCACCAAGTTCGGCTGCGGTGTCGCCTCCTGCGGTGCCTGCACGGTGCAGATCGACGGTCAGGCAGTGCGCTCCTGCGTGATGCCTCTCGGCCAGGTCAGCGGCGCGATCACCACAATCGAAGGACTTGGCACACCGGAAGCGCCAAGCGCGCTGCAGCAAGCCTGGATCGACCATCAGGTCGCGCAATGCGGCTACTGCCAGTCCGGCCAGATCGTGCAGGCCGCCGCCCTTCTGGCCGAGTTGCCCGACCCGACGGACGAACAGATCGACGCCGCAATGGCAGGCAATCTTTGCCGCTGCGGCACCTATCCCCGCATCCGGGCCGCGATCCACGCCGCCGCCCAGCGCTCGGGGAGCTAGGCGGATGAGCCGTGCCGGAACCATCGCCCGCCGCACCTTTCTCTTCGGCGCCGTCGCCATCACCGGGGGTGTCGCCTTCGGTGTCTGGCAGATCCGAAAGGACCCCCCAAACCCGCTGAAGACCGCAGCGGGTGAAACCGCCCTCAGCCCCTTCGTGCTGATCGATGCAGAGGGCGTCACCCTGATCGCCCCCCGGGCCGAGATGGGGCAAGGTGTCCAGACCACCTGGGCTGCCCTTCTGGCGGAAGAGCTGGACATTGCCTGGGAAGATGTTCGCGTGCTCCACGGCCCCCCCGCCAAGGCCTATTACAATAGCGCGATGGTTGCCGAGGGCCTTCCCGGCAAGGGCTATGACACCTCCGAATTTCAGCACAGCCTGGGCGAAAGCTTGGGTGGAATCGGCAAGCTTATGGATCTGCAGGTGACCGGCGGATCGACCTCCATGCGCGACGGTTTCGAAAGGATGCGCGTCGCAGGGGCCACCGCGCGCGAGATGCTGAAAGCGGCAGCGGCGCAACGCCTCGGTCTCGACGTGACGCAGCTCGGCACGGAAAACGGTGCCGTTGTCAGTCCGGACGGCACCCGTCTGCCCTATCCGGACCTCGCCGAGGATGCCGCGCGTCTCAGCCCGCCCGATATCGAACTGCGTCCGCAATCCGAATGGCGCTATCTTGGAAGGACCATGCCACGGCTCGACATGGTGTCGAAATCCACCGGCACCGCCACGTTCGGGATCGATGTGCGCCAGCCTGACATGCGCTTCGCCAGCCTCCGCATGAACCCCGCTCAGGGCGGAGCGATGCTGAACTTCGATGCCACAGCAGCCCAAGCGATGCCAGGTGTCGAGAAGATCGTGGATCTCGACACCGGCGTTGCCGTGATCGCCACAAACACCTGGACCGCCATCCGCGCGGTCAATTCCATCGACGTCCACTGGGGCCCGGCCCTCTATCCCGACAGCACCGAAGCGATCTTCGGCACCATCGCCGCGGCGTTCGATGCAGACGCCAATTCCACCATGCGCGACGATGGAGATGCGGATTCCCTGCCCGATGCCGCCACAACGATCGAGGCGGAATACCGCGTGCCTTTCCTCGCCCATGCCGCGATGGAGCCGATGAACGCCACGGCCAGGATCAGCGCCGACGGGCTCGAACTCTGGTGCGGCAACCAGTCTCCGCTCTTCGTGCAGACGCATTGCGCCGATGCCGCCGGAATCGATGCGGAACGCGTGACGGTCCACACCCCCTTCATGGGCGGCGGTTTCGGCCGGCGCGGAGAGGTGGATGTCGCCGTGCTCGCCACGCGCATCGCGATGGCCCTGCCCGGCACCGCCGTCCAGACGGTCTGGAGCCGCGAAGAAGATATGCGCCACGATTTCTACCGTCCCGGCGCCATTGCCCGGATGCGCGGCGCCGTCGCGAATGGCACGGCGGTGATGCTGGACGCGCAGGTCGCAGCGCCCAACGTGACGGCGCAGGCCCTGACACGCTGGAGCGGATTTGCCCCGCCCGGGCCGGACAAGACCACGGTGGACGGCTTGTTCAACCAGCCTTACGGCATCCCGAACTACCGGGTGCGCGGTCATATCGCTGATCTCGCTGTGCCGGTCGGCTTCTGGCGTTCCGTCGGGGCGTCGCATAATGGCTTTTTCCACGAAAGTTTCATCGACGAACTCGCCCATGCCGCCGGTGCCGACCCTCTGGCTTTCCGCCTCTCCCTTGTTCGCGACGTGCACGCGCCTTCCGCAGGAGTGCTCGAAGCCGTGCGCGACATGTCGGGCTGGACGGGCGACACGCCCGAGGGTGTGGGCCGCGGCGTGGCACTCTGCCACTCCTTCGGCACGCCGGTCGCGCAGGTGATCGAACTTCGCCAGACCGATGCCGGGATCCGCATCGCCGATGCCTGGATCGCCTGCGACGTCGGCACCGCGCTCGACCCCGGCAATATCGAGGCGCAGATGACGGGTGGCATGATCTACGGCCTCTCGGCCGCACTGCATGGAGAGATCACCTTCAAAAATGGCGCGGTGCAACAGGGCAATTTTCCGGACTACGATTCCCTGCGCATGTCCGGTTCACCCAAAGTCGCGGTCAAAGTTCTGGAAACGAACCGCTTCCTTGGCGGCGTCGGTGAGCCCGGCACACCGCCCGCTGCCCCTGCACTCGCCAATGCCCTGTTCGATCTGACAGGCATCCGCGCGCGCGAACTGCCGCTGAAGCATCAGTTCAGCTTCGTGACCTGAACACGGCACGACGGTATCAACGATTCGGACAAGTCCCGGGATCACGCCGACTTGCGCCCCGAATATGTCTTAGCGGCCGCCCAGTCGCGCACGGCATCACCAAAGGCTTTGAACAGCGGACGCGAAACAGGATCGTTTGCCGCATCCCATTCCGGATGCCACTGTACCGAGAGGGTAAACCCGGATGCACCGTCGATATAGACCGCCTCGGGAGTGCCATCAGGCGCATGCCCATCCACCACGATCCGCGCACCGGGGCGCTTTATCCCTTGTCCGTGCAGCGTGTTGGTCATCACCTCCTGCGCGCCCATCAGGCGGGCAAAGGGTCCATTCTCGGAAAACGTCACGACATGGCGCAGCGCGAATTTTTCCTCGAGCGTGCCATCGGGCGGCATGCGGTGATTGAGCCGCCCCGGCAGCTCGCGGATCTCCGGATAGAGCGATCCGCCCATGGCAACGTTCACCTCCTGAAAGCCGCGGCAGATGCCAAGGAATGGCTGACCGCGCTCGACACAGGCCCGCACAAGCGGCAGAACGATCGCATCGCGCGCCCGGTCGAAGGCGCCATGCGCCTCGGTCGCCTCTTCGCCATATTCCTCGGGGTGCACGTTCGGTCGCCCTCCGGTCAGCACGAAACCGTCGCAAGCCTCCATCAACTCCTCGACCGACATGAACCGCGGATCGGCTGGAATGAGCAGCGGCACGCAATCCGCCACCGTGGCCACAGCCTCGGAATTCATCGACCCGCCGGCATGGGCCGGATACTGGTCGTTCAACAGGTGGTGGTTGCCGATGATGCCAACGATGGGACGGCGCATGATGCCCCCTTCAGGAAAGTCAGGTCCACTCTACATAGGATACCGTGAAGGAATCGGAAAGACCGCCTCAGATTTCCGCGGTCAGCCCGACGGCCTCGATGCCCGCTTTTGCGGCAGCTGCATCATTATCCGACGAATCTCCGGTGACGCCCACGGCACCGATCACCGCCCCCTTGGCATCGCGCACCAGGACGCCGCCCGGCACCGGGATCATCTGCCCGCCATAGGCAGCCCCAGCCGCCGCGATGAAATAAGCCTGCGCCTCTGCCCGCTTCATCTGCGCCGTCCCGGCAATCCCGAGCATCACGCATCCATAGGCCTTGCCCAGCGCGATCTGAAACCGCCCCGGGCTCGCCCCGTCCTCGCGCTCGAAGGCGATCACATGCCCGCCCGCATCCAGCACCACCGCGCTCAGAGGATTCATCCCCTCGGCCTTGCCGTGATCCAGGGCCTTGCGGATGATTGTCCGCGCGCGTCTCAGCGAAAGTCCCGCCATTCCGTCTCCTCCCCCAGCTTCTCTGGGTCTCAAATATCCTCGGGGGAGTTTGAGGGGGCAGACAGCCCCCTCATCCCCTTCAAAAAACAGCCCGCCGTCAGGCGGCCTTCAGCTGCAGCCTGCGCGCATGCAGCACCGGCTCGGTATAGCCAGCAGGCTGCACCCGCCCCTTGAACACCAGATCACAGGCTGCCTGAAACGCGATCCCGCCAAAGTCCGGCGCCATGGGTTTATACTCCGGATCCCCCGCATTCTGACCGTCCACGACAGCCGCCATCTTGCGCATGACTTCCAGCACCGTCGCCTCGCTCACGACGTCGTGGTGGAGCCAGTTCGCGATATGCTGCGCCGAGATCCGGCAGGTCGCGCGGTCCTCCATCAGCCCCACATCGTTGATGTCGGGCACCTTGGAGCAGCCGACGCCCTGATCGATCCAGCGCACAACGTATCCAAGGATTCCTTGGGCATTGTTCTCGACCTCGCGCAGCACCTGGTCGTCCGACCATTTCTGGAAAGTCGCGAGCGGGATGTCGAGCAGCGTGTCGACATGCGCACGCCGCCCGCCCTTGCGCAACCTGTCCTGCACCGCGAACACATCGACCTTGTGGTAATGCAGCGCATGCAGCGTGGCGGCGGTAGGTGACGGTACCCAAGCACAGTTCGCTCCGGCCTTCGGATGTTCGATCTTCTGCTCGAGCATCGCCGCCATCAGGTCGGGCATCGCCCACATGCCCTTGCCGATCTGGGCGCGACCCGACAGCCCGCATTCCAGCCCGATATCGACGTTACGGTTCTCGTATCCGCCGATCCAGGCCTTGCGCTTGATGAAATCCTTGCGGCTGAACGGCCCCGCCTCCATCGACGTGTGGATCTCGTCCCCGGTCCGGTCGAGGAACCCGGTATTGATAAAGGCCACGCGGCTCTTCGCGGCCCGGATGCACTGCTTGAGATTGACCGAAGTGCGACGTTCCTCGTCCATGATGCCGAGCTTCACGGTGTTCTGCGGCAGGCCCAGAACCTTTTCGACGAAAGTGAAGGCCTCGTCGGCAAAGCTGACCTCTTCGGGCCCGTGCATTTTGGGCTTGACGACATAGACCGAGCCCTTGACGGAGTTGCCTCCCTCCCGCGCCAGATCGTGCTTGGCGATCAGCGCGGTGATCATGGCATCCATCAGCCCCTCGAACACCTCGTTCCCGTCGCGGTCGAGGATCGCGGGGTTGGTCATGAGATGCCCGACATTGCGCACCAGCATCAGCGCGCGTCCCTTGAGGCTGACCTCGCCCCCATCCGGCGCGGTATAGACCCGGTCGGGGTTCAGCGCGCGGGTCAGCGTCTCTCCGCCCTTCTCGAAGGTCTCTTCCAGATCGCCCTTCATCAGCCCCAGCCAGTTGGCATAGGCGAGCGTCTTGTCCTCGCCATCGACGCAGGCGACCGAATCCTCGCAATCCATGATGGCGGAAATCGCGCTCTCCATCTGCACATCCGCCAGCCCGCACTGATCCCGGCTGCCGATACGGTGGGTGCGGTCAAAGACCAGCTCCACGTGCAGCGCATTGTTGACAAGCACGACCGCGTCGGGCGCGCGGGGATGGCCGCGATAGCCGACGAATTTCGACGGGTCGACCAGCGGCATGTCATCCACCAGCAGCGCGCCGTTCTTGACGTGGTAGCGCCGCGCATCGGCATGGCTGCCGCCGTCGATCGGGAAGGCCTCGTCCAGGAAAACCCGCGCCCGGGCGATGACCCGCGCCCCGTGCCCCTTTTCATAGCCCCCTTTCGGAGGCCGCGTTCCCATCGCGTCCGTGCCGTAGAAACCGTCATAAAGGCTCCCCCACCGGGCATTCGCCGCGTTGAGCGCATAGCGGGCATTGGTGATCGGCACGACCAGCTGCGGCCCCGGAACCGTCGCGATCTCGGGGTCGACATTGGCGGTGTCGATCTCGAAATCGTCTCCCTCGGGAAGCAGGTAGCCGATTTCGCTCAGGAAAGCCTTGTAGGCCTCGTGATCATGCGGCTGATTGCGCCGCTTGATGTGCCAGCCGTCGATCTGGAGCTGCAGTTCCGCGCGTTTCTCGAGCAGGGCGCGGTTTTTCGGTCCGAAGTCGTGGATCAGGTCCGACAGCCCCTGCCAGAAGGTTTCCGCCGACACATCCGTGCCAGGCAAAGCCTTGTCTTCGATAAAGGAACACAAGATCTCGTCGATCTGCAATTCACATCGGGTGATACGGGTTGTCATGTCGGCCTCCCCAGGATCTGGTACGGTATGCAATTGTGTGCATCATTAGAAAAACAGTTTCCGATAGGCAACAGCCGATACCGGAAACGAACCATTCACGCTGTAATGATACGGGATATCGCGATGCTTCGGGCTTAGTCTGCCGCCTTCCTGCGCAGATTGCGACAGCGATCCGAACAATAGCGCACCTCCTCCCAGACCTTTGCCCATTTCTTGCGCCAGGTGAAAGGACGCCCGCAGGTGACGCAGATCTTCTCGGGAAGATCGGATTTCGCGATGCGTTTCGCCATCAGAGGTCAAAGCTCAATTGCGTCGTCTCGGGCGCCTGCTTGCGTCGCTTGCGCGGAGCGCGATCGTTGACGAAATGTCCTGCACTATCCTTGCGCGAGGCGTGCTTCTGGATCACCCGCTGCGACTCGGCCCGTGCATCGGGAGCGCTGCGCACCGCCCAGATCCGCTCGCGCGCTTCTCGGGCCGCGGTTGCGACGTCAACCAGCGGGGCGGGATATTTGCGCTCCAGCAACCGACCCGCCCCCTCCCATGTCCAGGGCGTCTGCAGGTGCCGGTCGGGTACCTCGGAAAGTTCCGGCAGCCACGTCCGGGTAAAAACACCCTCCGGGTCCTGATCCGCGCCCTGTTTCAACGGATTGTAGATCCGCGGCGTGTTGATCCCGGTCGTGCCCGATTGCATCTGGATCTGGCTCCAGTGGATTCCGGGTTCGTAATCGGTGAACATCCTTGCCAGATGCAGCCCCGGCGCCCGCCAGTCGAGCCAGAGATGATAGGTCGCAAAGCTCGTGAGCATCGCCCGCATCCGGAAGTTGATCCATCCCGTCGCGTTGAGCGAGCGCATGCAGGCATCGACAAAAGGCACGCCCGTCTCGCCCCTTTCCCACGCCGCCAGACGTGTCGCATCGGGCATCGCAGGGCGCAATCCGGCATAGGCGCGATGCATCGGCTGGTGCTCGATCCCGGGCTCGTCCTCGAGCTTCTGAATGAAATGATCGCGCCAGGCGAGCCGGGACTGAAAGCTTTTCAGCGACCCTTTCCAGCCATCCCTGCGGCTTTCATCCGCGTTGACCTCGCGCTGCCGGGCCGCCGTCGCCGCGACCACCTCGCGCAGCGACAGGGTGCCGAAGGCCAGATGCGGCGACAGCCGCGAACAAGATCGCACTGCTGTGACAGGGGACGACATGGCAGACCTGTAGCGCTGTCCGCGCGCGTTCAGGAAACTTTCGAGCGTCTGCAAACCGGCGGCACGTCCGCCGGTCTGCGCCTGCCGCAGGGGATCGGGCGCACAGAGATCCGGGACCGGATCGGACGCGATATCAACCGCCGTCAACCTGCCCGGCGCCGATTCCAGCGGTGCCGACAGAAAGCGGTTGCGCTGGGCCGTCCAGCCATCGCGGTTCCCCAGACGCCGTTTCACCCCGCATTGTGGCAGTTCTTCCCAAGGCACCCCACGGTCGCGTGCCCATGCAGCCACCCGCCGGTCCCTCGCAAAGGTCCAGGCATTGCCGGTCTCCTCGTGGCTCGCGATCCGGTCGAACGCCCCGCCGGAATGCAGAGTGTCGAAGACCTCGACCACATCGCCGGTTCGGGTCACGAGATCCGAGCCGATGACACGCAACGCCTCGCGCAGGTCGCTCACGGACTGCCGCACAAACGAAAACTGGCGCCCCGAGCTATCCTCGAGACGCCAGTATTCCGGTTCGAACACATATAGAGGGATAACCGCGCCATACCGGCAGGCATTTGCCAGTGCGGGATGATCCGCAAGACGCAAGTCGCGTTTGAACCAAACCAATGTTGTCATGTGTGACAGTTATTCTGTTTGTACTTCATCTCCAGTCCGGCCGTCGATTTGGGTCTCCGCTCCGTCGGGACCATCGGACTGGACGAAAGTCCATACGACAAGCCCTGTCAGAAGGATAGCAGCATAGACCATGGTGGCCTTGATCCCCAAGAGGGCCGATTTGTGTTTTTTCTCTTCACTCTTAACGTTTGTGTCGGGAGCAGACATGAGCTCTCCTTTCCAAAAAACACTTCGAACGCTGTTGCAGCGCCGGTTTCACGGACCTAACACTCTGACCCAAGACGCGGTTCCCAAGAAAGGGCCAACCGCCCGAAAAGGAGAGATCCGAGATGAAAGATGCCGCCCCCCAGACGATCTATCTGGCCGACTACACGCCCTTCGGGTTTCTGGTCGAAGATGTGCACCTGACCTTCCGGCTGGCCCCCACCAGCACCCGGGTCCTGAGCCGCATCAAGTTCGCACCGAACCCCAATGCCACCGACAAGCGGTTCTTCCTGCATGGCGAAGAGCTCAAGCTCATCTCGGCGAGCATCGACGGCAAGACGGTCGATCCGAAGGTGACGCCAGAGGGGCTCACCTGCGCCGTACCCGACAAGCCCTTCATCTGGGAGAGCGAGGTCGAGATCAGCCCTGAAACCAATACCGCGCTGGAAGGTCTCTACATTTCGAACGGCATGTACTGCACCCAGTGCGAGGCCGAGGGTTTCCGCAAGATCACCTACTATCCCGACCGGCCCGACGTTATGTCGGTCTTCACCGTACGCATCGAAGGCCCGCATCCGGTCCTGCTGTCCAACGGCAACCCCAAGGACAGCGGCGAGGGTTGGGCGGAATGGCGCGACCCCTGGCCCAAGCCGTCCTACCTGTTCGCGCTTGTCGCGGGCGAACTGGTCAATCATCCCGGCAGCTTCACCACCTGCACCGGCAAGGATGTCGAACTGAACATCTGGGTCCGTCCGGGGGACGAAGGCAAATGTGCCTTCGGCATGGAGGCGCTGAAGAAATCGATGCGCTGGGACGAACAGGTCTACGGGCGCGAATACGACCTCGACATCTTCAACATCGTCGCGGTCGACGATTTCAACATGGGCGCGATGGAGAACAAGGGGCTGAATGTGTTCAACTCCTCCGCCGTTCTCGCATCGCCCGAAACAAGCACGGACATGAATTTCGAGCGCATCGAGGCGATCATCGCGCATGAATATTTCCACAACTGGACCGGCAACCGCATCACCTGCCGCGACTGGTTCCAGCTCTGCCTCAAGGAAGGTCTGACGGTCTTCCGCGACTCGCAGTTCACCAGTGACATGCGCTCGGCCCCGGTCAAGCGCATTTCGGACGTGATCGACCTGCGCGGGCGGCAGTTCCCCGAGGATCAGGGCCCGCTCTCGCACCCGGTGCGGCCCGAAAGCTTTCAGGAGATCAACAACTTCTACACCGCCACCGTGTACGAAAAGGGCGCCGAGGTGATCGGCATGCTCAAGCGGCTCGTCGGCGACGAAGGCTATGCCGAGGCGCTGGAGCTCTATTTCGCGCGCCATGACGGGCAGGCCTGCACGATCGAGGATTGGCTCAAGGTTTTCGAGGATGTGACGGGCCGCGATCTGAGCCAGTTCAAGCGCTGGTATTCTCAATCCGGCACCCCGCGGCTCAAGGTCTCGGAGGCCTATGCCGATGGCACCTATACCCTGACCTTCACCCAGACCACGCCGCCGACTCCGGGACAGGCGGAAAAGCTGCCTCAGGTGCTGCCCATCGCGGTCGGCCTGCTCAACCCCAATGGCGACGAGGTGGTGAAGACCACGCTGCTCGAGATGACGGAGGCCGAGCAGAGCTTCGAGTTCAAGGATCTCGCTTCGAGACCAGTGCCGTCGCTGCTGCGCGGCTTCTCGGCGCCCGTCGTGCTGGAGCGGTCCGCAAGCCGCGAAGAGCAGGTCTTCCTGCTGGCGCATGACACCGACGAATTCAACCGCTGGGAAGCGGGCCGCAACCTCGCCCGTGCCAGCCTCATGGCGATGGTGCGCGACGGCGCGGCCCCCGATCAGGCCTATCTCGACGGGCTGGCGGCGTTGCTGCGCGACGACGACCTCGACCCGGCCTTCCGCGCCCTGATGCTGTCGGGACCGTCGCAATCCGAACTGGCGCAGGCGCTGTTCGAGGAGGGCGTGACGCCCGATCCGGATGCGATCTGGCAGGCCAAGGAGACCATGGCCGACACCATGGCCAACACCTTCCGCGACCTGCTGCCGAAGCTCGCCTTCGAAGGCAAGGTAAGCGAACCCTACCAGCCCGATGCCGAACAATCCGGCAAGCGCTCCCTTGGCGCGGCGGCACTCTCGCTTCAGACCCGACTCGACGGTGGGGAGGCAGCGCAGAAGCAGTTCGACAAGGCCGACAACATGACGTTGCAGCTTTCGGCGCTCAGCCAGCTGATCCAGGCGGGCAAGGATCACGACGCCCTGGAATCCTTCCACGATCAGTGGAAGCATGACCGGCTCGTCATGGACAAGTGGTTCGGCCTTCAGATCGGCGCGGCCCAGCCGGGCGAGGTGGTCGATCGCGCGAATGCGCTGACGCAACATCCGGCCTTCGACATGAAGAACCCCAACCGGTTCCGCGCGGTCCTCGGCGCGCTCGCGATGAACCATGCCGGGTTCCACCGCAAGGATGGCGCCGGGTACGACCTGCTCGCCGACTGGCTGATCAAGCTCGACGCGAAGAACCCGCAGACCACGGCGCGGATGTGCTCGGCCTTCCAGACCTGGAAACGCTATGACAGCGACCGCCGCGCCAAGATGAAGGCGGCGCTGGAGCGGATCGCGGGCCAGCCGAACCTGTCGCGCGACACGACAGAAATGGTCAGCCGGATCCTCGGGTGAGGAGTCCTGAGCTCGACGGGTCGAGTAGGGCGCATACGTCGCTTGGCTCCAACGACGGCCGCTGAGGTGAAACTGGTCGAGCATCACGCGTCGGGGCGCTCCTGGCGCGCCGCCTGCGCAGTCGCAGCGGTCTGGTTCGTGCTGGCGGCGGGATATCTCTGGCTCGACGCCGAAGCTTGGATCGTGTTCGGCCTTGCGCTGTTCACGCTGCCCGCCCTCTGGGACATCCTCTCGGGGCGGGACGCTTCCTTCCTGCTGACCATGGACGAGATCCGCTGGCAGAGCGGGGCCCATGCCGAAGCGGCCCGGCTGTCGGATCTGGCGCATGTACGGCTCGACCGCCGCTGGGACGCGACCCTGCGCATGACACTCGTGGGCCGCAACGGCGGCAGGCAGGTGATACCACCCGATGCGACACCACCACGCAAGACGCTCCAGACCGCGCTCGAGGGAGCCGGGGTTGTGATCCAGCGGCATCCCTTTTCGATTCTGTGATGAATTTTACTAAAATAATCCGGAACCGGCGGGTTCACGCTTGCGTTTCCCACCAGATATGCTGTTTTCCGCACAGAGCGGGCGATGGCGCCCCCGGGACTTGCGTTGCCTCCGAAAGCGACGTGAACCTGTCACAGCCATGTTTCAATAACCTGTTTTGAGTGCCGAATGCAGGACCGAATAGACCCATTGATCCAGGAACGCGCGCCGTGGCTCTTCGCCAAACGGCCGGGGACTCTTCATGCGCGCAACGCTTTGAACACGCTTCTGGGGTACGAAAAGACAGTCTCGCTGGCCACGGCGTTCGAGGATATGCCCTCGGATCAGATCATGGCAGCGATGGGCCAGCTGTTGGCGCGCGACGTTGAGGTCGCGGGGCTGGGCCACGTTCCCCGTCACGGAGCGGCCTTGATCGTCGCGAACCATCCCACGGGAATCGCCGACGGGATCATATTGAACCACCTGCTGACGACCGTCCGTCCGGATGCCTATTTCTTTGCCAACCACGACATCCTTCGCCTTCTGCCGCAAATGTCGGACATGATCGCACCGGTCGAATGGCGGCAGGAAAAGCGCAGCCATGCCAAGACACGCGAGACGATGGCCTATACCCGCAAGGCAGTGCAGGATGGTCGGTTGGGCGTGATCTTTCCGTCAGGACGGCTGGCCAAACGGCGCGGCCTGTCGCTGCACGAAAGGGAGTGGATGACGTCCGCTGCGATGATCGCACGCAAGTTCGACCTTCCCGTCATTCCGGTAAACATTCGTGCACGCAATTCGGTGCTGTTCTACCTCTTCGACCTCATCCACCCGACGCTGCGCGACATCACGCTGTTCCACGAGACTCTGAACAAGCATCGCCAGCCCTATCGCGTGACGGTGGGCGAGCCGATCTCGGCCAGCGCCCTGCCAAGCAAATCCGACGAAAGCATCGAGATGCTGCGCCGCGCGACGCTGGCGCTTGGCGGCGCTCGCGCCCCCGCAGTTTCGCTGCTCGACAGCACGCGGCGGCCTTCCTGGCTCAAGGCGTACTGAGCGTTTCACATTCTTTTGCGGTGTACGTTTTTTGAACGATTGACGCCGACCAGGAGAATCCGGGGCGCATCTTAACTAAGACGGCCACGCTCGCAGCTTTCCCAAAACCAGAATCAGAGATCAGGGAAACTCGGCCGGACGTGCCTTTGGCCGTGTCGAAAGCGTCGGCAGGCAATAGGTCTGTGACTTGGTCCAGGCCATCATGTCATCGCGCTTCGCGCTTGAATGAAACGGCCCCCAATCGGCGGCAACCCCGCGCATGTCCTGCGAGACGACTCCGTCCCGGGCAACCGTGCGGGACATGATGCGCAGCGCACAGGACAGGTTTGCCGACCCCTCTGTCAGCGCCTCCGCGCTGCGCGCCCGGCAGCCATAGCCGCGCGCCGTCCCCGGCAGGATCTGCAGCAGCCCGTACCAGCGCCCGCCGCCCCCCACAGCTCCGGCCTGATAAGTGCTCTCGTGCTTGGCCATCGCGGACAGCAAGCCGACCCAGAACGCCTCGCGCTGCGCGGTATCCGCCTTTCGATAGGCCGGGCACCAGGTGTCGATGTCGCGCGGCACCAGCCGCGGCAAGGTGCTTGCATGCCCACGCAGCGCCGACAGGGCGGCGCGGGTCCAAAGCAGCCCGCGGGAGCGGTCGCCCCAACGGGCGTTCGGGAGGATTTCGGTGCGGGCCTCCGGGCGCAATGATTCCACAACTGCCTGCGGCGAGAGCGACGGAAAACTTCCCATCGTGTTCGCGCCCACCTTCAGAGGTGCAAGGATTACGGCAAAGATGACGGCGAAACGCAGCATGCCGCAAAGAATGCCTTATATTGCAGCAACCGCGCAAGCGTCATGGCCTTGGCCTGCACCCTGAGCTTCTTCAAATCGGCGGATCTCTTCCCAGGAAAGCCGAAAGAATGGCCCCGGCCCGCTGCTTGCCTGCCATTTTTGAGCCAGATTACCCCGGCAGATTTTCGGCATGACTATGACAGCCCCCTTTCCCCCCATGCGCGCCCTGAGCGTGCACCTTGGCCCGATACTTCTGGCCCTGAGGTCGGCTTTTGCATGCAGGCATGCCGCGTCCCAGCCCACCAAAAGGGCGCCGTATCTCCCCAGAATCGAGATCGCGAGTTGCGAGACCACACCGCACGATCTTGATTGCGCCCGCTTTTTCGCTCAGGGACAATTCCTGGCCAGACAGGAGCAGTGGCAGGAACTGGCACGCCTGATCGAAACTTTCGATCGGCAACGCGTGACGACGCCCGGAGGCATGCCGGTGGTCGAACTGCTGGCGCTGGGCGCGCGGGCCGATGCCGTCGACGCCGCCCGCGACGCCGTCCGGCGCAACGACGTGCATGGGGCACATGCGCCGATCGCAGCATTCGAGGAAATCCTTGCCGTGCATTCCGGCGATCACGGCGTAGCACTCGTGGTCGCGTTGGCCCATATCGACATTGGTTGGGCCTGGCGCGGCGAAGGCTGGACGCAGGAAGTTCCGGCCGCCCGTCTTGCCGCTTTCCACGCCCATTTCCGCGCCGCAAGCCAGATCCTCGACCGCTTCGATGCCATTGAACGCGATGCTCCGGCGCTTGCCGCTGCGCGCTGCGCGCTGCTACCCGCGGATCTGCGCCCTTCGATGCGGGTCGCGGACGATTACGAGGATCTCATCGACCTCGACCCGCAAAGCCCGCGCCACATGCGCAGTCTTGGAAACCACCTGCTGCCGCGCTGGTTCGGCAGCTATGAAGAACTCGAACTGCAGGCCCGCCGCACCGCTGCGCGCACCCGCGACATTTGGGGCGCCGGCGCCTATGCTTGGGTGCATTTCGACGCTTTGGCGATAGATCCGGGTGCCTTTCGCCGTCTGGATGCCGAATTCATGGTGGAGGGCCTGCACGACATCCTCGCCCGCCGCCCCAACCAGCACGTCGTGAACCTGCTGGCTGCCTATACCGGCCTCACCCTCGCGCGCAGCAACACCCCGGATCCTGCCCGCGCCCGGGTGTCAGGCTGCTTTGACTGGATCGTGCGCGACCATCTGCGCGAAGTCCACCCGTTGGTCTGGGCTGCTGCCATGCCGCGATTTGGCCCCGCCGCAGGCGACTGCGCCGAGACCACCGCCCGTGGGCGTGC
This sequence comes from Rhodobacterales bacterium, assembly GCA_038260405.1. Taxonomy (GTDB): domain Bacteria; phylum Pseudomonadota; class Alphaproteobacteria; order Rhodobacterales; family Rhodobacteraceae; genus Puniceibacterium. Next base: position 3,683 of record JBBSNW010000072.1, on the reverse strand, counting down.
GCGCGCCCTGTCGACCCTGGGCGAACATTTCGCGCCCGAAATCCGGCGCGGCCGCAAGATCGTGTTCAGACCCGAGGGGCTGCGCATCAGCCGCTGATTACGGCCCCTCTCCGCACCCCGGGCCGTTGCCGCCCCCCTTGCCCCGGACCGGCCTCTGGCCTAAGACCGGAGCGTTCATACCGATGAGGACGCAAGGCATGCTGGATCTGAGCTACGACGCCCCCAAACCGAAAGTCATCGCCGGGGCGAAACACGACTGGGAACTGGTGATCGGGATGGAAGTCCATGCCCAGATCGCGACCCAGGCCAAGCTGTTCTCCGGCGCCTCGACCAAATTCGGCGCAGAGCCGAACTCCAACGTCGCTTTCGTCGACGCCGCGATGCCCGGCATGCTGCCGGTGATCAACGAATTCTGCGTCGAACAGGCCGTGCGCACGGGCCTAGGCCTCAAGGCGAAGATCAACCTTTTCAGCGCCTTCGACCGCAAAAACTACTTCTATCCGGATCTGCCGCAAGGCTACCAGATCTCCCAGCTCTACCATCCCATCGTTGGCGAAGGTGAGGTTCTCGTGGACATGGAGCCGGGCATCGCGCGGCTGGTGCGAATCGAGCGGATCCATATCGAGCAGGATGCCGGGAAGTCGATCCACGACATGGACCCGACCATGTCCTTTGTCGACCTCAACCGCACCGGCGTCGCGCTGATGGAGATCGTCTCGCGCCCCGACATTCGCGGCCCCGAGGAAGCGGCGGCCTATGTGGTCAAGCTGCGCCAGATCCTGCGCTATCTCGGCACTTGCGACGGCAACATGCAGAACGGCAACCTGCGCGCGGATGTGAACGTGTCCGTCTGCCGTCCGGGACAATACGAAAAGTATCAGGAAACGCAGGATTTCTCGCATCTCGGCACGCGCTGCGAGATCAAGAACATGAACTCCATGCGGTTCATCCAGGCCGCGATCGACTACGAAGCGAAGCGCCAGATCGCCATTCTCGAGAACGGCGGTTCGGTCGATCAGGAAACCCGGCTCTACGATCCCGATAAGGGTGAAACGCGGTCAATGCGGTCCAAGGAAGAAGCGCATGATTACCGCTACTTCCCCGACCCCGACCTGCTCCCGCTCGAGATCGAGCAGGATTGGGTCGACGGAATCGAAGCTGCGCTGCCGGAACTTCCGGATGCCAAGAAGGCACGGTTCGTGAAGGATTTCGGCCTGTCGGAATACGACGCCTCCGTCCTCACCGCCGAGACCGCGAATGCCTTTTACTTCGAAGAGGTCGTCACGCTTTGTTCGGACGGCAAGCTGTCGGCGAACTGGGTGATCAACGAACTTTTCGGACGGCTGAAGAAGGACGACAAGGACATCACCGACTCGCCCGTCTCGCCGAAACAGCTCGCCGGGCTTATCACGCTGATCAAATCGGGCGACATCAACGGCAAGATCGCCAAGGACGTCTTCGAAACCGTCTTCAACGAAGGCGGCGATCCGGCGGAGATCGTCGAGCAGAAGGGCCTGAAACAGGTCACGGATACCGGCGAGATCGAAACAGCCGTGGACGAGGTCATCGCGGCCAATCCTGCGCAGGTCGAAAAGGCACAGCAGAACCCGAAGCTCGCGGGCTGGTTCGTCGGTCAGGTGATGAAGGCCACCGGCGGCAAGGCCAATCCGGCTGCCGTGAACAAGATCGTGGCGGAAAAACTGGGGCTCTGATGTGCCCCCAATCGCGGCAGGCCAGGCTCGATGCGTGACGCGCTGCGTCCTGGGCGTTAGGCTGCCTGCGACACTGTGAAATAAAGGGTCGGTCGGTCCATGACAGCGTTTGAATACAAGGTGATCCCCTCTCCGGTGCGGGGCGAAAAGGCGCGCGGGGTCAAGGGCCCCGAGGCGCGCTTTGCCCATGCGCTCGAAACGGTGATGAACGATATGGCGGCAGAGGGCTGGGAATTCCAGCGCGCCGAGACCCTGCCGAGCGAAGAGCGCAGCGGCCTGATCGGATCGGTGACGCAATGGCGCAACCTGCTGGTATTCCGCCGCCCGCGCGCCTCCGACCTTTCATCCCATGCGCCGAAACTTCTCGATGCACCCGTGCCATCGGAAACGGCCCCTCGAGCGCCAAGGCCGGTGCCGCGCTCGGCGGGTCTGGGCGTGGCAGGGATGCGTCTTGCGACGCCGTCCGATAGCGCAAAGACAGCTCCCGACCAGACATCCGATGCGCCGGAGACGGACACGAAACCTGCGGACACAGTCTCAGTACCCGCGGTCGCGGCATCGAACGCACCGAAACAAAACAGCTTCGCGCGCCCGCCCAGATTGCCGGATTCCGGAATAGAGGTTGGTGAAGCGATGTCAGCTCTGCGCTCGACCCTGCGGACGGGTGCAGCGCGGGTCATGCTGCCACCCTCCGAGGAAAGCTGAGGCCGACACGGATCTTATCCGTCTGTCAGGCTCAGCCTCGCCAATCAAAGCCCGTTCCGTCACGCGCTGAGGTCAAGCGACAGCGCGTGAATGCGCCCGATCAGATCCTGTCCCAGCGCGGCATGCACCGCACGATGGTTCTGTAGCCGCGAGCGGCCTTGAAAGGCGGGGCTGCGGATCACCACATGGAAGTGGCTCTCGCCGCCCTCCTGAAAGCCTGCATGGCCACGATGGCTTTCGCTGTCATCGCGCACCAGCAGCTCCTGCGGATCGAAGGCCTCGCGCAGCCGTGTCTCGATTTCCTGCGTCTTTGTCATTTTTTACCGTTCAACCTCTGTCATCTGTCGGTGGATAGTCTAGAGTTTGGCGTCCGAGTCGAAAAGGTGTTCCCATGAGCAAATCAGATCCCTTCGGTTTCGACATGTCCGTGTCGTCGTCGAAAAAGAAAAATCCGCGCGGACGTCGCGGCATGTCTGGTGAAAGCGAGACCTCTGTCCGTATCTGCGAACATGAAGGCTGCCAGGAGGCGGGCAAGTTCCGCGCGCCCAAGGCTCCCGACGTGCTGGACGACTATTACTGGTTCTGCAAGGATCATGTGCGCGAATACAACCTCAAGTGGAACTTCTTCCACGGCAAGACCGAGGCCGAGATGAACGCGCAGGCGACCTCGGACAAGGTCTGGGAGCGCAAGACCAAGGATTACCGCGACCCCGAGACGCGCGCCTGGGCCCGGCTGGGGATCGAGGACCCGCATCAGGTGCTGGGCGACAATGCGACACGCAACCCCGGCAAATCGATCACCGGCACGCGCCGCCTGCCCCCGACCGAGCGCCGCGCGATCGAGATCCTCGAGGCCAAGGACCACTGGACCAAGGCCGAAGTACGCAAGGCCTACAAGTCGCTGATCAAGGTACTGCACCCCGACATCAACGGCGGTGACCGCTCTCAGGAAGAACAGCTTCAGGAAGTCGTCTGGGCGTGGGACCAGATCAAGGACAGCCGGAACTTCAAGTGATCTGACAATGGAGCGCAGCGGACGATCTGTCCGGTGCGCTTCGTGCCGACACCGAATTCCAAACGTGACATCGGGAACTCAGGTGCACTCACCTCCACGTCAACGCAAAACGGCGCGCTCATCCGATGAGCGCGCCGTTTCACATTGGTCACCCAAGTCCGGGCGGGTGCGCTGTCAGTGCGTTCCGCCCCGCGTCGGACCCGTGCCCCGACCGGTGCCCCCGGGGTCAGGGCGGGGTGTACACCCGGCGG
>JBBSNW010000071.1:0-20782 GCA_038260405.1 Rhodobacterales bacterium | reverse complement strand
CCAGGCATTCGGCGGCCTTTGGGTATTTCGCCTCGTAGGTCTCTACGAAGAGGTCGAACCCCTTCACCGCATCGGCGCGGGTTTCGGCTTGCCAGATGTCATGGAGCATCTTCCTGGCCTTGGGCTGAGACAGCTTGGGCAAGTAGTTCAGAACGTTGGCCGACTTGTGGACCCAGCACCGTTGTTGCCGCGTCGTGGGGAAGATCTCCTCCAGTGCGGCCCAGAAGCCCATGGCACCGTCACCGATCGCCAGCTTTGGGGCCTTGTCTTGCCAATCAAAGAAAGATGTGCGGCCATATCGATCGCAGGTCTTTCGCAGCAATGAGAACGATTGATCAACCGGCCAAATTGGGCTAATTTGATCTTAAGCGACAGGCAAGTTGGAGATATTGGTGCAAGTAAGGATGATATGTCCCGCTATCCTTTCGCGCAGCGCAGCCCGGCCGCTAGGCGGCAAGCGGCCATCCGTCGCCACCTGCCGACCATAGGACTGGAGTCGGAAGGCCTGCCGATGTGGACCAAGCTCTTCAACCGCCCCGCCGACGTTGCGCTGTCGCTTGGGACTAACTGCGAGATGGCCTTCAACCTTAATGCGTTCTACGGCCCCAGGAAGGCGGGGCTGCTGGACTGGATGATAACCCCGCTCTCGGCCCTACCCGGCCTTATCACCTCAGGTTTCAGGCTTGTCGGACCGGGCTTCGCCGAGGCGCTTGAGCGGGTTGAGCTGGGGGGCGGATCGGATAGCGTGATGCATGTCCCCTCGGGCATCCTACTGCACCATGCCTTTCCGCGCGACGCCGAGCGAGTGAATCCTGCTTGGCAGGACGGCATCTCGGAGGTGGCTAAGAAATACACTTATCTTGGCACGCGAATGGAGCACACGCTCCGCAAGGCGCGCAAGCCGGTGCTGTTCTTGAACCGGGCCGGGTTGCACGAAGGCATGACACGGGAAATGCATGAGGCCTCGCTAGAGCCGGGCATATACCAAGAGATTCTCCAAGCGGTGCGGGCAATCAACCCGCGCGGGCATCTGGTGATCCTGAACGGCAATCCGGCGGGGTTGGAAAGGGTGCGCCGGAAGCGGGGCGTTCATATCGCCGAGGTCCGCAACTTCGGCGTCTGGCACGAGGGGATACGGAATCATTTCGGTGGCTGTCGCGAGGGCTGGTACGCGGCGCTCGATGGCCTCGGGATCGCGGTGCGGCGGAGCGAAGCTGCGCCTGTCTTCGCTGAAAAGGCGGCGGGCGTAACCGAAAGCGGCACTAGGAGAAGTCTGGCGCCCCATCCCTAAGCGTCTGTCATCGGGGCGGGGGTGCTGCGCACATCATATGCAATCGCGACTGAAACGCGACAGCGTCTTTGGGTATGGGAGGTAGGTAAAGCCGTCGAAAGGCTAAGCTGATGTGGTGGGATACAGCGAGACGGCGATGGCTGAGCGGAAACTTGCCCGGTTTGCTGCTCCCCCCAGATCATATGCTCAATATCTAACGCCTCCCGTACATGCTGCTTCATCGCCCGCCGCATCTCGACCCACTCTCGCGACAGCACCCCATGCTTCCAACGCGGATAACTTGCACCCGCCGGATTACGCCTGCACTGGCAGGAACAGACCGTGTGGACCACGCTCAGTTAACAGTTGTTCGCCAGCGCTTCCATTGCGCCTCAGCAATCCTCGCCCGCCCCTCAACCGTCCTCGGCCCCGTCGATCTCCCCCCATGAAACTTGCAGCGCCGCTTGCCCGGCTCGCTCTTGTTCCGACATGCTGTGCCTTTCCGCGTCTTGACCCCGCATATCACCCGTACCTCAGCTGCGCGCTGGGCGGCTTTTTCCTTCGCCTCGTCCAGCTTCTGGGCAATAATGGCATCCAGTGCCGCAAGCTGGCTAAGACCCCATCCCCCCGCGCGCGTTCGCGGACATGCTCCGCCAGACTCATCGCCGCCCGGTCGGCCTTCGACACGGGCGCATCCGCATAGGCGCGCCGTGCCATCGGCAGGGCATAGGCTTCGACAAAATGCGCGGCGCGCCCAAAATTGCTCCACCGTGATTTGATGCGGTCCAAGCCAACGTCGGTAGCTCAATCGAGACAGGCCAAGGCGTCAAGCACGGCGTCAGGGTCGAGGCGGTAGAGGGAGGCGCAATAGTCTGCGGCCAAGTCCTCGAACCCCTTGGTGCTGTTGCTGGTCATGAGGGACCGGATGACCCCGTCATAGTGATCGGAGGTTTCATTGCGGGACAGTGCTGGGGCTTCTGTATCGGTGATGCTATCGAACATGGGGAGGGTTCCTTCTGGGGCTGTTAGCGGCCTGCTGTGGCGAAAGCATCATTGCGGAGGAGGGCGGGAAGACCCGCTGTGATCAGGGCGGCGATGGCCTCGGCGTTGGACAATTCCAGTCCAGTGCTTTCGCGATGGCGGGCCTTGATGATATTGACGATAACAAGCACCTCAGGCCTCACCAGAAGGGTTGACCAGTCGTCCTTCCAGTTGCCGCGAGGCTTCCGGCTCCGCTTCTCCTCGAAAGCCCTTTGGTGCTTGGTCAGTTCGGCCAGCGTAAGGGCCTTCGGAACTGCGTTTATTGCGGTGTGGCTTCCCCGCGATATACCCGTCAGTATATCGAACACTCGGCCAGTAGATGGTGGGTTGCTTACAAATGCGAAAGTTGTCGCTGTATTGCTTTCACGCGCTCAATTCGAGCAAACGAGCAGTCGTCGGAGGGCGTTTGGGTCGACTTACTTTTACCCGGTAGGCAATCTGTCGCACCTGAATTGCCAGACAGAGCGAAGAGCTATCTAGAACAGGCTATTGCCAGTAAAGCCGCACCTGATGGGGCCGCGATGTTGGCTGGATCTGCTGTCGATGCGATGTTGAAGGGGCGGGGCTATGACAAGGGCAACCACTATGTTCGAATAGAGAAGGCCGTGGCTGATGGCCTACTGACAAAAGAGATGGGCGACTGGGCGCATGAAGTCCGTCTTGGCTCAAACAATCCACGACATGCTGACGATGAAACTCCCCACATGACGCCTGAAGAAGCGGAGAGGCTGATCGAGTTCGCAACCATGCTCGGCAAAATCCTTTACGTTCTTCCGTTTCAGGTTGAGCAAGGAAAGAGGAAAGCAGCCGGTGACGAGGAGTAGCCTTGGAGTTAAGGCTTGCCTCAGGGGCAAAAATCGGGCACCTTCAAGGACACATTCGGGAAAGGCCTGTCGTCTAAGTATCTGAAAATAAAAGGTTAAACAGTCGGTTTGATCTTCCTGCCGTCCCGTGTGGGGGCACCATAATCTCCTGATATTTCAGTTTTGCTCACCCCCATGGGGTATGATGAGTCATGCAGGATACGTATCTGTTTATGCCTCGGATTGGGGCTCTTTTTTCTGCCGGCAGGTGTCCTGTCATGAAAAGGAGAGACGGATTTGTGCGCTTCGAAGTGGCGCGTTCCTACCGATTGAGAAATGTCGACTTCTTGGGGCCTGCGTCCGGGCCATTCCGAAGCTACATTCCGCCACTTCAAATCTCTGGGATAAAACTTAGCCGAGCGACGAAGTTTTTCTTGCCGCCATGCAAAACAGCATATAGTTAGAGACATGGCTAAGCATGACGCCGATCTCTCTCTTCTCTTTCACGTACTGTCTGACCCGACCCGGCGGTTAATCCTGGCGCGCCTCGCCGAGGGTTCCGCGCCTGTGACGGAGCTCGCGAAACCCACCGGTTTGCGTCTTCCGACGGTGATGCGTCACCTTACGGTGATGGAGGAGGCCGGGCTGATCGCAACGTCAAAGGACGGGCGGGTGCGGACCTGCGCCATCGTGCCCGAGGCGCTGGCACCGGCGCGGGCCTGGCTGGAAGAACAGCGGGCGATCTGGGATGCCCGGCTCGACAGGCTCGACGCTTACGTGATGACTTTGGTCAAGGAGGACGACACATGACACCGGAGCTGGACCCCACCACCGACCTGAGCTTTACCCGCACGCTGGCCGCGCCGCGGCAGTTGATCTGGGAATGCTGGACGGACCCCACGCACATTCCGCATTTCTTCATTCCCGCACCGCACAAGGTGACGACGGTCGATATCGACCTGCGGGTTGGCGGGCGGTTCAACACGACCTTCGACGTGGACGGCACCGTGATGGACAATCACGGCGTCTATCTCGAGGTCGTGCCGAATGAGAAGCTGGTCTTCACGGACGGCTACAGGGAGGGTTGGAAACCCGTGGCCGAGCCTTTCATGACGGCGATCCTCCTCCTGTCGGATGCGCCCGAAGGCGGCACCCACTATATGGCGATCGCCCGCCATCGCACGCCCGAAACACGCAAGACGCATGAAGATATGGGCTTCTTCGATGGCTGGGGCACGGTTGCGACTCAGCTCGAAAGTTATGCGAAGAACCTGATGTGATGGACGGCCGTTTCGCGACGCTGACCTTCGAGCGGCATGTGACGGCCCCCGTGGGAACCCTTTGGCAGGTCTGGACGGCCCCTGCCGCCCGGGCGATCTGGGCGCCGCCCGCGCCAACGGTCACGGTGGAGTTTCTCGAGGCCGAAACCAGGGTCGGCGGGCGCGAGGTTTCGCTCTGCAAGGTGGCGGGGCAGCCCGACATCCGCTGCGAGACTGGCTGGCTGGAATTGCAGCCCAACCGGTGTTCGGTCAATTCCGAGATGATCTCGTCTGAAGGTGTGACGCACTCGGTCGCACTGGTGACGGCCATGTTCTCCGACGCGGGCGAGGGCAGCCGGATCGTTGTAACGGTGCAGCTTTCGTCGCTGGCCGAGGATATGGAGGCAGGTTACCGGCAGGGCTTCGGCGCGGGTCTGGACAATCTTGAGGGCCTGGCCGAACTGACCATGGTAATGCAACGCGTGATCAAGGCGCCGAGGAATGTGGTCTGGGGCGCCTGGATGAACCCGGAAACTCTGCCCGAATGGTGGGGACCGGACGGGTTCTCGTGCCTGACCAAAAGGATCGATCTGCGCCAAGGCGGTGAGTGGGTTTTCGACATGATCGGACCGGACGGTACGGTCTACCCGAACCACCATCTCTACACCGAGGTCCGGGCCGAGGACCGCATCGGCTATACGCTTCTCTGGGGCGAGAATGGTCCCAAACATGCCGATGCCTGGGTCACCCTCGAGGAGGTGGACGGGGCGACAAGGGTGACTTTGGGCATGGTGCTCGGAACGGCAGCTGATTTCCAGGCGGCCCGCAGCTTTGGCGCAGTCGAACTCGGAATGCAGACCTTGGGCAAGCTCGCGCGTTTCGCCAGGGCCGAGTGACACCGCGGCATCTTGTACCGCAAGGATCGATCTGCGCTACCGGTCGCCTGATCCTGACCTCTCGCACGACATACGTCAGTCGGACGTTCATGCGTCTGCCAGCTTGCGCTGCTTGAGGGTCGTGCGATGGCGAAGGAAGAAGCGGATCATTTCTCGGGAGGAATCTGGACCACTCGGATCGGTGAAGCTGCCCGCACTGTTGCCACCCGACCAGGCGTGACCGGCCCCATCCACAACCCAGTGCTCGGCGAAGGAGCGGCCCTTGCCCACCCTGTGCGCGATCCGCACATAGGATCGGCCTCCGGGAACCTGACCTTTCCGTTCGGTCTTCTGCAAACCCGCAAAGGATTCGAGCGCGCGCGCCGCGACGAAACGGCCATTGCGCGGATTGACCACTCTGTCCGCATCGCCATGAAAGCAGATCGTGGGCATCCGGACGGAATTCTGTCGGCCCGGTGCGCCATGTTGCATGGCCATGATGGCCGAGGCGCCATCATGTGCCGCCCCGAGCGGTAATCCCGAATGCGCTCCCGCGGCGGCAAAGATGTCGGGGTAAGTCATGGCGGCGATCAGGGCCGCAGCGGCACCTGCCGACAGGCCTGCGACATAGATCCGGGCAGGATCGATTGCGTGATCGGCGATGATCCGGCGAGTGAGGCTCGCGATCAACGCCGGTTCACCTTCTCCGCGGATCTGATCGCCGCGCTTGTACCAGTTCCAGCAGCGGTTGACCTCGGCTTTGCGCGCCTGGGCCGGGTAGAGCACGAGAAATCCGAACTCCTCGGCCAGCGCGTTCATGCCGGTGCCCTGGGCAAAGTCCTCGGGTGTCTGGCTGCATCCGTGCAGCATGACGACCAGCGGCAGGGGCGCCGCGGCCGTCCTGGCGGCGGCCGGAACGTAGAGCCTGTAAGATCTGTCGCCGAACGGGCTGGTATGGAGCCCTTTCGCGAATGTTGCGCCGGGCGGTGGCGTGGTTCTGGAGGTGGACGTGGAGGGGGTCTTCCGTTTGCCGGTCTGCGCACTTTTCAAGCTAGCCGTACTGGACGTTCCGCTCCGCTTGGAGGAGGTTTTGGTCGCGGTCGGGGTGGCCTTGACCTTCTTGACGGCCTTGCGTTTCGCAGGGGTCGCGGGTTTCAGCGCCGCCTTCCAGAGGTCTGTCATCGCAGAGGCCGCGCTCCGGCGCACGCGCTTCAAGGTCCGGGTGCGGGTACGTTTGAAGGAAGAGTACATTCGACCTCGATCGAGGCGCCTTCCCTTGGGGAAGGTCCGCCCGGGTTGCTTGCGGTGAAGATGCAAGAGATGCATCACATGGGGTTCTGAACGGCCGAAAACGAGCTATCGAACGTGACTTCGTCGGCATCATTCTCCGGCACGGCCCGAAAGGACCGTGTCAGGTCTCTGCCTTTGGCTCATGCCGTGTTTGAGACGCCAGCTTTGGCGAGAGACTTCATCGGTGCGGTGTCCGACAGCAGATCTTCGAGAACCCTGATATGATCGGGAAGCTGATCGACTGCAAGGCGTTGCGCGGCTGGCAAATCAGGTGGCCAGATGCCCGGGCTGAGCCGATTTGAACGGAGCCATTCGGAGCAGGGCAGGGCCGCGTCGATGCAATAGGGCGCTGACCGCGAGGGCAGCCGGTCCCGCAGCGCGGCGGCCATGCCATCTGGTGCGCGGCCGGTCAGACGGCAGGATGCCTGCATCCTCACATCCCCGGCATGGCGCACGGCAAAGCCCAGCGATTTCAGGCGCCTGACGATGGCACGGTCTTCGCCGGTCTTCACATCCTCGAATCCGCCCGCCGACTGGTATGCCCCGAGCCGCATCGCGAGGCTCGCGCCGGACGCTTCGCCGTGATGTGGCAGCGGGTTGGCGGGCTCCGGCGCGAACCTGTGATACCAGTCCAGCACCAATTGGCGATAGCGGCCCTCCCACACGGCAAAATCGAGGCTTTGTCCGGATAACGGTCTGGTCTCTGCCGCAATGGGCTCGATCGCCCCGCACACCGCGTCGACCTCGCAGAGGTGTGCCCGATTGCAGGCGAGCCAGTCGGGGGCGGCAATTCCGTCCGCATCGGTGGTCAGAAGAAACCGCAAAGCCGGAAAATTGTCGATCGCGTAGGTGCATCCGACCCGCCGCGCCGTTCCAACCCCCTGTTCCGGGGGCAGGTCCAGGTTCAGAACATCGATCATCTTGCCGAATTTCTGCGCTTCGGCGCGGACGGCCATATCCGTTCCGTCCGAGGTGTTGTTGAGCACGACGACGATCCGCACGCTGTCCGGGCATTGAGCCAGCAAGGCCGCGAGGCAGGTTCCGATGCGCTCCTCCTCGTTGCGGGCGGGGATGATCACCGCGGTGTCCACGAAATCCTTGTTCATGCGTGACCCTCGGGCTGTCCAATATCGATGCGGTAGAGATTCGTGCGTTTGCGGGTCTCGAAAACATGCGTTCCGGCCAGCGCTTCGGTAAAGACGCCGAGCGCCTCGCTGCCCTGCAGAACGTGTTCGGTTTCGCCGAGGAAGGTGACACAGGCCAGCTCTGCCATAGGCCACCGCGTCGCGATGTCGTGTGCGAGCGTGCCGATATCGGCGGCGCCGAGAAAGTAGAGGAATTCAGAGATCACGATCAGGTCGAAATTGCCTGCGGGAAGGGGGCAGGGGTAGAAGCCCTGCACGAACCGCGCCGAGGGCACGGCGCGCCTCGCGGCACAGACGGCGCGTTCGACGGCATCGAGCCCGGTATAACTCTCACAGAAAAGCGAGAGGTGGCGCGCCAGTTCGCCATTGCCGCAGCCGATCTCCAGCGCGGCCCGGTAATGGGGACGCGACAGGGCCTCGCGAGTGGCGCGGAACTTGTCCTGCTCGTAGGCGCTGGTGAGAAAATCCCAGGGATCGTCGGAACTGGCATAGATCGCGTTCAGCCGCTCGGAAGAGACCGTCATATCGGGGTTCTCCAGAAGATCTCGTCCTCATCGATGAACTTCGCCACGAAGAGCGGATCGAGCCGGAAGCCATCGGGATCGTCGTCGATGCAGGTCCCGAACTGGCTTTCATGCGCGCCGATCGCAGCGCCTTTCGAGGTGCGATGCGGGGCGGTGCCGAAATGCACCGGATCATGCTGCCGGATGTTCCGGGCGAATTCCGGATCATCCCAGCGGCTCCAGACGGGGTAACTGTAGAGTGTCAGATCGGGATCGAGCAGCGCCAGCGTGCGGGCAATCCGCGCGGTTGTCTTGTGATCGGCGTGATGATCCTCCATCGCCGGGGCAAAGACACATCGCGCACCGATGCGCGCGATGATGGGCTCGATGTCTGCGGCAATCTGGCAGGGATCGTAGGCGTGCAGCTGGCTGTCCTTCAGACCGCACCAGGTGACGTCCTCAGGCTTCCCGCCCAGCCGATGGATTGCGCATTCAAGTTCCTGCCGGCGCCTCCGCGCCAGTCTTTCGGGCGGCCATGCCTTGGAATTTGGATGAGAGGCGGAGCCATCGGTCATGCAGATCACATGCGCGCCGTGACGGCGGAAGGCTTCGGCCAGCAGACCGCCACAGCCGAGCGATTCATCATCGGGATGGGGCGCCAGAACGACGATGGAAGCTCCGTCGGACAAGGCGTCAAAGGAGGCTGACGGAAAACGGGTGCTCACCGCAGAAGCTCCCCGATCGACGAGTCGGATGCAAAGGCATGGTCGGCGAACCGGATCAGCATCGCGTCCCGCGCCGCCTGACGCAGATAGACCGACAGGTCGCGCGCCCTGCGGCCCGTGACGCTGCCATCCTCGAAATGGGCCAGCCCGACGGATTGCTCGACCGCCTGGATCGCATCGAGCGCGCAGTCCTCGGTCTGGAGACGTGCCGCGATCGAGAGCGCAACGGCCTTGTCCGGTGCGTCTGACAACACCATCCGCGCCGCGCGTTCGACGAGCGCAGATCCCGCAAGGGCGCGCATCATCACCTGGCCCAGCCGGGTTTTCTGCGCTTCGGACCCCATGCGTCCCAATGCGCGCAGGTGGGCGGTCGCCGCATCGATCAGTCCGACGGCACCGCCGATCTGAAGCGCCGCGATCCGCCACACGCCGCCCACGAAATAAGGCTCGCGCACATAATCGCCCGGAGACCCGATCCAGAGGAGCGAAGAGACGGGCAAGTCGTTGAAATCGAAGCGTCCCGATGCGGTGGACTGCATCCCCGGCATGCGCCATGTTGAAGCATCGGCACGGACGGCATCGGTAACGTCGATGAGCGCAAGCCTGACATCCGGCCCGGAATTCACCGTCACGATCGCATGGGTCACGGTTCCAAGGCCCGAGGCGAATTTCTTGCCACCTGTCAGCCGGACCGCACCCGTGCCCCAGCGCACCGGCGCGGTATCGTCGGCGCCCCAGACGCCAAGAAATGCGCCTTCCGTGAGCAGTTTCCCGACCTTGGCCCGCACCGACCTGGCAGCATAGGTCTTCACCAGATTGAGCGCGTTGACATGCCCTTCCCAGAGCCGCCCCACCGGCAGATTGGCGGCACCGACCCGGATCAGGCGCCGCGCCGTCAGTTCGGGCTCGGACGTTCCGTCATCGAGCAGGAGATCCGCGTCGCGCAGCTGGGCGATCGAGGCCGCGATATCGGCTTGCCCCGTTTCCTCGTCGGCGGCTTTTGCCGCAAATCCCGCGAGGACCGTATCAAAGGAGAAATCCTCATGACCATTGCCGCGTGTCAGCGCCGTCGTGATGCGTTCGTTCCGTGCCATCATGCCACCCTTTTCTTGTCATCGACATGTTCCGCACCAGCCGCGGAGTTGAGCAGGCGCGTCCACCGCCGTGCCACTTCGCAAAGACGGAAGGACGGATCGAGAGAGACCTGAGGCGGCTCATGCCGCCAGCGGCTGATCCGCTCGCCGATCCGCGCAAGGTCGTGACCGTCGATGCACTGGCCCGGGCTGCGCAGGACTTCGTCATTGGCGCCGAGACCCTTGTGGGCGAGCACCGGCATGCCGACGGCATTCGCCTCTGCCATTACCAGACCGAAGGTTTCGGCAAATGTGGTCTGCGGGTAGAACAGGCACAGCGACCGGCGCATCTGACGGATCAGCGCCGCATGCGACAGCGCGCCCAGCGGAACGACATTGTCGGGCGCCGGTCCGGTATTCCAGCGCAGGTAACCGGGATCGGCGACGGCCAGCACGAGCTCGGGCATGGTGCGGCGCAGGGTATCGAATCGCGCAAAGACCTCGCGCAGCCCCTTGTGCGGCGAACTCGCGAACAGAAGGCGATTGTTCAGGCGCGGCGTCGCATCGGGGACAAGAGCGTCATCGACCGGATTGTGGATGTAAAAGATGTCGGGCTGCGGCATGTCCCCCAGAAAGGAACGCAACCCGTCGGCATGGCTTTGCGAGACGCAGATGACGCGGATATCGGCATCGCGCAGCGCCTGACCCATGGCCCGGTTGTGGCGGCCCGGAAAGACATGCAGCCAGAGGAAGATCGCCGCATCGGGGTTCTGCCTGCGCAGCTTGATGGCGACTTTCCAGGCGTTAATGACCAAGATCACGTCAGACTGCAGTGACTGCAGGGTCGCGTCGAACCTCTGAAACGACAAGGCGCCGCAGCGGCCGGTGATCGTCCGGTTGCGCTGAAAGAGACTTATTTCAAAAGTATCGGACAAGGCGCCGCTGACGCGCAGCACGGTCGCCTCGGTGCCGCCGAGGGCACCGGTCCGCAGATGAGACGGATCATAGCCAGAGGCGCAGAGCGGATCGACGATCGCGAGGCGGGGCCGGGAATGCAGAATCATGCGATCGCCTCCAGCTTGCCCGCGTGCGGGGAGGGAGTGTTCAGGATGGCCTCGACGGCGCGCCGGGTGCGGGCGGAAGCGGGGATATCCCGGCAGGCGAGCAGGTCGGGGTTGCTCACGAAATCGAGCGCAAGATCCGGAAGGTCGATGGTTTCGGCCGCGATCCTGCCCTCCCTGCGCCAGTCGTCGACCTTGCGCCAGACTGTGTCGCGATCGGACCGGCGCGCCGCGCTTTCATAGTCGGACGCAGCCGCCTGCGTCAGGCTGCCGGGCGTCTCGATCTTGGTCAGGAGAATATCCGGAATGACCCATACGACCTCGCCGTTCAGGATCAGCCGGTTGCGCAGCTCGCGGTCTTCCTCGATGCAATCCGCGAAGCCGCCGAGGCGGGACAGCACATCGTGGCGGAACAGCCCCGAATTGATATGCGTCCACTCCCCCGGCACCTGCGATCCCATCTGGAGGTTGGGAAAGACGTCGTCGAGCAGTGACAGATCGCGGCGGATCTCGACCCGGCGCCCATCCGGCAGGAGCAATTCGTGATGGGTCAGCACGACGCCGACATCGAGCCGCGCCGCCGGCGTGTGGCCGACGCTCCGCCAGTTGAGACAGGGATCGGCATGGACATCCTGCGCCGTCAGGATACGAACCTGCCGCAACACCTTGTCGCGATGGGGAATGTCGTCGGAATCGTGGAACGTGACGGCATCGCCATCGGTGAGCAGCAGACCGGCATTCTTGGCTTGCGCGGTGCCGCAGTTGCGGGACAGACGGATGTAGTTGAAATCCGCGCGACCGAAGAACGGTCGCAGCACGTGCCATGTGTCATCTGTGCTGGCATCGTCGACGACCGTGACGCGCTTGTGCCAACATGACTGGTCCAGCGCCGCGCGCACGGCCGTTTCGATCAAATGCGCCCGGTTATAGGTCGGGATGATGATGTCGACGCGGGGGGACAGGGTGTCGGTGGTCATGTCATGCGCTCCTGTTTCAGGGCCGTGACGGCTTTGCGATAGGATTGAAGCCGGGCCGAGGTCAGTGCTGCGGCGGGCCATGCCAGCATCAGCGAGAGTGTGGCGGCAAGGACTATGGACCCCGCATCAAAGGCTGCCGGAAGGCACAGAATCGCGGCCCCAAGGAGCACGGCCTGCTGCACGGGGATGCGTCCAAGCCCGGGTTTATCGTTGGCGCTCTTGTCCGTGACGGTGAAGGAAAACCGTCGCCCCATGAGCGTGTCGAAAGTGGCTCTTGCAGAGATGGGAGCGAGCGCCAGACGGCTTGCGAGTGCTCCGATCACGGTGCCTGGCGCCTGTCTGTCGCGCACCCCGCGATGGAGGATGCGCCAGACGAGATCACACAAACCGAGCATCACCGTCGCGGCGGCGAGCAGGACAACGAAACGGGTCTCTGCCCCCGCCAGAAGGCCGATGAGCAGCACGAGTGTCGGCAGCAGCGAGACGTTGAGCCATGCCGTGAGCTGCGCGAGCAGGGCGATGCGTTTGCGCGCCGGAAGGCCGCTCTTCGGGCCGAGAATGGCAGAAAGATGCAGCAGCAGCGTCTGCAGGTTGCCGCTGGCCCAGCGATGACGCTGCTTTTCCAGATCGCGCAACGAGAAGGGCAGGTAACCCGTTCCGACGATCTGGGAAATGTAGCGTCCGGAAAATCCGGCCCGACACAACCGCACGCCCATCTCTGCGTCCTCGGTCGTCGTGCGGCCGGACCAGCCGCCGCATGCCGTCAGGGCGGCCTTCGAGATCACGCAGAGCGTTCCGGTCAAAAGCACGGACTCGGCACCATCGCCGACCTCCGCGCTCGAGCGGAAATATTCTTCGAGTTCGGCATCGACACCGCTGAGCCGGCCCTGGGAATGGGCATAGGCCTGCGGAAACTGCACGTAATCCGCACCGGTCCGCATGAGCGCCGCATGCGCTCTTTGCAGGAAATCCGCGCTGACCTGGTAATCGGCATCCACCGTCACGACATGCGTCGCATCGCTCCGGGACTTGGCAAGTGCTATGTTGAGCGCCCCGGCCTTTGCACCCTGAACGCCATCGCAATGCATGAACCTGAACGTCGGACCGCGCCCCGCGCACCAGTCTTCCACCGGTTTCCACAGATGCGGATCGGCGGTGTTGTTGTCCATCACGATGATCTCGAATGCAGAGGTCGGCCACTCCTGCCGTGCAAGGGCTTGTAGCGTTGCGATCACCATGGCCGGCGGTTCGTCATGTGTGGCGACATGCACCGAAAAGATCGGGTCGAGATCGACCCTTCGATCCTGCCCCCGAATGGGAAGACTGCTGCCGGCGCAGATCCGGACTGCGATCAGACAGAGCTGAAGCGTCAGCATCCCGGCAGAGACGACGAGTCCGGCGTCCGGCACGAGGATGCACAGCGAGGCGAGGCATAACGGTAACAGCAGGCCACAAGTCATCATTCACCCCCAAGGTGTCCACGCGGATCTGGATCAGAGAAACTATCAGGACGTCGACGGATGCCGTCGGGTTTCCATGCGATGATAACCTCGATGGCAGGGGGAAGGTTCCCGCCGGGATCGAAGAATTAAATTACTGAAAATAAACGTAAAAATCGTGAGGGCAGGGAGTATACCAGCGATGTCCGCTGCTGCCATTAAATTGGATTAAGACGGATCAGAACTTGTTGGCGGGGAACCAGGCGACATCCATGTCGGAATAACGATCCCTGAAATCGGTCGCTTCCTTCATCGCATCGGGGCGCAGAATCCGGACGGTGTTTCCCGACCGCGCGATGTCCCCGTCCTTTTGCATCCGGGACAGTGTCTTGCTGACATAGACGTTGGTAACGCCGACATAGGCCGCAATCTGGCTCTGGTTCAACGGAATCCTCAGCGCGTCGGTCATGTCATGATTGGTGATCTTGAGACGTGCCTGAAGATCCAGCAGCATGTAGCTGATCCGCTCCCGTGCGGGCATGGCTCCCAGCGCCCGAAGCAGATCGAGCAGGATCACCTGATCGCGCAGCGCGATGGACAGGATGAGAGCCGACAGCCGGGGCGAATCCCGCAGGATGACGTCGAGCGCGGATTTGGGAAAAGGGCAGAGCACCACATCCTCTGCCGTACAGAGCGTCGAGGTGAAATGTCTCTGCGAGACATCCGGAAAGCCGATGATGTCGCCGGGCAGATGCAGTTTCACGATCTGGCGGCTGCCATCGGGCAGGTCGTTGAAGCTGAACAGCCAGCCGTGCTTCACGACGAAAAGGTCATTGCAGGGGTCGTCCATCCGATAGACTTCCGTGCCACTGCCATATGCGCGTTCGGACTTTTCAAGCGTCGCGAGCCGCATCCTGTCGTCTTCTTCGAGAGAAACATAGTGGCCCAGCTTGGTGACGAGGCAGCTCGCATGTTCGGCCATTTGTGCGTCTCCGGGTTGCTGGGCTTGTCCAATCAAAAGCATAGACGAAAGCATTGCGGGCTCAAGCAGATTGCCCGGACCGAAGGCTGTGTAGCCCCTGTGCTGTCAAGATGGCACTGATTGCGAGAATACGCATGTTGCGCGAAAGTTTCGCGTCGGCAACCACGAGCAATGCCATACGGATGCCATAAGTCGATCATCGGCTCTGATCGATGCCGCGTATGCCTTCGAGAACGTCGGAGCGCGAGAGCGGCACGGGGTCTTCGGCATGCAGAACGCTGACATCCCCGGTGGTTTCCAGCACCACCGCTATGACCTGCTCGGTGTTCCAGACATTGGCCTCCCGCAGTTTCGCGAACAGGTCGGCTTTGGTGACGCGTGCGGTCGCGAGGTTCTCGGTATAGATCGTCTGACCGGCCATCAGCAGCAGGGGCGTGTTGTCGACGGCGCCGCGGAACGCTTCGTAATGCACCCGCAGCCAGGCAACGATGGCCTGAAACAGGAAAATGGCGGCGATGGCCGCGATCGCGAGCGTCAGATCGAGGCTCTTGTCGATGATCGCTGTCGCCACAAGAGAGCCCGTGGCGATGGTCATCGCAAAATCGAAGATCGACATCTTCGAGAAGGAGCGTAACCCCTGTATCCGGGTCAGCACGATGACCACGACGATCATCACCACGGTTCTGAAAAAGGGTTCCAGCACGGTCGAATTCCTTTTGTATCAAATTCTTGCGGAAGTTTGGTGGCCTGCACAAAGGGCATGATGCCGGATGTGCAGGCCGGGAGCGTGCGGGTCAGTCCCGGCGCGTGCTTTCTACGACATGCGATCCCAGAAGCGGACCTTGGCGCAGGTCGAGACGAAGGACTTGGCGTCGCCCACCTTGTCCAGAGCGATGACGCCCCCGTCGGGTGACTCCACACCTGACGCTTTCAAAAACTCGGCACCTGCACCGCCGACGCCGATGAACTTGCCATGGGCAAAGGCGTCCGCGGCAAAGGTCCTTGCGGCGTGCATCCCCTGCAGCTCCTTTGCACCGTCTTTCGAGACGAGGATGACCACCGCATCATAAAGCACGGAAGGGCCGCCATCGATCTTCTGCTGGGCGGGCACTTCCTTGCCGCCAGCCGTGACGATGCCGCCGATCTTGGGCGCCACGACCTCGACCATGCCGCCTGCATCCTTGATCGCCTTCATCAGGCCCTCGAGCAGAGCATCGTCGATGCCGTCGGTCAAAAGCAGCCCCATCTTGCGCCCGGCAAAGCTTTTGGGACCGTTCTTGAGGATCGACAGCGCATCGGAGGGCTTCAGCCCGTCGACCAGCGCGCGGGCAGGCTCGTGTGCCTTGGGCACCGATCTGAGGCCAAGCCCATCGGCGACCTTTGCGGCCAGATCCTTGTCGATATTCGGCAGGTGCGCCACCAGCCGTTCCCGGATCTGTAACGTTTCGACCTTCGAGAGCTCAAAGACAAGCGCGTTGACGATATGGTCCTGCTCGATGTCGGTCTGGCTCAAGTAGAACTGGCGGGCCTGGCTGTAGTGATCGGCGAAGAGCTCGCCCCGGACCTTGCGCTTTTCACCCTCTACCTGCTCGGGATAGGATTTGTGACCCTTCTGCGGATCGGCGCGCGGACCACCCTCGGACCAGCCATTGGGCTCGTAATTGGCGCGGCCCACAGGATTGTGCATCGCCATGTGACCGTCCTGCTGGAAGTGATGGAAGGGACATTTCGGCGCGTTGATCGGGATATGGGTGAAGTTCGGTCCGCCCAGACGCTTGGTCTGCGTATCGAGATACGAGAAGTTGCGCCCCTGCAGCAGCGGGTCGTTGGTGAAATCGATGCCCGGCACGATGTTCTGCGTGCAGAACGCCACCTGTTCGGTCTCGGCAAAGAAGTTGTCGACCATCCGGTCGAGCACGAGGCGCCCGACGATGCGCACCGGCACGTCTTCCTCCGGGATGAGCTTGGTCGCATCCAGCACGTCAAAGGGGAACTTGTCGGCAAAATCGTCGTCGAAGACCTGAACGCCGAGCTCCCATTCCGGGAAGTCGCCGCTCTGGATCGCGGCCCAGAGATCGCGGCGGTGGAAATCCGGATCGGCGCCGTTGATCTTCACGGCCTCATCCCAGATCACCGATTGCAGGCCCTGTTTCGGCTTCCAGTGGAACTTCACGAACTGGCTCTTGCCCTCCGCATTCACGAAGCGGAAGGTGTGCACGCCGAAGCCCTCCATGAACCGGAAGGAGCGGGGGATCGCCCGGTCCGACATGGTCCACATCACCATGTGCATGGCCTCCGGCATCAGCGAGATGAAGTCCCAGAAGTTGTCATGGGCCGATTGCGCCTGCGGGAAGGCACGGTCCGGCGCTTCCTTGACCGAGTGGATGAGGTCGGGGAATTTCATCGCATCCTGGATGAAGAAGACCGGGATGTTGTTGCCCACGATGTCCCAGTTGCCCTCTTCGGTATAGAGCTTGACGGCAAAGCCGCGCACGTCCCGGGCAAGATCCACCGACCCCTTGTTGCCCGCCACGGTCGAAAAACGCACGAAGGCCGGAACCTTGCGCCCCTTTTCCTGAAACAGATGCGCCGAAGTCAGCTCCGACAGATCTTCGGTCGCTTCGAAATAGCCATGCGCGCCGTAGCCGCGGGCATGCACGACCCGCTCTGGGATGCGTTCGTGATCGAAGTGGAAGATCTTTTCGCGGAAATGGAAATCTTCGAGAAGCGCCGGGCCGCGCGCGCCTGCGCGCAGCGTGTTCTGGTTGTCGCTGATCGGAATGCCCTGCGAGGTGGTCATGGGCGGGCCGTCCCCACGCTGATGCGTCTCGCCGCCCTCGCCCCTGTCGTTCTTTCTATCTTTGGTATCGCTGGATGACTGGGTATCGGCACTGGGGCGATAGAGCTTTGGGCTGTCTGACATGGTATTCTCCTTGGGGGACAGACGTCTGTCGGAATGGGACCGGCAGCACATGATGACGAACCCGCGAGCGTCTGACTGGTTCCGCGCGGTATGGCTGCGCACATCGTTGCCCGCCGACTGCCTTGAATCTGTGTGATCGCAAGGAGCTGAAACAGGCGGATGTGCACGGGTTCGGTGACAGGCTGCCGGTGAATTAACCGAGTGAAATGACAGAGGCTCGCTCTGCCCTGATGCGGTTGTGCGGCAATCCTGCGCGGAACCGTAAGGGCGGGAGGGATCGTTGAACCGGAACAGGGCCGAATTTCCTTTTGGACGGCGCGACAGGACATGACAAACTCATTTTTCCTTGAACGGATGGCCGGAAGTTATGGAAAAAAAGCAGAATATGGATGCGGATGATCAGACCGATGAAAATGACGACGCCAACGGGCATCTGTCGGCATCAGCTATCGGACACACCGAAAAGAAGGTGGCCCTCAGTTTCCTGCATCTGATCGAGCGCATGCTGATGCTCGTCGTCGTGCTGATGACCGTGGGCGGTGCGATCACCGAAATACTGGTGGTCTACCGGGCACAGACCATTCATCTCGCCGATATCCTGCTGATGTTTCTTTATGCCGAGGTGATCGGCATGGTCGCGGTGTTCTACGCCGACCGGAAGGCCGTGTTCGTCTACCCGATCTTTATAGCGATCACCGCACTTGCGCGTCTCGTGATCCTGCAGGGCAAGGACATGGCGCCGGAAAACATCTTGTACGAGGCCTTCGCGATCCTTCTGCTCACGATCGCGGCAGTGGTGATCGTCCGCATCAGGAAGATCTGATCGCGTCGTTTCAGACCGAAATTGCAGGGGCTACCTGTTCTGCCGATGCGACGCATCGCAGGCAGTTGGGTCTCGTAGCCGCAGGAACCGTCAAAGGGCCAGCCCCATTCTTTGGGGACGATTCGTGACCAAAGCATGGAGAAAATCACCCGTCGTGACTCCGCCTCCAGTCTGTATCCAAGCGATCCCGCGCACAG
Source organism: Rhodobacterales bacterium (assembly GCA_038260405.1). Taxonomy (GTDB): domain Bacteria; phylum Pseudomonadota; class Alphaproteobacteria; order Rhodobacterales; family Rhodobacteraceae; genus Puniceibacterium. The sequence continues at coordinate 2,396 of JBBSNW010000071.1, read as the reverse complement.
AAAACGCACCCATGGTGCGACCACCTCCTGAAAATCCATCCATCGCTGGCCCAATTTCCGTCACGGCGTTTACCTCTCCGGACAGGCATCCTAAGAGTGGGTCAAGCTGTACGTCTCCAAATTGTACGCGCAGTCATTAACTCAACGTAAGGAGCGCTTTCATGTCCTATCGCCTTGGCCTTACGGTCATCATGGTGTCGGCGCTTGTCGCCATAGGCTGCGGCATCTATGCCTATTTCGTGCCGCTCACCGGTGTCACCGGCACCTGGGGGCCACTCGCGGCGGCCGTCGGCGCCCTCTGCCTGTTCATCGGGGGCGCACTGATGGTGCCGACCCGTAACCGTGGCCTGCGCATCGTGCTGATGCTGCTGCTGGCAATCGGCATCCTGCTCACGGCCCTCGCGACCTTCCTGTTGCATCAGTGGGTGATGCTCGCCGCGGTCGGAGCGAGTGCCGTGGGTTGGCTCGCAGCTGTTTCCGGCCCCGAAGGAGAGCCCACATGACCAGATTGATCCGATCCACGGCAGTGCTTGCGCTGCTCGCCACACCTGTCCTCGCGCAGGATCAGACCACATCGCAGCCGCTGGACCAGCCTGCACAGGACCAGACCGCACCGCAGGACACGGCCGGGGAAACCCGGGCACGCCCGTCCTCGGATGCACGGGTTCCGCCCGCCGGAACCGGCTGGAGCAGTTTCCACGGCCAGGTTTCGGGTGCGAAATATTCGCCGCTCGACCAGATTAACGCTGACAATGCGGGCGATCTGGAACTGGCCTGGCGCATGCATACGGGCGACGTGTCCGACGGCTCGGGTGACTTGCCCGCGACCGTCTGGTCGGCCACCCCGATCTACGCGAACGACATGCTCTATATCGGCACGCCGTTTTACCGCGTGCTGGCGCTCGATCCCGCAACGGGCGAGGAGATCTGGTCCTTCGATACCGAGTCCACGCTCGAGGCGCTGACCCAGCCCGCGCTCAAGAACCGCGGTGTCGCCTATTGGGAAGCGGAGAATCCGCAGGACGGTGCCGCCTGCCAGAAGATCATCTATCTCGGCACGATGGATGCACGCCTGTTCGCGATCGACGCCGATACCGGCGCGCTCTGCGAGGATTTTGCAGATGGCGGCATTCTGGACGTGAACCAGTGGAACACCGTCAACGATCGCTGGCCGCTTTCCCTGCTGCAGCCGCCGACCATCGTCGGCGATCACGTGGTCATCGGCTGGGCTGGCAATGACTGGGACTGGGCCGAGGCCCCTCCGGGCTCGGTTTTCTCGGTGAACGCGCAGAGCGGCGAGCTCGAATGGACCTTCGACACCATCCCCGAGAACATCCGGGAACGCACCGGTACGGCAAACGTCTGGACCGCCATGAGTGCGGATGAGGAGCGCGGCATCGTCTACCTTCCCGTGGCCTCGCCTTCTCCGAACTACTGGGGTGGCAACCGGACGGAGGACATCCCCTACGCCACCTCGACCACCGCGCTCGATGTCGATACGGGCGAAGTGATCTGGTCGCGCCAATGGGTGCATCACGACATCTGGGACTACGACATCAACGCCGCGCCGACGCTCATGGACATCACCGTTGATGGCGAGGAAATTCCGGCGCTGATGCAGGCCACCAAGATGGGGTTCCTGTTCGTCGTGAACCGCGAGACCGGAGAGGATGTCTGGCCCATCGAGGAACGCCCCGTTCCGGCCGGCAATGTCGAAGGCGAGCGCTATGCCGAGACACAGCCGTTTCCCACAAAACCCGCGCCGCTGATCGACCAGTCGAGCCTGCCGGGCGTCTGGAAACTGGCGGATCTCGCCTCGTTTGGCGAGTGTTCGGCGCTCTGGGATGAAATGGTCTATGAGGGCATGTACCAGCCGCCGACCACAGACGGCGCCGGTGCCGGGGCCTATCCCAACAGCGCGGGCGTCGTGCACTGGGGTGGCGTCGGGTTCGACCCCGAAAGCCAGGTCGCCGTGGTCAATCTCAGCCACGTGGTGCAGCACATCCAGCTTTATCCGCGCGAGCAGTACGACGAGATCAATGGCGAGGCCGGACCGGGCGAAAGCGGCTTTCATCCGCAGACCGGTGCGCCCTTCGGCATGTCGCTCAAGACTGCGATGAACCGCTGGGGCATGCCCTGCTGGGAACCGCCTTTCGGCGAGCTCGCGGCGATCGACATGACCACGGGCGAGATGCTCTGGCGCAAGCCTTTCGGCATGTCGCAGCGCTACGGGTTCTACATGCCCGAAAAGTGGGGCTCGCCCACGATCGGCGGCCCCGCGGTCACCGCGGGCGGGCTGATCTTCATCGGTGCCACGATGGACGGCATGGTCCGCGCCTATGACCTCAAGACCGGTGACGAACTCTGGAGCGATCTGACCGAAGCACCTTCGGTGT
>JBBSNW010000070.1:0-20877 GCA_038260405.1 Rhodobacterales bacterium | reverse complement strand
GTGGCGCGGGCGTTATATGAGGGCGACTTCGGCTTGCCACCCGTCTGTGACGGGGAACGCCGCTGGCAGACCGGCACGCCTTGCCGCGCCGGTGCGGGGGCCGGCCCCCGCACCCCCGGGATATTTGTGACCCAAAGAAGCCGGGTGCCGGGCGCTTGAGGCCATCCTAGCGCGGGTTCGGGGTTTCGGCGCGGTTGTAGGGCGACCAGTCGGTGATGTCGGGATAATTGGCGGCACGCCACTCGCGCACGCGCGGGTTCATCACCTTTCGCCAGAGCGGCGGGATCATCGCGGCGACGGTCATCAGCGGGTAGCCATAGGGCAGGCGGGGAGCCTCGTCCTCGGCATAGGTCTGGAGCAGGGGGAAGCGGCGGTCGGGTTTGTAGTGGTGGTCCGAATGGCGCTGAAGGTTGATCAGCAGCCAGTTCGTGGCGCGCTGCGGGGCGTTCCAGGAATGGCGCGGCAGGACATGCTCGTATCTGCCGCCCCCGAGATGTCGGCGGGTCAGGCCGTAATGCTCTACGTAGTTCACGAGCTCGAGCTGCCAGATCGCGACACCGGCCTGCACGAGAAAGCACAGCAGGCCGGTGAAACCGCCAAGCGCCAGGGCGAGGGCCAGCATTGCGGCCTGCAGCATCCAGAAGCGCCAGAACGGGTTGCTGGCGTGGGTCCAGGGCAGGTTCCTGCGGGCCAGCATATCGCGTTCCGCCCCGAAGGCCGAGATCAGGGATTGGCGCAGCACGCGCGCGTAGAAGCGGTGGAACCCCTCGTTGTAGAGCGCCGTCACCGGGTCGCGCGGGGTGCCGACAAAGCGATGATGCACCAGCAGGTGTTCCGAGCGGAAATGCGAATAGAGCACCATGGCGAGCAGCAGGTCGGCCATCCAGCGTTCGACGCGGTTCCTCTGATGCATGAGCTCATGGGCGTAATTGATGCCGATCGTGCCGGTCATCACGCCGCAGCCGAAGAAGACGCCGAATGTCTCGATCGTGGAGAGGTGCGCGGTGTGGCTCACATACCAGATGAGCGCGAAGAGGCTTGCGAATTGCAGCGGGCTCCAGATCAGGGTGACGAGCTTGTGCCAGAAGAGCAGCGTCTCCTCCGTCTGCGGGTCGGGATTGTCGAGGCTGGTGCCGACGAGCGCGTCGATGGCCGAGAACAGGTACCAGGTGAGCAGTGGCGTGAGGAAGATCCAGGCGCCGCCCTTGAGCGCGCCGAGCCAGACCAGCGGGATCAGCCCGAGCGAGACCCAGAAGGGCAGCGCTGCGGGCAGGCGGCTCTGGCTCTGATCGGGCAGGGTGGTCTGATCGAACATCTCGCGCCTCCGGCTGCATCATAGGCCCAGTCCGCACCGTTTCCCAAGAAGACGTCACGTCCCCTTGGCGAGATCGAAGGCCTTTCGCATCACGGTTGGCAGGTCAGACGGGCGAAAGTCGGGCAATTCGATGAATTCTCCGCGGCTTGGCTGACGTTCCATCGGGACCAGCGCGGTCTTTACCGTGAGGCGCAGGTGGAAATGGGTGAAGGTGTGGCGCGCCTCGCCGTCGATCGTCTTCCATTCGGCGCGAATCGGCGGGGCTTCCTGCGGGTCCTCGTTCCAGTCAGATCCGGGCCAGCCGAGCATGCCGCCCAGCAGCCCCTTGTCTGGGCGGCGTTCGAGCAGCCAGGCACCATCGACGCGACGTACGAGATAGGCATAGCCCATACGCGTCGGCTTGCGCGCCTTGGGGGATTTCTTCGGCAGCTCGCCTTGCGTGCCCATCGCCCAGGCCGCGCAGGAGCGCCGCCAGGGGCAGAGACCGCAGGCCGGCTTGCGCGGGGTGCAGATCGTGGCACCGAGATCCATCACCGCCTGGGCATAATCGCCGGGACGCTCCTGCGGGGTCAGCGCGCGGGCCATCTCGGTCAGGATCGGCTTGGCCGCAGGCAGGGGTGTGTGTTCGTCATGGAGCCGCGCCATCACCCGCTCCACGTTGCCGTCGACGACCGTTTCGGGCAGGTCATGCGCGATGGCGGAAATCGCCGCTGCGGTATAGGGCCCGATACCGGGCAGGGTCAGCAGAATGGCGGGATCGTCGGGAAAGACGCCACCGTGTTCGAGCGTCACCACGCGGGCACATTTCAGCAGGTTGCGTGCCCGGGCGTAATATCCAAGCCCTGCCCAGGCCGCCATCACATCGCCATCCTCGGCGGCGGCAAGATCGCCGACCCGGGGCCAGCGCGCCGTGAAGGCCTCGAAATAGCTTTTGACGGCGACCACGGTGGTCTGCTGCAGCATGATCTCGGATAGCCAGATGCGGTAGGGATCCGGGCGCTGCCCCGCCGCCCGCGCCATCGGGCCCACGCGCCACGGCATCGCCCGGGCATGGCGGTCGTACCATTCGAGCAGGGCTGCCGGATCGGCAGGTTCACGCGGCTTTGACATAAGTTTGAACAGGTCCCAAGGGTCAGGGGGTCATCCGGGCTGGCGTCTGTGGCCAGCGTCACTAGAATAGCACCTTGAGAGGGGATTCAACCCATGGCCCGACGCCCGAGCAGCACCCGCGGTTTCGCCCGCACCTCGTCCCTCCTCCAGGGGCAGATCAGGCGTACCAGCGAACAGCGCGGCTTTGCCCAGTCCCGCCTGCTGACCCATTGGGCCGAGATCGCGGGCGAGGATATCGCCGCCATCTCGCGCCCTGTCGAGGTCGGTTATGGCCGCGGCGGCATGGGGGCGACGCTGACGCTGCTGACCACCGGGGCAAATGCGCCGATGCTCGAGATGCAGAAAGTGAAACTGCGCGAGAAGGTGAACGCGGTCTACGGCTACAACGCGATCGCGCGCATCCGCATCACCCAGACCGCCGCCACCGGTTTCGACGAGGGGCAGGTGTCCTTCGATCATCGGCCCAGGGCAAAGGCGCCGACGGAACCGGACGCCGCGACCGTTGAACATGCACGCGCCACCACGGGCGGCGTTGCGGATGACGGCCTGCGTTCCGCGCTTGAACGTCTGGCCGCAAACATAATAACCAGATCCAAAGACCGGGCCTGACGGCCCCATCTGACAAGGAAAGAGGAATTGCTCATGAAACGGATGCTTCCCGTCGCGCTGCTGGCGCTTGGCCTGATCGCAGGGGGCGGCTGGCTTCTCACCCAGCCGCGGACCTCAGGCGCGGAAATCAGTCTGCCGGGTGCCGCCGCAGCGCAGGATACCGCCGCACAGGATGGTGCCACTCAGGACAGTGCCGCGAGTGATGTCGAGATCACCGAGATGTATCAGGGAGAGGCCGATGCCCCCGTCGAGGTGATCGAATACGCCTCCTTCACCTGCCCGCATTGCGCGAACTTCCACGCGACGGTCTATGACCAGCTCAAGGCGAACTACATCGATACCGGCAAGATCAAGTTCACCTATCGCGAGGTCTATTTCGACAAGTACGGCATGTGGGGCTCGATGATCGCGCGCTGCGAGCCGACCAAGTTCTTCGGCATCGCCGACATGCTCTATGACGAGCAGGACGACTGGTCGCGCGCAGGATCGGATGGCGCCATCGCCGAGGGTCTCCGCAAGATCGGCCTGAAGGCCGGGATCGGCCGCGAGCAGCTCGATGCCTGCCTGACCGACAGCGACAAGCTGAAGGCACTCGTGGCCTGGTATCAGGAGAACGCTACCCGCGACGAGATCGAATCAACGCCTTCGTTCATCATCGACGGACAGAAATATTCCAACATGAGCTATGCCGATTTCTCGGCCATCCTGGACGAAAAGCTCGGCGAATGAGTTCTGCGCCCAAAGGCCCGCTGGCCGGTCTCAAGGTCATCGAGCTTGCACGTATCCTGGCCGGCCCCTGGGCCGGTCAGACCCTCTCCGATCTCGGCGCCGAGGTGATAAAGGTCGAGGCGCCGCAGGGCGACGACACCCGCAGATGGGGCCCGCCCTTCATCGACCGGGACGAGGATCACACCGCCGCGTATTTCCATTCCTGCAACCGGGGCAAATCCTCGGTCATCGTCGATCTGGCACGCCCCGAGGGCCAGGAGCAGATGCGCGAACTGGTCCGCGATGCGGATATCCTGATCGAGAATTTCAAGGTCGGCGGGCTCAGGAAGTACGGCCTCGACTATGCGAGCCTTTCGGAGATCAATCCGCGGCTCATCTATTGCTCGATCACCGGCTTCGGTCAGGACGGTCCCTATGCGCATCGGGCCGGGTACGACTACATCATCCAGGGCATGTCGGGCCTGATGTCGATCACCGGCGATCCCGACGGCCAGCCCCAGCGCGCCGGCGTCGCGGTCACGGACATCTTCACCGGGGTCTATTCGGTGACGGGTATCCTCGCCGCGCTCTACCAGCGCTCGGTCACGGGCCGCGGCCAGCATATCGACATGGCGCTGCTCGACGTGGCGGTCTCGGTCACCGCCAACCAGGCGATGAACTACCTCGCCACCGGCACGCCGCCGGGGCGTACCGGAAACTATCATCCCAACCTCACGCCCTACCAGGTCTTCGACTGTGCGGACGGTTTCATCATCATCGCGACCGGAAATGATTCGCAGTATCAGCGGCTTTGCGATCTGCTCGGGCTTTCGGACATGGCGCAGGATCCGATGTACCTCACGAATGCCGACCGCATCGCCAACCGGGCCGAGATGACGCGCCGACTGACGGGCGCCACCGAACGCATGACCAAGGCCGACCTGCTCGCCGCCTGCGAAGGCGCGGGTGTCCCCGCCGGACCGATCAACGACATGGCAGAAGTCATGGCAGATCCGCAGGTCGTGGCGCGGGGCCTGCAGATCGCGCCCGAGGGCGTCCCGGGCTTGCGCGCCCCGTTCAAGTTCTCGGATGCCGATCTGGTGCTGGACAAGGCCTCACCACGCCTCGGCGGTTCCTGAACGCGGCCGCCCAGACGGCGTCAGAGCCAGCGTGTGCACGACGCCCCTTACGGCATTCCGGATTTCCGCGAGCCGACGACCTGCCGAACGACCGGCAGGTCGCAAATGCCACGCCCCGTTCTCCCCTCGTCCCAACCCACCCGTTTCTCCGGGTCGCAAATATCCCGGGGGGGAGGCGGAACTTCCCGATTCAGGCAACCGGCAACCGGGGGGCTGGCCCCCGCCGCGCGAGGGTGCCATCGGATCACGCGAGGTGATCGACCACCATCAGGTCCTGCGCCAGGACATCCACCTCGCCGAGCCAGCGCCGGACCAGCGCGGGAGCGTCCGGAGCGGCAGAAACACCGGCCGGAATCTCCTGCGCCATGACCGCCTCGACCGCCAAGGAAACCGGCACCGAGACGAGCCGCGCCATCGCCGTGCCGCGTCCGTCACCCCAGGCATCCATCACGTAGGTCTTGTGCCAGACCGCCGCCCCGGCCGCCTCGGACATCAGCGAGACGCACATCACCACGCGGTCCGGCTCGCCCTCGTCATAGGCGTGCTCGGCCCAAAACTGGTCGGACATCTCCTTGAGCCGCGCTTCGCCCTCGGGCCCCTGCAGCGTCTCGACCTCTCGGAAGACCGGTGCCCAGGCCTTGGCCCAGCCGTCGAGACGCAGCGTGCCGCGCACGAAATTCTTCACCTTCCAGGTCGGATCGAAATTGTAGGCATCCATGAAGGGCAGCGAATCGCGGTTCGGATAGACCTCGAAGGTTTCGGGTTCCGGCAGCGGCGCGTCGTAGCTCCCGAGCGCATCCCAGGGCCGGTCGACCCGCAACTCCGAAAAGTCCCGGATCGAGCGCGAGGGCGAACGCAGCGCCTTCAGAACCCCGAGCGGCGACCAGCTGAACTTGTAGCGGAAGGCGTTCGCATGCTTCGGCACCCCGCCGCAATAGGAGGTGAAGGACAGGACGTTGTCCGCCTCGTAGGCATCCGAACTGCGGTAATCGGCGACAAGGTGATGCGCCATCAGGTGATCGATTCCGGGATCGAGCCCGACCTCGTTCACCAGCGCGACCCCCTTGAGCTGCGCGCGCGCATGCAGGCTGCGCATCTCGGGCGCGATGTAGGAGGAGCTGACGAAATGCGCGCCCTTTGTGATGGCGAGTTCCGCCAGCGGCACATGCCAGTCCGCGGGCAGCATCGAGACGACGACGTCGCCGGGCTGCAGCTCGGCTTCGAGCGCGTCGATCTCGAATTCGTGGATGCGCTGGGTCAGGTCCCCGACCGCATCCTCGGCCTTGTCGAGCGTGCGGTTCCAGACCGTCACCTCGTGGCCCGCCGTGATCAGCCGTCTCAGCCCGGGCACGGCCGACAGGCCGGTGCCACACCAGTGGATCGTCATGCTGTCACCTTTCTTCTGTGTTCTTCGAAATGTGCCTGCGCCCGCTTCCAGACCCCGCCCTCCAGATCGTCGAGGGCCATCAGAGAGGGCAGCAGCTGCCCGGCGAAATCCTCGGAGGATTCGACTGGCAGCAACGAGGGCAGGTTGTCGATCGCCGTCACGTCGAGCGGCGGATCGTCATGCACGCGCAGCGCAGGCGCATCCCATGTGGTGGTTCGGTCGTAGACCTTGATGGGGGAAAAGTCGCTCGTCGGGTCGCAGGCGATGTCGCCGATCACGCTCAGTCGGCGCGGCGTGCTGCCCGTGTCGGCGGGCACGAAGACCGGAGCCCCCGGGCGCGCCAGGATGCAGTTGAGAAGGATCTCGTGCTCGAGCACTTCGGGAAACGGGCCGCCATGCGCCGTCTCGGCGAGATCCCAGCCGGTGACCGGCACTTCCATCGCGGTGCAGAGATCGCTTGCCCCGGTGCCCACGCGGCCAAGCGCGCCGATCACCAGCGCGCTCGGGGGATGCGCGCCCAGCTCGGCCAGACCGGCCTGCAGGTCGACCAGAAGCTGCTCAGCCGATCCGTAGGTGCCGACGGGGCCGCAGATCCCGCCCTGCCGTTGCGCGATCCAGCATTTCAGCGCTACGGCGGCCCCGGCATAGCCCGCCCAGTAGCCGAAAGCCGCGACCCGGCGTCCATCCTTGTCGGTGAGGTATTCGAGATCGTAGAGCGTCCCGCCCCCGGCATTGAACCGCTTCAGAAGACGCTGACCGTCCGGCTGACCCTTAAAGGCATGGCCGAACATGATGTGCCGGTGAGGCAGCGGCGTGCCGTCATCGGGCAGCTCCTTGAGGCCGAAAATGACGGCCTCCTCCGGCGCGCCGGTCCAGCTGCCCTCGGGCGCGATCTCGGCCCCAGCGGCGGCGTATCCCCGCACCGGCACCGCACGCCGGGCGCTCTCCTCGACGGTGACGCGAAAGCCCTTCGCGATCAGCGCGCGCACGCCGTCGGGAGTCACTCCGATCCGCTCTTCGTTCGGGCGCTGTTCGGCGCGTACCCACAGATGCAGCATGTTGATGATCCCCTGTTTGGAGCGACAGTAGCGCGGAAAGTTCCGGGCTTAAAGATAGGTCCGGGCATGGTGGCGCTCGGGGTGGTCGAGATGCGGCGCGGCATTGAACTGGACCATCGCGAGGCCCGTCGGCAGCGGCTGGAACCGGTGCAGCGACGTGTTCTGGATCGCGAGGCAGACATGCGCCAGCGTCCGCAGATCGAGCCCCATCGTGACCCGCAGCGTCATCCCGATCAGCCCGCCCGAGGTCACGACCAGCGCGCGGCCCGGTCCTTCGGCGATCTCGTGCAGCACCTCCGTGACGCGGGTCTCGAATTCGGCAAAGCTTTCGGGGGCGCCCTCGAGCCGCCCCTCCTGCCAGTAGCCGAACATCACCGGCAGATGCCGCAGGAATCCGTCCCGGTCGACGGGCAGCAGGATGCCGTGTTGGTCCGCCAGCAGCTGCGCGAGGGTGAAATATTCCAGCTCGTTGAGCCGCGCATCGCTCACGACCGAACCCGCCCCCATTTCCTCCGCAGTCTCCTGATGCCGCCGCAGCGTGCCCGCATAGACGCGGGCAAAGGCATCGCCCGTGTCGCGCAGATGCGCGCCCAGCCAGCGGGCCTGCTGCCGCCCGAGATCACTGAGCCGGTCGTATCCGATCTCGTCCTTGGCATGGGAATTGGCCTGACCGTGGCGGACAAGGGTGATGTGCGGCATGGAGGTCTCCTTTCGACCAAGGGTCTAGTCCCGCTCGCGGAACTTGAAAAGACGGCAGGCCCCCTGATTTCACCGGGTCTCAAATATCCCGGGGGGAGTCCGCAGGACGGGGGGCAGCGCCCCCCTGCGACGGTCCGGCAGCGCGCGCTTCCGGCAGCCGGAATGTCGCCTATCGGAAACTCCGGCGGCGCCTTTCCTAGTCAAGGAGTCGGAATTGACCCGCGCGCGGAACTGCCCTCATGGTCTAACCTGCACCAAAGCACGGAAAGGCGCATCCATGTCCGATACCATCCTCTTCACCCTTGACGGCCAGCAGGTCGAGGCCCTGAAGGGCATGACCATCTGGGAGGTCGCCAACGGGCGCGGTCTGGTGATCCCTCATCTGTGCCACAAGCCCGCCCCGGGTTACCGGCCCGACGGCAACTGTCGTGCCTGCATGGTCGAGGTCGAGGGCGAGCGCACGCTCGTCGCCTCCTGCATCCGCGAACCGGTTGAGGGCATGGTCGTCACCACCGATTCCGGCCGTGCGCGATCGGCGCGCAAGATGGTGGTCGAGATGCTGCTCGCCGATCAGCCGGAACGCGAGGCGGCGCATGACCGCTCGAGCCATCTCTGGGACATGGCGGATCTCACCGGCGTGACGCAAAGCCGCCTGCCGACGCTCGAGGCCGAGCGGATCCCGCTGCTCGATGACAGCCACATCGCGATGAAGGTCAATCTCGATGCCTGCATCCAGTGCGGGCTCTGCGTGCGCGCCTGCCGCGAGGTGCAGGTCAACGACGTCATCGGCATGGCCGGGCGCGGGCATGACGCCTATCCGGTCTTCGATTTCGACGATCCGATGGGCGAATCGACCTGCGTCGCCTGCGGTGAATGCGTTCAGGCCTGCCCGACAGGGGCGCTGATGCCGTCTTCGGTGATGGACGAACAGCAGCAGGGCGACAGCAAGGATTTCGACGAAGAGGTGAAATCCGTCTGCCCCTTCTGCGGCGTCGGTTGCCAGGTCAGTCTCAAGATCAAGGACGGCAAGGTGAAATATGTCGAGGGCATCAACGGCCCTGCGAACGAGGGCCGCCTCTGCGTCAAGGGCCGCTTCGGATTCGACTACATCCACCACCCGCACCGCCTGACCAGGCCGCTGATCCGCCGCGACGACGCGCCCGACAAGGGGCTAAACGTCGATCCATCCAACCCCTTCACCCATTTCCGCGAGGCGAGCTGGGAAGAGGCGATGGACAAGGCGGCCTCGGGTCTGGTCGATTTGCGATCTTATTACGGCGGCGCCTCTGTCGCGGGCTTCGGCAGTGCCAAATGCACCAACGAAGAGGCCTATCTCTTCCAGAAGCTGATCCGTCAGGGCTTCAAGCACAACAATGTCGATCACTGCACCCGCCTGTGCCACGCCTCCTCGGTTGCGGCCCTGATGGAGAATGTGGGGTCTGGCGCGGTCACGGCGAGCTTCAACGAGATCGAGAATGCCGATGTCGCCATCATCATCGGCGCCAACCCGACCGAGAATCACCCTGTCGCCGCCACCTTCTTCAAGCAGTTCGCCAAACGTGGCGGAGAGCTGATCGTGATGGATCCGCGCGGCCAGACCGGGCTCAAGCGGCATGCCAAGCATCTGCTGCAGTTCCGCCCCGGCACGGATGTCGCTCTGCTCAACGCGATCATGAACGTGATCGTCGAGGAAAAGCTCTACGACCGGCAGTATATCGAAGGCTTCACCGAAGGTTTCTTCGAATTCCGCGACCATATCCGTGCCTTTACGCCCGACCGCATGTCCGAGCTCTGCGGCATCGAAGCCGAGGTGATCCGTGCCGTGGCGCGCGATTTCGCGCGTGCGCGGGCGGGCATGATCTTCTGGGGCATGGGCATCAGCCAGCATATTCACGGCACCGACAATTCCCGCTGCCTGATCTCGCTCGCGCTGCTCTGCGGCCATGTCGGGCGGCCGGGCACGGGTCTGCATCCGCTCAGGGGACAGAACAACGTGCAGGGCGCGTCGGATGCGGGCCTCATCCCCAACGTGATGCCGGACTATCAGTCGGTGACCGATCCCGAGGTGCGCGATCTCTTCCGCCACATCTGGCGCGGCACCGAGATCGACGCGAAGCCCGGCCTCACCGTGGTCGAGATCATCGACCGCGTCTATCGCGGGGAGATCAAGGGCATGTATGTGCAGGGCGAGAACCCGGCGATGTCGGATCCGGACGTGGAACATGCGCGGCATGCCCTCGCGAAGCTGGATCTGCTGGTGGTGCAGGACATCTTCCTGACGGAGACGGCGATGTTCGCCGACGTGATCCTGCCCGCCTCGGCCCTGCCCGAGAAGTCGGGCACGGTCACCAACACCAACCGGCAGGTTCAGATGGTGCGCAAGGCAGTGCCGACACCCGGAGAGGCGCGCGAGGACTGGTTCATCCTGGTGGACCTCGCGCGGCGCATCGGCCTCGACTGGGATTACGACGATCCGCGCGAAGTGTTCGACGAGATGAAGATGTCGATGCGCAGCCTGCACAACATCACTTGGAAGCGGCTCGAGACGGAGGGCGCCGTGACCTATCCCTGCCTCGGCCCGGACGATCCGGGACAGTCGGTGGTGTTTGGGGACGGATTCCCGCGCCGTGCGGGGCGTGCGAAATTCACCCCGGCCCGTGTGACGCCGCCCGCCGAGGTGCCGGATGCCAAGTATCCGATGATCCTGACCACGGGGCGGCAGCTCGAGCACTGGCATACCGGGTCGATGACGCGGAGGGCGAGCGTGCTCGATGCGGTCGAGCCCGAGGCGAACTGTTCGCTGCATCCCAAGACCGTGCGCAAGCTCGGCGTCGCTCCGGGCGGGTTCGTGCGGCTGACGACCCGGCGCGGCACGCTCGACGTGATGGCGCGCGCCGACCGGCAGGTGGCCGAGGACATGGTCTTCCTGCCCTTCGCCTATGTCGAGGCGGCGGCGAACATCCTCACCAATCCGGCGCTGGACCCGTTCGGGAAGATCCCCGAATTCAAGTTCTCGGCCGTGAAGGTCGAAAAGGTGGAAGACCTGGACCCCGTGGCGGCGGAGTGATGCCCGCCCGGGGGCATGACCTGTTGCACCGGCAGGAGTGAGGGGCCAGCCCCTCACGCTCCCCGGAGTTTATCCGGCAAGATGAATGGGGAGTGTTTTCAAAGGGGGGCGGTTTGACCCGGGCCTCTTTCGCGTGTCTATCTTGGACTTGTCCAAAGCAGGAGAGCCGCGATGATTCCCGTTCAGCCGCAAAGATTTCTCGATGATCTGCACGCCCTGCGCGCCTTTGGGGCGTCCGGCGTGGGCAAGGGTGTCGTGCGCCCGGCCTTTTCGGATGCCGATATCGCGGCGCGGGACTGGCTCGCGGAGAAGATGCAGGAGGCAGGCCTTTCGCCGGTCTTCGACCCGGTCGGATCGCTTTTCGGACTGGCCGACGGGCCTTCGCTGCTGATGGGCTCGCATTCCGACAGCCAGCCCGAGGGTGGCTGGCTCGATGGCGCGCTGGGCGTGATCTCGGCTATGGAAGTGGCGCGGGCGTCCAGGGAGGCGGGCGGACCGCCGGTATCGGTCGTGTCCTTCCAGGACGAGGAGGGGCGGTTCGGCGTCACCACCGGCAGTTCGGTCTGGGGCGGGAACCTGAGCCTCGAGGAGGCCGACAGGTTGCTGGATGGCGATGGCGTGACCTTTGCCGAAGCCCGCGCCCGGATGGGCGGGCGAAGCGGGGATTTTGTCGATCCGGGCCGGTTCACCGGCTTTGTGGAGATGCATATCGAGCAGGGGCCCAACCTCGTCACCTCGGGTAAAAAGGCCGGGGTGGTCGGAGCCATCGTCGGCATCCGCGACGTGAAGATCACCTTTGGCGGGCAGCAGAACCACGCGGGCACCACGCCGATGGATCTGCGCCGCGATGCGTTCCAGGGCGTGTCGGCCTTCAACGCGCGCATCAACGAGCGTCTGCGCAATGTCGTGACACCCGCGACCGTCTGGACCATCGGCCATTTGAGCCTGCATCCCAACGCCTCCTCCATCGTGCCGGGCCGGGCCACCTTCTCGATGCAGTGGCGCGACGGGGACTCGGACCGGCTGGCGCGGATGGAGACGGTCATCCGCGAGACCGCGGCCGAGGTGGCGGAGGAGATGTCGCTTTCCCTCGATTACGGCCCGATGCTCGGGCTCGAGCCGGTGGCGATGGATGCGCGGCTGCGCGCGGCACTTGAGGCGGCGGCCGAGGCGGAGGTGCCGGGCAACTGGCGCAGCATGCCGTCGGGCGCGCTCCATGATGCGACCAACGTCGCGCGGCTGATGCCGGTGTCGATGCTGTTCGTGCCCTCGATCGGCGGGATCAGCCATGACTTTGCCGAGGATACCGCCGAGGCTGACCTGGTGACCGGGCTCAACGTGCTGGCGCGGGCGGTGGCCGGGCTCTAGGTCCCGGAAGCGCCGCGGGCGGAGTTCGCGAAAGGCAGCCACGCTTTGCCGGACCCTGCCGCCTGCCGTCGCGTCAAAGTATTTCTTGACCTGTGAGCCCAGATGGCAAGGATTGTCCCTGACGGCCCTCGGCCGCACGAACGAGCTGCACAAGCGGCCGGAGGCTCCGGGAAGCCGGGGCGGGAGGAGACAACTTGGCGTATATGCCCGAGGGCGCAGAGGGTCTGCGCTCGATCCCGGCTTTGTTGAGACGCAATGCAGAGCAGCATGGCGCCGCCCCGGCATATCGCGAAAAGGAATACGGCATCTGGCAGTGCTGGAGCTGGGCCGAGACCGAGGAGCAGATCGAGTCCCTTGCACTTGGCCTGCTGGATCTGGGGGTGGCGCGGGGCGATTTCGTCGCGGTGATCGGCCATAACCGGCCCTATCTCTACTGGTCGATGGTGGCGGTGCAGATGCTGGGTGCCGTGCCCGTGCCGCTCTATCAGGACGCCGCCGCGGACGAGACGGAATATGTGCTGATCCATTGCGGTGCGCGTTTCGTGATCGCCGCCGATCAGGAGCAGGTCGACAAGGTGATCGAGGTACAGGCGGCGCTGCCGCAATTCGAGGAGATGATCTATCTCGACCCGAAGGGCCTGCGCAAATACGACCATGCGCATCTGCGCGCCTTTCGCGACGTTCAGGAAAACGGGCGCAGGCGACGCGGCGAACTCGGCGCGGAACTGGCGCGGCGGCGGGCGATGCTGGGCTACGACGACATCTGCGTGATGCTCTATACCAGCGGCACGACGGGCAAGCCCAAGGGCGTGGTGCTGTCCAACCGCAACATCATCGAGACGGCCAAGGCTTCGGCCGAATTCGACCACCTGAGGGTTGGCGAGGAGGTTCTGGCCTATCTGCCGATGGCCTGGGTAGGCGATTTCATCTTTTCCATCGGGCAGGCATACTGGGCGGGGTTCTGCGTGAACTGCCCCGAGAGCCCCGACACCATGATGACCGACCTGCGCGAGATCGCGCCGTCCTATTATTTCGCCCCCCCGCGCGTGTTCGAGACGCAGCTCACGCAGATCATGATCCGGATGGAGGATGCGAGCGCGCTCAAGCGGCGGTTGTTTCATCACTTCATGGCCGTCGCGCGCCGGGTCGGGCCGCGGATCCTGGACGGCAAGCCGGTGTCAGCGGTGGATCGGCTGCGCTACCGTCTGGGGGAGTTCCTGGTCTATGGCCCTCTCAAGAATACGCTGGGTCTGAGTCGGGTCAGGGTCGGCTACACCGCCGGCGAGGCGATCGGGCCCGAGATCTTCGACTTCTACCGGGCGCTCGGGATCAATCTCAAGCAGCTTTACGGGCAGACCGAGGCGTCGGTCTTCATCACCCAGCAGCCGGATGGCGAGGTGCGCTCGGACACGGTGGGGGTGCCCTCCCCGGGGGTCGAGCTCCGGATCGCGGAAAATGGCGAGGTTTTCTACCGCTCGCCTGGTGTCTTCGTCGAATATTACAAGAACGCCGAGAGCACGGCCGATACCAAGGATGCCGAGGGATGGGTCGCGACCGGCGATGCGGGGTTCATCGAGGAGGGGAGCGGGCATCTGCGGATCATCGACCGTGCCAAGGATGTGGGAACGATGGCGGATGGCGCGCTGTTCGCGCCGAAATACGTCGAGAACAAGCTGAAATTCTATCCCAACATCCTCGAGGCGGTGGTGATGGGCGCGGGGCGGGACCGCTGCTGCGCCTTCATCAACATTGATCTCACCGCGGTGGGCAACTGGGCCGAGCGCAACAACATCGCATATGCGTCCTATCAGGAACTGGCGGGGCATGCCCGCGTGCTGGACATGATCCAGGGGCATGTGGAGGAGGTCAACGCCTCCGTCGCGGAGGACGACATGCTGTCGGGCTGCCAGGTGCATCGCTTTCTCGTGCTGCACAAGGAGCTCGATGCCGATGACGGCGAGCTCACACGCACCCGCAAGGTCCGGCGTAAGATCATCGGAGAGAAGTTCGGAGATCTGGTCGAGGCGCTCTATGGCGGGGCGGGGTCGGTCTATACCGAGACGGAAGTTACCTACGAGGACGGGCGCAAGGGCAAGATCAAGGCGACCCTGGAGATCCGGGATGCAAAGGTCGTGCCGGTCGCACCGGCGCGGATGGCGGCGGAATGAGGGGCCGGAAAATCTTCGTACGAAGATTTTCTCTCCGGGAATTTTCGGATGAAAATTCTCGGATGGCGCAGGGGGGAGAGGTCGCGTGAAGGATACCAGCGGGTATATCACTCCGGATGGCCGCCAGATCGGCGGCACTCTGATGGAGATGCGCAACATCACCCTGCGGTTTGGCGGGGTCGTCGCGATCGAGGATATCTCCTTCGACATCCGCGAGGGCGAGATCCGGGCGATCATCGGGCCGAACGGGGCCGGGAAATCCTCGATGCTCAACATCATCTCGGGCTTCTATACGCCGAGCGACGGGGAGGTCTGGTACAAGGGCTCCCGGCGTCCGGCGATGAAGCCCTACGAGGTGGCGCGGATGGGCGTGGCGCGGACCTTCCAGAACATCGCGCTGTTCGAGGGCATGACCGTGCTCGACAATGTCATGACCGGGCGGCTCACGCACATGAACGCGGGCATCCTGTCCCAGGCTCTGTGGTGGGGCAAGGCGCGCAGCGAGGAGATCGACAACCGCGAGATCGTCGAGAAGGTCATCGATTTCCTCGAGATCCAGAACATCCGCAAGACGCCGGTCGGCCGGCTGCCCTATGGCCTGAAGAAGCGGGTGGAACTGGCGCGGGCGCTGGCGGCGGAGCCGTCGATCCTGTTGCTGGACGAGCCGATGGCGGGGATGAACGTCGAGGAGAAGGAAGACATGAGCCGCTTCATCCTCGATGTGAACGACGAATTCGGCACCACCATCGCGCTGATCGAGCATGACATGGGCGTGGTGATGGATATCTCGGACCGCGTCGTCGTGATGGATTACGGCAAGAAGATCGGCGACGGCACACCCGACGCGGTGCGCGGCAATCAGGACGTGATCGACGCCTATCTAGGGGTGGCGCATTGAGCGGCGAATTGAAGGAAACGGGGGCTGGAGGGAGCATGGACAGAGCTTGGAACATTCGTGGTCGGCATCCGGCTGAGCGCGGGGGGCCACCATGCTGAACCAGATCTTCGTCGCGCCCTTCATCGACATGATCGGGGCCCCGGATTTCCTTTTGCAGGTTCTGTGGGAAGGGCTGGTTTCCGGCATCCTCTATGCGCTGATCGCGCTCGGCTTCGTGCTGATCTACCGCTCGAGCCGGATCTTCAACTTTGCGCAGGGCATCATGGTGGTGTTCGCGGCGCTGACGCTCGTGGGGCTGCATGCGATGGGAGTGCCCGCCTGGGTGTCGGTGGGCCTCACATTGCTGGTGATGTTCGGCCTCGCCCTCGTCATCGAACGGGTCGTGCTGCGCCCGCTCGTCGGGCAGCCGGACATCATCCTGTTCATGGCGACCATCGGCATCACGCTGTTCCTGATCGGGTTCGGAGAGATCATCTTTGGCGGCGAGAACAAGGTGATGATCACCGAGGAGCTCGGCATCCCCACGGGGTCGGTGATGTTCGAGCCTTGGGGCGGGCTGCTGATCCTCGAGCAGAAGGACATCACGGCGGTGATTGTCGCGGCCCTGCTGGTGGTCGCTTTGCTGCTGTTCCTCAACCGGACGCGGATGGGCCGCGCGATCCGGGCGCTCGGGGACGATCATCAGGCGGCCCTTTCGGTGGGGATCTCGCTCCAGACGATCTGGGTGCTGGTCTGGTTCATCGCCGGGATCATAGCACTTGTCACAGGCATTGCCTGGGGCGCGCGGGCGGGGGTTTCGTTCGCGCTCGAGGTGATCGCCTACAAGGCACTTCCCGTTCTCATGCTCGGAGGGCTCGAGAGCATCTCCGGGGCGATCATCGGAGGCCTCATGATCGGGATGCTGGAAAAGCTGTTCGAGATCTACTGGGGCCAGCCGCTGCTGGGCGGCAATACCGAGACATGGTTCGCCTTCGTGCTGGCGCTGATCGTTCTGCTGTTCCGCCCGCAGGGCCTGTTCGGGGAGAAGATCATCGAGCGGGTGTGAGGGCGGTTCGCCCATGCCCGGCGGATGCGCGGGTCGCGGCGCCGGAGCCTCCGGCGGGAGTTTATGAGGCAAGATGAAGATGGAGCCTCGCATACCGGGGCGGTTAGGGGAAAAGTCACAGATGCTGTACAGAACGGCGGGACAGTTCAAGACGAGTTACGAAGCGGATCAGGCGCTGTTTCCGGTGCGGCAGGATGCGCTCCTTCTGGGCGTCATCCTGGCCTTCGCCTGGGTGATCTTTCCGCTGACGGCGTCCGAATTCACCTTCCAGACGCTGCTGATCCCGATCCTGATCTACGCGCTGGCGGCGATGGGGCTCAACATCCTCACCGGTTATGCCGGGCAGCTGTCGCTGGGCACCGCAGCCTTCATGGGTGTGGGGGCCTATGCCTGCTACAAGATGGTGACGCTGATGCCCTGGATGAACCCGGTTGTGGCGATCCTGCTGTCGGGTGTGTTCAGCGCCGGCGTTGGCGTGGCCTTCGGCATTCCGAGCCTGCGGATCAAGGGCTTCTACCTCGCCATCGCGACGCTCGCGGCGCAGTTCTTTCTGGTCTGGCTCTTCGAGAAATGGGCCTGGCTTTACAATTACAACGCCTCAGGCGCGATCCAGGTGCCCAATCTCGAGATGTTCGGGGTCTATGTTGCGGGGCCGCAGGCGAATTCGCTGGTGCAGTATTATGTCGTGCTGGCCATCGTGTCGGTGATGACGATGCTCTGCATCAACCTGACCCGCGGCAATCTGGGGCGGACCTGGAAGGCGACGCGGGACATGGACATCGCGGCAGAGCTGATCGGGATCAACCTGATGAAGAGCAAGCTCACCGCCTTCATGGTGTCGTCCTACGTGGTGGGGGTCGCGGGCGCGCTCTTCGTCTTCATGTGGCGCGGTGCGGCAGAGCCGAACCTCTTCGACATACCGCTGAGCTTCCGCATCCTGTTCATCGCGATCATCGGCGGGCTGGGGTCGATCCTCGGGAATTATCTTGGCGCGATCCTGATCGTCGGTTTGCCGGTCGTGCTGGGGATCGTTCCGGCCGCGCTCGGCATTCCCATCGCCTCGGCCACGGTCGAGCATATCAACGTCATGATGGTTGGCGCGTTGATCGTGTTCTTTCTCATCATCGAACCGCATGGCCTCGCCCAGCTCTGGCGGCTGATCCGGGAGAAGCTGATCATCTGGCCGTTCCCGCATTAGGGGGCCGCGCCGCGTCATACCGATAGACCGAAACGTGACAAATCAATGGGAGGAACTTTGATGAGACACTTGACCAGACTGGCAGCCGTGGCGGCGCTGGGTGCCGTGATGGGGACGGGGGTCGCGGCGCAGGAGCTCTATGCGCCCAACCTCAGCTACCGCACCGGGCCGTTTGCGGCGACCGGCATTCCGCTGATGAACGGGCAGCGTGATTACATGACGATGCTGAACGCCCGCGACGGTGGCATCGGTGGCATTCCGGTCAATTTCGAGGAATGCGAGACCGGCTATTCCACCGAGAAGGGCGTGGAATGTTACGAAAAGACCAAGGGGCAGGCGATCGTGACCCAGCCCTGGTCGACCGGAATCACCCTGCAGGTCCTGCCCAAGACAAATGTGGACGAGATCCCGATCCTCGCCCCCGGCTACGGCTTCAGCCCGATGGCGGATGGCAAGGTATTCCAGTGGGCGTTCAACACGCCGGCAAGCTACTGGGATGCGGCGTCGATGATGCTGGAATATATCGGCGAGGAGAACCTCAAGGGCAAGAAGGTCGCTTTCCTGCATCTCGACCATCCGTTCGGCAAGGAGCCCCTGCCGCTGATGGAGAAGAAGGCAGCGGATATCGGCTTCGAGCTGGTGCCGATCCCCGTCGGTCTCAAGGAGATGCAGAACCAGTCGGCGCAGTGGCTCCAGATTCGCCGCGAGCGGCCCGACTACGTCATCATGTGGGGCTGGGGCGCGATGAATGCCGGGGCCATCACCGAGGCGGTGAAGACCAGGTTCCCGATGGACAAGTTCATCGGCGTCTGGTGGGCGGGGCATGATGCCGATCTCAAGCTCGTGGGCGAGGATGGCAAGGGCTACAAGTCGATCAGCTTTTCCTATCCGGTGCTCGACTCGCCTCTGATGGCGGATATCAAGAAATATGTCGTGGACGAAGGCAAGACCATGTCCAACGAGGAAGAGATGCAGGGCGTGTTCTATTCGCGCGGTCTGGTGATCTCGATGATCCTCGCCGAGGGCATCCGGACGGCGCAGGAGCATGCCGGCAAGGCCGAGATTTCGCCCGCCGATCTGCGCTGGGGGCTCGAGAACCTCAACATCACCGAGGAGCGTCTGGCCGAACTCGGCATGACCGGCATGGTGCCGCCGTTCCAGACCACCTGCGCCGACCATACCGGTCATTCGGGTGGATGGATGCTGGAATGGGATGGCGAGAAGTTCGTGAAGGCGAGCGACCTGCTGCAGGCAGAAGCCGAGGTGATCCGCCCGCTCGAGCAGCAGATGGCCGCTGAATATGCGGCGGAGAACGAACCATGGGCCGTGTCCGACACCTGCGACGCGGAGAGCTGACACCCTGACGACCCCGGCGGCGCGGATGACGCCGCCGGGCCTGTACCCCTCTGGAAAGAGAAGATGATGCCCGACGACCTGCCTGCCCGAGAGACTCTGCTCGAGGTCAACAATATCGAGGTGATCTACAACCACGTGATCCTCGTGCTCAAAGGCGTTTCGCTATCCGTGCCGAAGGGCGGGATCACGGCGTTGCTGGGTGGCAACGGCGCGGGCAAGACGACGACGCTGAAGGCGATCTCGAACCTTCTGCATTCCGAGCGGGGCGAGGTCACGAAAGGCTCGATCAAGTACAAGGGCGAGACGGTGCAGGGCCGCGATCCGGCGGAGCTGGTGCGCAAGGGCGTCATCCAGGTGATGGAGGGGCGCCACTGTTTCCAGCATCTGACGGTCGAGGAGAACCTGATGACCGGCGCCTATACGCGGCGCGACGGCAAGGGGGCGGTCGAGGCGGACCTGCAGATGGTCTATGACTATTTCCCGCGTCTGCGCGAGCGTCGGAAATCCCAGGCCGGGTACACGTCGGGCGGCGAGCAGCAGATGTGCGCGATCGGACGCGCGCTGATGTCCCGTCCCGAGATGATCCTGCTCGACGAGCCGTCGATGGGGCTCGCGCCGCAACTGGTCGAGCAGATCTTCGAGATCGTGAAGTCGGTGAACGAGCATGAGGGCCTGTCCTTCCTGCTGGCCGAACAGAACACCAACGTCGCCCTGCGCTATGCCCATACCGGCTACATCCTGGAATCGGGCCGCGTGGTGATGGAGGGGCTTGCCGCCGACCTTCGGGAGAACCCGGATGTGAAGGAATTCTACCTCGGCATGTCGGATGAAGGCCGCAAATCCTTCCGCGATGTACGCAGCTATCGGCGGCGCAAGCGGTGGCTCGCATGATTTTCCCAGCAACCCTGAAAGGCGAGAGAAGATGAAACGTTACGGACCTCTGGCGGCTCTTGTGGTGATGATGGCCCTGCCTGCCGGTGCGCAGGATCTGATCCAACGGACGGAACTCAGCCGCAAGCCGCTCACCGGCTCGGATGTGATGGAGGTCGTCGTGGCGAAGCTCGTGATCCAGCCCGGCGGCTACATCCCGAAGCACACGCATCCCGGCGACGAGAATTCGGTCGTGGCAGTGGGAGGGCAGGTCGTGCTGCCGGATGGCAAGGAAGTGCCCTTTGCCGAGGACATGCCGCTGAACTTCCCCCAGGGCATGGTGCATGGGGGGCTGACCGTTGCCGGGGACCATGCGCTCGTGATCTACACGACGCATATCGTGGACAGGACCAAGCCGTTCCAGATGCTCGCCGAATAGGCGCGTTCGATCGGCAGGGAGGATGAGATGAGCAGCTATTTCGACGCGCTTGAGACGCGCAGCGCCGAAGAACGCGCCACGGCCCTGGCAGCGTCCCTGCCGGAGCAGATCGCACGGGCGCAGGGGCTCTCCGGCTATGGCGGCAGCCTCGACGGGGTGGATGCGGCAAGGGTGATCTCGGCTGCGGATCTCGCTGCTCTGCCGGTGCTGCGCAAATCCGCGCTCGGCCGCGCGCAGGGCGTGCAGGCGCCGTTCGGCGGCTTCACGACGCGGCCGGCCTCAGGTTTTGCCTATGTATTCCAGTCGCCGGGGCCGATCTACGAACCCGGCGGGTCCGAGCATGACTGGTGGCGCATGGGGCGGTTCCTCAATGCCTGTGGCATCGGGCCGGGGGATATCGTGCAGAACTGCTTTGGCTATCACCTGACCCCGGCGGGCATGAT
>JBBSNW010000069.1:0-21265 GCA_038260405.1 Rhodobacterales bacterium | reverse complement strand
GCCTCGCGTGACGGAATCGAACCGACGATCGGGCAGAGCGGGATAAGCGGATCGCCCTCGAAATACATCTGGGTGATCAGGCGCTGCGCAAAGGCATGGCCGAAGATGCTGAAATGGATATGCGCGGGGCGCCAGTCGTTCATCGTGTTGGGCCAGGGATAAGGCCCCGGCTGGATGGTGCGGAACTCGTAATATCCGTGATCGTCGGTCACCACGCGCCCGCAGCCGCCGAAATTGGGATCGAGCGGGGCAAGGTAGCTTTCCTTCTTGTGCCGGTAGCGCCCGCCCGCATTGGCCTGCCAGACCTCGACCAACGTGTTGGGGACCGGGCGGCCGAATTCGTCGATCACGCGGCCATGCACGATGATGCGGGGGCCGACGGCACTCTCCCCGGCCTTGGCAAAGTTGTGGATCAGGTCACCGTCCTGCGGGCCGAGCATGTCGTCGCGGAAGACCGGGCCGGATTCCTCGGAGGGCGAGGTCGGGAAGCTGAGCGGCGCGAAGGAAGGCGAGCGCTTCACCGATGTCTTGTAACCGGGCGTCAGCGCGGGCGGATGCCAGCTGCGGTCGCGGGGGATGAAACCGGTGCTCATGTCGTCTGCTCCATGTCTGCCCAGGTCTGCTTGGCCAGCTTGATCGCATGATTGGCCCTTGGCACGCCAGCATAGATGGC
The DNA here is from genome assembly GCA_038260405.1 of Rhodobacterales bacterium. Lineage (GTDB taxonomy): Bacteria > Pseudomonadota > Alphaproteobacteria > Rhodobacterales > Rhodobacteraceae > Puniceibacterium. The sequence goes on along the minus strand of JBBSNW010000069.1, from coordinate 20,592 downwards.
GACATGCTGGAACGCCTCGAGCACGTCCGTCGCGCTCGCTCCGGTACGCGCGCAGGCACGGACATGCATCGGGATCTCCTCGAAGTTCCCGGTGGCGGCGAGCAGCGCGAGGGTGATCATCGACCGCTCGCGCCGCGAGATGTTGTCCGATGCCCAGACCGTGCCCCAGGCGCCTTCGGTGATCAGGGTCTGGAAGGGCAGGTCGAAGTCGCTCTTGGACGCTTCGGCGCGGTCCACATGGGCATCGCCCAGCACGGACCGGCGCACGGCCATTCCGGTTTCGTATCGTTCGCTCATGTTGAGGGCCTTTCTAGTAGGGCAGTCCGACATAGTTCTGCGCGAGAGCCGCCTGCGCTGCGGTGTTGGAGCGCAGAAATTCCAGTTCGGCGCGCTGCATGCGCAGATCGAAAGTGCTCATCTGCGGGAAACGGTGGAGGGTCGACGTCATCCACCAGCTGAAACGCTCGGCCTTCCAGACGCGGGCGAGCGCCGTGGCGGAATAGGCGGCGAGTTTCGTATCGTCGCTGTCGCGGTATTTCGCCTTCAGCGCCTGGTAGAGGTAGTGGACATCGGACGCGGCAGTGTTGAGCCCCTTTGCGCCGGTGGGCGGCACGATATGCGCCGCGTCGCCACAGAGGAACAGGCGCCCATATTGCATGGGCTCGCAGACAAAGGAACGCAGCGGCGCGATGCTTTTCTCGATCGACGGGCCGGTCTGCAACTTCGCGGCAAATTCCGGCGGGATGCGTCGGGCGAGTTCGCTCCAGAACCGGTCGTCGGACCAGTCGCCGACCTTGTCGTCGGTCGGACACTGCACGTAATAGCGCGACAGGTGGTCGTTGCGCATGGAGCAGAGGGCAAACCCCCGTTCGGAGTTCGCGTAGATCAACTCGTGATGCACGGGCGGCGTTTCGGACAGGATGCCGAGCCAGCCGAAGGGATAGACCTTTTCGTATGTCTGGCGCTTTTCCTCGGGGATCGACTGGCGCGAAACGCCGTGAAAGCCGTCGCAGCCCGCGATGTAGTCGCAGGTGATGTCGTGGCCGACGCCATCGGAGGTGAAGGTCACGCCGGGCCGCATGCTGCCGTCCAGATCGGCGTTCCGGATCCGCACATCCTCGACATTGAAAAAGGTCGTCCCGCCGGTTCTTTCTCGCGCATCGTAAAGATCCCGCGTCACCTCGGTCTGGCCATAGACCATCACGGGGTGGTCGGTATGATCGGTGAAGTTGATGCGGAAATGCTGGTCGTCGTAGCTGATCACCGTGCCGTCATGGGGAAAACCCTGGCTGTCCATGCGGGTCTCGACCTGCGCTTCCTTGAGCAGGGCGATGAGACCACGCTCCAGCACGCCGGCACGGATGCGGCCCAGCACATAGTCGCGGGTCTTGCGTTCGAGCACGACCGCCTCGATCCCCTGCACATGCAACAGCTGCGCAAGCAGAAGGCCCGATGGGCCGCCGCCGATGATCACAACTTGTGTCTGCATGGGTTCCTCCGATTTTTGCAGTAGGTACTGCACCGGAATGATATGTAAAATGACTTTTAGGGCCAATTGATTGCCGAAACGGACAAGCAAGATGATCGACCGCCGCATCAAGTTCCGCCATATCGAGTGTTTCGCCACGATCCACCGGCAAGGCAGTCTCAAGCGCGCCTGCGCCGTGCTGAACCTCACCCAACCCGCACTGTCGAAGACCCTGAAGGAGCTCGAAGAGATCCTGGGCGTCACGCTGATGACCCGCGACCGGGGTGGCGTGCGGCTGACACCCGAGGGGCGGGTGTTCCTCGAATTTGCCGAGATGAGCCTTGCCGCCCTGCAGCGCGGTGTCGACGGTGTCGCGGCCCTGCGGGAGACGGGCGGCGCGGTGCTGCGGGTCGGGGCGCTGCCGAGCGTCGCGGCGCGCCTGCTGCCGCGCGCGGTGGAAGGTTTCCGCACGCTCGCCCCTGATGTGGTGCTGGAACTGCAGGACGGCCCGCACGGCTACCTCACCGCGCAGTTGCGGGCGGGCACGGTCGATCTCGTGATCGGTCGGCTAGGAGCGCCTGAAACCATGATGGGCCTGTCCTTCACGCAGCTTTACCTCGAACAGGTGGTCTTCGCCGTGCGTCCCGGTCACCCGCTGCTGGCCCATGGGGCGCTCGATCTTGCAACGATTGCCGACTGGCCGGTGATCCATCCGCCCGCCGACGCCGCAATACGTTCACTGGTCGAACGGTTGCTGATCGCCCAGGGCGTGCCGCCCTTGCGCGACCGGATCGAGACCGTCTCGGGCGCCTTCGGGCGCAACTTCGCGCGCCGCTCGGACGCGGTCTGGATCATTTCCGAAGGGGTGGTGGCGCAGGACATCGCCGAAGAGCGGCTCTGCGCGCTGCCGCTCGAGACCGGGCTGACGGCGGGGCCGGTCGGGCTGATGACACGGCCCGACGACACGCCGTCCCGGGCGCGGCAGATATTCGTCACGGCGCTCGAGCAGGCTGCGGGCGCGATCCGCGCTGGTGCCTGACCCGCGCCCAGTTCGCAGGTGTCAGATCAGACCGAGATCCCGCGCCAGCATCGCCGCATGCGTCCGGTTGCGCGCGCCGAGCTTGCGGCTCAGTGTCTTGACGTAGAGCTTGACCGTGACCTCCTGCAGCGCATGGTCCCGGGCGATTTCCTTGTTCGACAGTCCGGCGCAGATCCCGGCGAGCACCTGCGACTCGCGGCCCGACAGCACGATGCCGGGCGCGGTCGCCCCCTCGGCAGTGAGAAATTCGACCGGTGCATAGACTTCGCCGGCCGCCATGAAGCGGGCCGCGGACAGCAGCGATCGCGCGCCGAGCGTCTTGGGGATGAACCCGCCCGCCCCGGCCTGAAGCGCCTTTTCGGCGACATCGCGCGTTGCCGTGCCCGACAGGATCGCGACGGGTCGGCCTTCATTCGCGGCGATCATCTGAGTCAGCCCCTCGAGCCCGTTCATGCCGGGCATGGCGTAATCGAGCAGGACGAGATCGAAGGTACCGCTCTGGCGCACTTCCTCAATGGCCTCGTCCAGAGAAGCGACAGCGCGAACATCATCGATGTCGTCGCCTTGCAAGAAGGCGGCGATGGTTTCCCGAACAAGGTCGTGGTCATCGGCCACGAGAATTCGCATGAACAGGCTTTCCTTCGCTCATTTCGTAACAGAACTTGTACAGGGCGTTCGTGTAGACAAAGTGTTCAACCGTGGAAATGGTTTTTTGTCATAATCCTCTTGACCTTAGGTCAATGATTCACGATCCGGCCCAGTTTTGAAAGGCCGATGGCGCCGCGAAAAACTTCATGCGTCCCGCGCAGAACACTCTCAGGCGCGACTTTCCTCAGCCAAAACCGGCTACCTTGCACGTCCTGTCCACTGTCCGGACGCATAGGAGCTGCGCGCCATCTGCACAGGTGATCCCTGCAAATGGATATGCCACTATCGCCAAGTTCGGAAAGGCAAGACTGACATGATCCTGCGATACGTCATGACACTTGTGGCACTGGCGCTCTGGCCCATGTGCGCCACGGCGCAGGAGCTTGCTCCGCCGCAGGGCCGCATCCTGCTGACCGTCACCGGTACGATCGGCACGACCAACCACGAGGACGCGGCGGCATTCGATCTCGACATGCTGCGCGATCTCGGCGCAGAGACGTTCGAGACGACCACGATCTGGACAGACGGCCCCCAGACATTCGAGGGAGTGACGCTGCTGGCACTGCTGCAAACCCTGGGCGTAAGCGACGGCGAATTGCGCATCAGCGCGGTGAACGACTATAGCATCGACCTGCCCGTCGACGAGGCTCTGTCCGCCGGCCCGCTGATCGCATGGTCGCGCAACGGGCAGATCATGACCCTGCGCGACAAGGGACCACTCTGGTTGGTCTATCCTTATGATGCTGATACGGCGTATCAATCCGAAGTCACCTATGCGCGCAGTGTCTGGCAGCTTGACCGGATTGAGGTGCTGCGCCCCTAACAGAAAAGCCACCACATGGCCGAAGCCACCGCAGCCCCCCGGACCCTGCCCCAGATCCTGCGGCGCGGCGCGATTGCACTGGTGGCGTTGCTGATGGTGACCGGCATCCTGCTTCTGGGCCGCACGGTCCGAACCGAATTGAAGGAACTCGCCACCACCGGGTCCGACAATATCGAATGGTCCCTCAGCCAGGCGGAGGTCGAGGCCATCGCGTTCTCGCAAGAGGCGCTGATCGCCGCGCGTGCGCCCTCCGTGCCGCTCGACCTGGTACGGTTGCGCTTCGACCTTCTCTACAGCCGGGTTGTCGTGCTGCAGCAGGGACCGGTCTTTGCGGCCATGCGCACCGACCCGCAGGTCGCGGAGCATTTGACCAAGGTCCAGAGCTTTCTCGACGAAACCGCCACGCTCGTCGACGGCCCGGATGCGCAGTTGCGCGCGGCCCTGCCACGGCTGTCGAGCGGCTCCGATGCGGTGCGGAGCGACCTGCGCGACATCGCCCTGCAGGGAATCGCCCATTTTTCGCAAACCTCCGACACGCAGCGCGAAGAGGTGGCGCGCACCCTGCGCGAGCTCGCCCTGCTCACGCTCGGGCTCGTGGTGCTGCTCGGGGTAACGGTACTGGCCCTGATGCGGCTCAATACCGTGAACCACCGCGTTGCAGAGACCGAGCACGCGACACGCGCGCGGCTCGAGGCCATCCTGACGACGGCGCTCGACGCGGTGATCGTGACGGATGAACGCGGCGCACTGCGCGGTGGAAATCCCGCCGCCGAGCGCATGTTCGGATATCCCAGGGCGATCCTGCTGACGCGGACCCTCACCGACCTGATGGCCCCAGGCGCCCTGCCCGATGGTCTCGCCCCGCTCAGCGGCTGTGGCCTGATCGAGAGCGAGGCGCGCCACAGCAACGGAACCATGTTTCCCATCGAGCTGTCGGTTTCGAACGCCACGGGGCGCAACGGCACACCGATCTGTGTCGCCTTCGTGCGCAACATCGCCGAGCGTGCCGCCGCCGATGCCGCGCTGCGCCGATCGCGCGACACCGCGCTCGCCGGCGAACAATCCAAGGCGGAGCTTCTGGCGGTGATGAGCCACGAGATGCGCACGCCGCTGAACGGTCTGCTCGGCACGCTCGATCTCATGCGGCGCGAGGGACTGAATGACCGGATGCAGCGCTATGCCGGGATCATGGAGCGTTCCGGCCAGTTGCTGCTGCGCCATGTCGAGGACGTGCTCGGCATCGCGCAGGCCGAAGCCGGGCAGATGGCGATCGTCGCCGAGCCGCTCGACCTCAACGCGCTGATCGCCGAACTGGTCGAGGCGCAGGCCGGACAGGCGGCGGAGCGCGGCAACCAGCTGAACGCCGGTGATGCCGTACCCGCGCTTGCCCGGGTCTGGGGGGACCCGCTGCGGCTGCGCCAGGTGCTGCTGAACCTGATCGGCAACGCACTGAAATTCACCGAAAACGGCTCGGGCACCGTCGAGGCCGAGGCGCTGGATGATCTGCCGCTAGTCGAGCTTCGGGTGATCGATACCGGGATCGGCATCACCGAGGCGAACCTCGCGCGGATCTTCGAGGATTTCGTGACGCTCGACGCATCGTACCGGCGCAACAATTCCGGCACCGGGCTGGGCCTTGGCATCGCGCGGCGCATGGTGCGCGCCATGGGTGGCGAGATCGGCGTCGAGAGCGAGCCGGGCGAGGGCAGCCTGTTCTGGATACGCCTGCCGCTTGCGCCACCCACCGATGCCGGATCGGCGCCGCACGGTCTGCGGGTACTGCTGGTCGAGGACAACCAGATAAACCGCTTCGTGGCGCGTGGCATGCTGGAGCGCGACGGTCACACCGTGACGGAGGCGATAGACGGTGCCGAGGGGCTGGCCGCCGCGGAGCGGGAGCGGTTCGATCTGATCGTGATGGATGTGAGCATGCCGCATCTCGACGGCGTGAGCGCGACCCGGAACATCCGCTCGGGCTCCGGACCATCGGCAGCGACGCCGATCCTTGGCCTGACCGCACATGCCCAGCCTGCCGAAGTCGCCCGGTTCCGCGCCGCGGGCATGACGGAAGTGCTGCACAAGCCGGTTCTGCAGGGCGAACTGACCCGGATGATCGCGCGCGCGCTCGGCACGACCGCGACTGCACCGGGCGCCGCTGCCGCAAGCTTGCCTACAGCGGAGGAGACCTTGCCGCTGATAGATCCGCAGATCAGCGGTGAACTGCGCGATGCCATCGGCGCGCAGAGTCACGCCCAACTGAGGGACGCCCTGGTCGGCGAAGCGAAACGGTTCTTCTCGCAGCCGCACGAGGATGTGGGACATGACGCGCACCGGCTTGCCGGATCCGCGGCGGTGCTGGGCGCCCGCGCCTTGCACCGTCATCTTCAATCCGTGGAACTGGCCGCAGCGGACCCAGCCACCCTGCCCCGGTCGCTGGAGCTTGCAGCCGCCTGCTGGAAGGACACGCTGCCGCTGCTGCTACCCGAACACGCCGACCGACACTGACGGCGCCAGGACGACCTGTTTCGTGCCGTCGATGAAAGAATGGCATTCCTACGGCTCCATATTGATCGGCTGCCGGTTTCATCCACAACTTATTGCGGCATTCACAAAAATATAGCTTTACACGAATGACTAGACACAGGCACCATATGTGGTGAGGGCTGCAGACACCCCCGCAGACTCTTGAGCAGGCACCTAGCGCTTGGGACAGGATCAAGCCCCGGCGCTACACAAACAAAAGAGGTGGCGCCATGGCATTGTCCGAGCAATATCTGGAAGACGACATTCACCCCATCGACATCGTCGAACACCTGGCCGAACACCACGACTGGGATTTCGACCGCCTCGGCGACGATCAGATCGCCATGGCGGTCGAGGGACAATGGCGCACGTATTCGATCACCCTCGCCTGGTCCGCCTTTGACGAGACGCTGCGGCTGATCTGCACCTTCGAGATGGAGCCGCCCGCCGAACGGCTCGGCGATCTCTACGAAGGTCTGAACGCCGTGAACGATCAGTGCTGGGCCGGGGCCTTCACCTTCTGGGCGGAACAGAAGCTGATGGTCTATCGCTATGGCCTGGTTCTGGCCGGGGGTCAGGTCGCGGTTCCCGAGCAGATCGACACGCTGATCACCGCCGCCGTGCTGAGCGCCGAACGCTACTATCCGGCCTTCCAGCTCATGGTATATTCCGACCAGACTCCGAAACAGGCGCTTCAGGTCGCCATTGCAGAAGCTTACGGGCGCGCTTAACTCTCCTCCCTGACGCGCGCAGAAAAGGATCGGGCGACCGGTCCTTTTCATTTGGAACAACCGGAAACGGAGGATGACATCATGCAGGAGTCAGAGATCGCAAGGCGGGGGCTGGTGCTGCTGGGCTGCGGCAAGATGGGCTCGGCCATGCTCGAAGGGTGGCTCGAGCGCGGCCTGCCGAAGACATCTGTCTGGGTCACCGACCCGCATCCTTCGGACTGGCTGTCGGCACAGGGCGTGCACCTGAACGAGGGCGTATCGGACGACCCCGCCGTTGTGCTGATCGCGGTCAAGCCGCAGATGATGGGGGATGCCCTGCCCTCGCTGCAGGCGCTCGGAAATGGCAGCACGGTCTTTCTGTCGGTGGCCGCCGGCATCCCGATCGCGACATATGAGCGGATGCTGGGCGAGAGCTCGCCCGTGATCCGGGCGATGCCGAACACGCCCGCCGCCGTCGGGCGCGGGATCACCGCGATCATCGGCAATGCGCATGTGAGCGAAGGCGATCTTGACGCCGCCGAAGAGCTGCTGAGCGCTGTGGGCGAGGTCGTGCGGCTCGAGGATGAAAGCCAGATGGATGCGGTCACCGGGGTCAGCGGCTCCGGCCCGGCCTATGTCTTTCACATGATCGAATGCATGGCGGCGGCGGGCGTCGCCGAGGGGCTGACACCCGAGCTCGCGCTGCAGCTTGCCCGGGCGACAGTCGCGGGGGCGGGCCAACTCGCCATGGGTGGCGAGGATCCCGGCCAGCTGCGCAAGAACGTGACCAGCCCGAACGGCACCACTCAGGCCGGTCTCGACGTGCTGATGAACGAGGATCAGGGCCTGCCGCCGCTGATGCGGGCGACCGTCCATGCGGCCGCGGCACGGTCGAAGGAGCTCGCCGGTGGCTGACATCACGTTCGACGATTTCCTGAAGGTCGATATCCGCGTCGGTCAGGTTGTCCGCGCCGAACCGTTCCCCGAGGCGCGCAAGCCCGCGATCAAGATGTGGATCGATTTCGGTCCCGAGATCGGAGAGCGCAAGACATCGGCCCAGCTGACGGTGCATTACACGCCGGACGCGCTGGTCGGAAAGCGCGTGATGGCCGTGGTGAACTTTCCGCCCCGCCAGATCGGTCCGTTCATGTCCGAAGTGCTGGTACTGGGCGTTCCGGACGAAGACGGCGCGGTGGTGCTGCTGAGCCCGGATCTCGACACGCCGCTTGGCGGGCGCATGCACTGACCCCGGGTCAGCGCGGGTTTGTGGCGCAGCGTCGATCGAGTTTATTTGGCAAGATGAATGTAGGAGCGCGGCGCGCCTCCGGCTGATGCGGCACTTGACGCTGCCGAGGCTGTCGGATGAGGTGCACGCAACGGAGGAAAGCCCATGTATCACCCCGCCATCACCGGATCAGGTGTGTTCACGCCGGATCAGGTGATCACCAATGACGAGCTTGTGGCCGCGTTCAACGCCTATGTGGAGCGCCACAATACCGAGAACGCAGACGCCATTGCCGCCGGAGAGGTGATGGCGAAGGGGCCGTCGAGTTCCGAATTCATCTACGCCGCGAGCGGAATCGAGCAGCGTTATGTGATGGACAAGGAGGGCGTGCTCGACCCCGACCGGATGTATCCGAAGCTGCGCCAGCGCTCCGACGACGAGCCTGGGATCATGGCCGAGATGGGCCTCGATGCCTGCGGCAAGGCGCTGTCGGCAGCGGGGCGGACGGGCGCGGATGTGGATCTTGTGATCTGCGCCGCATCGAACCATGAACGCGCCTACCCAGCCATCGCCATCGAGATCCAGCGGCTGCTGGGTGCCGGGGGCTTCGCCTTCGACATGAACGTCGCCTGCTCCTCGGCCACCTTCGGCATCCAGGCGGCTGCGGACATGGTGCGCGCGGGTTCCGTCCGCTGCGCTGTGGTGGTCTGCCCCGAAATCTGCTCGGGCCATCTGGAATGGCGCGACCGGGACTGTCATTTCATCTTTGGCGATGTCTGCACGGCGGTGGTGATCGAGCGGGCGGAAGACGCGCAGGGCGCGCATTTCCTCGTGCATTCGACACGCTGCGCCACGCAATTCTCCAACAACATCCGCAACAATAACGGCTTCCTGCGCCGCACCCGGCCGGACGGCACGAATGACCGGCGCGACATGCAGTTCATGCAGAATGGCCGCAAGGTGTTCAAGGAAGTGCTGCCCTTGGTGTCGGCGCATATCGCGGGACATTTGGGCGAAGCGGGCGTCGGCGCGGATCAGCTGCGCCGCCTCTGGCTGCATCAGGCGAACAAGACGATGAACGACTTCATCGGGCGCAAGGTGCTGGGACGTGATCCGGCCCCGGGCGAACAGCCCAACATCCTGCAGGATTACGCCAACACCTCCTCGGCCGGCTCGATCATTGCCTTTTCGAAACATTCGGACGACCTTGGCGAGGGTGATCTGGGGCTTATCTGTTCCTTCGGGGCCGGATATTCCGTGGGGTCCGTCCTGCTGGAACGAAAGGGCAGCACATGACACTGAGCGTGATGGATATGGTCGCGGCGGCAGAGACCGAGGTCGTGACGCTGACCGCCGACGAGGCCGGGGAATTGCAGGGGGCTGGGGATGTGCGCTTCATCGACCTGCGCGACCGGCGCGAGCTCGAGCGCGACGGGCGGATACCGGGCGCGTTCCACTGTCCGCGCGGGATGCTGGAATTCTGGATCGACCCGGCATCGCCCTATCACAAGACGATCTTTGCCGAGGATGTGCAGTTCGTCTTCTACTGTGCAAGCGGCTGGCGGTCGGCCCTGTCGGCCAAGACGGCGCAGGATATGGGGCTCGACAAGGTCTCGCATCTGGGTGGCGGGTTCGGCGGGTGGCGCGAGGCCGGGCTACCTGTGGAAGAGGTGGCGGCGAAGTAGCCGTCAGTCCGCCCCTTTGGCATCCGCGCCCATCGCAGCGCGCCAGTGACGGCGGCAGAGCGGCACATAGGTCTCGTTGCCGCCAATCTGCACCTGCGCGCCGGAGGTCAGCGCCCGCCCTGTCTCATCCTGACGCACGACCATCGTGGCCTTGCGCCCGCAATGGCAGATCGTGCGAACCTCGCGCAGGTCGTCCGCCAAGGCCAGCAGCGTGGCGGAGCCCGGAAACAGCTCTCCGCGGAAATCCACCCGCAGACCGTAGCACATGACCGGCACGCGCAGATCATCCGCCACGCGCGCCAGCTGCCAGACCTGATCCGGCGTCAGGAACTGCGCCTCGTCGACAAAGATGCAGGCGATCTCGCGCAGGGCGGTCTCCTCTTTCATCCGCGCGAAGAGATCGGTTTCCGGCACGAATGTCTCGGCCTCGCTACCCAGACCGATGCGCGATCCGATGCGCCCGGGTCCGGCCCGGCTGTCGACCGCAGCGGTCAGCAGAAAGGGCACCATGCCGCGTTCGCGGTAATTGTGCGCAGCTTGCAGCAGCAACGTCGACTTGCCTGCATTCATCGTGGAATAGTGGAAATAGAGCTTGGCCATGGACGCCTCATGCCGGGCGCGCCGGAGCTTGGCAAGCCCCCGGACGGCAGTCTTGGAGCCTGTTGCGGCAAATCGAATTCGGCAGGCACCCCGTGCGCATTTACCTGCTCGAACGTAGTCTCTGGATGTCGGCCGCATACGGAACGCCGATCACTGAAGAGAGGCTCTAAACGCGCTGACAAGATGTTTTCCATGTCGTAGAGTAAGCCGAGACGAAGGAAAGACCGGCACGCAGACCCAGTGGATGCGGGCCCGTACAGCAAGGCTATGAAGCCCTGTACGCAGAACGAAGCAGAAACTTTCGAGGAGACGCCCCCTGCCTGACCCCACCACACCTGATCGCAGGCCACTGGTCGAGGCAGAGCACTATGTTCCCGACCTTCTGCAGGGCTTTTTGCAGGATCTTGAGACCACGCGCCATTCCACCGATGTCTGGCAGCTGATTGTCGCCCTGGGACGCAGGGTGCAGCTGCCCTTTGTCGACTTCATCTCGGCCTCCTCGTTCCGGGAGTGGAAGAAGACGCTGTTCATCCGCACTTCCTACGATTCCTCCTGGCTGCATGACGTCTCTCTGGACCCCGAGCTGCAGCGCTGGTCCTATTTCCGCGATCACGCGATGAACTATCTCACCCCGGTGATGATCGGACTCGAATTTGTGGATGAGTACCGCCACATTCCCCAGAGGCGGGTCGAGGTACTCAAACTTGCCGCAGCGCATGGCATCCGCGCCGGGTTCTCCATACCGCTGCGCCAGAACGCGCCGCCTCAGGCGGCGATGATCACCTTTGCCGGGGATCATTCCCGGCGCGAGATGCAGGCCATCGTCCGCGCGCATGGCTGGACGCTGAACACCGCCGCGATGATGGGACATCAGCGCTATCTGTTCCATTTCAATCAGGAATTCACCGAACGCAACCGGATCACGGACAAGCAGCTGCAGCTGCTGGAACTGATCGGACGCGGATTGCAGGACAAGGCCATTGCGGCGCAGCTCGAGATCTCGATCTCTGCCGTGCGCCAGAGGATGAACGCGCTCATGCAGAACACCCAAGCCAAATCGCGCGCCGAACTTGCCGCGCTCGCGATGTCTCTGGGCGTGCTCCCGGACCCATTCAACCGGCCGGGTCTCGCGGGTGCGGAAATCCTGGTGGAAATGGACAATGCCGGTTCACGCGTGCAGGCGAACCCTCTGGACTGATGGGGCAGGCCGAAGCGAGGTCGCGTTGCGTCAGGCATAAAAAAAGGATGCCGCCCGAAAGCGACATCCCCACGTTATGAAAAGTCTGTCAAAAATTGATAAGACGCCCGAAAGCATCCAAAAGTTTTCACGCTGAACAAAAAGACCCGCATTCAGACTTTTGCACGGATCTGTTTTCTTGCAGCGATGTCGGTTGTGTTTGGGCTTCCCCCCGAAAACTGGCCGACCCAATACAAAAGATATTACCGGCAAAAATCCGCCATGTCTTCGCCTTGGTGGCCTCATCCATCCGGATGCACAGGGCAATACTTACAGGTTGGAACGCGCGACCTGTAAGAAATTGCAGTTTATATGCAAACGAACAATTTACCTGGCGTTAACACTTCCGGCATTCCCTTGACGAGTCGCTGGGGAGGGTGTCAGACCAGCCGTCCCCAGAGATCATACTCGCCCGCCTCGTCCACCTCGACCGTGACGATATCGCCGACGCCGAGGCTTTCATGGCCCTCGTCGATGAACAGGTTTCCGTCGATTTCCGGCGCATCGGCCATGGTACGGCAGGTCGCGGCATCGTCTTCGACCAGGTCGACGATCACCTGCTGGCGGGTCCCGACCTTGGCCGCGAGCTTGGCCTCCGAAATGGCCTGCGCCTTTTCCATGAACCGGTCCCAGCGCTCCTGCTTGACCTCTGCCGGGACATGATCCGGCAGCGCGTTGGAGCGGGCGCCTGCGACGTTTTCATACTGGAAGCAGCCGACGCGATCGAGCTGCGCCTCGTCCATCCAGTCGAGCAGGGTCTGGAACTCGGCCTCCGTCTCTCCGGGATAGCCCACGATGAAGGTCGAGCGCAGGGTGATGTCGGGGCACACATCCCGCCAGGCGGCGATCTCGTCCAGGGTACGGGCGGCGGCGGCGGGACGTGCCATGCGCTTGAGCGTGTCCGGATGGGCATGCTGGAAGGGAATGTCGAGATAGGGCAGCACGCGGCCGCCATTGCTGGACTGTGCCGCCATCAGCGGAATGAGGTCGCGCACATGCGGATAGGGATAGACGTAGTGCATGCGCACCCAGGCGCCCAGCTGCCCGAGCTCGCGGGTCAGATCGAGGATCGGCGCCTTGCTGTCGCGATCCTTCCAGTCGGTGCCATAGGCCGAAGTGTCCTGCGAGATCACCAGCAGTTCCTTCACCCCGGATTCGACCAGCTTTTCCGCCTCGCGCAGCACCGCTCGGGCGGGGCGCGACTGCAGACGGCCGCGCATGTCGGGGATGATGCAGAACTTGCATTTGTGGTTACAGCCCTCTGAGATCTTGAGGTAGCTGTAATGCCGCGGGGTGAGCTTCACGCCCGCCGGGGGCATGAGGTCGATGAACGGATCGGGGTCGGGCGGCACGGCCAGATGAACGGCATCGAGCACCTGTTCGTACTGGTGCGGTCCGGTCACGGCGAGGATGCGGGGGTGATGTTCGCGGATGTAATCCGGCTCCGCCCCGAGACAGCCCGTGACGATCACACGACCATTCTCCGCCAGCGCCTCTCCGATGGCTTCGAGGCTTTCGGCCTTGGCGCTGTCGAGAAAACCGCAGGTGTTCACGATCACCGCATCCGCACCGGCGTAATCGGCGGAGATGCCGTAGCCTTCGGCGCGCAGGCGCGTGAGAATGCGCTCGGAATCCACAAGTGCCTTTGGGCAACCGAGAGAAACCATGCCGAGCGTCGGCTGGCCCGCGCGCCGGTCGGAGGGCAGCGTGGCTTTGGGGGCAAGGTCGGGGCGCAGATTCGGCGGGTTCTGGGACATGGCCCCTCTTATCCCCGGCAGGCCCTGTGGAAAAGGGGTATCCGCGTATGCCGCCCCTTGCACCTGAAACGACAGCCGCTACCAATGACGCAAAACGACGGAGGGCAGGACGATGCGGATGATCTGGCGAATTTTCGGGCTGATGGTGATCGTGCTGGCGGTGGCGCTGGTGTCGCTGATGTTCCTGCCGGGCGAGCGGCTGGGGCGCATCGCCTCCGATCAGCTGACGCAGCAGCTTGGGCGCGAGGTGACGCTGGGCGATGTCAGCATGACGTTCTGGCCCGAGCTCGGGATTGATGCGGGGCAGATCCGGCTCGCCAATGCCGACTGGTCGGACAGCGGCCCGATGATGACGGCAGAGCGCGCACGGATCGGGATCGATACGCTTGCCGCGCTGGGTGGGCAGCTGCGGTTCCGCACGATCCGGGCCGAGGCGCCCGACATCCTGCTCGAACGCAATGCGAGCGGGGCGGCGAACTGGGAGCTGGGCGCGGGAAGTGGCGGCGATGCCCCCCTGCCCGTCTTCACGCTGGACGAGCTGTCGATCCTTGGCGGCAACCTGCGCTATGCCGCCGCCGGTGCCGCACCCGTCGATATCCGCGGCCTCGACCTTACCCTGGCCTGGCCGGACCGGAATGGCGCCGCGACGCTCGATGCACAATTTACCCCGGCGGCGCAGCCTCTGAAGCTGTCGGCGCGGATCGACAGCCCCGGAATCCTGATGTCCGGCGCATCGACGCCCGTGCAGCTCTCCCTCGGCGCACCGGGCGGCACGCTGAGGTTCAAGGGGCAGGCCGGGATCGCGCCCGAGGCGGCGGGCAGCCTGCAGTTCGACATCACCAGCACGGAACGCTTTCTCGCCGCGCTCGGCCAGACTGGCATCCTTCTGCCCGAAGGGCTGGGACGCAGCGCCTCTGGCACCGCAGACCTGAAGCTCGCCGCCGACGGGACCCTGGCGCTGCGCGACGCCGACCTGCAGCTCGACGACAACCGGCTGTCGCTGAACGCCGATATCTTTCCCGGCGACGTGCCCCGCGTCTCGGCCCGCATCACCGCCGATGCGCTGGAACTGCCGACGCTTGCCGGTGCCGGAGATGATGACGAACGCGGCTGGCCGACCGAACCGCTCGACGCATCGGCCCTGTCAGCCCTGAATGGCGATCTGTCGCTGGAATTCGGGCGGCTCACGCTGGGCGATTTCCGGTTCGGCCGCACCCTTGCGCGGATGACGCTGGACAATGCGCGCGCCGTCTTCGACATCGAGGAATTGCTGGGCTATCAGGGAGCCGTGAGCGGCCAGTTCGTAGTGAACAATCGCGCGGGGCTCTCGGTCGGCGGCACTCTGGACGTGGCCGGGATCGAGCTGCGCGACCTTGCGGAGGATGCCGCAGGGATCACCCGTTTTACCGGCAAGACGGATGGAAAGATCCGGTTTCTCGGCTCGGGACAGTCGGTGGATGCGATCATGCGCTCGCTCTCGGGCGAGGGGTCGCTGCGCGCCGGGCCGGGCGTGATCTCGGGTCTCGATCTCGACGCATTGTTTCGCGGTGGCATACCCGGCTCCGGCACCACAGTCTTCGACGTGATGACCGCGAGTTTCGGGATCGAGAACGGCGTACTGCGCAACAAGGACCTGGCGCTGAACTTGCCGGTTCTGAAAGCGACGGGCGCCGGAAAGATCGATCTCGGGGAACAGTCGCTGGATTATCTCGTGACCGCCACCTCGCCGCAGGCGCGGGATGGGCGGGGTCTGTCGGTGCCGGTCCGGATCAAGGGGCCGTGGGATGACGCCAAAGTCAGCGCCGATCTCGAAGCCGCGATCGACGCGAATTTCGCCGAGGAGAAACAGGAACTGGAGAACCGGGCCCGCGATGCCGTCGGCGAGACGCTGCAAAAGGAGCTTGGCGTTACGGTAGAAGAGGGCCAGTCGGTCGAGGACGCCCTGCGCGACAAGCTGCGCGACGAGGCGGCGAAGGGCCTGATGAAACTGTTCGAGAGGTAGGGGCGGGCGGCGCTGCCCTTGGACAGTGATACCGGCCTGGCACTCCGGCCCCTCTCAGGGAGAGGCCGGAAAAAGCTGTCAGTCTAGCGTCGGCGGTCGCGGCGGGCCGACATCGGCTGGAACGCCACGCCGACATGCGCCTCGCAGTAAGGCTTGCCCTGCTGCACGGGCAGGCCGCAGAACCAGAAATGCTCGGTCGCGGGGTCACCGACGGGCCATTTGCACGTCCGCTCGGTCAGCTCCATCAGGGTGAGCTTCTTGGCCTTTTTCTCGATCTCGTTGACCTTGGCCAGCGCCTCGGGGCTGATCTCGTTCGCCGAAGGCTGCGGCGGCAGGGGTTGACCTGCCGGGATGATCGCGCGGCGCGCCGGGGGCTGCGCCGATTTCGTCTCGAGCTCGGGCTCGGGCGCCACGGGGCGCGCGCTTTCGGTCTTGGGCTGCGGCGCCTTCGGCTTGGCCTCGGGTTTGGGCGCTGCGGGTTTCGCGCGCACCTCGGCAGCGGGTTCCGGAGTCACCGGGGCAGGTTCGGGCGCGCCACCGGGCACCGGCGCCGCACCGACGCGGTTTGACAGGCCCAGCCGGTGCACCTTGCCGATCACGGCATTGCGGGTCACGCCGCCCAGCTCTTTCGCGATCTGGCTGGCGGACTGGCCCTCGCCCCACATCTTCTTGAGCTGTTCTACGCGTTCGTCGGTCCAGGACATGGGAGTTCCTTACTGAAAAAGCGGCCACGCTGGCGGGCCGCCTGAAAATTCCGTATGAGGCCCTATTCTAATCACTCCACCCCGAGTTACAAGCGGGGGCAGGCACGAGGAGCAGACGATATGCAGGATTCCGCCCCCTATCCACAGGGAACACGCCGCTTCGGCCGGGTCAACTGGCTGGGGCTCTACACGCTGGCGCGGCGCGAGGTGATGCGCTTCAGTTCCGTCTGGACGCAGACGCTGCTGGCACCGCTGGTGACGGCGGGTCTGTTCCTGCTGATCTTCACCATCGCCATCGGACCGACACGGGGCGATGTGATGGGCGTGCCGTTCACCACCTTCATTGCCCCCGGCATCCTCATGATGACGGTGATCCAGAATGCCTTTGCCAACACCTCCTCCTCGATCGTGATCTCGAAGGTGCAGGGCAACATCGTCGACACGCTGATGCCCCCGCTCAGCGGCGGCGAGCTGGTGCTGGGCTACCTTGCGGGCGGCATCGCGCGCGGGCTCTTCGTGGCGGTGGCGCTGGCGGCGGTGCTGGGCTTCGTTCTCGGAATCGTGCCCGCGCATCCGTTCGTGGCGCTGGTCTTCGTGATCCTCGGCGCGGCCTTCATGTCGTCGCTGGGGCTGCTCGCAGGGATCTATGCCAACAAGTTCGACCAGATGGCGGCGATCACCAACTTCCTCGTGACACCGCTCGCCTTCCTGTCGGGCACCTTCTACTCGGTCGAGGCGCTGCCGCCGGTACTGCGCGAGATCACGCATTTCAACCCGATCTTCTACCTGATCGACGGTGTACGCTTCGGGCTGATCGGCGTGTCTGATTCCTCGCCTGTCCTCGGCTTTTGCGTGGCGTTCGGAGCGACGCTCGCGATCCTTGCGGTCGCCTGGCAGATGTTTCGCACCGGCTACCGGCTCAAGGCCTGAGCTATCGCGGGCCTGTCCGGACGGGCCCGCGCCACGCCAATCATGATATATTGAAAGATCCGCGCCTCTCAGCGCCGTGGCGGGATCATCTGCTGCAGGATACCGACCGAGATCAGGTAGACCGAGGTCACGACCAGCCCCCAATGGGCCCAGCTCTGGGGGTGAAAGTCCACCCAGGCGGCCCATCCGGCAAAGAAGGTCCAGGCCAGTGCAACGGGAAGCGATACCGGCCGCCAGCGTTCCGTGCGCACCGGGTGGATGAATTTCAGGGGCAGGAACATCGTCACCGCGAGAATGCTGACCAGCGCGAGGATGATCCAGAAATTCGGGCTGAGCGCGAACATCACAAGAACCAGCATGTTCCAGCATCCGGGAAAGCCCTGAAAGGAATTGTCCGTGGTCTTCATGCGGCTGTCGGCAAAATACATCGCACTGGCAAAGGTGATCAGGATGATCGCAACCCATCCCGTCCATCCCGGCAACAAACCCGACTGGAACAGTGCGAAAGCTGGGATGAAGACATAAGTGAGATAGTCGATGATGAGGTCCAGCAACACGCCGTCAAACCGCGGCGAGTTGACCTTCACGTCATATTTGCGGGCCAAGGGGCCATCGATCCCGTCCACGAAAAAGGCGATCACGAGCCAGAGGAACATGATCGACCATTTCTCCTGCGCCGCGGCCAGCAGGGCTAGCATGGCAAAGACCGCCCCGGTGGCGGTCAGAAGATGGACGGTGAGGGCTTTGTTCTGAGCTGTCATTGAACTCTCATGGCCAATTTTTGTATCCGTTGCAAACCGGATGTAGGGCGCGCGGCGGGTCCGGCGCGTCACTGTGCGCATTTTGCAAGTCCGGCGATGCTCCGGGAGGGGCGAGGTCTGTCGGCAATACCAGCGAGCGCGTGCCACAAGCCTGTGGCTCGGCTCAGGCCTCCAGATGAGTTTCGGTCGCGCCGGTGATCCGCGCGGTGACGATCTGCCCTTCGGCCTGCGGCGTGGTGAAACGCACCTCGGTGAACTGCTCGGTCCGGCCCATTTCCGGCGATTCCATCAGGATATGATGTGTCTGACCGATTTGCGCCACCAGATGCCGTTCCACCTGTCTTGCTCCGGCTGCACGCAACCGCCCGGCACGTTCCTTGATCGCGGCACCATTCACGGCCGGCATCCGCGCCGCAGGTGTGCCCTGCCGCGCGCTGTAGGGAAAGACATGCAGCCAGGTGAGGTCGCATTCCTCGACCAGCTTCAGCGAATTCTCGAAATGCGCCTCGGTCTCGGTCGGAAAGCCTGCGATGATGTCCGCGCCGAAAGTCATGTCGGGCCGCAGTCTGCGGGCCTCCTGCGCAAAGCGGATCGCATCGTCGCGCAGGTGCCGCCGCTTCATCCGCTTCAGGATCAGGTCGTCGCCGTGCTGCAGCGACAGGTGGAGATGCGGCATCAGACGCGGTTCCGTCGCGATGGCGGCGAGCAGGTTCTCGTCCACCTCGATCGAATCGATGGAGGATATCCGCAGCCGCGGCAGGTCCGGCACCAGCTTCAGGATTCGCATCACGAGATCGCCGAGCTTCGGCGTCATCGGCAGATCCGCACCCCAGGAGGTCAGATCGACCCCGGTCAGCACCACCTCGTTGAAGCCCTTGTCGACCAGCCGCTTGATCTGGTCCACCACGACACCCGCAGGAACAGAGCGTGAATTGCCCCGCCCGAACGGAATGATGCAGAAGGTACAGCGGTGATCGCAGCCGTTCTGCACCTGAACATAGGCGCGCGAGCGGCTTCCGAAGCCGTCGATCAGGTGACCCGCGGTCTCGGTCACGGACATGATGTCATCCACCATGACCTTTTCCGTCTCGCCGATGAAGTCCGCGGCCAGCGTCTGCCAGGTTCCCGGAGTCATCTTTTCGGTGTTGCCGATCACCGCGTCCACCTCGACCATGGCGGTAAAGGTCTCGGGCTCGGTCTGGGCCGCGCAGCCGGTCACGATCAGCCGGGCATCGGGATTCTCGCGGCGCAGGCGACGGATCTCCTGCCGGGCCTTGCGCACCGCCTCTGCAGTCACGGCGCAGGTATTGACCACGACGGCATTGCCCAAGCCCGCCTCGGCGGCGAGCGCCTTCATCGCTTCGGTCTCGTAGGCGTTGAGACGGCAGCCAAGCGTCGTGAACCGGGGCGCGATCATAACGTGGCCAGCCAGTCACGTGTCAGAACGCCAGAGGCGACATGCATTGTCGTACCCGTCATCCAGACGCCATCTTCGCGCCAGTCGACCCAGAGCGTCCCACCATCTAGATCGATCCGGACCTTGCGACCGGTGAGCCCGCGCCGCGCGGCGGCGACGGCCGTCGCACAGGAGGACGATCCGGAGGCCAGCGTGACGCCCACGCCGCGTTCCCAGACCCGCATCCGCATATGATCCGGCCCGACCAGCGAGGCGACCTGCACGTTGGTGCGCTGCGGGTAGAGCGGGTGATGCTCGTAGCGCGGGCCGAACTGCTCCAAGACCACTGCCGTCGCGTCGGGCACGAAGAAGGTGCAGTGCGGATTGCCCATGCCGGTTGCGACTGGCGCGCCCTCGATTGGCAGTTCCAGCGTGTCCATCTCCTCGGCCAGCGGAATCTCGGACCAGTCGAGCTGCGGCTGACCCATGTTGACGGAAGTCAGCCCGTCGCCGACATCGACGGCATGCAGCGTGCCGCGCTCCGTGGTCAGCGTGAGCGACTTCTGCCCCGTTTCGTCCATGATGTGCCGTGCGATGCAGCGCGTGGCATTGCCGCAGGCGGCGGAGGTCGATCCGTCGGCATTGTAGAAGTTCAGATGCGCATCACCCGCGCCCTGCGCCGTGATCAGCGCAAGCTGGTCGAAACCGATGCCGCGATGCCGGTCGGCAAGCGCGATGGCCAGCGCAGGTGTGACCAAAACGTCCTGCGCACGCCCGTCCAGCACGACAAAGTCGTTGCCAAGCCCATGCATCTTCATGAAGGGCAATCCGGGAGAGTCGCGCATGTCCATGGGCGCGCATATACGCCGAGTGAGGCGGGCTTTCCAGTGGCTGCGGAGCTGTTGGTCATGAAGCCGTTACAAGTTGGTGAGGAAATGCGCTTTTTGGGGTTGACCCCCCGGAGGCGTCTTTCTAGATAGCCGCCTAGTGGGCCTGTAGCTCAGTTGGTAGAGCAACTGACTTTTAATCAGTAGGTCTCGGGTTCGAACCCCGACGGGCTCACCATTTTATCGATTGAACGTGT
>JBBSNW010000068.1:0-21847 GCA_038260405.1 Rhodobacterales bacterium | reverse complement strand
GACGGACGTGACCGGCACGGTGATGCTGCCCGAAGGCACCGAGATGGTGATGCCGGGTGACAACCTGAAGTTCAACGTCGAGCTGATCGCGCCGATCGCGATGGAAGACAAGCTGCGCTTCGCCATCCGCGAAGGCGGCCGCACCGTCGGCTCCGGCGTCGTCTCCAAGATCATCGAGTAAGCTTCGGCACACTCGCGCCAGCCGACGCTGCAAAGTCTCAATGGGTCCCGGTCATCGTGCCGGGGCCTTTTTTCGTAAGGTGGGGCAAGCCGGGCTTCCGGCATGTTTCCCATCTGCGCGCCACGCCCCAAGGCAAGATTCTTTCCTGCCTTTTATGCACATGCAGCAAGGCAAATGTGCCTTTTGCATCAAGGGGTAGGTTGTCTGGAACCCTTGCCCGATGTGATCCGGTATACAGTCGTATCCTGTTAACTATTTAAAATTATTTGATTTTTTTGCAATTCCTGTCATTTTCCCGTGCTAAGATATTCCAAGGGATGACGCATGAACAAGGTGACAGCAGCTGACTGGATCGGCCGGGAAGAGACGGTGCAGACCCGGCTCGACCCGTCCCTGTCCGCAATGATGGCGGCGACGCTGGACCGGATCGCGCCAAAGGACGGTGATGTGCTGCCCCAGCTCTGGCATTGGGCGGTCTTTCCCGCGCTGACCCCGATGACCGGACTGGGCGAGGACGGTCACCCCAAGCTTGGCGGCTTCCTGCCCCCGATCGACCTGCCGCGCCGGATGCGTGCGGGTGGGGCGCTGGCATTTCATCAGGATCTGCATGTGGGCGAGCGTCTGACCGCGCATGCGCGCATCACGGATGTGGTGGAAAAGTCCGGCGGGACCGGGCGCATGGTCTTCGTCACGGTCGCGCACGAGATTGCGGGCGAAAGCGGTGTCGCGATTTCTGAGCGGCAGGACATCGTCTATCTGCCGATGCCCGAAAGCTTTCAGCCGCCAAAGGCCATTCCGGTGCCTACCGATCCCGTGATCGACGAGCAGCAGGAGATGTCCGAGGCGTTGCTGTTTCGCTATTCCGCCTGCACCTTCAATGCGCACCGCATTCATTACGACCGCAGCTATGCGGCGGCAGTCGAGAAATACCCCGGTCTCATCGTGCATGGTCCGCTCCAGGCGACGTATCTCATCGACGCGGCGCGCCGACACAGGGGTATCGCGCCGGATCGTTTCAAGTTTCGCAGCGTGTTTCCGATGTTCCATCACGACACGCTGCGGGTTCTGGGCGAGCGCCAGCAGGATGGCAGCCTGCGGATGTGCACCGCCACGGGCAATACGCACCAGAACATGCAAGCCACGGCCAGTTGGGAGGAGACGACATGAGCCAGATATTGAAGGGCATGCGGGTGGTCGAGGGATCGGCCTTTGTCGCGGTGCCGCTTGCGGGCATGACGCTCGCGCAGATGGGGGCCGAGGTGATCCGGTTCGACCGCATCGGGGGCGGTCTTGATTCGACGCGCTGGCCGGTGGCACCGAACGGGCAGAGCCTGTTCTGGGACGGGTTGAACAAGGGCAAGAAATCCATTGCCGTGGACATGCAGAGCCCCGAAGGCAAGGAGCTGATCACCCGGATCATCACCGCGCCGGGCGAGGATGCGGGTCTCTTCATCACCAATCTGCGGGTCAAGGGGTGGCTCGATCATGCCACCCTGTCGCAGCATCGCTCCGACATGATCATGGTCACACTGATGGGCGACCGGCGCGGGAATCCGCAGGTCGATTACACCGTCAATCCGGCGCTTGGCATCCCGAGCATGACCGGCCCCGAAGGCTATCCCGATCCTGTCGCCCATGCGCTGCCTGCCTGGGATGTGGCGGCGGGGCAGATGGTCGTCTCGGCGCTGCTGGCGGCCGAACGCAACCGTCTGAGGCGCGGCGTTGGGCAGGATGTCGAATTCTCGCTCAAGGATGTGGCGGCGGCCACGATCGGTCATCTGGGTCTGATCGCCGAGGCAGCGCTGACCGGCAAGCCGCGCGGCAAGAGTGGCAACGCGCTCTATGGCGCCTATGGTCACGATTTCGTCTGCAGCGACGGCAAGCGGATCATGGTGATCGGCCTCACCCAGCGGCAATGGCGTGGCCTGGTCCGCATGACCGGCACGGAGGATGCGATGGGGCGTCTGGCAAGCTGCACCGGCAAGGATCTGGATGACGAGGGCGCGCGCTATGGACTGCGCCACGACATCACGGGTATTCTCAAGCCCTGGTTCGCTGCACGCCCCAGCAAGGTTGCGGGCCTCGCCTGCGACAGGGCGGGCGTCACCTGGTCGCAGTTCCGCACTGTGCCCGAGGCGCTGGCGGAAGATCCGGACCTTTCCGAAGACAATCCGATGTTCCGCGTGATGAACCATCCCGGGGTGGGCCGCTATCCTGTGCCTGGATCGCCGCTCAACTTTTCCGACTATGCGCGCACCGATCCTGTGGCAGCACCCGTGCTCGGCGCACATACCGAAGAGATCCTGGGCGATGTCGCGGGACTGAGCGATACCGAGATCGCCAAGCTGTTCGATGCGGGCATCGTCTCATCCTCTGAACGGCGCCGCGCGCGATCGGCTGCCTGATCAAGCAGGCTTCTGGGCATGAAAAAAGCCGCCTCCTGCAAGGGGGGCGGCTTTTGCGTGGGAACCCGTCACGCGCGCTGCAGTCAGGGCGCGTGACGGCGGCTTTCGACCTGTCCGGAGACTTCGATCAGTTGACGAAGTTCTGGATGATGGCGCGCTTGTCGCCTTGGGAATCGGCCGAGCTTACGATGTTCATCAGCGTGGCGACCTGAACGTCGGAGAGCGTCGAGACGTCGACGGAAGGTGCATAGCGCTGCAGGATTGCCTGTTCTGCACTGGTGGCGGCCGAAGCTGCGCCTGCGAGGGTGGACAGGGCGAGGGCGGAAAAGAGAATGGTGCGTTTCATGATCATTGATCCTTTGAAGTCGGGTTGGGGTGTGTCGGGTTCGGTGGGCTTCACTCGACGAAGTTCTGGATGATGGCGCGCTTGTCGCCTTCGGAATCGGTCGAGTTCACGATGTTCATCAGCGTGGCAACCTGCACGTCCGTGAGTGTCGAGACATCGACGGAAGGTGCATAGCGCTGCAGGATGGCTTGCTCCGCGCTGGTGGCTGCCGAGGCGGCGCCTGCGAGGGTGGACAGGGCGAGGGCGGAAAAGAGGATGGTGCGTTTCATGTCATGTGTCCTTTGTGATGGGCCCGAGCGCGGTGGCTGCATGGACCGGGTTTTTTGGGTCAGCGTTTGCTTCCGATGGACTAGAGTTAGGGAGCTCTGAGCCGAAAACGAAATCACGAAATGCGCGCATGGGATCACGCGCTTTTGTGCTTGATGTGAAAGGGTTTTTAAGCATCGTTGTGCGCATATGCACAGATCTGGTGCGGTTCAACGTGGCAGCGCTATTTGTGGTCCCGGATGTGTTTCAAAGGGTCGCGCAACACGTGACCAAAGCGGAGCAGGATCCGGTGAAGCCAATCTTCACCATGATGTGAGAAGTGATTCCGAGCCTTTATGAATGCCCGATTGGGGTCCGAACGTTTGGATAACGGTTCAGGAGAAGCTCTGTATGCAGGTGAGCGCGCCTCCCGACGCGGATTTTCGCACGGCTGCCCTTGGCATCACGTCACGTGCAGGAAGCCAGAAGAAGTGACGAAAGGCTCTTGATTTCACCCGGCGCATGTCATAGTCCACGGCTCGCGTAGGGGTATAGCTCAGTTGGTAGAGCGACGGTCTCCAAAACCGTAGGTCCCGGGTTCGAGTCCCTGTGCCCCTGCCAAATTCTCGGAAATACAAAAACGAGCGGACAGCGATCCAGCAGCACATTCGCTCTGGTCCTGCGGAACAGTCAATTGTTCTTGGCGACGGGTGTTTGTCTTAAAGGTGCGTCGTGCTCGCTGTGATTTAATTGGCGACACACCTCCGCCGCGAACGCGGCGGTCCAACATCTCAGGGCAGCTGCTTGTGTTAAGACGGATTGCAGAGTTAAGCGGTGCGAGCGCATCCGACGCCATTGCGCAAAAGAAAAGGGCCATCCGAAGATGACCCTTTCCGCTTCGTGATCGCCTTACGAGTCGATCATGAGATGTCTGGAAGCAATGCTTCAGTTGACCATCGCTTTGAGCTTGCTCTGAATCTCGGATTCGCTGCCGCCACCATACACTGTCGCCAGGGCGACATTAAGCTGTGCTTCGGTCAGCATGGCGACTTCCATGTCGGGAAGGTAGCGCTGAAGGATCGCTACTTCCGCAGCGGATGCAGTGTTAGCTTCACCAACCGGAGTACCATCGTCAACAAGCACGGCTTGCACGTTCTGCGAGATATCAGCGTCACCCATGCCGCTGTTGACATAGTTCAACGCAGTGTCGAGCTGTGCCTGAGTCACGGTGGTATAGTCAACATTCGGTGCATAACGCTCAAGTTGGGCACGCTGCGCCTCGGTCGGCGTTGCGGCCATACCCATCGACATTTCCTGGTTCAGGAGCGCGCTCAGATTTTGCATCTTGCTGCTGCGCGAGTCCGAACCGTTGATTATCGCCATAGCGTTCGTCACTTCGGTATCAGAAAGCGTGGAGGCATCGACGTTCGGGAGGAGGCTTTGGATCTGAGCGACTTCAGCTTCCGTTGCAGCATATGCTGCGGTCGAAAGGCTGGCGGTCAGGGCGGTTGCAATCAGAAAACGTTTCATCTTGGTACTCCTTGGTATTTCTCTGTCTCGACATCACGACACGTCAGTCGTTGTCGGTATGGACAGAGAACCACCGCCGATGGAATTGGTTCCGAGTGCATCTCCAGCGAACACACTGACGTGATTGAAAAAAGAGCTTTTCGTGAACAGCGGGCCGGATCAGGTCGCCGTGGTGAGGTTTGTTATGGCCAGCGGCAAAGTCGACGCCCATGATTGCGCCGTTCATGTCCGGCACCTTTTCCGATTATGTCCCGAGGCTCGGATTGCCTTAGGCAGCACTTCAGCCACTCTTGAAAGATGTCGCGGCTGCGCGTATGTGGCGCAAAACCGTTATCAGAGAAGAGCGCATGGCCAGAACAAATCCGATCCAGTTCGTACAGCAGGTTCGTACCGAAGTCGGCAAGGTCGTCTGGCCGACACGTCGCGAAGTGCTGCTGACGACCGTCATGGTGTTCATCATGGCCACGCTCACGGCGATCTTCTTCGCGACTGTCGATATCGCAATCCGCGAGGGTCTCCAGCTCGTCCTGAATTTTTTCGGCTAGGAACGGTCGGGCAGGCTGATCCTGATCGGCAGGGTGTGGCCTGATCTGGTGAAAAAGCGCTCGCCGCCCCTTGAATTCGCGGTGAGTGGCGAGTAGTGGACACGACACCTTCCGAAACGGGCGTGCAATGATTCGTGTTGCGCGCCGATTTTATTTTCGAGTGGGCGCCGCCCGACGGGTGGCGGACAGACAAGACACCGTGGAAATGCGGTGCAGGAACAAGGGTTGAGGCCAGATGGCGAAGCGGTGGTATTCGGTGAGCGTGCTCTCGAACTTCGAGAAGAAGATTGCCGAACAGATCCGGACGGCGGTCGAGGAGCAGCAGCTTCAGGACCAGATCGAAGAGGTTCTGGTGCCGACCGAAGAGGTGATCGAGATTCGCCGCGGCAAGAAGGTCACGACCGAGCGTCGTTTCATGCCCGGCTACGTGCTGGTTCGGATGGAGATGTCCGACAAGGGCTACCACCTGATCAACTCGATCAACCGCGTCACGGGGTTCCTCGGTCCGCAGGGGCGTCCGATGCCGATGCGCGACAACGAGGTCACGGCGATCCTGGGTCGCGTGCAGGAAGGCGAGGAAAGCCCGCGCACGCTGATCCACTTCGAGATCGGGGAGCGGGTCAAGGTCAACGATGGCCCGTTCGAGGATTTCGACGGCATGGTCGAGGGCGTGGACGAGGACAACCAGCGGCTGCGCGTCGCGGTGTCGATCTTTGGCCGGGAAACCCCGGTCGAATTGGAATTCACTCAGGTTACCAAGCAAGGGGCCTGAGCGGGAGGTGCGCAGTGAATGCGTACCTGCGGCGGCAACGTCGTTCGTTCGTGGGAGGCAAGGCGGTCGCGACCGTCAAGCCGCACCACGCTAGTCAAGGGGCGGGACGCGTCCCGTCTTGTGTAGGGTGCGCCTTCAGAGCGCACCGATGATGAAAAAGGAGTAGCCAGATGGCAAAGAAGCTTGCTGGCAAGATGAAATTGCAGATCAAGGCCGGCCAGGCAAACCCGAGCCCGCCCGTGGGCCCGGCGCTGGGTCAGCGCGGCATCAACATCATGGAATTCTGCAAGGCGTTCAACGCCAAGACGCAGGAGATGGAGCCCGGCGCACCGTGCCCGACCCTGATCACGTACTATCAGGACAAGTCCTTCACGATGGAAATCAAGACGCCGCCCGCGTCTTATTACCTCAAGAAGGCCGCAGGCATGAAGCCCGTCGGCAAGCGGAACCGTCCCAAGGGGTCTCCCCTCCCGGGTCGCGAGACCGTCGCCTCGGTGACCGCAGCGCAGGTGCGCGAGATCGCCGAAGCAAAGATGAAGGACCTGAGCGCGAACGACGTTGAGGCCGCCATGCAGATCATTCTGGGCTCCGCAAAGTCCATGGGCATCGAGGTGAAGTAAGATGGCTAAACTTGGAAAACGCGCCCGCGCCGCCCGTGACGCCTTTGCAGGCAAAGAGGATATCTCTGTCGAAGAGGCCGTGAAACTGATCAAGTCGAACTCGAACGTCAAGTTCGACGAGACTGTCGAGATCGCCATGAACCTTGGTGTCGATCCGCGCCATGCCGACCAAATGGTCCGCGGTGTCGTCGGTCTGCCCAACGGTACCGGCAAGACAATCCGCGTCGCCGTCTTCGCCCGTGGTGCCAAGGCTGACGAAGCCACCGCTGCCGGTGCCGACATCGTCGGTGCAGAGGACCTGATGGAGACAATTCAGGGTGGCAAGATCGAATTTGATCGTTGCATCGCCACGCCCGACATGATGCCGATTGTCGGTCGTCTGGGCAAGATCCTGGGCCCGCGCAACCTGATGCCGAACCCCAAGGTCGGCACCGTCACCATGGACGTCAAGGAGGCCGTCGAGGCAGCCAAGGGCGGCCAGGTGCAGTTCAAGGCCGAGAAGGCCGGTGTTGTGCATGCAGGCGTCGGCAAGGTTTCGTTCGACGAAGCCAAGCTGGTCGAGAACATCAAGGCGTTCGTGAGCGCCGTGTCGAAGGCCAAGCCGGCCGGTGCGAAGGGGACCTACCTCAAGAGCATCGCGCTCAGCTCGACCATGGGCCCGGGCGTGACCGTGGACGTCGCGACCGCCGCGGCGGAATAAGAGATTGGCTCCGGTCCGCAAGGGCCGGGGCGAATAACGGGGCCAGACCATCGGTACCGTTCTGTCCGAGACGGAGGGTTCCGGGGATATGCCCGGAATAATTCCTTCCTGAGATGGGAAACGAGACAAGATTTCCGAAAGGTCTTTGACCTTCGGGCGATCAAGGCCTCGGGACCCTGAACAACGGACCCGACTGTCCCGCAGGAAGGCGCGGGATGAACATGAGCCGGGGGGAAACCCCCAAATTTGGAGTGAAACTGTGGATAGAGCCCAGAAAGAGAAAGTGGTCGAGGAACTCGGCCAGATCTTCGAAAGCTCTGGCGTCGTGGTGGTAGCACATTACGAGGGTCTCACGGTTGCCGAGATGCAGGATCTTCGGGGACGCGCCCGCGCGAACCAGACATCCGTGCGTGTCGCCAAGAACAGGCTCGCCAAGATCGCCCTTGAGGGAAAGCCCTGCGCAAGCATTGCTGACTTCCTGACGGGCATGACCGTTCTGACCTTTTCCGAGGACCCCGTGGCAGCAGCCAAGGTGGCCGAGGACTTCGCCAAGGATAACAAGAAGTTTGAAATTCTTGGCGGCGCAATGGGTGAGAACGCTCTGGACCGGGCCGGTGTGGAATCCGTGTCGAAGATGCCGTCGCGCGAGGAGCTCATCGCTTCCATCGCTGGCTGCATCGGCGCACCCGCATCGAACATTGCCGGGGCCATTGGCGCACCTGCTTCGAATATCGCATCCATCTTGTCCACAATCGAGGACAAGGCGGCTGCGTAAGCAACCTATGGGATCATCGTGGGGTTGAAATCCCGACGTTGGAACACATTTAGATACGGAAAGAAGTCACAATGGCTGATCTTAAAGCACTTGCAGAGCAGATCGTGAACCTCACGCTGCTGGAAGCACAAGAACTGAAAACCATCCTTAAAGACGAGTATGGCATCGAGCCCGCTGCTGGCGGCGCGGTCATGATGGCAGGCCCCGCAGGCGGCGACGCCGGTGCGGCTGCCGAAGAGCAGACCGAATTCGACGTCATCCTGAAGGCCGCTGGCGCCTCCAAGATCAACGTGATCAAGGAAGTCCGCGCGATCACCGGTCTGGGCCTCAAAGAAGCCAAGGACCTGGTCGAAGCGGGCGGCAAAGCCGTCAAGGAGCAGGTTTCCAAAGCCGAAGCCGACGAAATCAAAGCCAAGCTGGAAGCAGCTGGCGCCGAAGTCGAGCTCAAGTAATCGGTTCCGGGTGCGCCCGGACCATTATCTGCACAGGCTGGATCCGGGCACTCCCGGGTCCAGCCGAGCCTGTCTCAGAGAGGCCCTTCGACAAGGGCTTTTCTAAGGCGAGGTTCAAGGATCGGGAGGCGCTCGGTGGGACGGGCGCCATGAATGGATCGAAACTCTGCCGTCTCTGATGGGTGTGCCGCTGTGGCCCGACAGTGCTGCGCGTCCGTTGAGAAACTGAAAAGGTGACACCTGACATGGCGCAAAGCTTCCTTGGCCAGAAACGTCTTCGCAAATATTTCGGCAAAATCCGTGAAGTCTTGGAGATGCCGAACCTGATCGAAGTTCAGAAATCCTCCTACGATCTATTCCTCAAATCCGGCGACCAGCTCGCGCCCATGGACGGCGAGGGCATCAAGGGCGTGTTCCAGTCCGTCTTTCCGATCAAGGACTTCAACGAGACCTCCGTGCTGGAATTCGTGAGCTATGAGCTCGAGAAGCCCAAATACGACGTCGAGGAATGCCAGCAGCGCGACATGACCTATGCCGCACCGCTGAAGGTGACCCTGCGTCTGATCGTGTTCGATATCGACGAGGATACCGGTGCGAAGTCCGTCAAGGACATCAAGGAGCAGGACGTCTACATGGGCGACATGCCCCTGATGACGCCGAACGGCACCTTTGTCGTGAACGGAACCGAGCGTGTGATCGTGTCCCAGATGCACCGTTCGCCGGGCGTGTTCTTCGACCACGACAAGGGCAAGACACACTCCTCGGGCAAGCTGCTCTTCGCCTGCCGCATCATTCCCTATCGCGGCTCGTGGCTCGATTTCGAATTCGACGCCAAGGACAACGTCTATGCGCGTATCGACCGTCGCCGGAAACTTCCCGTGACGACGCTGCTCTATGCCCTCGGCATGGATCAGGAAGCGATCATGGACGCCTATTTCAACACGGTGAGCTTCACCGCGGAAAAGGGCAAGGGCTGGGTCACCAAGTTCTTCCCCGAGCGCGTGCGCGGCACACGTCCCACCTTTGATCTGGTCGACGCGGCCTCGGGCGAGATCCTGGCCGAAGCCGGCAAGAAGATCACCCCGCGCGCCGTCAAGCAGATGATCGACGACGGCAAGGTCGAGAACCTGCTGGTGCCTTTCGAGAACATCGTCGGCCGTTTCGTCGCCAAGGACATCATCAACGAGGAAACCGGCGCAATCTATGTCGAGGCCGGCGACGAGCTGACCTGGACCACCGACAAGGACGGCGACGTCACCGGTGGCACGTTGAAAGAGCTGGTGGATGCGGGCGTGACCGATATCCCGGTTCTGGACATCGACAACATCACGGTCGGCGCCTACATGCGCTCGACCATGGCGATGGACAAGAACCTGAACCGCGAATCCGCGCTGATGGACATCTACCGCGTCATGCGCCCGGGCGAGCCGCCCACCGTCGAGGCTGCGTCGGCCCTGTTCGACACGCTGTTCTTCGACAGCGAGCGCTACGACCTTTCCGCCGTCGGCCGGGTCAAGATGAACATGCGCCTCGCGCTCGACAAGCCCGACACCCAGCGCACGCTGGACAAGGACGACATCGTCGCCTGCATCAAGGCGCTGGTCGACCTGCGTGACGGGCACGGCGACATCGACGACATCGACCACCTCGGCAACCGCCGGGTGCGTTCGGTCGGCGAACTGATGGAGAACCAGTACCGCGTCGGTCTGCTCCGCATGGAGCGCGCGATCAAGGAACGCATGTCCTCGGTCGAGATCGACACGGTCATGCCGCAGGACCTGATCAACGCGAAGCCTGCGGCCGCTGCCGTGCGCGAATTCTTCGGCTCCTCGCAGCTGTCGCAGTTCATGGACCAGACCAACCCGCTTTCGGAAGTGACGCACAAGCGTCGTCTTTCGGCCCTCGGGCCGGGCGGTCTGACCCGCGAGCGCGCAGGCTTCGAAGTGCGCGACGTGCACCCGACCCACTATGGCCGGATGTGCCCGATCGAGACGCCGGAAGGCCCGAACATCGGTCTGATCAACTCGCTGGCGACCTTTGCCCGCGTGAACAAGTACGGCTTCATCGAAACACCCTACCGCGTCGTCAAGGACTCGGTGGTGACCGACGAAGTGCACTACATGTCCGCGACCGAGGAGATGCGTCACACCGTGGCGCAGGCCAACGCCAACCTCGACGAGAACATGCGTTTCGTGAACGACCTGGTGTCGACCCGGAAATCCGGTGACTACACCCTGTCGCCAAACGAGATGGTGGACCTGATCGACGTCTCGCCGAAGCAGCTCGTTTCGGTCGCGGCCTCGCTGATCCCGTTCCTCGAGAATGACGACGCGAACCGCGCTCTGATGGGCTCGAACATGCAGCGTCAGGCGGTTCCGACCTTGCGGTCCGAAGCGCCGCTCGTGGGCACCGGCATCGAAGAGATCGTGGCACGGGATTCCGGTGCGGCCATCATGGCCAAGCGGACCGGCGTCATCGACCAGGTCGATGCGATGCGGATCGTCGTGCGGGCGACAGATGACCTCGATCCGGGTGATCCGGGCGTGGACATCTACCGCATGCGCAAGTTCCAGCGTTCGAACCAGAACACCTGCATCAACCAGCGTCCGCTGGTGAAGGTGGGCGATCAGGTGACCAAGGGCGAAGTCATCGCCGACGGTCCGTCGACCGATATGGGGGAACTGGCGCTCGGCAAGAACGTCATCGTCGCCTTCATGCCGTGGAACGGCTACAACTACGAGGACTCGATCCTGATCTCCGAGCGCATCTCGCGCGACGACGTGTTCACCTCCGTCCACATCGAGGAATTCGAAGTGGCGGCGCGTGACACGAAGCTCGGGCCGGAAGAGATCACGCGCGACATCCCCAATGTCGGCGAGGAAGCCCTGCGCAACCTCGACGAAGCGGGCATCGTCTATATCGGTGCCGATGTGGAGCCGGGCGATATCCTCGTGGGCAAGATCACTCCGAAGGGCGAAAGCCCGATGACGCCGGAAGAAAAGCTTCTGCGCGCCATCTTCGGGGAAAAGGCATCGGACGTGCGCGACACCTCGCTGCGTGTAAAGCCGGGCGATTACGGTACGGTCGTCGAGGTACGCGTGTTCAACCGCCACGGTGTGGAAAAGGACGAGCGTGCGCTGCAGATCGAGCGGGAAGAGGTCGAGCGCCTGGCCCGTGACCGTGACGACGAGCTCGCGATCCTCGACCGGAACATCTATGCGCGCCTGCGCACGATGATCCTGGGCAAGATCGCGGTGAAGGGTCCGAAGGGCGTGCGCCCGAATTCGGAAATCACCGAGGATCTTCTGTCCACGCTGACACGTGGTCAATGGTGGCAGCTCGCGCTCGCCGATGAGGATGATGCCAAGATCGTCGAGGCCCTGAACGAGCAGTACGAGGCGCAGAAGCGCACTCTCGATGCCCGTTTCGAGGACAAGGTCGAAAAGGTCCGTCGTGGCGACGATCTGCCCCCGGGTGTGATGAAGATGGTCAAGGTCTTCGTCGCGGTGAAGCGCAAGCTGCAGCCGGGCGACAAGATGGCCGGCCGTCACGGCAACAAGGGCGTGATCTCGAAAGTGGTGCCGATGGAGGACATGCCGTTTCTCGCGGATGGTACTCCGGTCGATTTCTGTCTGAACCCGCTGGGCGTGCCGTCGCGCATGAACGTCGGTCAGATCCTCGAGACGCATATGGGCTGGGCCGCACGCGGTCTGGGCATCAAGATCGACGAGGCGCTGCAGGATTACCGGCGCACCGGCGATCTGACCCCCGTGCGCGAGGCGATGAAGATCGCCTATGGCGACGATGTCTACGAAGAGGGCATCGTGGGCATGGACGAGGACACTCTTGTCGAGGCGGCGGGCAACGTGACGCGCGGTGTGCCGATCGCGACGCCGGTCTTCGACGGTGCGAAGGAGCATGACGTGAACGACGCGCTGACACGCGCCGGGTTCGATACGTCAGGCCAGTCGATCCTGTTCGACGGGCGTTCCGGCGAGCAGTTCAGCCGCAAGGTTACGGTGGGTGTGAAATACCTGCTCAAACTGCACCACCTGGTCGACGACAAGATCCACGCGCGCTCCACAGGGCCCTACAGCCTCGTGACCCAGCAGCCGCTGGGCGGCAAGGCACAGTTCGGCGGTCAGCGCTTCGGGGAAATGGAAGTCTGGGCTCTGGAAGCCTACGGCGCCGCCTACACCCTGCAGGAGATGCTGACGGTCAAGTCGGATGACGTGGCAGGCCGGACGAAGGTCTATGAATCGATCGTCAAGGGCGAAGACAACTTCGAGGCCGGGATTCCGGAATCGTTCAACGTGCTTGTGAAGGAGGTCCGGGGTCTGGGCCTCAACATGGAACTCCTGGATGCGGAAGAGGATGAGTAAAGCCAAAATTTTCCTGCGAAAATTTTTGGCCGCGAGATTTTTCGTACGAAAAATCTCGCGCCTGTCCCAGCCTTCCCACCCGATATTCGAGGTATCAAAATGAACCAGGAACTGACAAACAACCCGTTCAACCCGGTCGCTCCGGCCAAGACGTTCGACGAGATCAAGGTCTCGCTCGCGTCGCCGGAACGGATCCTGTCGTGGTCCTTCGGCGAGATCAAGAAGCCTGAAACCATCAACTACCGCACGTTCAAGCCCGAGCGCGACGGCCTGTTCTGCGCGCGCATCTTCGGTCCGATCAAGGATTACGAATGCCTGTGCGGCAAGTACAAGCGGATGAAATACCGCGGCGTCGTCTGCGAGAAGTGCGGCGTCGAGGTCACCCTGCAGAAGGTCCGCCGCGAGCGGATGGGCCATATCGAGCTGGCGGCCCCCTGCGCACATATCTGGTTCCTGAAATCGCTGCCCTCGCGCATCGGTCTCATGCTGGACATGACGCTGCGCGATCTCGAGCGGGTTCTCTATTTCGAGAACTACGTGGTGATCGAGCCGGGTCTCACGGACCTCACCTACGGTCAGATGCTGACCGAAGAAGAGTTCATGGACGCGCAGGACCAGTATGGCATGGACGCCTTCACCGCCAATATCGGCGCTGAAGCGATCCGCGAGATGCTGGCCGCCATCGACCTCGAGCAGGAGGCCGAGACGCTTCGCGCCGACCTGAAAGAGGCCACGGGCGAGCTCAAGCCCAAGAAGATCATCAAGCGCCTCAAGGTGGTTGAATCCTTCCTGGAATCCGGCAACCGACCGGAATGGATGGTCCTGACCGTCATTCCGGTGATCCCGCCGGAACTGCGTCCGCTGGTGCCGCTGGACGGTGGCCGCTTTGCGACCTCCGACCTCAACGACCTCTATCGTCGTGTGATCAACCGGAACAACCGTCTCAAGCGGCTGATCGAACTGCGCGCGCCGGACATCATCGTGCGCAACGAAAAGCGGATGCTGCAGGAATCGGTCGACGCCCTGTTCGACAACGGCCGTCGCGGTCGTGTCATCACCGGTGCCAACAAGCGTCCGCTGAAATCCCTGAGCGACATGCTCAAGGGCAAGCAGGGTCGTTTCCGCCAGAACCTTCTGGGCAAGCGCGTCGACTTCTCCGGTCGTTCGGTCATCGTGACCGGTCCGGAGCTGAAGCTACACCAGTGCGGTCTGCCCAAGAAGATGGCGCTCGAACTGTTCAAGCCGTTCATCTATTCGCGGCTAGAAGCCAAGGGTCTGTCCTCCACCGTGAAGCAGGCCAAGAAGCTGGTCGAGAAGGAGCGTCCCGAGGTCTGGGACATCCTCGACGAGGTGATCCGCGAACATCCCGTGATGCTGAACCGGGCACCGACCTTGCACCGTCTGGGTATCCAGGCGTTCGAGCCGATGCTGATCGAAGGCAAGGCGATCCAGCTCCACCCGCTGGTCTGTTCGGCCTTCAACGCCGACTTCGACGGTGACCAGATGGCCGTGCACGTCCCGCTGAGCCTCGAGGCCCAGCTGGAAGCGCGCGTTCTGATGATGTCGACGAACAACGTCCTGTCGCCCGCCAACGGCGCGCCGATCATCGTTCCCTCGCAGGACATGATTCTAGGCATCTACTACGTCACGATTGCCCGCGACGGCATGAAGGGCGAAGGCATGAAATTCTCGTCCATCGAAGAGGTCGAGCATGCGCTGAATGCAGGTGAAGTGCACCTGCATGCCAAGATTGAGGCCCGCGTCACGCAGATCGACGAGGAAGGCAACGAGATCATCAAGCGTTACGAGACCACACCGGGTCGCGTGCGTCTGGGTGCCCTGCTGCCGATGAACGCCAAGGCACCGTTCGAT
The DNA here is from genome assembly GCA_038260405.1 of Rhodobacterales bacterium. Taxonomy (GTDB): domain Bacteria; phylum Pseudomonadota; class Alphaproteobacteria; order Rhodobacterales; family Rhodobacteraceae; genus Puniceibacterium. The sequence continues at coordinate 7,021 of JBBSNW010000068.1, read as the reverse complement.
CTTGTGAACGGCCTGCTGCGCAAGAAGGACGTCCAGAAGGTCATCGACACCGTCTACCGTTATTGCGGTCAGAAAGAGTCGGTCATCTTCTGCGACCAAATCATGACCATGGGCTTCTGCGAGGCGTTCAAGGCCGGCATCTCCTTTGGCAAGGACGACATGGTCGTTCCGGAAACCAAATGGCCGATCGTCGAGGATACCCGCACCCAGGTGAAGGACTTCGAGCAGCAGTACATGGACGGCCTGATCACTCAGGGCGAAAAGTACAACAAGGTCGTCGACGCCTGGTCCAAGTGCAACGACAAGGTCACCGATGCCATGATGACCACCATCTCGGCCTCCAAGACCGATGCCGACGGCTCGGAAATGGAACCGAACTCGGTCTACATGATGGCACATTCCGGCGCCCGTGGCTCGGTCACGCAGATGAAGCAGCTGGGCGGGATGCGCGGCCTGATGGCGAAGCCGAACGGCGACATCATCGAGACGCCGATTATCTCGAACTTCAAGGAAGGTCTTACCGTTCTTGAATACTTCAACTCGACCCACGGCGCGCGGAAGGGTCTTTCGGACACCGCTCTGAAGACGGCGAACTCGGGTTACCTGACCCGTCGTCTGGTGGACGTCGCACAGGACTGCATCGTGCGCATGCGCGATTGCGGCACCGAGAAAGCGATCACCGCAGAGGCGGCCGTGAACGATGGCGAGGTCGTCTCGTCGCTGGCGGAACGCGTGCTGGGCCGTGTCACGGCCGAGACCGTGTATCGTCCGGGCACCGACGAGGTGATCGTGAAGGATGGTCAGCTGATCGACGAACGTCTGGCGGATCTCGTGGACGAAGCGCTGGTGCAGACCATGCGCATCCGTTCGCCGCTGACCTGCGAGGCCGAAGAGGGCGTCTGCGCCCAGTGCTACGGTCGTGACCTTGCACGCGGGACCCTGGTCAACCAGGGCGAGGCTGTAGGCATCATCGCGGCACAGTCCATCGGCGAGCCGGGCACGCAGCTGACGATGCGGACCTTCCACATCGGCGGCGTCGCGCAGGGTGGTCAGCAGTCCTTCCTCGAAGCGTCCCAGTCGGGCATCATCGCCTTCGAGCAGGCTCTCACTCTGGAGAATTCCAGCGGCGAGACCCTGGTCATGGGCCGGAACATGAAGCTGCGGATCGTCGACGAGCATGGTGCAGAGCGGGCCAGCCACAAGCTAGGCTACGGCACCAAGGTCTTCGTCAAGGAGGGCGAGACCATCGCCCGCGGCGACAAGCTGTTCGAGTGGGACCCCTACACGCTGCCGATCATCGCCGAGAAAGACGGCATGGCGCGGCATGTGGACCTCGTGAACGGTGTGGCTGTCCGGGAAGAGACGGACGATGCGACCGGCATGACCCAGAAGATCGTTTCGGACTGGCGCGCGGCCCCCAAGGGCAACGAGCTCAAGCCCGAGATCATCATCGTCGGTGCGGATGGCGAGCCCGTGCGCAACGATGCGGGCAACCCGATCACCTATGCGATGTCGGTCGACGCCATCCTGTCGGTCGAAGACGGACAGGACGTGAAAGCCGGGGACGTCGTCGCGCGCATCCCGCGTGAAGGCGCCAAGACCAAGGACATCACCGGTGGTCTGCCGCGTGTGGCCGAACTCTTCGAGGCACGTCGCCCCAAGGATCACGCCATCATCGCGGAAATCGACGGCTATGTGCGCTTCGGCAAGGACTACAAGAACAAGCGCCGCATCAGCATCGAACCGGTGGACGACAGCCTGTCGCCCGTCGAGTACATGGTTCCCAAGGGCAAGCACATCCCGGTTGCCGAAGGCGACTATGTGACCAAGGGCGACTACATCATGGACGGCAACCCGGCGCCGCATGACATCCTCGCCATCATGGGTGTCGAGGCACTGGCGAACTACATGATCGACGAGGTGCAGGACGTGTATCGTCTGCAGGGCGTGAAGATCAACGACAAGCATGTCGAGGTCATCGTCCGTCAGATGCTGCAGAAGTGGGAGATCCAGGATTCTGGCGACACCACGCTGCTCAAGGGCGAACATGTCGACAAAGCCGAGTTCGATGCCGCCAATGAGAAGGCGATCAGCAAGAATGGCCGCCCCGCTCAGGGCGAACCGATTCTGCTGGGCATCACCAAGGCGTCGCTGCAGACCCGCAGCTTCATCTCGGCCGCGTCCTTCCAAGAGACGACGCGTGTGCTGACCGAGGCTTCGGTGCAGGGCAAGCGGGACAAGCTGGTAGGTCTGAAGGAGAACGTGATCGTCGGTCGTCTGATCCCGGCCGGTACGGGGGGCGCCACGCAGCGCGTCCGCCGCATCGCAACCGAGCGGGATACCGTCGTGATCGACGCCCGTCGTTCCGAAGCCGAAGCGGCCGCAGCGCTTGCTGCGCCGACCGAGGAAATCTCGGACGCCACGGGTGGGGACGAGTTCGACACTGTCGTCGTCGACACGCCGGAAAGCCGCGAATAAGCCGCGATTTCCAAGCTGACGCCATCAAGAGGCCCCCGTGCGGATCGCGCGGGGGCCTTTTTCTTTGGACTTTCAGGGAGACCGGTTCGGCGTGCGGTTCAGGTTGGCTGCGAGATCAGCTCGGCACTGTCCGTTCCGGCACCGAAAGACGGTAGAGGAAGCTCTTGGTGCCGAATTCGCGCACGGCTTCTGCCTGCAGCTGGCGGGGCACGATCTCGTCCAGGATCAATGATCCGAAACCGGTCCGTTCCGGCGCTGTCTCGACCCGGATGCCGCCTTCGCGCCATTCTAGGTGGTAGCCCGAGCGCCCAACCTTCTTCCATTCCACGTCAAGGCGGCCATCGCCGTTCTTCAACGCCCCGTGCTTGACCGAATTCGTGGTCAGTTCGTGGATCGCCAGGGTCAGGATCTGCGCCTCGGTCGCGTTCAATTCGATGTCCGAGCCGACCATCGCGATCTGGTCTGCACCCTGTTCGCAATAATCAGAGAGCTGGCGGGACACGATCTTTTCGACGGTCATGCGGTCCCAGTTACTTCCCGTGAGATAGGAATGTGTCTGCGCAAGGGCGCGGATCCGACCGTCGAACCGCCGCAGGAAATCGTCGAGATCACCGGAGGATCCCGCCGTGCGGCGCGCGATCACGCTGACCAGCCCAAGGATGTTGCCGACACGATGCTGCAACTCGCCCGCGATGGCGTCCTTCAGACGCTGGGCGCTGACCTGTTTGGTGACGTCCTGCGCGTTCTGGATCATGTAGAGGATGTCGCCATCTGGGCCGTGGACGGGGACATGCGTGCAGGTCCACCAGACGTCGCGCAACTCGCCGTTTTCCAAATCCGTGTCCGCGATCGAGAAAGGCACTTCGACCAGGGTATTTGCTTCACCATCGAGCGCCCGCTGAAATGCGTCGCGGAACAGGGTCATTCGTTCTTCGTCTTCGGGAAAGGCTTCGAAGACATAGCGGCCCCGCAGTTCGGCCAGCGTCCGTTTCACGTTTGAAAGGTAATTGTCGGTGGCCGTGACGATCCGCATCTCGCGGTCGAGGACGAGACATGGGGCCGGAAGAGTTGTGAAAAGCTGCTCGAAATCCAGATCTCTGCCAGACATTTTTCTGCCCATTCTTACTGTGAGTGCATTCCGTTAAGCCGTGGAACAGAAAAGCAGAAACGCGCGATTCCGGCAAGATGCGTATGTAATAATACACTGACTGTACGCTCCCATGACGTAATGGAATTCGCAGTGCCGGGTCTTATCTGCATTTGCTGACAGGCTAATTTGCGGGCGATCGGCACAAAGCAGGCCAACGGATATCGCGGCCGAAGCGCCACTCCCTGATTCCCGGTTCATAGTGCGAATGCCGGAAGCACCCGCTTATGATCGTTTGCGCACTCCGGCATTGCGTGCGGCGGAGCCGGTTGGACCTTGGCTCCGCCGGGGATCTGGCTTACCGCAGCCGGGGAAACCTTGCGGGACGGCGGCCATGGCGACATCTTCGGACAATACACGTGGCGCGCTTCTGATGATGGCCTCGATGGCGGCGTTTTCCTTCGGGGATGCCTGCATCAAGGCGACGGACGGCGCCTTGCCATTGGGCCAGATCCTCACCCTGCGCGGATTTCTGTCGAGCATCGCGATCCTCGGGATCGCCAGGTATCTCGGGGCGCTGCGGTTTCGGTTTTCACGGCGCGACTGGGGCCTGATCCTGCTGCGCGCCCTGTCCGAGGTGGGGGCGGCCTATTTCTTCCTGACCGCGTTGTTCGAGATGCCCTTCGCCAATCTCAACGCGCTGCTGCAGATGCTGCCGCTCACCATCACCCTCGGCAGTGCGCTCTTCTTTGCCGAGCCGGTGGGATGGCGGCGCTGGATCGCCATCGCGATCGGCTTCGGAGGCATGCTGCTGATCGTGCGTCCGGGAACCGAGGGGTTCAATATCTACACGGTCTACGCGCTGATCTCCGTGTTGTGCGTCACGGTGCGCGACCTCACGACCCGTCGCCTGTCGCCCGAGGTGCCGAGCCTCGCCGTCACGCTGATCACTGCCGTATCGGTAACACTCTTTGCCATGGTCCTGTCGCTGGGCGAGCAATGGGTGCCGCTGACGCCGGGACTTGGCGCGCTGATCTGCGCGGCGGCCATGTGCGTGGTGGCGGGCTACGTCTTCAGCATCATGGCGATGCGGGTGGGGCAGGTGAGCTTTGTCGCGCCGTTTCGATATACCGGGCTGCTCTGGGCGCTGGTGCTGGGGCTGGTGCTGTTCGGCGAATGGCCCCGAAGCCTGACGCTGATCGGGGCGGCGATCATCGTGGCGACCGGCGCCTTCACTCTCTGGCGCGAGTCCCGGCTGCAACGCGCCTCCGACCGCGCGGATCAGGCAAACACGCGGCGGACGTGATCGGCGTGGATGGCGAAGGTGCTGCGGAACAGCGCCTCTGCCTCGGCATCGAAGTGTCACGTTCGGCTCAGCACATACCAATCAGGCAGGGCTGGCCACGATGCGCGCCTTCGAAAGGTCCGCGACCAGCGCGGTCAGCCGCTCGAGATAATGCGGTGGCTCGCTGTCACGGTTGAAGATCAGGAAGCCGAAATCGGAATCGGTCTGGGCGGGCGGGCCGGGCAGGCAGAGCGTCTCGAAATGCCTTAACCGTTCCTCCATCCTCGCCGGGGCATAGAGATAGGCGATGCGATCGGAAACCGAGTTGCGCTCGACCTGAAAGCCGCTCTACGCAGGGCAGGAAAAGCGACCTAATCCGAGGACTTGCATGAGGCACGCTCCCGACCGATGATGCCTGCGGCGTCAGGGATCCGGATCGCACCCCAATCGGGTGAAGGCAAGCCTGCGGTGCTGTTGACAAGCCCCGCGACTCCCCCTATACGCCCGCTATCTCGGAGACGGGATGCCTTGCATCCGACGTCCGATCTACAGAACTGAAGCGGTCACGATCCGGGCCCATGCGGCCCCGATCCTCTGGAACCCCCCGCGTCGTTCCCGCAATTGGGAACGCATGCGGTTTTTTGCGTCGCATCCATCCGCGACGCGTCCATGACGTGCACCCGATGTGCACACGGTGACTTGCGGACGCGCAAGGCGCTGAACCTGAAACCCGCACGGGGCAACTCGTGCACCACATATGTGAGCTACACGGGGAAAGAACCGGAATGCCAACGATCCAACAGCTGATCCGCAAGCCGCGGCAGCCGAAAGTCAAGCGCTCGAAGTCAATGCACCTTGAGCAGTGCCCTCAGAAGCGTGGCGTCTGCACACGCGTCTACACGACCACGCCCAAGAAGCCGAACTCGGCCATGCGTAAGGTTGCCAAGGTCCGTCTGACCAATGGCTTCGAGGTCATCAGCTACATCCCGGGCGAGTCGCACAACCTTCAGGAACACTCCGTTGTCCTGATCCGTGGCGGCCGTGTGAAAGACCTTCCCGGTGTGCGTTATCACATCCTGCGCGGTGTTCTGGATACCCAGGGCGTCAAGGACCGCAAACAGCGTCGCTCCAAGTATGGCGCGAAGCGTCCGAAATAAGAGGGTATATAGATGTCTCGTCGTCACGCCGCTGAAAAACGCGAAGTCCTCCCCGATGCCAAGTATGGTGACCGGGTTCTGACAAAATTCATGAACAACCTGATGGTCGACGGCAAAAAGTCCGTCGCCGAGAGCATCGTCTACAACGCGATGACCCGGGTTGAAGACAAGATCAAGCGCGCACCCATCGAGGTGTTCCACGAAGCGCTGGACAACATCAAGCCGAGTGTCGAAGTCCGTTCGCGCCGCGTCGGTGGTGCCACCTACCAGGTGCCCGTCGAAGTGCGTGTGGAACGGCGCGAAGCACTGGCGATCCGCTGGCTCATCGATGCCAGCCGCAAGCGCAACGAGAACACGATGGAAGAGCGCCTTGCCGGCGAGCTTCTGGACGCTGTCAACTCGCGCGGGTCCGCCGTGAAGAAGCGTGAAGACACTCACAAGATGGCCGACGCGAACAAAGCGTTCAGCCATTACCGCTGGTAACCCCTAGTCATAAAGGACTGACCCCATGGCACGCGAATATCCCCTGACGCGCTACCGGAACTTCGGGATCATGGCCCACATCGACGCGGGCAAGACCACGACGACCGAACGCATCCTGTTCTACACCGGCAAGTCCCACAAGATCGGCGAAGTCCATGACGGCGCCGCCACGATGGACTGGATGGAGCAGGAGCAGGAGCGGGGCATCACGATCACGTCCGCCGCGACGACGACTTTCTGGCAGCGCCAGGAAGATCCGACTCTCGAAGGCACGTCCGACACGAAGTACCGCTTCAACATCATCGACACCCCCGGACACGTCGACTTCACCATCGAGGTCGAGCGTTCGCTCGCCGTTCTCGACGGTGCAATCTGCCTGCTGGACGGCAATGCCGGCGTCGAGCCGCAGACTGAAACCGTCTGGCGTCAGGCTGACCGGTACAAGGTTCCGCGGATCGTCTTCGTCAACAAGATGGACAAGATCGGCGCGGATTTCTTCAACTGCGTCAAGATGATCAAGGACCGCACCGG
>JBBSNW010000067.1:0-22611 GCA_038260405.1 Rhodobacterales bacterium | reverse complement strand
GTTCGGGCGGAATTCGGATTTCTTCGATTTTGTCATTTGTGCTTCCTTGCAAGCTCACCTGTGCGCAGGCGACAAGAAAAGTGACCGGAGGAAACCCTCCGCCCACTTGGCTCAAGTTATATCGTTTAGCCCCCGGAGTGCAGAACGTCCGGATCGTGTGCGCGTGATGTCATCATATGTGTCACTACAGTAACACAAAATATGATCAATTCCTAGCGCGGCGCAGAGGCCGTGCTTTTGTGAGCAGCATCAGACGCTTACACCGAAAATCAAGGTGTTGCGGACCGTTGGACCGGCCGCTTGTCCCGAATCAAGCCTCAGCCGCCCTCGCCCGGCGCCTCCGAAAAGTATTTCTCGAGCTTGCCGCTTTCTCCGTCGCGTTCCTCGGCGTCGGGCAGCGGATCCTTCTTGGTGATGATCACCGGCCAGAGTTCGGAATACTTGCGATTAAACTCGACCCACTTATCCATGTCCGGCTCGGTGTCCGGGCGGATTGCATCGGCGGGACATTCGGGTTCGCACACGCCGCAGTCGATGCATTCATCCGGGTGAATCACCAGCATGTTCTCACCCTCGTAGAAGCAGTCCACGGGACAGACTTCGACGCAGTCGGTGTATTTGCAGGCAATGCAGGAATCGTTGACGATATAGGTCATTCTGGTTCGGTCCGTGTTCTTGTCCGGGACTAGCTAGATCACTCGAAAGGATCAATCAAGCGCCTCTCCCCGGGTTTGATCCATCCTGCGACGATCACGCTTGGTCGGGCGTCCCTTACCCTCGAATCTCGGCACTTGCGGCTGTGGATCACGCGCCTCTCGCGGGACGGGCGGAGACAGATCTTCATAGAGCGTCCGCGCCTCGGGGGCCGGTCCGCGCCGCGTGCCCGGAGCGAGCATCTTGATGACGCGAACCTCCTTTTCCTGGGAAAAGGTCAGCACGTCTCCGGGGGCGATCATCGTGGCGGGCTTGGCAACGCGCTGGCCGTTCACCCTCACGCCCGGGCCGCTCACGACCTTGGCCGACAGGCTGCGGGTCTTGAAGAACCGCGCCTGCCAGAGCCATTTGTCGAGGCGGATCCTTTCCGCCGGTTCAGACACTTACGACTTGTCCTTGAACCCCATCAGCGCAGCGGCGAAGGGGTTGTCAGGATCGATGGGCTTGTCGCGGCGGGGGGGACGCGCCTCGAAGGACTTGCCGCCCTTGTCGTCACGCTCAGGCCGCTTGGCCCCGGGCTTGCCACCCGGCTTGCCTTTGCCCTTGCCGCGCGGACGGTCGGGCTGACCTTCGGGACGGCGGCCACGGTTGCCCTGCCCGCCTTCGCGCGCGGCTCCAGCGTCACGACGCGGACCACGCTCGCGGTTGCCGCGATTGCCACCCCAGGTGAAGGTGTAGAAGGTCTCCATCTCGGCACCGGCCATGCCTGCGTCCGGTGCCGTACCAACCGGCACATCTTCGGAAGAGACATCCGCGACAGGTGCTTCGGGCTCGGGCTCCACCACCTCTTCGGAGACGGGCGCCACGCCTGCATCCGGCACATCGGCCACGGCCTCGGGCACTTCCGGGGTCGCGTCCGACACTTCGGGCTGCTCGGTGATTGCACCTTCCTCGGCAGCCTGACCGGCATCGAATACCGGCGTGTCAGCCGCAGCTTCTGCGGGCGTTTCCTCAAGCGGGCGGGCCAGTTCGGCTTCGGCATCCTTGGGCACAACGGCATCCACCGCCTTGACCTTGGTCCGCTCGCCCTTTTCCGCCTTGTAGCCCATGCCACCCATGAGGTCGGCAAACTGTTCGAGCGTCATGCCGGTGATCGAGAGCATGTCGGCCTTGGCCTCGAAGCCCGAGCGGCTGTCTTCGGCGCGCAGCAGATCGGCCAGACGCTCCAGCATGTCGATGCGGATCGCCCGCTGACCAGACTTGCGGTACCCGGCGATGGTGTAATGCTCGGCCGGAATCTCGGTGATGTTGGGTACTGTGACCAGCCCGGCAGGCGGCGCTTCGGGGAACTCGTCGAGCCCCTGCTTGAGGCTCCAGAGCACGAGACGCAGACGCGTCGGCGCGGGCTTGAGCAGCAACGGCATGAAGATCGTGTACTGGCCGAAACGGATGCCGTGCTTGCGCAGGGCAGAACGCGCCTCCTGATCCAGCGCCTTCACCTCGTCCGCGATCTCGACACGCGGGATGATGCCCATCGCCTCGACCATGCGGAAACCGAATCCGCGCGCAAGCCCGGTCAGGGTCTCGTCATGCTGGATGTTCAGCAGCGGCTCGAACAGTGCCGCGATCTTGCGGTCGATGAAATGCTGCAACCGGCGCTGCACCTTCTGCAGCACATCCGGACCCGCCTCGTCATCGACGAAAGCCACCACGCGCGGCTTCATCGCATCGTCGCCCGCAGAGAGCTTGCCCACCGCCTGGGAGCCCCACATGAGGCCGCCCTGCTCGGTGAAATCGATTTCCGTATCCGGGGCGTTGTAGAATCGGTCCGCCCGCAGATGGAAATGCGGCGCGAGCGCCTGAAGCGACGCGGTCTTCAGCGTCTTGGCCTCTTGTCCTGTCGCGTCCTTGTCGTGACGAAACCGGAACCCTTCGAGTTTCCCGACGAATTCACCTTCGACGGTCACCTCACCCTTGTCATTCACTTCGGCCAAGAGGGCCTCCTTCTGCTTCAACCGCCGCAACAGAACGGATGTCCGCCGGTCAACAAATCTTTGCGTCAGCCGCTCATGCAAGGCGTCCGACACCCGATCTTCTACAGCGCGAGTCGTGTCGCGCCAATGCATTTCGTCACGCACCCAGCCCTTGCGTTGTGCGACGTACGTCCATGTGCGGATATAAGCCAGCCGTTTCGACAAGGTGTCGATGTCGCCATCGATCCGGTCGATCCGTTTAACCTGCCCCGCCATGAAATCGTCCGGCACGCCGCCCCGCTGATGCAGGTGACCAAAGATAACTTCCAGAAGGCCCGCATGTTCCGCGTGACTTATACCACGGAAGTCCGGGATGCGGCAGACATCCCAGAGCAGGCGCACCGAGGCCGGGTCGGAGGCACGCGCCGCGACCTCTCCCGACTGCCCCAGCGTCTTGAGAGCCATGAGGTCGTCGGCATCGCGCGCCTTCACCAGCCGTTCGTCGGCCGGGGGCTTTTCCAGCGACAGGACCAGCCTGTCGATGCTGCCGAAACTCAGATCCGCGTTGCGCCAGTTGAGCTTGCGCAGGGGCGTGAACTGATGGTTGCAGATCGCCTCGGCCCATTCCTCGGGGATCGGGCTCGCCTCGCCCGTGACACCGAAGGTGCCGTTGGACATGCCGCGCCCGGCGCGCCCGGCGATCTGGGCGAGTTCGTTGGGCTGCAATTCGCGCATCCGCCGCCCGTCGAACTTCGTCAGCGACGAAAACGCCACATGGTCGATGTCGAGATTGAGCCCCATGCCGATGGCGTCGGTCGCGACGAGGAAATCGACGTCGCCATTCTGGTAGAGCTCGACCTGCGCATTGCGGGTGCGCGGGCTGAGCGCGCCCATTACGACGGCGGCGCCCCCCTTCTGGCGGCGCAGCAGCTCGGCGATGGCGTAGACGTTATCGACCGAAAATCCGACGATTGCGCTGCGCGCCGCAAGGCGGGAAATCTTCTTTGACCCGGTATAGCTCAGCTGGCTCATCCGCTCGCGGCGCACGAATTCGCAGCCGGGAACCAATGCCGCGATCGGTCCGCGCATCGTGTCGGACCCCATGAACAGCGTCTCGTGCAGGCCACGCATCCGCAGCAGCCGGTCGGTAAAGACATGACCGCGTTCGGGATCGGCGCAAAGCTGGATCTCGTCGACGCCGACGAAATCGCACCCCATGCCCTCGGGCATCGCCTCGACGGTGCAGACCCAATAGGCCGCGCGGGGCGGCACGATGCGCTCCTCACCCGTCACCAGGGCCACGACACTGGGGCCACGGACGGCGACGATCTTGTCATAGACCTCGCGCGCCAGCAGCCGCAACGGCAAGCCGATCATGCCGGTACGATGGCCCAGCATCCGTTCGATGGCATAGTGGGTTTTGCCAGTGTTGGTCGGGCCGAGAATGGCCGCGACCCGCGCGCGTTCGGCCATGAGCCGCCCTTTTTACTCTGCCTGCTGCTGATTACAGCTCGGTGCCTCGCACCTGGATTTCAAGCCGCTTCATCGCAGCTTCGACATCCGGATCGTGCGGTCGGATCTCAAGTACCCGGGAATAGGCATCATAGGCAAGGGCTGGCTTTTCCAGCTGATCGAACAGTGCACCAAGCCCCCTCAGCGCACCGAAATGCCGGGGATTGAGGGCCAGAGTGTGCTCAAGCGCATCCGCCGTCTGACCAAGCCGGTCGGACTGGTAATAGGCCAGCGCGAGCCCGTGCCAGCCTTCCGCGAATTGCGGTGCGTGATCGGTGAGCGCGGTGAAATGCTCGATCGCCGTCGCGGTGTCGTTGACCTCCAGAGCGTCGTTCCCGCGCTTGAGCAGCAGATCCATCGCCGCCGACCCGCTCTTGGACCACTCGAGGCGAATCTCCTTTTCAAGCCGCGCCGCCTCGGCCTCGTCCGCTTGGGCGAGTTCGCTCAGCAATGTCTCGCTGCGCTCGGAATCCTGCGCTAAAATGGGGAAAGCGAGGGAAATCGAGAAGACTGCGGCAAGTGCCGCCACGGTAGATTTGTGTTTCATCTGCACCACGCTCATTACTTGGAAACAGATTAGCGCGGGATATATAAATTACCACCCGCCAGAGCACGTGAAGCGAAGGAGAGCACGGATGAGTGATTACACGAGCGAAGCCATGAAGGCCCTGAACGAAAAGATGGCGGGTCAGCAATTCGACGGCACCGCAAAATTCGACGTGACCGGCGAGGGCACGTTCATGCTCGATTCAGACGGCGCCCGTCCCGGCGACGAGGACGCCGACGTCACGCTCACCGCCGACGCCGACACGTTCCGTGGGATCTTCGAAGGCGATCTCAACCCGACCAACGCCTTCATGTCGGGCAAGCTCGCCATCGACGGCGATATGGGCATGGCAATGAAGCTGGCCTCGGTTCTGGGCTAGAAAGGCGCAAACTCATGGATCTGACCCCTGCCCCGTTCCGAGCCGATCTGGCCGAAGGTCCTGCAGGGGCAAGTGCGTTCTGGATAAAGGCCGCTGACGGGGTGCGACTGCGACTTGCGCATTACCCGGCCAGTGGCCCTTCCAAAGGCACCGTCCTGCTGTTCCCCGGCCGGACGGAATATGTCGAGAAATACGGCCGCACGGCGGGCGAACTGTCGGCGGTAGGCTTTGACACGCTGACGATCGACTGGCGCGGACAGGGCCTGTCCGACAGGATCCTTTCCGATCCGCTCGTCGGCCATGTGACGCTGTTCACCGACTACCAGCGCGACGTGGCGGCGATGGGCATGGCGGCGGAGGCCCTGTCCCTGCCGCAGCCCTATCACATGATCGCGCATTCCATGGGCGGCTGCATCGGGTTGCGGGCCGTGATGGACGGCCTGCCGGTGGCCTCATGCGTCTTCACCGGGCCGATGTGGGGCATCCAGATGTCGCGCCCGATTCGCCCCGCCGCCTGGGCGCTTGGCTGGGGCAGCGGTCGGATCGGACTTGGTCACATGTACGCGCCGGGCACAAAACCCGCGAGCTATGTGGTGAGCGAGCCTTTCGAGGCCAATCTGCTGACCTGCGACGCCGAAATGTACGCCTATATGCGCCGACAGGTCGCCGAGGTGCCGGGACTTGCGCTTGGCGGACCCTCGCTGCGCTGGCTGCACCAGTCGCTTCAGGAATGCCGCACGCTGAACCGCCGCCCCTCTCCCGACCTGCCCTGCCTCACCTTCGTCGGTTCCAACGAAAGGATCGTCGATGTGGCTCGCATCCGCGACCGCATGGCCCGCTGGCCGGGCGGCACGTTGGAAATCATCGAGGGCGGCGAGCACGAAGTCCTGATGGAAGGTGCCAAGATACGGGCAAAGCTGATGCCAAAGATCATCGCGCTATTCGAAAACAATCCGGGCGCCCGCGGGTCCGTGCAATCCGCGTGAATTCTCCCTCGGGCGCAGCCGCCTTATCAGAATGCGGAAACATGACGGCCTCGAGCGGCTTTCCCGCATGAAGGGACCTCTGAGCGATCAGATGCCAAGCCGCGTCGGCACGTGGAACAAAAAGAGATCAGGCTGGCGACCCGGCATTTGCGGACTATGTTCAGCACCATGCATGATCCCGTTCTCAGCTTTACCGACCGCGGCATCTACTGCCCTGCTGGTGATTTCTACATAGACCCCTGGCGGCCGGTCGACCGTGCGCTGATCACGCATGGCCATGCAGATCACGCGCGCCCGGGCCATGGCAAATACCTTGCGACCGAACAGGCCGCACCGGTGATCCGCCATCGGCTGGGAGAGATCACGCTCGAAACGATCCGTTACGCCGAGGTCCGGCGCATCGGCGATGCCGAGGTCTCGCTCCATCCCGCGGGCCACATCCCGGGGTCGGCGCAGATCCGCATTTGCGTCGGCGGCGAGGTCTGGGTCGTCTCGGGTGATTACAAGATCACGCCGGACGGGCTGTCCGAACCGTTCGAGCCGGTGCCCTGCCACAGCTTCATCTCGGAATGCACCTTCGGCTTGCCGGTCTTCAAATGGGCCGATCAGGCGGAGGTCGCGCGTGATCTCAACGCATGGTGGGCCGGGAATGCCGCGCGGGGGATCACCACGATCCTCGGCGCCTATTCGCTTGGAAAGGCGCAGCGGCTGATGTCCATTCTCGACACGCAGACCGGCCCCATCCTGACGCATGGCGCAGTGGAGGCGACGAACGCGGTGCTGCGTGCGCAAGGCTACGATTTGCCCGAAACGCTGCAGGTGACGCCCGAGACAAGGATCAAGGATCATCCCGGTGCGCTGGTCCTCGCACCACCTGCCGCGCTCGGCACGCCCTGGGCGCGTCGGTTCGGCCCGAGTTCGACGGGTTTCGCCTCCGGCTGGATGCGGCTGCGCGGGGTGCGGCGTCGGCGCGCGGCCGACCGGGGTTTTGTGGTCTCGGATCACGCCGACTGGGATGGATTGCTCACAGCCATCCGCGCCACAGGGGCGGAAAACATATATGTTACTCATGGTTACACAGAGATCTTCGCGCGCGCTCTCACCGAGATGGGCTGGAGGGCGCAGGTCGTCCCGACCGAATTCGGCGGCGACGAGGAAAGTGCCAGCGAGGATGCAGCGGCATGAAGGACTTTGCCGATCTGTTCACGTTGATCGACCAGACAACGAAAACCAGCCTGAAAACAAAGGCTTTGGCGGAATACTTCACCAAGGCGCCGGATGATGACAAGCTCTGGACCATTGCGCTGTTCTCGGGGCGCCGACCCAAGCGCGCGGTCACGACCACCCAGCTGCGCGAATGGGCGGCGGAAAAGGCCGGTGTGCCGCTCTGGCTGCTCGAGGAATCCTATCCGATCGTCGGTGATCTGGCCGAAACCATCGCCCTGGTCCTGCCAGCGGCGGCACATTCCACAGATCTGTCTTTAACTCACTGGATCAATACCTTGCGCGCCCTTTCCAAGGTCGATCCGGAGGCGCGCAAGGTGCAGATCACCGATGCCTGGGATCGGCTCGACACGACTGAGCGGTTCCTCTTCAACAAGCTGATCACCGGCGGCTTTCGCATTGGCGTGAGCCAGAAACTGATGACACGCGCGCTCGCACAGGCCACAGGTCAGGACGAGGCCAGTCTCGCGCACCGGCTGATGGGTGGATGGACGCCGGAAAACACAAGCTTTCACAGCCTGATAGAGGCCGAGGACAAGGCCGCGGACCTGAGCAGGCCCTATCCGTTCTACCTTGCCTACCAGCTGGAAGACGGGCCGGAAAACCTCGGAAGTCCAGAGAATTGGCAGGCGGAGTGGAAGTGGGATGGCATCCGCGGCCAGCTGATCCTGCGCGGCGGAGAACATCATGTCTGGTCGCGTGGCGAGGAGCTGATCACGGATCGTTTTCCCGAATTCGCCCGCGCCCGCGATTTTCTGCCGGACGGCACCGTCCTGGACGGCGAGATCGTCGCCTGGGACGGCGAGCAGCCGATGTCCTTCAACACGCTGCAGAAACGCATCGGGCGCAAGACCGTGCCGAAGACGCTGCTACGCGACGCGCCGGTGATCCTGCTGGCCTATGACCTGCTCGAGGAGAGTGGCGTGGATCTGCGCGAGCGGCCGCTGCAGGAGCGTCGCGCGCGGCTCGACGCCCTGCTCGCCGCCCTTCCGTCGGAAGCCCCATTGCGCGCCTCGGCCCCCATCGTCCATCAGGACTGGCAGAGCCTGGCCGAAACCCGCGCCAAGGCCCGCGACATGAAGGCCGAGGGTCTGATGCTGAAGCGCCTCGACAGCCCCTATCTTGCCGGTCGCAAGAAAGGCGATTGGTGGAAATGGAAGCTCGATCCGCTGACAATCGACTCGGTGATGATCTATGCGCAACAGGGCCATGGTCGGCGCGCCAACCTCTTCACCGACTTCACATTCGCTGTCTGGCAGGGCAACGACCTCGTCCCCTTCACCAAGGCCTATAGCGGTCTGACGGATGTCGAGTTCAACCGGATCACCGCCTGGGTGCGCAAGAACACATTGCAGCGGTTCGGACCGGTGCGGCAGGTGCGCCCCGAGCATGTCTTCGAGATCGCCTTCGAGGGGATCCATGAAAGCCCGCGCCACAAATCCGGCGTCGCGCTGCGGTTTCCCCGCATGTCGCGCTGGCGGCACGACAAGCCCGCGCAGGAGGCCAATTCGCTGGAGGATCTGCGCGCCATCCTGAAGGCCTATGCCTGAACCCGGCGCCGGAGGGGGCCAGCCCCCGTCGCGTGCCGCGACTCCCCCGGAGTTTATCCGGCAAGATGAAGCCGGCGCGGTTTGCCCTTGAGGCCGGCTCCGTCGCACCCTAACTCTTGTCGCAAGGAATATAGGAGAACCCCATGACCCAGCGCCCGCTGTTCGATGCCAATGCCACTGCCGGGGGCACGGACCTTGGCAACCTGCCGGAATGGGACCTCACCGATCTCTATCCGAGCCCGGACGCCCCCGAGCTCAAGCGCGATCTCGACTGGCTGGAACAGGCCTGCGCGAGCTTTTCCGAGGATTACCAGGGCAAGCTCGCCGAGCTCGATGCCGAGGGTTTCCTCACCGCGATCCACCGGCACGAGAAGATCGAAGGCGTCGCGGGGCGCATCATGTCCTTTGCGGGCCTGCGCTATTACCAGCTCACCACGGATAGCAACCGCAC
This sequence comes from Rhodobacterales bacterium, assembly GCA_038260405.1. GTDB lineage: Bacteria > Pseudomonadota > Alphaproteobacteria > Rhodobacterales > Rhodobacteraceae > Puniceibacterium. The sequence goes on along the minus strand of JBBSNW010000067.1, from coordinate 13,335 downwards.
CAAGTTCCTGTCCGACACGCAGGAAAAGATCACCATCTACACGACTCCGCTGGTCTTCTTCACGCTCGAGCTGAACCGGCTGGAGGATTCGGTGCTTGAAGGCTTCTTTGCCACCAATTCCGACCTTGCCCGCTACAAGCCCGCTTTCGACCGCATCCGCGCGATGAAGCCCTATCAGCTTTCGGACGAGATGGAGAAGTTCCTGCACGACATGGGAGTCGTCGGGGATGCGTGGGAGCGGCTGTTTGACGAGACGATCGCGGGCCTCGAATTCGAGATCGACGGCGATGCGCTGTCGATCGAGGCGACGCTGAACTACCTCACCGACCCGGATCGCAGCAAGCGTCAGGCCGCGGCAGAAGAGCTGGCCCGGGTCTTTGGCGCGAATATCCGTACCTTTGCCCGCGTGCACAACACTTCCGTCAAAGAGAAGGAAGTGATGGATCGCTGGCGCGGCATGCCCACCGCGCAGACCGGGCGGCACCTGTCCAACGATGTCGAGCCCGAGGTGGTCGAGGCCCTGCGGGATGCCGTGGTCGCCGCCTATCCCAAGCTCTCGCACCGCTATTACGAGCTCAAGCGCAAATGGCTGGGTCTCGACGTGATGCAGGTCTGGGACCGCAACGCGCCGCTGCCGCTGGAGGATCCCAAGACAGTCACCTGGGACGATGCCCGCGCCACGGTGATGAACGCCTACCGCGAGTTCGACCCGCGCATGGCCGAGATCGCCGATCCGTTCTTCGACAAGGGCTGGATCGACGCCGCCGTGAAACCCGGCAAGGCGCCCGGTGCCTTTGCCCATCCGACGGTCACCGACGTGCACCCTTACGTGATGCTCAACTATCTCGGCAAACCGCGCGACGTGATGACGCTCGCGCATGAGCTCGGGCATGGCGTGCACCAGGTGCTCGCGGCCGGTCAGGGCGAAATGCTGTCCTCGACGCCGCTGACGCTCGCCGAAACCGCTTCGGTGTTCGGCGAGATGCTGACCTTCCGCCGGATGCTCGACAATGCCAAGACCGATGCCGAGCGCAAGGTGCTGCTTGCCGGCAAGGTCGAGGACATGATCAACACGGTGGTGCGCCAGATCGCCTTTTACGATTTCGAGTGCAAGCTGCACGCGGCGCGCCGTGGCGGAGAGCTGACCCCCGACGACATCAATGCGCTCTGGATGTCGGTGCAGGCGGAATCGCTGGGGGATGCCTTCGAATTCATGCCGGGATACGAGACCTTCTGGGCCTATATCCCGCATTTCGTGCACTCGCCCTTTTATGTATATGCATATGCCTTCGGCGACGGGTTGGTGAACGCGCTCTACGCCGTTTACCAGGAACAGCCCGAGGGCTTTCAGGAGAAGTATTTCGACATGCTGAAGGCGGGCGGTTCCAAGCACCACAAGGCGTTGCTGGCACCCTTCGGTCTCGACGCCTCGAATCCGAAGTTCTGGGACAAAGGTCTGTCGATGATCTCGGGCTTCATCGACGAGCTGGAAGCCATGGAAGACTGAGTTGGGCGGGGCCCTGGCAGAGGCGCAAAGCTTCTGCCAGGGCTGCTTGGCTTGGGTCTCCAGCGCTGTTTACGGGCAGAGTTATCTGCCCCTTGCGGTAAAGTGGGCCTGCGGAAGCACCTTAGGTGCGTCCGCTGCGCAGCTCGCGCCACGCTCACTTGAGCTGGCTGTCCTTCGACCCGCGCCGGTTGATCCCGCTGCGCGCCTTGTAAGTCCCGTCCCGCTCCTGCTGACAATCGATGCACAGCTTCACGCCCGGGATCGCGACGCGGCGCGCCTCGGGGATGGGTTCCTCGCATTCCACGCAGACCAGGGCACTCTCGCCCACAGGACCGCGCCGGGACTTGAGCCGCGCGAGTTCGTCTGCAATCGATGCTTCGATCTGTTCATTTACCGCGCCGTCGCGCGACCAGCCACCTGCCATGAGATGTCCTCCTTTATTTTAAAGATAGTCACGCAGCGGTGTCATGCCTAGGGGTGCCTAGTGCTCTTGAAACGGTCCGGGCCGTGCTATCTTGCGTCAGAGGAGGCGCCTTACCATGACCCGTACACTGATTGCCCTTGCCCTGACCGTCGCCACGGCCCTGCCCGCCGCAGCCATGGAACGCTTTACCTTTCCCTCGATCGATGGTGGAGAGATCGACAGTGCCGATTGGGCGGGCCATCCCGTGCTGGTCGTCAACACCGCCTCGCGCTGTGGCTTCACGCCGCAATATGACGGGCTGCAGGCGCTTTATGACGAATACAAGGATGAGGGTCTTATCGTGCTCGCCGTGCCTTCGGACGATTTCCGTCAGGAACTGTCGAGCGCCGAGGAAGTAAAGGAATTCTGCGACGTGAATTTCGGCCTCACGATGCCCATGACCGACATCACCCATGTGCGGGGCGACGCGGCGCATCCCTTCTACAAATGGGTCGCCGCCACGTCGGGCTTTGAGCCGTCCTGGAATTTCAACAAGGTGCTGATTGCGCCCGATGGCTCGGTTGCCGCGACCTTCGGTTCCACGGCACGCCCTGATTCCGGCGTCATCGTCGAGCCGATCCAGGCGATGCTCGCGGGGTCCTGAGCTGCGGGAAAACCCTCAGCGGCGTGCGCGGCGCCATCCTGCGGCAACAGCCTCGCGTTCCGAGCAGAACCAGCGCTCGCCCTTCGCTTCGCTGATGCGTGTTGCGGCATAATCGGCCTGACCGGGCATGTGGTAAATCCGCGAACCGCTGCGCGACAGGTTCCCCTTGATCTCGCAACCATCCACTTCGGGCTGCTGCGGCGCGGGACGCTGATCCGCCCGATACTCTGCAGGAGTTTGCACGTCCGAACCGTGCAGACCGCGCCCAGCCACGGCGGCGCGCTTTTCGGCGAGGTCATAGTCCCAGCCATATTGACGATAGGCAAAGACCAGACCGTCGCTCACCAGCGCCTCGCCCATGTCCTGTCCGTCGACGACGCAGCGCGCGACGACGCGGCCGTAGCGGTCCATATCCGTCTGTTCGCAGACCGCCCGGGCCCCCTGATATCGCCTGCGCACCTCATCGCTCACCCATGCGCCGCAGGCCCAGGTCGGTCTGCCTTGCGTTTCGCACATCTGATCGAGCTCGGGCGCATCGACCGCATGCAGGCGCACGCGCACATTGCCCACATCGAAAGTATCCCCATCGATCACCCGGATAATTCCCTCGGGTGCCGCAACAGCTGGACTCGCGAGAGCGCAGAGAACAAGTACAGAACAAATCCTTAACATCGGGTCAATATCGAGACGAAACGCTCCGATATCAACCCGCTATATTAACTTCCGTTAACGCTGTGCCGTTTCCCAATGCGGGTGGATCCAGGGCGTGTCGTTGACGGCGGGCAGGCTGCGGTCGAGCACGTGATCGGCGATCTTCTCGCCCACAAGGATCGACGGCCCGTTGAGATTGCCGTTGGTGATCCGCGGGAAGATCGAGGAATCCGCGACCCGCAAGCCCTCGACACCAATCACCCGGCCCTCCGGGTCGACGACCGCCTCGGGATCATTGGCCGCCCCCATCCGGCAGGTGCCGCAGGGATGGTAGGCGCTTTCGGCATGTTCGGCGATGAAGGCATCGAGCTCGACATCCGACTGCACATCGGCCCCGGGCTGGATCTCCCTGTCGGCATAGGGCGCAAAGGCCTCCTGCGCGAAGATTTCCCGCGTGAGGCGTATACATGTGCGGAACTCCTCCCAGTCATCGGGATGGCTCATGTAGTTGAACCTGATCACGGGTGCCGCCGCCGGGTCTGCCGAGCGCAGGGTCACGGCGCCGCGCGACTTCGAGCGCATCGGGCCGACATGCGCCTGAAAGCCGTGGCCCTCGGCGGCGACCTTGCCATCGTAGCGCACGGCCAGCGGCAGGAAGTGATACTGGATGTTGGGATAGGGCACGCCGGGCTTGGAGCGGATGAACGCGGCGGATTCGAACTGGTTCGACGCGCCGGGACCATCCTTGCGCAACAGCCAGCGCGCGCCGACATAGGCCTTGCCCGGAAGGTTCCAGTAGCTGAACAGAGAGACCGGCTGGCTCGCCTTCATCTGGATGTAGAGCTCGAGATGATCCTGAAGGTTCTGACCGACGCCGGGGCGATCGGCGATCACTTCGATTCCGTGCTCGGCAAGATGCGCCGCGGGGCCGATCCCCGAAAGCATCAGCAGCTTGGGGGAATTCAGCGACGACGCGGCGAGGATCACTTCCTTGCCTGCGGAGATGACTTCGGTCTTGCCACCCCGCATGACTTCCACGCCGGTCGCACGACCATCCGTCAGCACGACCTTTTGCGCCAGCGCGCGGACAAGTTGCGCGCCCTTCTTCTGCGCCGGGCGCAGATAGGCCTTGGCCGCCGACCAGCGTTCGCCCTTGTGGATGGTGGCCTCCATCGGGCCGAAACCTTCCTGCTTTTCGCCGTTGTAATCCTCGGTCGCCTCGTAGCCGGCCTGCACGCCGGCCTCGACGAAGGCCTTCACAAGCGGATTGTCCCGCTTGCCGCGCGACACGTGCAGCGGGCCCTTGGCCCCGCGCCAGTCGGATTTGCCGCCGTGCCAGTGCTCCATGCGCCGGAAATAGGGCAGCACGTCGCTGTATCCCCACCCCTCGGCCCCGGAATCGCGCCAGTGGTCGAAATCCATCGCATGCCCGCGCACATAGACCATGCCGTTGATGCTGGATGAGCCACCGATCACCTTGCCGCGCGGACAGGCGAGCTTGCGACCGCCCAGATGCGGCTCGGGCTCGCTTTCGTACCCCCAGTCATAGAGGCTCATGTTCATCGGATAGCTGAGTGCGCCCGGCATGTTGATGAAGGGACCCGCATCCGAGCCGCCATGTTCGATCACGATCACCGATTTTCCGGCATCGACCAGCCGATACGCCATGGCACAGCCTGCAGACCCCGCCCCCACGATCACATAATCCGCTTCCATCTCTTCTACCTTTCCTTGATGAGTCCTGCCTGCCTGCGGGTTCGGCCCGAACCGACACCCCGCGCCGCAGGAGACTCGCCTTTGAAACTGTTTTCGGCGCGGTTAGGGGCTCCCTGCCCCTGACCTGCTTGCCGTCAAAATCCGGTCCACCGGGAACTGCGCGTCACCGCGCTGTTCCTTGAAAACTTGCGGTCAGAAAGGCGCCTCGACCTTGCCCATCCGCACGTAAACCGTCTTCAGCTGGGAATAATACTCGATCGCCGCCTTGGAATTCTCGCGTCCGACACCGGAATTCTTCATGCCCCCGAACGGCGCCTCGACCGGCGCGTCGTTGTAGGAATTGATGTAGCAGGTGCCCGCCTCGAGCTGCGCGATCACGCGATGCGCGCGCTTGAGGTCATTGGTGAACACGCCCGCCGACAGCCCGAATTCGGTGTCGTTGGCCCGGCCGATCACCTCTTCCTCGTTGTCGAATTCCAGCACCGACAGGACGGGGCCGAAGATCTCTTCCCGTGCGATTGTCATGTCATCCGTCACATCGTCGAAGATCACCGGCGTGAGCCAGAAGCCCGGCTGATCGAGCCGCTCGCCTCCGCAGACGAGGGTCGCGCCCTCCTCGACACCCTTGGCGATGTAGCCCTGCACGATCTCCATCTGCCGCGCGCTGACCAGCGGGCCAAAGCTGGTCCCGGGGTCCATCGGATCGCCGAGCACCGCATCGGCCAGCCGCTCGGTCAGACGCTTCACGAACCGGGGGCGGATGCCCTTTTGCACGAAGACCCGCGTGCCGTTGGAGCAGACCTGCCCCGAGGAGTAGAAATTCGCCATGATCGCACCGCCCACGGCATCCTCGAGATCGGCATCGTCGAAGATCACCAGCGGCGACTTGCCACCCAGTTCCATCGTCACATGCTTGATGCCCTCGGCGGCGGCGGCATAGACCTTCTTGCCGGTCGGCACGGACCCGGTCAGCGAGACCTTGTCGACGCGCGGATCGCTGACGAGCGAGGCACCCACGGCGCCCATGCCCTGCACCACGTTGTAGATCCCGGCAGGCGCACCCGCCTCCATCAGGATCTCGGCCACTTTCAGCGCAGAAAGCGGCGTGTTCTCGGACGGCTTGAAGACCATCGCATTACCGCAGGCCAGCGCCGGTGCGCCCTTCCAGCAGGCGATCTGTGTCGGGTAATTCCAGGCGCCGATGCCGACACACAGGCCCAGCGGCTCGCGACGGGTATAGACCCAGTCCTCGCCCAGCTGGATGTGCTCACCGGTCAGCGACCCGGCCAGACCGCCGAAATATTCCAGCGCATCGGCACCGGATGTCGCATCGGCCACCGACGTCTCCTGATAGGGCTTGCCGGTATCGTAGGTCTCAAGCACGGACAGGTCGTGATTGCGTTCCCGCATGATATCCGCGGCGCGGCGCAGCACGCGGCCCCGCTCGGTCCCGCTCATCGCGGCCCACATCTTCTGCGCCTTGCGCGCGGCCGTGATGGCCTGCTCGATCACCGCGGGCGTCGCCGCATAGACGGTGGCGATCACCTCTCCGGTCGCCGGGTAGACAACCTCGATCGGCTCTCCTGCGGTATCCTCCACATAGTCGCCATCAATGAAATGGCTGGCTTTGGGTTGTGTCTGCATGTCGTCTCTTTCCTTTTCGGTCCCGCTCCGGGCCCTGTGACCCGGAGCGTCAGGCACGCGAGATCAATCGAAATCGAGCGCCGGTTTCTTGTAAGTTCCCTTCACGTCATTCAGCACTTCGCGGTGGCGCATGGCGATGACGACCAGCACGCTGACATAGAGCGCGATGACGATGCCGCCGATCCATTCGATCTGCAGCCACTGGCTCTTGAACAGCAGCGTGAGGGTGAACAGCACGGCTGTATTGCCCGCCACATAGGTCCACTTGCCGAAACGCTGGGTCGTGAGGTTCAGGTTGTCGGTGTAAAGGCGGATCAGCGAGTCGAGCGAGTTGATCACGAAGGTCGTGCCGACCAGAACCATCGCCCAGTTCACCAGACCATCGGTCGAGATGCTGTTCTCGTAATAGTAGTAGAGAACTGCGAACCACACGGCGAGCGGGATGGACGGGATGATCATCAGCGCCGCCAGCATGTGCTGGGTCTTCATGCCGCCGACAAAGCGCGAGGTGAACTGCCCGATCATCACCGACCAGGCGAACCACCAGAACAGATAGAATTCATGATATTCCGTCAGCGGCAGCACGAAGCGGTGGATATTCCCGAAATAGCCGCCGATATTGCTGATCGTCGTGCCGAATTCGGTGATCGACATGCCCGCGTAGATCCACATGCCGAAGATCAAGGTGAGGAACAGCACGGTCGAGCCGATCGACAGCACCTTCACGTACTTGATGTCGGTGGAGCTGTAGGAGGCTGCGAGGATCACCGCAAAGACGATGACGTAGAAGGTGGTCACCACCGTCTCTCCGTCACCGATCGAGGGCAGGTAATAGGGCAGATAGATCAGGAACAGCGATCCGGTAAAGGCGCAGGTGGTGATGATCACCACGTTGTTCACCAGCCGCACGAAGGGCTTTTCGAAGAACTTCACCCGCGGCTCGATCGCGCAGAAATAAAAGGCGGTGAGGAAGTAGAAGGCCCAGATCAGGAACCCCCAGAACCCGAATTCGAGCGCCAGCGGGTTGGTGAAGGCATAGGCCGGGTTCGCCTCGGTATCGGCATAAAGCGGATAGTCGAAGGCCAGCGGGAACATGATGAGCCCCACATCCAGACCGGAGGTAAAAAGAATCGCGATAAAGACGAAAAGCGGCACCGGATCCGGCCCGATCAGCCGCAGGTTCCACCATTTTATCGTCGTGAAGATGACCAGGCCAAAGGCCAGAAGTATCCCGAATGAAATCAGGTAAGTCATGAGCTTGTCCCCGTTTTTGTCTCTTATGTCCGGCCCTCGGTCGGGGCCTATGTCACAGTACAACCGGTTTTCTTCGTTATTGTTCCCGTTCGTGGGCGGATTGCCGCCTTGCCCGGCTGCATCAAGGAACCTTTCAGCCACGGCCCGGACCGGCGATCCGAACCGCCTCCGAGCGAGATTTTCTCACGTCACAAGACATGTCATTTTCATGTCGGGCGTCATTTCGCACCCGCCTCTCTTGCGTCACTCTCCCCGCGGAAAGCGTTTCGATCCTTCCAGATCGTTCAGGTCCATATGATTGCGCATGTAGCGCTCGGAGGCTTTCTGAAGCGGCTGGTAATCCCAAGGGTAATACCCTCCCTGCAGCAGAGCCTCGTAGACCACCCAGCGCCGCGCCTGACTTTCGCGCACCTCGGCATCGAAGGTTTCCAGATCCCAGCGGGCGGCAGCGGCGATGCGGAAGCGTTCGAGCACCTCGCCATGGCCCGGATCTTCGGCCAGATTGTTCAATTCATGCGGATCGGCCTCCAGATCGAACAGCTGTTCGGGGTCGAGCGCGCAGTTGGTGTATTTCCACCGGTCATGCCGGAGTGCGACCATCGGCGAATAGGATGCCTCGGCGGCATATTCCATCGCGACCGGGCTGCTGCGCGTCCCGCCCTGCCCCAGCGGCACGAGGCTTTCGCCCGTGGTCCAGAGCATCACATCCTCCATGCTGACCCCGGCCAGCGCGCAGAGCGTCGGGCAGATGTCGATGTTGCTCACCGGTGCATCTACGCGCCCCGGCGTCATCTGCGGTGCGGCGATCATCATCGGCACCCGGGACGAGCCTTCGTAGAAAGACATCTTGTACCACAGCCCCCGCTCTCCCAGCATGTCGCCGTGATCCGACACGAAGACCACCATGGCCTCCTGCCGCGTCGATTCCAGCACAGACAGGATCTCGCCGATCTTGTCGTCGAGATAGGAGATATTGGCAAAATAGGCACGCCGCGCCCGGCGGATATTGTCTTCGGTGATGTCGTAGGAGCGCCAGTCATTCGCATCGAAGATCCGCTTGGCATGGGGGTCGTGATCTTCGTAATCCATCGCCGGGACCTCGGGCAGCAGATGCTCGCAGTCTTCGTAGAGATCCCAGTATTTCCGGCGGGCGACGTAGGGATCATGCGGATGGGTGAAGGACACGGTCAGGCACCAGGGCCTCTCATCCGCGCCCCGCGCCAGATCGTAGAGCTTTTGCTGGGCAAGGAATGCGACCTCGTCGTCATACTCCATCTGGTTGGATGTCTCGGCCACCCCGGCCCCCGTCACCGAGCCCATGTTGTGATACCACCAGTCGATCCGCTCGCCCGGCTTGCGGTAATCCGGCGTCCAGCCGAAATCGGCGGGATAGATGTCGGTGGTCAGACGCTGCTCGAATCCGTGCAGCTGGTCAGGCCCCACGAAATGCATCTTGCCGGAGAGACAGGTCTGGTAACCGGCCCGCCGCAGATGATGCGCATAGGTGGGAATGGAGGAGGTGAACTCGGCCGCATTGTCGTAGACACCCGTTCCGCTTGGCAACTGGCCGGACATGAAGGCCGCCCGGCCCGGTGCGCAGAGTGGCGAGGCGGTATAGGCATTGCGGAACCGCGTCGATCGTGCCGCCAGCGCCTTGAGGTTGGGTGCATGCAGCCAGTCGGCCGGACCGTCCGGAAACAGCGTCCCGTTCAGCTGGTCCACCATGATGATCAGGATGTTCTCCGTCATGTCTTCTCCCCGATGAGCGCTTTCGCACAGGCCAGGACCCGCGCCGCAGCGTCCGTTTCAAATATGCCGCCGCCACAGGCGGCACGCAGATACATGCCGTCGATCAATGCACCCAAGGCATCAGCTGTCGACCCCGGATCCGCCATGTGAAAGCGCAGCGCGTGGACCAGATTCGATCGCAAACGCACCCGATAGATCCGCAACAGACGCGCCGCCTCGGCGTCCCTTTGCGCCAGAACGTAGAAATTGAGCCAGGCGGATGTCACCGCCGGTTCGAAACAGCTCTGCGCGAAATTGGCCGTTATGACGGCCGAAAGCCGGTCGCGGGGATCGCGCGCGGCCTTGAGCGCAAGACGCACCTCGCCGGAATATTCCGACAGGATGTGGCGCATGGCGGCGAGAAAGATCTGGGCCTTTCCGCCGAAGTAATGATGCGCGAGCGCGCTCGACATGCCGGCGCGGCGCGCGATCTGGCCGACGGTCACATCCAGCGACCCGGCCGCCCCGATCTCACCGATCGTAGCCTGCACCAGCGCCGCCCGGCGCTGTGGCTCCATTCCGATCTTCGGCATGACGATTCCCCTCGATTGGCTTCAGCATGCAGTTCATTGACTGATCAGTCAATCAAGTGCCTGACCTGGTGGCCAAGGCATTTTCCCCTATCCCTGAAAATGCTCAAATCTTCCGCAAAAAGCCCCAATTTCTCCGGGTTCCAAATATCCCGGGGGAGTCGCCGGAGGCGACGGGCGCAGCGCCCCCTGCAGGCTTGCGAACCCTCCCAACGCTTTGGGCTTCCGGTCCGCCTCCGCGTCTCAGGGAAAGCCACCGTAAAGCGCGCCGTCAATGCTCAGGCTTCGAGGATCCCCAGAACGTGGTTCTGCGGCAGGCGGGCGATCTCGGTGCCTCTTTCGGTGGGTCGCAGGCTGTAGCCATAGCCGCGCATCCGGAAACGCCATTCGGCGTCGGACACCACCTTGGAGCGCTCTTTCAGCAGAAAGGCGCGGATATCGTCAATGCTTTCGGTCAATGAAGTCTTCGCAAACATGTCACTCTCCAGGAAATCGATCCACCAACCGGATCGTGAGAAGAGACTGGAAAAAGACTAAGGCGAGATTAGGCGCGCTCCGGGGCATTTTTCGATCGGGACGTCCTGCCCGCGCGCCTAGACCTTGGTCGCTGGCGATGGCGGCGTGACATGCCTGCGCTTGAGCCGCGCCTCGCGCCATGTGATGAAACTGACCGAGGCGAGGATCACGCATCCACCTGTAATGACCCAGGGGTCCGGCGCCTCTCCGAACAGAGCGGCACCCAGAAGCACCGACCAGACGAGTTGCAGGAACGTCACGGGCTGCGTGACCGTGACCGGCGCCGCGGCGAAGGCCAGCGTCATGGAATAGTGCCCGGCGGTGGCAAAGCAGGCCACGCCGAAGAGTACTCCCAGATCCGCAAGGCTCGGCGTGACCCATTGCGCATAGGCAAAGGGCGCGAGGCAAATCGTCACCGTGATCGACAGCAGCGCCACGACGACCACCGCCGAAACTTCGTCCGACATGATCTTGGCCGTGAGATAGGACCCGGAATAGAGCAGCGCGGTCCCGAGCATGGCGAAATGGCCGGGGTTGAGCTCGCGAAAGCCCGGTCGCAGGATCAGCAGCGCCCCGGCAAGGGCTGCGCAGATCGCGAGAATACGTCGAAAGGCCAGCTTTTCGCCCAGAACGATCACCGCGAGGATCGTGACACCGACGGGCGTGAGGTAGTTCATGGCCGTGACCTCGGCCAAAGGCAGCCGCGCCATGGCAAAGAACCAAAGCAGCACGCCGACCGCATGCAGCAGGCCACGCAGTCCGAACAGGGACCACTGGCGCCGGGTCAGCCGCACGGCAGAAAGGCTCCGCCAGACCGGAATCAGGAACAGCAATCCAAGGACATAGCGGATGAAGGCGCTTTCGGCGGCCGGAACGCGATGCCCCAGCGTCTTGACCAGCGCCGTCACCATCACGAAGCACAAGCCGGTCACCACCATCCAGAGAATGCCGATCGTCGGCGAATTGGCAGGCGTCTTCGCGGTCACGGAACTGTAAGCTGTGCTCATGTTGCGTCGCGCCTTTTGTGCCAGATGACACAGGACCTGCCGCCCTGACGCTCGGGTTGCAAGGGAAATCAGGCAGATGCCGTGATGGACGCGTCCCTGCTCACGGATGTCAGCCTCTGAAAACGCAGCTTTTTACGAGTCAGGCGAGCAGCAGCGACGCGGAAATACCCCACATCAGCAGGCCGATGAGAGCATCGAGCACCCGCCAGGCGCCTGGCTTGGCGAGGACCGGCGACAGGACCCGCGCGCCATAGCCGAGCGTGAAGAAGAACACGAAGGATGCCGCCACGGCCCCGAGGCCGAAGGCGAGCTTGTCCTCGTATTTTGCCGAAACGGCGCCAAGCAGTACAAGAGTGTCGAGATAGACATGCGGGTTGAGCCATGTCAGCGCGAGACAGGTCAGCAAAGCGTCCCTGAGGCTCTGCTGCTCGGCTGCAGCCTGCAGCGTTTCCCCGCCCAGCCAGGCGCGGCGCAGACTGAGGAATCCGTACCAGAGAAGAAACGCGGCGCCGCCGATCCGCATCGCAGATTCCAGCCAGGGCACCGCCCGGGTCAGCGCCCCGAACCCCGCCACACCGGCCGTAATGAGAACGGCGTCCGAGAGGGCACAGGTCAGACAAACCGCCAGAACGTGCCTCTGCACGAGCCCCTGACGCAAGACGAAGGCATTCTGCGCCCCTATCGCCAGGATCAGGCTCAGGCCCAATCCGAATCCCGCCAGTGCCGCGTGCATGTCTCCCCCTTCGATCTCGATTTTCTACGGGGGCCGATGCAAACGCCTGAGGCAGGCAAATGTCTTCAAACCTTGATCCCTTGCTTCGGTCATACCGGTCGACCGAACCCCGACCCTAGCGAGTCGGGCGACACCACCTGAACGGACTTCCTCCGGTCAGAGCTGTGCCATGACCTCGTCGCTGGCCTCGAAGTTGGTGGTGACGCGCTGCACGTCGTCGTCATCCTCCAGCGCCTCCACCAGCTTCATCAGCGTCTGCATGCCGTCGAGATCGAGTTCAGTCGTGTTGCCCGGCTTCCAGACCAGCTTGGTCGAGTCCGACTCGCCAAGCGATGTCTCGAGCGCTGTCGCCACTTCGTTGAGATCCGTGTCGGCGCACCAGATGACATGGCCCTCTTCCGAGCTTTCGACGTCCTCGGCACCGGCCTCGATCGCGGCCATCATCACGGTATCCGCATCGCCGACGCTGGCGGGATAGGTGATCTCGCCCTTGCGCTCGAACATGAAGGCGACCGATCCGGTCTCGCCGAGGTTGCCGCCATTCTTGGTGAAGGTGGAGCGCACGTTCGATGCGGTGCGGTTGCGGTTGTCGGTCATCGCCTCGACGATCACCGCGACACCGTTGGGGCCGTAGCCTTCGTAGCGGATCTCGTCATAGTTCTCGGCATCGCCCCCGATCGCCTTCTTTATGGCGCGGTCGATCACGTCCTTGGGGACCGAGACCGACTTCGCCTCCTTCACCGCGAGGCGCAGACGCGGATTCTTTTCCGGGTCAGGATCGCCCATCTTGGCCGCCACGGTGATCTCCTTGGACAGCTTCGAGAACAGTTTCGCCCGCACGGCGTCCTGACGCCCCTTGCGGTGCTGGATGTTCGCCCATTTGGAATGACCCGCCATGGTCTTGCCCCTTCGACAATGCCTG
>JBBSNW010000066.1:0-23756 GCA_038260405.1 Rhodobacterales bacterium | reverse complement strand
CGATCTCCCAGACACTCGCCGAGGACAGATAAACGTCTCCCCCGGAGATGGCCTGCGCCTGCGCCAGCGTGAGGCGCGGATCATTCAGCACCGCCCAGAGCAAGACATGGGTATCGAGACGTACCCGCATCTACGGAGTCGAGCTTTGACCGAACATCCCGGCAATTTCCTCATCGCCGTCGAACATATTGTCCGGCAGCGCAAACTTGCCTTCCAGCGCCCCGATCAACGGCCGACCTACGGGTCGGTCTGCGGCCACGATCCGGGCGACGGGGCGCCCGTAACGGGTCAGCTCGATAGCCTCACCCGCCTCTGCGCGGCGGATCAACTCGGCAAACTGGGCTTTGGCTTCCGCAATCGCGATCTGCATGGGCGCCTTCCTTTTCGGACTGACCAACATATAGGTCATAACCGTGACTGATTCAAGAGATACGCTTACCCTGCCCGCCCACATCGCCGGGTCCGGCGCGCTCGACCGCCTTGTCGAGACCGCCCGCGACTATGCCCGGAGTGCAGCCTCGGAGAACACGCTCAAGGCCTATGCGCGGGACTGGGCGCATTTCACCCGCTGGTGCCGGATGCGGGGCGCGGAGCCCCTGCCCCTGGCGCCGGAGATGATCGGTCTCTACCTCGCGGACCTCGCAGCCCCCGCGGGCAAGGCCCCTGCCCTGCTGGTCTCAACGATCGAGCGGCGCCTCTCCGGTCTTGCCTGGAATTTCGCACAGCGCGGCTTCAGCCTTGAGCGCAAGGACCGCCACATCGCCACCGTGCTGGCCGGGATCCGGCGCCGCCATGCCCGCCCGCCGGTGCAGAAGGAAGCGATCCTGCGCGACGACATCGTGGCGATGGTAGGCACCCTGCCCTTCGACCTGCGCGGGCTGCGCGACCGGGCAATCCTGCTGCTGGGTTATGCCGGGGGTCTGCGCCGCTCCGAGATCGTGAGCCTCGATGTCCACAAGGACGACACGCCGGATTCCGGCGGCTGGATCGAGATCCTGAAGGACGGCGCCCTGCTGAGGCTCGATGCCAAGACCGGCTGGCGGGAGGTCGAAATCGGCCGCGGATCCTCCGATCAGACCTGCCCGGTCCACGCGCTGGAGCAATGGCTGCACTTCGCCCGGATCGATTTCGGCCCGGTCTTCGTGCGCACCTCCCGTGACGGCAAGCGCGCGCTCGATGCCCGGCTCAATGACAAACATGTCGCCCGCCTGATCAAGCAGTGCGTGCTCGCCGCGGGCATCCGCTCCGACCTTCCCGAGAAGGACCGCCTCGCGCTGTTTTCGGGCCACTCCCTGCGCGCAGGCCTCGCCTCCAGCGCCGAGGTCGACGAGCGCTACGTCCAGAAGCATCTCGGCCATGCCAGCGCCGAGATGACCCGCCGCTACCAGCGCCGCCGGGACAGGTTCCGCGTGAATCTGACAAAAGCGGCGGGGCTGTAAGCCAGTCACCCTTCCTGGAGATAAGCCATCAAATTCTGGTGGGCATGCTGGATGCGGATGATCTCGATCCCCTGCCCTTCCGGTCGATAGATCACCAAATGAGAGCCGCTTGGATGGATGCGCACCGGCGGCCTGAACTCCCCACGTTCCCGGGACAGTTCAGGGAATTCAGCGAGCAGATCGAAGAGTGCGAACAGACCATTGGCAGAGCGCTCTGCCTGTTCGACGCCCCAAATGACCGCTCCGTGTCGCCAGATGTCAGAAAGATCAGCCTCTGCAGCGGGTCGAATGACCCAGTGGCTATTTCTCGGCATGCGACACGCGCATCCGGCTTTTGAAATCCGCCCGATCGATCGGGGTTGCCGGGCCGCTGGAAAGGCCAGCGTCAACTGCGGCCTCGATTTCAGCGATCGCTTCGTGCCGCAACCGGTCGCGACGGATCAGGTCGCGCACATAGTCGCTGGAATTGGCATAGCGGCCGGACTTCGCCTGGTCTTCGACCCAGGACTTCATCGGGTCTGGCAGTGAGATGTTCATGGTGCCCATCGCGGTCTCCTTCGCCTCAAAGTTATGGCAAAGATTGCCATTATGCAACTGATGAGCGGGCTTCTTCCTTAACCAGCGTTCATTAGCTACACAAGAAACTTCAAAAGGACTGTTTTGAGAACGACATTCGTGTCGATGAAGTCAGCGTTCATGCGCGGCGTCGCGGCTCAATCGATTGGCGGCGGGGAGTGTGCCGCGAAGACGACGCAGCCATTCGAGGACCTCTTCGGGACGAGCCTGCCCTCTCACAGTCAGAGCGCCCTCGTCCGCAACGAGGTCGATCCGGTCGCCTTTCTTCAGGTCAAGTGCGCGCACCAGGGTTGCGGGAAGCCGGACAGCCAGCGAGTTGCGCCATTTTGCGACCTGCATCTCTTTCCTCCAAAGCCGGATATGCGCTGATTAATGTATATCCGGCCCACACCAAAACAATCTTCTGCTTTGTTGCTGAACGTCCGGCCATGCGCTGATCGGTGACCCAGAAGTCAGTTCAGCTTCGTCCGCGCAAGTGTGAGGTTTCGCGTGCGAAACCTCAGGTCTTTTCGAGCAGATGACGGATGTGATCCATGACGGCATCGATCATCTCGGAATCCACGGCGCGCCCATGGAAACGGATCGCATACCCGTCCGGCCCACTGACCTTTTCGATGGAAACGCCATTGGCAAGCGCGACATGCGCCTCCTTCTTCGCCTTCCGCGTGGCCTTGGGCCGACCGCCTCTCGATGGGTCCGGCGCAGCCCCTTCGGCGACTTCCACGAAGGGAAGAAGCGCCAGCCATTCTGCTTCGGCCCCCTCATCCGCGACCCCTTCGAGCGCATCGCGCATCTGATCGCCCTCCCCGGCCCGCAGAGCCGTGGCGATACGCAGGCACTGACGCTCGGAGAGCTCCGTGGCGTGGCTCAGCATGTCGCCCAGCTCTTCGTGGATCAGGGCAAAGCTGCGGATCTTCGACCGTTTAGCCTTCGACCCGCTTTGAAACAGGGTCGAAACGGCCTCGTCGATGCTGGCAAACACACCCTCATGGACAGCCACGGCGGCCGCCCTGCCCCTTTCGTACTGGCTTAGCCCGACACGAATCTCGTTTTCCTCGATCATCGAAACCAGCGTCGCGGCGACCGAGTCCGGCGCGCGTATGAAGGACGGAATCGTGCGGTACTTCTCGCCACCCGTCATGGCGTTCAGCTGGCGATATGCCGCAAGTCGGCGAAAGCCCGAGATCAGCGCATACCGCCCGGCAGCCTCGGGGTTGGACGGTTCGAACACCTCGATCGGCAGCCGCAGCCCGTGGCGTGTGATCGAGTCGATCAGCTCCTGCATGTCGTCGTCGTCGAGATGCATCCGGTCCCGGGTCAGCGCATCGGCGGCAATGTCGTGGATCGGAATCTCGCGGGCAACCAGGCCTCGTTCCAGCGCGGCGCGCATCGCCTCCGCATCGACCTTGTCCCTCGCAGCAACCTCGCGCGCTGCAGGTGGCAACGGGTCGGTGTTGAGCGCTGCATCCGCGACCACATCCGCGATCGGCGGACGCATTCCCGAACGGGAGGTTTCGCGTGCGAAACCCTCTTCGATTTCCTTCAGCGCCTCGGCCGAAGGGATTTCAAGCTGTCTGCGCTTAGCCATCCTGCGCCTCCTTTGCCATCTTTGCGTCCCGCCACCAGGCTCCGATCAAGAGCTCCTTGAACTCGGCGTAGGTGCGGTCGAATGCCTCGCGCCCCCGTGTATAGGTCTCGCGATTGAAGTTGCGGTAATCGGCTTCGTAGATACCCGACACGCTCTCGCCGGCCTGACCGACCATGGCCGTGTATTCCTGCCGATAGGCGTTCATCATGTCACCGAAATAGGCCTGTATGACATTGGCCATGTCGGTCTGCTGGCTGGCGTCGAACCGGGTGATGAGGGCACGAACCGCGTCCCATTCGAACCTCATCTCCGGCAGACCGGCGCGTTTGCGACCCGCATTCTCGCCATCCTCGATGGAGGCGAAGGTCGAGTAGAGCATGTCGAAAAACCGGCCCGTGCTGTCGAACTCGAGGAACGAGGCTCCAAGCGGCACCAGAAGGATATCAGCCGCTGCTAGCGCGTTAATGGTGAGATATCCGAGGGCAGGGGGGGTATCCAGCAGGATGATGTCGTACTCATCGAGCGCGCCCCCCTGTTCGAGAGCCGAGGTCAGGGCGTCCCATAACGGCCAGCTGCGCAGAGCCATCCGCCAGACCGGAATCTGAAACTCGGCCCAGTAGAGATTGAGCTGTGCTCCGATGAGGTCGATGTTGGGCCAGTGAGTTTTCTGCACCACGTTTCGCAGCGAAACCTTCAGCGCCTCGGTCAAGGTTTCGTCGAGAGGGTAGGGGGGATCACCCGCCGCCTCCCGAACCCTGTTTTCGGCAACCAGCTGCGTCGCGTAATCGTTTGCAAGAAGGGGAAAGACGGTCTGCCATTCGTCGGCGACCTGACCACCCATGATCGACGTCATCGAGCCCTGTGAATCCAGATCGATGACGAGCACCTTGTAACCATCGAGTGCAGCCGACATGGCCAAGTGTGCGGCGGTCGAGGTCTTCCCGACGCCGCCCTTGAAGTTAGCCACAGCGACCACCTTCGCAGGCAGACCCTTGGGGCGATAGGGACGATACTCCTTGGTGGAGACACCTTCCTCGGCAAAGTGATCCCGCAGCTTGAGCACGTCTTCGAGGGTGAACCAACGGGCATTTCCAGCGCCCTCACCCTGAGGCAGATCGGGGTGCTTGTTGAGTACGCGCCGCAGATGAGCGGGCGCCACCGGGATGAGGTATCTGCAGATCTCCCAGGTTGAGAACTTGCGCAGCCGTTTTCGCCCGTCCGGGGCATAGCCGCGCTTGGCGAGATCGTCGCGACCACGCCCGGCAAAAGCGGCTGCTTTCGCGAATCGAGCCGTGTCGACAGGATCACCCAGACGGGTCGAGGCACGCTCGGGATCCAGGTTGAAATAGGGGGGCAGGGGAGAGTCGGGTTTACGTACCATATGATTGGTTGCCTGTGTCAGATCGCGCTTTTTGCGCATTATCATCCAAATCATCGCACATCTTGGCAATGATGTGAATCGGCATCTTTATCTGTACATAATTGGTTCTCGGGAGGTTTCGCATGCGAAACCCGTACTTCAAAAGTCACTATATCGATGAGAAACGGCACATAAAGCTTGTAGTTTTTTAGAGATATTTAAGAACTTTGCATCGAAAATGGCATTGTATTACAAGAATTTACGTGTGCATCGGCACCCGGATACAGGCTCACGGGCACCTGGATGCAGGGGCTTTGGCACCCGTTTACAGGGGCAGGGACTCCGATTCGCGGGAGCAGGGGTTCCAGCCTGCGGGGCAGGGGGCCGGGAGGTGCCGCAGTGACTCCCAGACCCTGGTTTTCCCGCATTGAAGGCTGCCCGGACCGACGAAAAAACCGACAAACAGCCATAGGCACCCGTTTGCGGGATACTCCGGTCCCGCAAACGGGTGCCCAAAGAGGATTTGCAGAAAGGTGCCTATTGAGGCATGCTTACCCGGAGCAGAGCAGGTCGACAGATCCGGCAATACCGGACGGCGAAGGACAGCAGGATGGCACAGGGCACAGTGGCGCAGGATCGTTTGACCGGTCCATTGCGGCGGCAATCAGTCAAGAAGAACGTGGCCGCGATTCACGTCTCTGGAAAGCTCACACTGCTGCAGCGAAAACTTTCCAATGTGCTTCTGCTCAATGCCTATGACACGCTGGTCACGCGGCCCAAACACCAGATCGATGCGCGCACGCTGTGCCTCATGGTGGGATACAATTCCAACGACATGGACACCTTGAAGCAGTCTTTGCGCAGCCTTGCCGAGACGACGGCGGAATGGGACATGCTCGACACGGAGGGACGACAGGAATGGGGCGTGAGTTCGCTGCTCTCCTATGCCAAGCTCAAGGCCGGTGTCTGCGAATATGCCTATTCGCCGGCCCTTGCCGAAAAACTTCACGACCCCAAGGTCTTTGCCCTGATCAACCTCAACATCCAGCGGCGTTTCACCAGCGGCCACGCGCTCGCGCTCTATGAGAACTGCTACCGCTTCGTGCGGACGGGGAGCACGGGATGGTGGCCGATCGATCTGTTTCGCCGGCTCATGGGGGTAGATGGCAGCGAATATTACGAAAGCTTCAAGCACCTCAACGCCAAGGTGATCAAGCCCGCCGTCAACGAGGTCAACAAGACGTCGAATATCCTGCTAACCGCAGAGTTCCGCAAGATGGGTCGCCAGGTTGTCGAGATCCGGTTTCGCATCAAGGAGAACCCGCAGCTCGCCATGCTCGACATCGACGATGGGGAAGGTGTGCGGCAGGGTGCCGTCTATCATCGACTCATCGCTGTGGGGGTAAGCGACCGCCTGGCGCGCCAGTGGATCGCCGAGCATGACGAGACCTATGTGAGCGAAAAGCTCGATTATCTCGACGGACGCAAGGGTGTGGAAAGCCCGGTGAGCTATCTCACGGCGGCGCTGAAGGGCGACTATCGCGACGCCTCAAGACCCGAAGCCAAGCCCGTGCCGGAAGGACCCGAGCGGGACATCGAAATGTCACGTCTGCGCAAGAGCCGTGCGGCGCAAATGGCGCGCGTACAGGAGCTCGTGGCCGGGCGCAGTCCGACACAGCGGGATGCCGACAAGAGGCTGTTCGTTGCGCGGGTGCGCGATGCCGCAGACCGGTCGGATTTCGCGCGCAACGGCTGGGGTTCGGCGAAGAACCTGAAAGCCATCGTCGCCTTTTGGGAAGAGATGGTCCCGGGCGCATTTGAGGGGCTGGGGTGAGGGTAGGGTCGTTTTAGGGCGCGTGTAGGGGAGGATTTCATGTTCAACGCTACGGGCTGAAAGCGCATCGGATGTTGGAGGGTATCAGCCCTGAATTCGGATCATTTGATCAACGACTGCAAAGTCGCTTCCAGTCCATACCTGAGCGAGACTTTTGGTCGGAACCCGAAAGCGTCATTTGCGCGGGCGGCGTCAATTCCAATGGGGCAGGGAACGTGACTTCGCATCCCATTTAACGTTAACTCCGAGCCTGGTCGAAGCTCTGCAATCATTTCAACAATGCGGCTCAATGGTACGCCTGAGCCCGCAGAAATATTGAAGACGACATCGTGTAGCTCTGCGGCCTCGGCTGCATCGAGCAGCCCGGAAATTGCATCGTCGATATAGAGATAATGCGTCATGTCGTCAGGATGCGCATCGAATTGTGCGGGCATTCGGCCATTGGCGGACTTCAGCATCGCTTCGAGCATCGTCGGGGTCCGTCTGCCGGGTCCGTATATCCAGGACAGACGCAGGATGACGACGTCGACCGCATGTTCGGCTGCGTAAGCCTGGGCCACCTGTTCGGCCGCGAGCTTCGAGGCCGCATAAACGGAATTCGGTTTAGGAAGGACTGTCTCGTCCACCGTGCCGTCAAGGTCTCCGTAGACTTCGCTGGTCGAACAGACGAGCACGCGCCCGGTCTTGGTGTTGCGGGCCGCCTCGAGGATGTTTGCGGTGCCCGTCGCATTGATGCGCCAGATCTCAAGAGGGCGGTCGGCCATGACCATCGGACCCGACACTGCACCACAATGGAAAACCGTCTCAAAGGGACGGTTGCCCAAGAGCGAGGAGACCTGTCCGAAATCGGTCACGTCGCAGACAAAGTCGATCGCTTCGTCCTCGACAATGTCCGAGGTCGTCACTTCGGCCCCGTCTGCTCGCAAGCGGTCGACAAGTGCAGCCCCGACAAACCCGGAAGCACCGGTCACGAGAACTCTGCCAAGCGGCCTCACAGGATTGCTCATGATCCTGCGGACAATTCTGCCAGGAGATCCTCTGTACTGATCTGACGGCAGTAGCCTTTGATCGCCTGAACGGAAGAGTCATG
This sequence comes from Rhodobacterales bacterium, assembly GCA_038260405.1. GTDB lineage: Bacteria > Pseudomonadota > Alphaproteobacteria > Rhodobacterales > Rhodobacteraceae > Puniceibacterium. The sequence goes on along the minus strand of JBBSNW010000066.1, from coordinate 15,869 downwards.
GCGCTCTTGCGTGTAGGTCGCACATGCATCCGGGACCAGAGTTACAAGATAGCCGAGGTCGCAGGCGTCACGAACAGCCGATTCGACACATTGATCGGTGATCACGCCACAGATGATGACCTGGCGCTTTTCAAGAGAGCGCAATAAATAGTCGATATTGGTCGAAATGAAGACATTGGATGAGTTTTTGCGCAGGACAATCTCGTCTTCACCGGGAGCTATGGCATCGCAGACCTGCGCGTCCCAAGAGGCTTTGGCCACGTTTATTCCCGAAATCTTGTAGTCCAGACTGCGATCACGACCGTCTGCTGTCAGATTTTCTATCACTGCGTACATGACCTCGACCCCGACCGTTCTGCAGGCTTTCTGAAGCCGTTGCATATTGGGAAGGGCAGTCGACTCAAGTCTTTCAAAGTAATACGAAAAATCGGCCATTTCTTCCGCCGAAAGCGACTTGAATTCACTACCCTGCGGGTGAGCTGCATAGTTCTGAACATCGATGAAGATCAGCGCCGTCTGACGCGGGTCTATGGGGACTTCGCGGGTCATGTGATCGCTCATTGGCCAGTCCTTTTCTGCCTCGCCATACCGGCGACCAACAGAGCATATATGGACTTGTAATAAATTCAATATTCCTCATAACTTGCTATCAAATATTACAAGGCGATGCGCTTGAAGTGCCTAAACCGCAGCGCACCGGAGCAGCGAACCGGGCGAACAGGATGGTCATGCAGCAAAACTCGGTACCAGTTCTCTCAGTTGTCGGTCTCAGCAAGAGTTTTGGTGGGGTTCGCGCTCTGGACGGCTTTGATGTGACCGTAGAGGAGCGCCAGCTGGTTGGGCTCATCGGCCCTAACGGGTCTGGCAAGACGACCGCGTTCAATTTGCTGACGGGTGTTCTGAAGCCGACCTCCGGCAGCATCAGGTTCCGCGGGAAGGAAGTCGCGGGCAACCCTCCTGAGCGCAACGCAAGTCTGGGTATGGCGAGGACCTTTCAGAACATCCGGCTGTTCCGTGATCTTCCGGTCCTCGACAACGTCATGGTTGGGCTGCATATGCGCCACGGACCGGGCGTGCTGCAAAGCGTGTTACGGCTGTCTTCTGCTCGGTCTGCGGAACGGCACATCCGCTTCAAGGCGCTCGAAACGCTTGAAACACTTGGCCTCCGGCACAGGGCGGACGACCTTGTAAGCAGTCTCTCCTATGGCGAGCAGCGCAAAGTCGAATTTGCCCGGGCTCTGGCGATCGAACCCACGCTGCTTCTGCTGGATGAACCGACTGCCGGAATGAACCCGCAGGAAACGGTTGATCTTGGCCGGACGATCCGGCGTCTGCACGACGAGCTTGGAATCACCACCATGCTTGTCGAACACGACATGAAGATGGTGATGGGGATATGCGACCATATTGTAGTTCTGAACCAGGGTCGTCGTCTTGCGTCCGGCAGCCCTGCAGATGTCCAGAAAGATCCGCGCGTGATCGAGGCCTATCTCGGTCGCCGCAGGAAGGGTGCCGATGCTGTGGCTTGATGATATCCATGTCCGCCGCTCGGGAACACACGCGGTTCGAGGGATCAGCATCACGGTGAACCCTGGCGAGATCGTCGCTCTGATCGGTGCAAATGGTGCCGGAAAGACGACGACACTCGCAACGATTTCCGGCCTTCTGCGCCCGCAATCAGGTAGCATGAGCTTCCAGCCGGACCCCGATGGCGATCGGATCGACATAAGCAGAATGCCGCCCGAGCAGATCGTTAGGCTGGGCGTGTCGCATTGTCCCGAGGGTCGTCAGGTCTTTGCCGCGCTGACGGTTGCAGAGAACCTGCGCATCGGCGCCTATCTTCGGAAAGACAATGAAGCTGTGGCAAGAGATCATGCGGAAATCGAAGCGCAGTTTCCGATTCTGCGCGAGCGAGCCTCGTTGCCTGGAGACCGTCTGTCCGGCGGCGAGCAAATGATGCTGGTCATAGGCCGCGCGTTGATGAGCAGGCCAAAGCTTTTGCTGCTGGACGAACCCTCGCTGGGATTGGCCCCACAACTTGTCGAGCAGATATTCGATATTCTCGAAAAGCTTCGCGACGACGGAATGACAATCCTGCTTGTCGAGCAAAATGCGTCAATGGCGCTCGATCTTGCCGACCGCGCTTATGTGCTGGAGGCCGGGAAAATAGTCCTTTCCGGAACCGGCCCGGACTTGGCCAACAACGCCGAAGTCCAGCGCGCCTATCTGGGAGCTGCCTGATGATTTCAACCTACGTTCTGTCCCAGATTGCCAACGGCTTTATTCTTGGCAGCATGTATGCGTTGATCGCAATCGGCTTTTCCATGATCTACGGCATCGTGCGGTTGATCAACTTTGCCCACGGTGACATCTTCACCATCGGCGCATTTACCACCTTGGTCAGTGTGGCAATCGCGCACCTGCCGTTTCCCGTGGTCCTGATCGTCGTCATCGCCGTGGGGGCCTTCGTAGGAATCCTGATCGAACGCATCGCATTTCGCCCCATGCGCGGCGCACCTCAGGTCACAGGGTTCATCGCGTCCCTCGCAGTTGCGATCATCCTCGAGAACCTGGCGGTGATGACCATCTCCGCGCAGCCCCGTACCTTTCTGGTGCCCGCCTACTTCAACACTCAAATCGCATTTGGTGATCTGTCTCTGCGGGTGATCGACCTCGTGATTGTGACTCTCGCAATCGTTCTGGCCGCAGCTCTGGTGTTGTTCGTCCGTTTCACCAAGGTTGGTGTCGCGATGCGCGCCACAGCGGAAAATTATGATGTTGCAAGGCTCATGGGCATAAACATCAACCGGATGATCATGCTTGCCTTTGCGATAGGAAGCGGTCTCGCCGCGGTCAGCGGCATGATGTGGGGCAGCAAGTACGGTCAGATCGCCCCCTTCATGGGGCTGTTGCCGGGCCTCAAGGCCTTTGTTGCTGCGGTGATCGGAGGGGTTGGATCGATCCCCGGTGCCGTTCTCGGCGGGTATTTGCTCGGTCTTTCGGAGGTGCTTTTCGTCGGGCTTCTTCCACCTGAATATTCGGGCTTTCGCAACGCGTTTGTTTTCGGTGCGCTCATCCTCGTTCTCCTGATCATGCCCAATGGCATCCTTGGGCGCAGCACCGAGACCCGCGCATGAGAGGTGCCAGAACACTGGGTTGGACGGCGCTTGGAGCAACGATTGCCGCGTCATTGATCTACGCGGCCACACAGACGCTCGACCCATATACGCTGTCGATCATTGGGTTCATGGGTATCAACGTGATGCTGGCAGTCAGCCTGAACATCACCAATGGTTTCATCGTTTTGTTTTCGCTCGGACACCCGGCATTCATGACGCTTGGCGGATACCTGACAGCGATCCTCGTGATGGAGCCGGAGCGCAAGGCCGTCATGCTGAGGTCACTGCCGGAGTTTCTTGCGTCGACGCAACTGCCCTTTCTGCCTGCTCTCCTGACAGGGGGCCTGTTTGCCGCCTTGGCGGCCGTCATCGTGGGTTTCCCGGTGCTTCGGCTGCGCGGGCATTACCTTGCGGTGGCGACACTTGGCTTCATCTTCATCGTGCAGAGCTTTGCCGTAAACCTTTCCGGGTTCACGCGTGGCGCATTGGGCCTGAGCGGCCTTCCCGCGCTTACAAATCTGTGGTGGGTCTACACTTTCGTGGCGCTGACACTCTATGTCTGCTGGCAAATCAAGCATTCGTCAATCGGGCGCGCCATGCTGGCCATCCGGGAGAATGAGCTGGCCGCAGCATGTCTCGGGATACGTGTGGCGAGGACACGTGTTCTCGCCTTCGCACTGGGAGCGTTTTTTGCCGGGATTGGCGGGGGCCTGTGGGTGCATCTGGTCACCCTGATCAGCCCACACTCATTTACATTCCTGATGGCATTTCAACTGGTGGTGATGGTGGTGCTTGGCGGCACGGGCAGCATTACCGGCACGGCGCTCGTCGCCATCGTTCTTACGATATCGACCGAGTTGTTACGCCCGCTCGAGGAGACCGCAGGCCTTTTCGGAGCGAGTCAAATCATCGTTGCGGTCATCGTACTCCTCGTTCTCATTTTCCGCCCGACTGGACTGTTCGGCACGGCGGAGCCTGATTTTCTTTCATGGCTTTCCCGTTTCCGGGGTGGCCGCAGCCAACGACCCAATACGAACCAACAGAGATAGGAGAAAAACATGTTGCACTGGCATACAAAACTCGCCGCGCTTGCCACCGCCGTGATGACGCTTGCAGCGCCATTACCGGCACTTGCGCAGGAGACCATCAATATCGCCGCTCTCTACAACGTTTCGAGCGGCGGCCTTGCTTCGCTCGACGGACCGTCCCTGAATGGGGTCAAGCTGAAGGCAAAAATGATCAACGACGCCGGTGGTCTCTTGGATGGAAGGATGATCGAAGTCACCGCGATCGATACCAAGGACGACACGCGCGAGGCAGCAACGGCCGCACAGCGCGCGGTTGCGATCGAAGGTCTGTCTGCCGGAATTGGTCATAGTGACACCACGTTTGCGCTCGCCTCTGCTCCCCTATTCCAGTCTGCGGGAATTCCTTTCGTAACATCCGGGGCGACCTCGCCTGATCTGCCCGCCATGGTTGGCAGCGAGATGTTCCTTGTGCCGTTCGGAGACGATGTGCAGGCACATGCCATGGCCGAATACGCCTACAACACCTTGGGCTTGAGAAATGTCGCGCTCTGGACCGACAACGCGATGGACTACACCACGGGATTGTCGCGGTATTTCAAGGAACGGTTTGAATCCCTGGGTGGGACGATGGCCATCGAAGATGTCTACATGACAAGCGATCAGGACTTCTCGGCTCTTGTTGCGCGTTTGCAAGCGACTGACGGCGTCGATGGAGTATTTGCGTCCTCCGGTCCTGATACGGCAGGGATCATCGTGCGCCAGATCCGCGAAGCCGGTATCGATCTGCCCATCCTTGCCGGTGACGGCTTCGATACCGACCTTGTGACCACTGTGCCGGGCCCGACAATGGCAACGAACGTCTTTTTCACGACCCACGCATATGTCGGGCTTGAGACCGGACCTGCAGAGGAGTTCCGTACAGCTTATGAAGCCGAATACGGCAACCCGCCGGAAAACGCATTTGCGGCTCTTGGTTACGACGCGATGGGCCTTGTGGCTGACGCCATTACGCGTGCCGGTTCGAGCGATCCCGCCATGGTGACAGAAGCGTTGGCGTCAACGAGCGGATATGAGGACGCAGTGACAGGCACGATCGCCTATGTCGACGGCAGCCGTGTTCCCAGCAAGCCAGTGGCCATCATGCATGTCGTCGATGGCGCGGTATCGCTTGATACGACCGTGACGCCGAGCAACTGAAGCTGGCATTGATCCCATGGTCTGATCCCACCCGTTGGCCTGCACGGGCTTTCGGGTGGGTCTGTCCAACTTTGTGAAGGACACCGCGAAGTGAGTGAAATGAACCGGCTTCTGTGCCCCGAAGATCCCCCACCTTTCGGTGTCGAAATACCCGAGGGAGCATCGCCTATTCTATTCGTCTCCGATCATGCCGATCGGGCCATTCCCAAGCAGCTTGGAACGCTTGGGCTCGACCCGTCAGAACTGTCGCGCCACATAGGCTATGACATCGGCATTTATGGCGTCACATCCCAACTCGCCCGAAATCTGGATGCGAGCTATATCTATCAGCGCTATTCTCGGCTGGTGATCGATTGCAACCGCCAGCTTCGCAAGCCTCAGTCAGTCTTGACGCAGAGTGACGGCACGTTGGTGCCGGGCAACGCCGATCTGTCGGAAGAGCAGATAGCAGCCCGAGAGGATGAAATCATGCGCCCGTATCACGCGCGTATCGAATCCGAATTGCAGGCGCGTCTTGCGGCCGGACGGCCGACCGCTCTTTTTGCGATGCACAGCTGCACCGACCGTCTGATCAGCGACCCACGTTCACGCCCTTGGGAAATCAGCGTCATCGCGGGTCAGGACTGGCGGATTGCGGACGCACTGCTGGATGTGTTGCGGACCGATACCAAGCTCTGCATCGGTGTCAACGAACCCTATACCGTGGACACGGATGCCGACTACACCGTGCCCGTACATGCTGAACGACAGGGTATTGCCTATGTTGAGATCGAGATACGGCAGGATCTGATTAAGGACCCAGCCGGGCAACGGGAATGGGCGACGCTGTTGAGTGGCGTTTTTCCCAAGGCTGTCGCCCAATCCGGCATTCTTTCGAAATAAGATCTCATGAAATCGCCAGAACTCAAACCGAATGCGCCGGACCAGCCGCAGCAGTCGATGCAGGATCGCATAAGGCGGGACCTCGCAAAATTTACGGAAGCAGAGCGACGTGTCGCGAATGCCCTTCTGACGGAGTATCCGACTGCCGGACTCGAAACAGTCGCCAAATTCGCGCGCCGCGCCAAGACAAGCGGTCCCACGATCCTGCGCTTCGTCAACCAATTGGGGTTTGAGAACTATCCGGCGTTTCAGGATGCGCTTCGGGCTGAAATCAAGATCCGGCTTCAGGGGCCCTTGTCGCGCTACGGGGCGATTCCTGACACCGATCGGGGGAGTGAACCCAACGAAAAAGTCTCGCAGGCATTGAGCCGCAACATCGAGCTTGCCTACAACGATTTGCGACACAAGATGCCTGAGATTGTCCAACGCCTGTCCGACCCCAACCGAAATGTACTGTGTATAGGCGGACGCTTCAGCTGGCTGATCGCGTCTTACCTGCACCATTATCTGCGAGAATTGCGTCCGGGTGTCCGTCTGGTGCGCGACAGCAGTGCCGCTTGGGCAGACTACCTTCTTGATGTCCGGCCGGGAGACGTGGTGGTTGTTTTCGATTTCCGTCGCTACCAGCGTGACGTCCTCGAATTTGCGAAAGGCGTATCGGAGCAAAAAGGCGAAATAATTCTGCTCACCGATATCTGGTACTCGCCCATCGCCGCATTTGCCGATGTCGTCGTGCCGTGCCCCGTCAGCATTCCCAGTGCTTTCGACAGCGGTGTGACCGGGCTCGCAATGGTGGAAATCATCACCGCGGGTGTGGTCGACTCCCTGGAAGACCAAGCGCGCGACCGGATCGAAACCCTCGAAAGTTTACGCAACCCTTTCAAACTTGAGTCCTGAACTCGGTTTGCAATGCCCGGAGACCAACCATGCAGCGCGATCTACTTACAATGTTCTGCTACACCGACCTTACGGGACTGGTCCGCGGCAAGGGATTTCCTACGCGGCAAATCGAAAAGCGGCTGAAGAACGGAGTTGGCTGGACCCCCAACAATCTCATGTTCACGGCACTCGGCACCATCGCGCCAGGCGGCTGGGGGTCCCATGGCGATGTCATGCTGGTGGCAGACCCGGAGACCGGCGTCGATGTGGATTTCGGTGACGGGACACCGAATGAAAGGTTTTTTCTCTGCGACGTTCGCAACACCGACGGTGCGCCATGGGACTGCTGCCCGCGCAGTCTGCTTCGAGACGCCGCCGCGGATCTCTTGCGCGAAACGGGCCTGGTTCTGAAAGCCACCTTCGAGCATGAATTCATCTATTTTGGGGCAACGCCGCGTTCATCGGACATGTATGCTCTTCAGGCCATCCGTCGGCACGGGACGTTCGGTGAGACTTATCTCGGAGCATTGCGTGCGGCGGGCGTAGAGGTCGACAGCTACATTGCCGAGTTCGCCCCAGGACAGTTCGAGATCAGCATACCGCCACAGGATGTGGTGGCAGCCTGTGACACCGCGGTCATCTTGCGGGAACTGGCGCATGCCACGGCCTATCGACTTGGTCACAATGTCAGTTTTTCGCCACGCATTACCGCAGAGGGATTGGGCAATGGCGTACACATACATTTCAGCCTGTGGGACGAGGCGGGGAACCCGGTCAGCCAGGATTTGTCGCGTCCCTTCGAGATCGGTGAAAAGGCAGGTCAGTTCCTGTCGGGAATAGTTCGGCACATGCAGGCGCTTCTGGCCTTTACGGCACCTTCGCCGGTTTCCTATCTCCGCCTTGTCCCGCATTCCTGGACCGGGGTATGGTCCAACGTCGGATACCGGGATCGCGAAGCCGGACTTCGGATCTGCCCGACCTTCGGCGTCGACCCCGACAGCGTTGCCCGGCAGTTCAACTTTGAATACCGGGCGGCCGATGCAACCGCCAACCCTTATCTGCAGCTTGCCATGATCCTGCGTGCGGGGCTGATGGGCCTTCGCGAAGAGTTGCCGGCCCCCAGCCCGACGCAGGATGAAGACCCCGAGATCATGGGGGACGAAGAGCGCGAGGCACGCAACATCCGACGACTCCCGAAATCACTCGATGAAGCACTCAAGGCGCTGCAGGCGGATCCGGTCGTGTCAGGTTTCCTGCCCCCGAAATTGCTCGAGGCCTACCTTGCCAACAAGGGTTCCGAAGAAGAGCTCTGCAGAGACTTGAGCCCCGACGAAATCTGCCAGCGTTATGTCGATATTTACTGAAATTCGACCTGTAGAATCGTGTGGATGACCGTGGTCGTCAGAAGGAGGCAATAATGGGCAAACTGGACGGCCGTGTCGCGATTGTGACTGGCGCTGCCACTGGCCTGGGTCGGGGGATTGCCTTGAGCTACGCTGGAGAAGGTGCGGACGTCGCGGTGTTCGACCTCAATGGGGAAGGCGCGGTTCGCGTGGCCGAGGAAATTCGTGCCTTGGGGCGCCGCAGCTTTGCCGCACGGGTCGATGTGGGAGACGAAGATGCGGTCAACGATGCCGTCACCAGATCGGTAGAGGCGCTTGGTCCACCCGACATCCTCGTGAACAATGCTGGCATAGCGACGGTCTCGCTTCTGGAAACGATGCCAACCGCGATGTGGGACGAGATGATACGTACCAACCTCACCAGTATGTTCTTCTGCACCCGCGCGGTGCTCCCACATATGCGCGCGCGACACTACGGACGGATCATCAACATCAGCTCTCAGCTTGCCCACAAGGGCGGCGAGGGAATGGCTCACTACGCTGCGGCCAAGGCCGGGATACTCGGACTGACGCGCTCGCTCGCCTACGAGGTGACGCGCGATGGAATAGCGGTGAACGCGATCTGTCCGGGTCCGATCGAAACCGACATGCGGCTTCCAGCCGAATGGTCGGCCAAGAAACAGGGGGAATTGGTGATCGGTAGGCAGGGCAGGGTGGATGAAGTGACCCCGACCGCGCTGCTGCTCGCCGGCGAAGATGCCGCCTTCTATGTGGGGGCCACATTCAACCCCAATGGCGGGGACATCATGGTTTAAGCAGTGCTTGAAAGAGAGAAACACATGGAGATTGATGCCCAAAGGGTGGAGTTGGCGCAGCGTCTGGGGCAGATCCCCACGACGATAGCCTGCGACATCCTCAAGACTGAAGGGCTCGGCGATCGGGTCGCGATCGGACTTGAGCCGATGACGGCGCCTGCGGTTGCAATTGCCGGTCCCGTAAGTTTGATCGAGTTTCTGCCCGGGCGACCGGAGTTGCGCCGTCCTGGCCCGCCTGCACATTTCGCCATGATCGACGCAGTGAAGCCCGGAGAAGTGCTGCTGCTCTGCGCTGGCGGATCGCTGAACGGGGCTGTACTGGGCGATATGCTCTCGACCCGGGCGAAGAAGAGGGGCGCGCATGGTGTGCTTGTCGACGGCGCAGTGCGCGATCTGGACGGGCTAACGCGCTCCGGTTTGCCGGTGCAGGCACGCGGGGTGGCGCCAATGGCGGCCCACGAGACGTTGATCCCCTTTGCCTGCAACCGCCCGATCCGGTTTGCCGGTGTTACCGTGCTGCCCGACGACTGGGTGCTGGCGGACCGAGACGGAATCCTTGTTCTGACCCTTGCATTGGTTGACCTGCTTCTGGAGCATCAGGAGTCTGCGACAGCTAAGGATGCTTTCTCGCAGGACCTGCTTCTTCAAGGCTTCGAGCTGACGAAAGTCTTTCCCCTTCCCACGTCACTGACACCCTTCCTTGATACGTTCAGGGCGACCGGCCAGATGCCGGACTCATATCAGGTGCAGCAAGCACTGTCTGGTCAGGTATAATCAGATGAAAAATCCAATCCTGAAGAACAGCCTGAGCAGTATCGCCAGCAGTCTTGGAGACGGCAGTTTGACTGCGCATGAATTGACGGAGGCAGCGCTGTCTCAGCACGATCCCTCGCTCAACGCATATATTACCTGGGCTCCCGAATTTGCCATGCGACAGGCAAAAGCGGCCGATGCTGCATTTGCGGCCGGGGCACGCATGGGTGGTTTGCAGGGTATCCCCGTGGCGTTCAAGGATCTCTACGGAGTCGCCGGTCTTCCGACCTATGCCGGATCGCCCCGTTGTCTTCCGCCAGTATGGGCAACGGAGGGACCGGTCGTGACCAAGATGCGTCGCCAGCTTGCAGTGACGGTCGGAAAGTCTCACACGGTCGAATTTGCGTTCGGCGGGCTTGGAACAAGCCGCCATCATCCTGTGCCGCGCAATCCACGAGACACAGAAACGCATCGTGCTCCCGGTGGGTCGAGCAGTGGCGCCGGTGTAGCGGTCGTCGAGGGGACCGCGCTTGTCAGCTTTGGAACCGATACGGGTGGATCCGTGCGTATTCCGGCCAGCCTGACCGGCACGGTTGGCGTCAAGACAACGCTTGGACGCTGGTCGACAGGCGGAATTGTTCCGCTCAGCCCGAGTTTCGACACACCCGGCATCCTGACGCGAAGTGCTGCAGACGCCGCTTTCGCTTTCGGCTGCATCGACGGAGAGCCAGTTCCGAACCTCGAGACTTGTGAAAGTCTTCGCATCGGAGTTGCGGATCCGTTCTTCTGGTCAGCCACGTCACCGGGCGTGTCCGAGCGGGTCGTCGAGGCGCTCGGGCTGCTCGAAGCCGATGGCGCTCAGCTGAAGGACTGTGAACTCACAGGGGCCGAAGAGGTCTTCGAGATCTATAACAAAGGCGGCATTGTCTCTGCAGAGCTTTATGCGTTCCTGCAAAAAAGCCTGCCGGATTGGCTTGAAACACTGGACCCGCGGGTCCGGCGCAGAATGGATGACGGGCGGGCACTGGAAGCCTGGGAGTTCTTGCATCGCAAGGAGCGTTACGCTGAACTTGCGGCTTTGGCTGCCCATACGTTGGGACGATACGACGCTGTCGTCTCTCCAACGGTTCCCTTGACCCCGCCACCCATCGCCGTTCTTGAAGATGCGGACACATACGCACGTCTGAATCTTCTGACGCTGCGCAACACCTGCGTCGTGAGCTTCCTTGGACTTTGCGCGGTCACCATTCCTGTTGGTCTTGACGCAGAAGGGATGCCTGTCGGCCTTCAACTGATCGGAGCTCCGAATACCGAGGCGCGCCTTCTCGCCATTGCAGTCCGCTTGGAGCACCTTCTGGCGCAAAACGATGTCTGGTGCCCGCCGCACGACCTGAACTGAAACCCGGCTTTAGACGCCTTCCTGTTCCGAGGACTCACATGCAACGCCCTGAAGATGCCAACCTCACCCGCGTGCGGCCCTTTGATCCAAAACGGACCTGCCTGCTGCTGATTGATACGCAAAACTACGTCTGGAATCCCAAGGTTGCAGACGCCGAGCCATATTTCGACGAGCAGCTACGGACCAAGGTGCTCCCGAATCTCGGTCGGCTACTGGCCGCTTTTCGCGAAGTTGGCGGAGAGGTGATCTACACGGTCATGGAGAACCTGACCGAAGACGGTCGTGACCGTAGCCTCGATTACAAGTTGTCGAAGTTCTTTATCGCAAAGGGATCATGGGAAGCGCAGGTCCTCGACGCGGTAATTCCTGTCGGCGACGAGATCGTTTTGCCAAAGACCTCTTCAGGGCTCTTCAACTCGACCAATATCGAATATTTGCTGCGCAACATCGGAATCGATACATTGGTGGTGACAGGCTTTCTGACGGACCAATGTGTCGATCACACGATACGAGACGCAGCCGATCGGGGCTTTTACCCCGTTTGCATTTCTGACGCCTGCGCCACTCATAGCGAGAACCGCCACACCCATGCGCTCGGGGCTTTTGCAGGTTATTGCCGGACAGCTTCGACTGACGTGTTCCTGGAAGAAATCGCTGCGTCCGTCGGGTGAAGCGATACTGCGGATCGCCGAAATCCTCACAGCCGAAAAAGACATCCACCGGCGAGCGCATAGCTTGGATCCACTGCTTCGGGAGCATGCAGAATGCAAACCGCATTGTCGGCGACTGGAGCAGCTTACACGAAACCCGCCACCCACATCACGCTCTCGCCATGCGCATGGCTGCAGAGGCATTCAGATTGGCGGCTTAACTTGAGCAGTTTGCACTGGGTCGATACAGATCGTCCGAAACTTGGTCGCGTGATCGCGATGCCGGAATTTCCTAGAGCGCATCCCGGTTTGGATTATGTGACCCAAATACCCGGCGTGGCCAAAGGCGAGGCCGACTTGGCTTGGCCTTGGGCAGGCAGGATGATGGCTCTTGGCGAAGAGTGGTGCGGTGGCTAAAAAAAAAGCACTTGTTACTGGGTGGGGGCATCGCCACCGCACGTAAGGTAAGTCTGGACGATAAGAAATGTTTCGTAAATTTTTGACTGCCCTTACGGCAGCTTGATGCCGTCTAAGGCTTAGGGAGGTTACCGGTCACAATCCCGCGACAGCGAGCGCCGCCTTGATGCAGTTAACGAAACTGGACAAAAGCGGCTCGCGAGGTTTCCCAGCGGCACCGAACAACCCCGCAACAGGCCGGGACTTTACAATGTCGGAGCATGATCCGCCAAGTTCCGAACGCTTCCGCAGTCGCAGACACCGTTCGAGGCTATGAGAACTTGATCTGTGGCTTGATCATGCAATCTTGCCGTCAAGCCCTTGGCCAGTTGGGGAATGTCGCCTCACTCCTGAACGCAGCAGAAACCTTCCCGATTTCGATTTTAAAGGTGTAAACTTACAGGTGCGGCGGCTGTTTGTCGTGGCAATGAAGCAGGACGCATCTCATGCCGAGGAAGCCTGACCGAGACTATCGTCCACACCCCGAACGCCACGGCGCTGACGGTAGCTTTGTGATATGGCTCGGTCTGATCTCAGTGATTGCTGTATTGGCCTTCATAGTTTGGATAGTCTGGCGTCTGTTTTAATCAACAATTCCAAATTGAGCCGCCTGAGATCAGCGCCCATGCTGGGTGTCGAAGCCCTTCAATGTCCGAATCCGCGATGAAAAGAAGAATGATTTTCTGTGTCCCTGACCAGCTTGCACGATCGATCGGCGCCGATGAATGCCTGACGCCATTTGCGAAGAGTGGTCAGAGACGCGTTCTCGGCTCATGCCGCCTAACCCGGCGGAAGGTGGCATCGTCGTTCTTACCTCGGTCTCATTTGCAGAATTTTGGTATTGAGGAAGATTGGGCCAAAGGTTAACGACACAAACATGGCACGCAACCGTCGAGGCGGGCTTGAAAATCGTCAGCAGCAGCGGGTGAAATCACGTCTATTACCCTCGTTGCGTTAGAGGAGCGGAATTGGTCGTGGCCAGAACCGCGGTTTGGTTGCGCGGATCCTGCGGACTGACCAAAATGAAGATATCAAGGGAAGATGATCAAATGACCAAACGCGCCCTGATCACCGGGATAACCGGGCAGGACGGTTCCTACCTGGCCGAGTTTCTACTGGCCAAGGGATACGAGGTCCACGGCATCAAGCGCCGAGCATCGCTGTTCAACACGCAGCGGATCGACCACATCTACGAGGACCCGCACAATCCGAAGCCGCGCCTCAATCTGCATTACGGGGATCTGACGGACAGTTCCAACCTCACGCGGATCCTGTCGGAAGTGCAGCCCGACGAGGTCTACAACCTCGGTGCACAATCTCATGTGGCGGTGAGTTTCGAAGCTCCCGAATACACGGCAGATGTGGATGCCATGGGCACTCTGCGCCTGCTGGAGGCGATCCGCTTTCTGAAGCTCGAAAAGAAGACGCGCTTCTATCAGGCATCAACCTCGGAATTGTATGGCCTGGTACAGGAAACGCCACAGACCGAAACAACACCTTTCCACCCCCGCAGCCCCTATGCCGTCGCCAAGATGTACGCTTACTGGATAACGGTGAATTACCGCGAAGCCTATGGGATCTATGCCTGCAACGGAATCCTCTTCAACCATGAGAGTCCGCGCCGCGGCGAGACTTTCGTGACCCGCAAGATCACCCGGGGTCTGGCCAATATCGCTCAGGGGCTGGAGGATCGCCTCTACATGGGCAACATAGACGCGTTGCGCGACTGGGGGCATGCAAAGGACTATGTTCGCATGCAATGGATGATGCTGCAGCAGGACGAGCCCGAGGATTTCGTGATTGCAACAGGCGTGCAGTATTCGGTGCGTGAGTTCATCCGGTGGTCGGCAATGGAGTTGGGCATTACACTGGAGTTCAGCGGCAGCGGGACGGATGAAATCGCAACCGTCTCGGCCGTAACCGGAGACAAGGCCCCGGCAATCAAGCCTGGCGATGTGATCATGCACATCGATCCGCGCTATTTCCGTCCCGCCGAAGTGGAAACGCTCTTGGGTGATCCGGCCAAGGCGAAAGCCAAGCTGGGCTGGGTACCCGAAATCACGACACAGGAAATGTGTGCGGAGATGATCGCGAACGATCTCAAGTCCGCGCGTCGTCACCGTCTTCTGCTGGAAAACGGGCTCGAGCTTCCAGTGTCGATGGAAGGGTAGGGGATGAAGGTATGAAGATCTACATAGCGGGCCATCGCGGCATGGTCGGAGGCGCGATTCTGCGCAAATTGCAGGCCCGTCACGCGAATGGCGAACGCATCGAGCTTGTTACGCGAAGCCATGCAGAACTGGACCTGACCGATCAGGCGGCAGTCCGCGCCTTCATGGAGTTGGAGCGCCCGGATGCTGTGATCCTCGCCGCCGCAAAGGTTGGAGGCATCCATGCCAACAACGTGTATCCGGCCAGCTTTATCTATGAAAACCTGATGATCGAAACGAATGTCATTCATCAGGCATATCAGGCGGGAGTCAAAAGGCTGCTCTTTCTTGGCTCCTCGTGCATTTACCCTCGTGCCGTGGCCCAGCCCATGTCTGAAGACGCCCTCCTCACAGGTGTTCTGGAGCCAACCAACGAGCCCTACGCGATTGCCAAGATCGCGGGCATCAAGCTGTGCGAAAGCTATAACCGGCAATATGGCACCGATTACCGCTCGGTCATGCCGACGAACCTTTACGGGCCTGGCGACAATTTCCACCCAGAGAACAGCCATGTATTACCGGCCCTGATGCGCCGCTTCCATGAGGCCGCCGAAGAGGGGCTGGAAGAGGTGGTGATCTGGGGCAGCGGCACACCGATGCGGGAATTCCTGCACGTGGAAGATATGGCCGAGGCTTCGCTCTTCGTGATGGCACTCGATGGTGACATCTACCGGGCCAACACGGACCCGATGCTGAGCCATATCAACGTCGGATCGGGGACCGATATCTCGATCCGCGATCTGGCGCAGAAGATTGCCGCTATCACGGGTTTCGAGGGCCTTATTCTTGTCGATCCGAGCAAGCCCGACGGCACTCCGCGCAAGTTGATGGATGTATCGCGGCTCGACCGGATGGGATGGAAGGCTCAGATCGAGCTCGATCACGGCCTGCGCGAAACCTACCAATGGTTTCTCGACAATGCCGGGACCTTCCGTCACTAGCCACTGACAATTGAGATTTAGGGCACCTCGATTTTTGCCACTCTTCGCCACCCACGGTGCTGAAGGCGGCGATTTCAGCACCGTGGCTGGCGTGCTGTGGTTTTCGCGGGCTCAGGTCCGCCCGTAGAGTGGCGCGCGGCTCAAGCCGGGCACGGGTGCAGGCTCCGCAGCTGCGTGAAGCGGCGCATGTTGTAGGT
>JBBSNW010000065.1:0-25495 GCA_038260405.1 Rhodobacterales bacterium | reverse complement strand
CTTCCTGAACGAGGCTCCAAGCCACTGTTTGCAGATGGCACTGCAGGATCTTGATACCGCCTACGCACGCTTCTTCGAGGGCTTGGCCGGATATCCGCGGCCGCGCCGCAAGGGCGAAAATGACTCCTTCATCTTCCCGGACCCGGCGCAGATCAAGGTAGAGATCGCAGGCAGCCGCCTGTTGCTGCCGAAGTTCGGCAGGCGCCGGGGCGACGGCGGTGCGCTGAGTGTGCGGATGCATCGCCAGCCCTACGGCGAGCTGCGCCGCGTGACCATCTCGCGGGAGGGGCGTCATTGGTACGCCTCGATCCTGATGCGCACGAAGGCGCGCATCGCGCCCTTGCCTGCCCCCGGGGACGCGGATGTGGTCGGTATCGACCGCGGTGTTAATGCCCCCTTCGTGACATCGGGCGGGTTGGGCTTTGGCGCGCAGATCGAGGGCGATCGCGAAAAGAGAAAGCAGCGCCGCCTTGCGCGCGGCCTGTCGCGCACGCAGCGTGGCTCGAGGCGACGCGAAAAGGCGCGGCTGCGACTCTTGTCGCATAAATCGAAGATGGCGCGCCGGCGGCGTGACCAGATTCACAAGATCACGACAGAGATTGCGAAAAAACACCGCATCGTTGTGATCGAGAAGCTGCGGGTGCAGGCCATGACGGCCAGCGCGCGCGGTACGGCGGAGGCGCCCGGCCGGAACGTGGCGCAGAAGGCAGGGCTGAACCGGGAGATCCTGGATCGGGGCTGGGGCGAGTTCCGTCGTCAGCTCGGATACAAGCTGGCCTGGCGCGGCGGACGGATGCTGGAAGTGGCGGCGCAAAACACGTCACGCACCTGCGCCGCATGCAGCCATGTCGCCGCGGAGTCCCGGATCAGCCGGGACGGGTTCCGCTGCGTGGCCTGCCACCATGAAGACGACGCGGACGTGAATGCCGCGATCGAGATCCGCAGACGGGGGCTCCTTGCCTTCGGCCTGCGCACCACCCCGGCCGGAACGGTCGGTGAAGCCCGGGGAGCCCTCTGCACTGGCACGGCTATGAAGCGGGAAAAGAAAAATGACGGTATCAACACGTCGACACTTGTCGACGCGTGATCCTGAAGCCTCGCCCTTCAGGGCGGGGAGAGTTCACATACATAGTGGAAGCCCAAGGAGGACATGCCATGCCCGCTCAAACCTCGATGCTTCACGTCCGCGTGGACGACCACCTCAAGGCAGTGAATCGCCGATGCGCTGGCCGGTGTCGGCCTGACTCTATCCGATGCAGTGCGCATCCTGCTGACCCGCGTAGTAGCCGAAGGCGGTATGCCTGCCGGACTGACCGCAGATCCGGAGGCATACGATACCTGGTTCCGGGCCAAGGTGCAGGAGGCACTGGACGATCCGCTCACGGCCACGCCGGATGACAAGGTGATGCGCGAAGCGCGCGCCATGATCGACGGGAAGCGCGGTGCCTGAACTCGAATGGAAGGCCCCGGCGGTCGCGGACCTGATGGCGATTGTCGATTACATCTGTGACGACAACCCCATTGAGCGATGATGCCATCGTCAGCCTGCCTGTCGTGGCGCGCTGATCAGGCAGGGCCGCGCCGGACGTCATGGTGCTCTTCGAGGCCAGCTACACCATTCAATGGGACACAATACATGCTGTAGCCACCCAGCGCATGCGAGCCTGCCAACCGTCGTCTCAGTTCCGTCTCCAACCTTGCACATCCACACCCTGCTGCGCCCGGCTATCCGCTATGCTGTGGCCCATCATAAGCGATATAAATGCAAATCTATAGCATTGCAAAAAGTTGAATATGCCATACTATGGCATTGCGAAATGACCGCAAATGCAAGCTCAGAGGTTGGCAGATGTCACTTACTCGAGCAAAGCAAAGACAGGCCCGAGAGAGGATCAACCAGGCTGCCAGCCTGGCGAAGTCACTTGCAAAACCGATCGGCGGCTGGATCGCCACCTTCCAGCAAGCGATCGGGATGAATGCCCCGGCCCTTGCTGAACGCCTCGGGATTTCACGAAACAACATCTATGCCGCGATCCAGAACGAACAGGCCGGAACCATCTCCGTGAACCAACTGGAGAAAATCGCCGAAGCCATGGGCGGTCGCCTTGTCTATGCAATCATCCCGCGGGAAGGCCCCGTTGAAGAGATCGTTCTGGCCCAAGCCCGTGCGAAGGCACGACGCATTATCCAGCGCACGCGGGCGCATATGGCTCTCGAGGAGCAGACAGAGGGTTTGCGCAGCGAAGCCGAGATGATCGAAGAACTCGCCGACGACATCATCCGTGAAAGTCGACGTGATTTCTGGCAATGACGCTCGAGCTTCACGAACCTTACCGCGCCACCCCCCTGACGCCCGACGAGTTGCTTGGCCTCAAGGCCAAGCATTTGCGATGCGCGGCGAGCTGAACGAACTCGAAGGGGATTACATCATCTCAGGCCTTACCTGGCTCGACACCACCCGTCGGCTGATGACTGTGCCGGGGATATGCGTAGTGACGGCGCTCACCTTCCGTCACACGATCGACGATCCCCCCGCTTCACAAATGCGGCGACGGTCGGCGCCTGTCTCGGCCTGACACCACGTCGAAAGCAGTCCGGCGAAACCGATATGAACGGCCGAGTGTCGCGATGGGGCGACCGGCTGCTGCGGACTTATCTGTTCGAGGCGGCCAGCGTCCTGCTGCACCGGACCAAGAGATGGTGCGCGCTGAAGGCATGGGGACTTCGCCTTGCCAAGCGCAACGGCATGAAAAAGGCGCAGGTCGCCGTCGCCCGGAAGATGGCCGTGATTCTACGCTGCATCTGGGTCGACGAAACTGTCTTCGAATGGGGGCAAGTCACGACGGCATGATCCCCGTTTCACCAGACCCTGAGATTGCAGGCCTGACGCGAGACCTGTCATGTCCCGCCGAGACGGTGGTCGCGGTGACCTCGTTCAATCGGCTACAGGCCGCAAGGCACCTGCGCTGCGTACGTTGAGGCACCCGACCCGGACATCAACATGAGGCAACGACCTCGAAAAGGACCCTGACCCTGGCAAGGACAGAGAAACAGGCTTGACGAAGAACTGTAATTAAAGGGCCGATTGACAGTTTGCCGCCAAGATCCGACGCGACCGTCCGTCTCCGGCCGACAAATGGCTCCTTGATGAGGTCGTCATCCGGATCAAGGGATGCACTCTCTGACTGTGGCGCGCGGTTACCGCTAACGGCGACGTGCTGGATATTCTAGTGCAGTGCAGACGAGACAAGTCGGCTGCCAAGCGCTTTCTGCGCAAACTCCCGAAACGCTGGGGGGTGCCGCGTGTCATGGTGACCGACAAGCTTGGATCCTACGCGGCAGCAAAGTCCGAGTTTGCGCCCGACCTCGCGCATCGCCAGCACAACGCCATCAATAATCGCCGCGAAGTGTCTCACCGACACTCGAGGCGACGTGAGAAGATCATGGGAAGGTTCAAGTAACCGCGGCATGTCCAGCTGTTTCTGTCGGCGCATGATCAGACGGCCGTTCTCTTCCTCCCAAAGCGCCACCGCCTCTCTACCAAATCTTACCACCACGCCCCATCCGACGCATGCGACCTCTGGTCTGACTATGCCCGCGAGTTGCCCGCCTGGGATGCGTCGCCGCAACTTATCACTGCCAACCGTCAACAACCTGACAAAGCCCTTTCCAGAGAAGTTAAGGTCTTGTCTGGGAGGCCAGCGAAGACAAACACTCCACCGGCCGCGATTTTTCGCTTATCAGACCTCTACATTGTCCTTTGCAAGAAGATGGTAGGCAACGCCGCCGAGGAGAGCGCCAATCACCCAGTTGTAGCCCGACAGGAACTCGAACCACGGGACCCAGACAGTAAGCACCGAGAAGATCGCCGCCGCCCCGAAGGCCTTGACCGCAACCGTGTTCCACCCGTTCTGATAGTGGTAGGTCCCGCCCTCCATGTTGTAGAGGTCATCCAGGTTCAGGTGTTCTTGGCGGTGCCAGTAGTAGTCCACGATCATGATCCCGAATATCGGTGCCAGAACCGCTCCCATAGTGTTCACGAAGGGAAAGATCCCGAAGTTGCTGATGTAGGCGGTCCAGAACCCACCGATAACCAGCGCACAGCCCGAGGTGATCAGGCCAGCCATGCGGAAGCTGATGGTTTTAGGGCTCATGTTTGCAATGCCGTTCACCGCAGGGATAAAGTTGGCAACAAGGTTGATGCCCACCGTGGCTGCAAAGAAGGTGATGGCCGCGATTACCCCCAGAACAACGCTGTCCGTCCGCTCGACGATTTCGGTTGGATTTATGATGGCTTCACCGAAGACGACAGCCGCACCACCGGTGGTCAGCAGGGCCAGTGCCGAGAAGAAGACCATGTTCAGCGGAAGACCCGCAAGGTTGCCCTTCTTCATCTCAGCGTTGCTCTTGGAATAGCGCGAGAAGTCGCTGAAGTTGATCATCACTGCGGCGAAATAGGCCACCATGGTGCCGACGATGGCGATGAAGCCCTTGAACTCGGTCGCCCAGGTGCCTTCGGGGTTGGCAAAAATAGTCGCCGTGGCCGAAAGAAGCTGACCATCCGAGCGCTGCCACAGCACGACAACAAGACCGATCATGACAAGGTAGACGAACGGACCTGCAACGTTCAGGAACTTCTCGACCCAGCCCATGCCGCGCCAGAAGATGACGATGTGGAAGGCCCAGACGACCAGGAATGCAACCCAGTCGACGCCGGTCATGCCCAGCATCTCCGTCCCGCCTGAAATACCGGTCACCGAGCGGATCAGAAGCGCGACAGCGGTCGAGGCGAAGTAAACCTGCGCCCCATACCAGAAGGTTGCAACGATGGCCCGCAAGATTGCCGGCAGCTTCGCTCCACTTGTCCCAAGGCTGGCGCGCGCGAGAACCGGATACGGAATGCCATACTTCTCACCGGCGGCACCGGAAAGGTTGACCATCCACATCACGAAAAGTCCCGCAAAAATCAGTGCGGCAAAGGCTGTCCAGCCGCCAACGCCGAAGGAAATGAACAAAGATGCAACAAGCGAGTAGCCAAAGAGCGACTGCACGTCATTGGCCCAGATATTGAAAATGGCGAACCATCCCCAGGTTTTTTCTTCGGGACCAGCGGGGTTCAGCATCTTGTGTCCCTCAGGGTCCAGCGTGCCTCCGGCTGCCACGTTGTGTTGGTCAATGGTTGTCATTTTGCTCCTCCCCGAAGCGATTTATCGCCGCACTACGCGCCATAACTTGTGGCTTGCATCTAACATGTTAGAAGATATCTTAATTGAATAACTATACAGATTTCCTTGTAATACCTTATGGGAAAAGACGATAATCCTGCCGACAGAGAGAACGATGACGCCAACACAAGACAGTCAGTTGCTTGCAGACAAGGCACAGGAGGCACTTTGGAGTGCACTCTGTACAGGAAAACTCCAGGCCGGGCAGTTTTTGTCCATTCCGCAGATTGTCGATCTGCTTGGCTACCCGATTGCGGCGGTCCGGGATGCAGTCAAGCATGGAAGCACGCTTGGGCTGCTTACCACCCTTCCAAAACGGGGAGTGCAGGTGATGGAGGTGCGCCCCGAAATCATTCGGGAATGTCTCGATTTCAGGTTGGCTCTCGATCAGGAGGGTGCACGTCGCCGGATATCCCAAGACGTCATGTCGGGACTGGATGAACTGCGAAAGCGTCACGAAGAGATGGAGAAAAGCGCCGAGAAAGCGAAAGGCAGCAATTGGTCGCCGAAGGCCATAGACGTCGATCTTTCGCTGCATGACTACCTTGCCGGGGGACTCGGGAATTCGCTGTTGGCGACGGCCTATGGAGCCAACCGAATGCGCATCGCGATTATCCAGAATGTGCGCCCTTTCCTTCAGGATCGCATCAAATCGGCCATGGAAGAGCATCTCGCGATCATCGATACGCTTGTTCTCCGCGACCCGGAGGCAGCGGCCCGGGCCATACGATATCACCATGACCAGACGCTGCGGTGGTGGGGCGTGACTTGATTGATCCATCGGTTGCATTGGCGCGCAAGACGACGGTGCCGGAAGTGAACTGTTCATTCGCGGTGCCGCCACCAGCATGTCTTCTGAGGCTCCCTTGCAGCGCTTGACGGTGAGATGGAGGTCCTTGGGGCCGAGTGAAGCGGCAGTGGCGGCACCGACCTCCATCTCCATCAGGCGCTAGGCTGCAAAACCTATCATCTCGCGCAGAAGGTCAGCATCTGCGGCCTTCTCGACGAGGTCGCGGAAGTTCATCATGTCGGTGGTCATCGGTGGCCTCTCCGATTCAGGTTGGCGTTAGCAACCAGACCTTACCGGATCATCGCCAGTGACCACCTCAACCAGAATCTGCACCACTTAGCGTAATCGCCATGTCCGACTTACCGCTTATGGTGGTGCAAGATGGAGGCGCTGCTGAGGCAACCTCCAAGGCCCAGAACATGGAGGATACGATGGGGATGTCTGCTGCATTGGACGTTTCGCAAAAGGAGACGGCGATCTGCGTGGTGGACCAGGACGGGGCGATCTTGGCAGAGGCCAAAGTCACGACTTGTCCGGACGCGATTGCCGACTGGCTCACCGAGCGTTCGGTTGAGCTGGAACGCATCGGCATGGAAAGCGGTCCGCTGGCAGTATGGCTTGGGAATGCGCTGACGGCGCGACAGGTGCCGATCGTCTGCATCGATCCGCGCCACGCCGATGGGGTGCTGAAGATGATGCCGAACAAGACGCACAAGCTGAAAGCTTGATGAAGATGTTGAAAGTCGAGGCGGTCTATGTGACCGAACATAAGACCTTCGAAGACGTAGCGGCGGATTTGCCAAACTTCATCGACAAAATCTACAACGCCACCAGGCTGCATTCCGCGCTCGGCTACCTGAGCCCCAACCAGTTTGAAAAAAGAAACGCTGCGCTCAGGTAAAAACGAGCCGCCTGACTGGTCCAGCCCGAGGGGCGCACTCCATTGCACTGACGCATTTGCGTCGCGTTTCAACCGTCAATGTTTTTCTGGGAAAAGCAGTTTTGGCGGCTGACCTTCTGCTCTTTCGTCTTTATAACCTGCACGATGTACGAGGACATCTTCTCACGCCTGGCGCGCTCCAAGTTTCGCTCCCTGTTTCGTCTGGGGCAAAAGGAGCAGGAATACCTGGCGACAAAAGGGGCAGATGTCATCCGAAGCCATGCCGCGGACTTCATTTCAACACGCCTGGCGCCTGCACATCCTAAAAACGATGGTAAGCAGACGCCGATGCGCGGGCACCCCGTGTTCATTGCTCAGCACGCTACGGCGGCATGCTGTCGGGGATGTCTCTCGAAGTGGCATGACATTCCCAAAGGGCGTAATTTGACGCCACCAGAGCAGGATTATTTGGTCGATATGCTGATGAACTGGATTGAGATGGTCTCGGAGGTCAGCCCTAGTTTTCGTTGACCTGAGAAAATGTCGATCGCACTGTCCCGTCTCATGGCATCTGGTATGGTTCTTCATGGAAATGAACGGTTCATCCCGAGAAGATCGGCGTGATGGCGAAGCTTTAACTGGCATATCGGATCTCAATGCGTTCTCCGCCGGATTTTAAGTAGGACCTGATGCTGATACTCGATACCAACGTCATTTCCGAGCCTGTGCGCAAAGTGAAATCGGTCTGTCTCGGCTCGATGCTCAGGGCCCGGCCGCTCTCTTCATATCTTAAATCGCCGTGGCAGAAATTCTCTTCGGCATCACAGTCCTGCCCGGTGGCCGCTGTCGGGCAGGCTATGAGGAACGGTTTCGCGAGATGATCGAAGACGACCCCTCTGGGAGGGTCTGGTCCTTCGACATAGACGCGGCGCGGCACTTCGCCGAGATCGCGGGCACCAGAGGCGCATCCGGCCCTCCGATATCGGTGCAAGGCTGTCAGATTGCTGCAATTTCCAAGGCGAGAGGCGCACGGGCGGCCACCCGCAACATCGGCGATTTTAACGATTTCGGGACCAATGTCGTAAATCCCAGTGACCGAGCATGCCCCGACTGCAATCGTTATAAATGCATCCTCCAGGGTTTTCGCTGACCTTGGCCCGTAACTTCCTGAGCAGGGCATCGACTCCATGTCGGTCCTGCCCAATCCGGCTTTTAGGAGTTTTGGAAAGTACAAATACCGACGATAATTTGGAACGAAGTTTCAATCCCGATGTTGATCCGGATCGAAACCGATGGAGGCTCCAATGTCTGACACCACTCATACCGCTTCTCCGCCACTTGAAATCGATGCGCTTGAAGTACTGGTCACCAATCTTCGAAACGCACATGCGTTGGAAAAGCAGGTGGTCGCTGTTCTTGAGACGCAGCTCAAGAATATGGACGACTATCCTGATCTGCACGCTCGAGTGTCTCAGCATGTTTTCGAGACCCGCGAGCAGACGCGACGCCTTGAATCCGCACTCGAATTGTGTGGCGAGTCGCCGTCAATGATCAAGGATGCGATGCTCAGCGCCATGGGAATGAGCCAGTCTGCGATGCAGGGATTTTCCGACGATGCCGTACTCAAGGCTGTTACCGCGGACATGATGACCGAGCACCTGGAAATCGCGACCTATCGCACCCTTATCACGCTGGCAGAAATGGCGGGCAAATCCGAACTGCTCCCACGGCTGGAAGAGAGCCTTCGCGAAGAAGAGGCCATGGCTGCATGGTTCGACGAGAACCTTGAACCGATCACGCAACGTTTTGTCGAGCTGAAAGCGGCAGAGCGGCAGGCAGTGGTCGAGAAAGAGGCTGAGGCCGCAGAACGGCAAGCCGAACAAGCGGCGGAAAGGGAAAGAATTACCTCGGCTGATGGCAAACCCGAGATGACCCTTTACCAACAACTCGAGAACGCAGAACAGTTTCCAGCACATCCCCATTCAAAGCCCAAGAGGGCCGCCGATGCATCGGAGGATGATACTGTGCCGACGCATACTACACAAACCTCTCACTAT
The DNA here is from genome assembly GCA_038260405.1 of Rhodobacterales bacterium. Lineage (GTDB taxonomy): Bacteria > Pseudomonadota > Alphaproteobacteria > Rhodobacterales > Rhodobacteraceae > Puniceibacterium. The sequence continues at coordinate 16,543 of JBBSNW010000065.1, read as the reverse complement.
TCCAGCAAGCCAACTGTAACAGCCGACGATACTTCAGGACCCAGCAGCCCTGCGATTCTGCGACCCAAGATCTGAGGCTGTCTGCGGTTAGAAGCCTATCCAGGGAAGCGACGGACGTAGTCGGCCTCCACATCGACACAGTACACTTAAAAGCGGCGGGCGGAGACCGCCGCTTGCCTTTAGGGAAATTCCATCTGCAAACTGCGACGGCTTCTTTGCCAGATCGGCAATGCTTTGGTTCGCGGATGTCAGAGGCGAGTCGGAAATTTGCAAAATGAAAGATACCGGGATCGCTGCAAAAGCATAACAGAGCTGACCGCCACGGCATGGGCGCCGTAATTTGCCGGATTTCATGCCGCTGATACATTCCGCTGCGAGGAGTCCCGCGCGCCTTGCATACTGAGGGCTGGGATCCTGGGAGAGATAGCAGGAGTTTTTCGTGGGGACGTTATATTACTGGCTCGCTGCGCAGGGACAATCTGGTCGGCGGCAATGGCGGTGACACGATCCTTGGCCTGTTCAGCAACGACAACATCCGTGCCGGTGGCGGCAGTGACGTTGTCTAAGGTGATTTCGGCGACGACCGGATGGAAGGCGAGGACGGCAACGATAAGCTCGACGGTGGGTTCGGCAATGACACGGCGGTCTACTCGGGCGCTTTCGCGAATTACGACTGCCTGATCCGCGAGTGATCATTTTCGGCATAAAATCCCAGTGTATTCAAAAATGGGTTGCAGGATCAGCCATATTCCGGTCGGACGGCGCGTCCAGACCGCTGTGCCTCACTGCAGGCCAGCGCGATCGCCATAGCTGCGCGGCCGTCATGCTGCGTCGAGGACGGCGGGCGTCCCTCTTTCAACGCGTTCACGAATTCGTCGAGAGCCCAATGGAATGACGTGTCGTACCGCTCCAGAAAAAAGTGTTTCAGAGGCATGCTTGCTTCGGTGCGCGCGGCATCCCAGCGGATCAGGGGGTCGTCCCGGTGGTTGCGTGTTTGCAGCATGCCTTTCCGCCCGAATGCCTCGAGCCGCTGGTCGAAGCCATAGGCGCACTGGCGCGAGTTGTTCACGTGAGCAATGCAACCGGACGGCATTTTCATTGTAGTCATCGTAGCATCGACATCTCCAAGGTCGCCTATCTCCGGATCGAAAAGGCAACTGCCTGCAGAAAAGACCTCGACCGGCCGCTCGCCGGCAATCCAGCACAGCAGATCGATGTCGTGGATCGTGGCGTCCACGAAATACCCGCCAGACGATTTGACGTAACCGATTGGCGGCGGCGCGGGCTCCCGGCTCCAACTCATCAGAAAGGTCAGATCACCTACGTCGCCGGCACGGACCGCGGCCTGCAAGGCGCTGTTGTCAGGGTCGAAGCGGCGGTTGAACCCAAGCATGAAAGGTACCGGATGCGTCTTCAGTGTCTCAAGGCAGCGGTCGACGCGTTCCAAGGTCATGTCGAGCGGCTTTTCGCAATAGATCGGCTTTCCCGCCCTTGCTGCCGCTTCGATATATTCCAGATGCGTCGTGGTTGGTGTTGCGATGATCACAGCATCGACGTCAGGATGCCCAAGTACGGCTTCCAGATCCGACATCGGCGTCCCGCCATGTGCTTTTGCGGCCTGTTGCGCAGAGGCGAGGTTGGGGTTGTAGATCGCAACCAGTCGCATTTCGGGATGCGCGTTTACCTTCGGACCATAGATATGGGCCATCCGCCCGCTTCCGAGAAGGGCTATTCCGAGCATTTCAGATCCTAATATCTTCAAGTATCATCGACGCTGCCTTTTCACCGATCATGATCGATGCAGCATTCGTGTTGCCAGAGACGATCCGCGGCATGATCGAAGCATCAGCCACCCGCAGACCTCTGATGCCGTGGACGCGAAGCCTTGGGTCGACCACCGTATCGCCTTCTGGGCCCATCCGGCATGTGCCGACCCCGTGCAGCAGCGATAAACCGCTTTCACGACAATATGAGAGCAATTCGTCGTCGCTTTGCACATCAAGTCCGGGTGAAATTTCGCGTTCCACGCAATCCGACATCGGAGCCGTCTGCGAAATCGCTCGCCCATGCCTGAGGCCTGCAAGGGCGGCTTGCTGATCAGCCTCGGTTTCAAGAAAATTGAACTGGATTTCAGGGGCATCCGCAGGGTCGGAGCTGGAAATGTGGACATGTCCACGCGCGTCGGGGCGGACATGTTCGGCCAGAATCGTGAAGCCTGAAAAGGGCAGAGGCTTGAGGTTTTCGCCGGTGCACCAAGCCATGAAGGTGATCATCATGTCGGGTGTCGGGATATCGGGTGAAGAATGAATGAAGGTATTGGAGTAATTTCCGTTATCGGCAAATGGCCCTGTCCGAAACAGCAGATATCTCAACAGCTGATACCCTCCCAGTAACCGGTTGTTGTAGATGTCGTTGACAGTGGATTTTGTCGTGGAACGGAATTCAAGGCCTACACCAAAATGGTCCTGAAGATGCGCGCCCACAGCCGGTAATTCGTGAACGATATCGACCCCGTGCTGGCGCAGCAGGTCACCTGGACCAATTCCAGACGCCTGCAGAAGTTTCGGAGAGTTGAAGACGCCGCCCGAGAGCACCACTTCGCACGCCGCGCGGGCAGTCTTGCGACCGGTCGGATCCTTCCATGTGACGCTTGTTGCGCGGCCCTCTTCGATATTGATCCGTTCGACCATCGCACGCTTGACGATATGCACTGTCCGTTTGGCTCGACCGGCCAGATAGCCTTGCGCTGTGCTCCACCGCCGCGCGTTCTTTGTTGTCGTCTGGACGTATCCAGTACCAAGCTGCGTCGCGCCGTTGAAATCATCGTTGCGTCGCGATCCGAGGGCCTCGGACGCGGAGTGGAATGCTTCGCCCAGTTCATGGGGCTCTGGCAGGTCCGACACTGAGACCGGTCCTCCGGTGCCGTGGAACTGATCGTCACCGCGCTGCTGATCTTCGGATTTCTTGAAGTACTGGAGCACTTCGGACCAAGACCAGCCAGGGCAGCCGCTCCGCTCCCAGCCATCGAAATCCTCAGGCTGCCCACGCATGTAAATCATGCCGTTGATGGCTCCTGATCCGCCCATGACCTTGCCGCGGGGCTGAAACAGGCGGCGACCATTCAAATGAGGTTCCGGCTGGCTGGTGTAACACCAGTTTACTGCAGGGTCGGAGTAGAGACGCGCGTAGCCAAGAGGGATGTGGATCCAAGGGTTGATCGCGCCACCGCCGGCCTCAAGCAGCAAGACTCTGTGGCCGGCTTCGCCCAGCCGACCGGCCACGACGCAGCCCGCGGAGCCGGCCCCGATCACGATGAAATCATAGCTGCCGTCACTCATGGCTCGACCCTTTCCTCAATGCTCCCCGAGATGAGCCTGTTGTCGGAACCGAGTTTGGATTCTCGAACTGGGATGCTTCATTTCTCGGGCTGAGCCCGAAAGTCACACGGACGACATCCGGAAAGAACTACCGAAATATCAGATCTGGACGAAATGCAGTTGCTGCATCTTTGCGCGCCTCGTTACCACTGATTGCAATGGAGGAGGCCACACATGACCAGCGAAGAGCTTTTGCGCATTCTCAACTTCGTGGACAGCATGAGGAGCCTGTCCGAAAAGCGCACCTCGCTTGCTTCGGTTGATGCCCGCTGGAATATCATTTCCTATGCTATGCGCCGACACATGGAGGGCAAGCTGCTCACGGTCACATCTGTCGCAATGGCGGCGGATGTCCCATACGGAACTGCGATGCGCCGGATCAGCGAACTGATTGACGAAGGAATGCTGATGAAGCGGCCCAGATCAAGAACCGGGAAGTCCTATTCGCTGCATCCCACGCGCGCGATGATCGCCGAATATGAAAGCTTTGCACTGCAACTCAAGGCTATGGTCGGGAACACATTTGGGTTTGGAACCGGTGAAACACCGATCGAGGACTTTTATTTCGGCGGTTACTACATGGCATCCCGCATCCTGTCCTACCCGAATGCAATGCGGAACGCTGCCGGTTATGACAAGACCGTACGTATCCTCAGCCCGATAGATCCGACCTTCAAGACGCTCAGCGACTTCTCGCGAAACCTCAACGAACTCTGCGGTACGCGCATAGAAATTACCAATCTGCCTCTCGCCGAGCTGCATCAGGCTATCATGGACAATCACGCCAAGCCGACTTCGGAATACGACATCGTTGCGATTGATCTGCCGTGGGTCGGCCAGTTGTCCGAGAGAGAAGTGATCCAGCCTCTTGACGAGATCATCGAACGCGAACGCTACAACGCATCGGATTTTCACAGCGCCGCCTGGAAAGGCTCCGGATACGGTGGCAGACAATATGGTCTGCCCATACAGCCGACACCCGAATTGCTCTTCTGCCGATCGGATCTTTTTGCCGAAGCCGGACTATCACTACCTCGAGACACGGACGAGATGCTTTTCGCAGCGCGGACATTGCATCGTTCGGCGCTCAACATGTCGGGAATCGTGATGAATTTCGGCCGTGGAATGCCCGTAGCGCACACGTTTCTACAGATACTGGCCGACTTCGGGCAGCCAATCATCAACTTGTCCCCCCTTGGCGAAGGGTATGATGTCGAGACGATCGAGGGCGAACAGTTTCGACCGATGATCGACACGGAGGCTGGTCACCGCACCGCCGAATTCCTGCGCCAGCTTTGCGAGTTCGTGCATCCGGAAAGCATGCGCTGCAACTGGGACAGGCGCATCTCGCTCTTTGCGCGGGGCGAGGCTGCGATGACCTACGGATGGTCCATTCGTTCCGCGGTATTCGAGTTGGACGATACTGCGCGCGCGCATGGAAAGGTCGAGTTTTTGCCGCACCCCCCTGCGCCGGGTCTCAAACCTGTCAGTCCGATCGGTGGATTCTCCTTGGCGATGCCGGTGCACCTGGACGACACCCGGACGAAGACGGCCTGGAAAATCATGGAATACTTGACGCGGCCGGAACTGATGAAGTGGTATGCACAGAATGGCAATCTGACGAGCCCGCGTTTTTCAACAAGCGCCGATCCTGAAGTGCAGGCCATGAGCAAGGTCATCGGTCAGGTGGATGCGATGGAACGCAGAGGCGAACTGCAGATCTGGCCACGGCCCCCGATCCCCGAATTCCATGACCTGATCGGGGTACTGGGCGAAAGAATTTACATGATGCTTCAGGGCGAAACGACGATTTCTGCCGCTCTGGCCCAGGCCCAGGCCGAGGCAGATGCGCTCATGAGGGCAAGAGGGCGTTACTGAGCAAAAAGCCCGCCCGGCGATGCCGGACGGGCACGTCGTCGCCGAGTTTCGAGACTTACCAGGAGGGACGCTCGAACTCGTCGACGTTTTCAGGCGTCACCTTGGGCGTATCGATGCCCTGATTTTCTGGTACGTCGATTCCGTTGGCGACCTTTACGGCGGTCTGGATGGCAAGGATCGCATCGTCGATAGGCGACTGCTTGTTGGTACCGGTCATCCAGCCTTCTTTCATGGCGTCCCACCCTTCGCCGAACTGATTTGCCGTCACGACCTTTACATCACCGGGTGATTTGCCCGCGCCCTTCAGCGCGCTGACGACGCCAAGGCCCATGCCATCGTCAAATGCGTAAACGCCATCGATGTCGTCGCCGTATTGGGTCAGATACGTCTCCATGACTGTTTGAGCTTTTTCGCGATTCCATTCCGCGGTCTGGCTGGCGAGAATCTTCACATCGGGATACCTGTCCGCGAGCATGTCGAGGAAGCAGTTCTTTCGCAGAATCGACACGCTGTAACCCGGCGTTCCTTCGACGACGACGATGTTGCCCGTGCCCTCGAGCGCGTCCCCAAGCATTTCTGCTGCCTGCTCAGCCTGAGAGCAGTCATCCGGACCGGTATGCGCCTCGACATAGCGGCGGCCCGCCTCGCCGATGGGTGAATTGGACGTGATAACCGGAATGCCTGTGCGCGACGCTTCCCGGATCGCCGGAATGAGCGCATTCTGCGAAGTTGGCCAGACGACGATCACGTCAAGGTTCTGGGACGTCATGTCCTGGATTTGGTTGAACTGAGTCGCGGGGTCTCCCTGCGGGTCCATCACGGTGGCCTGCAGGCCAAGTTCTGCTGTATAGCTTTCAGCTGTCTCGGCATATTTTGCCTGATAGGCGTTTGAGCCGGGGTAAAGCACAGTGATGCCGATCCGTGTTTCGGATAGCGGCTTTTTCAGCTCTCCGCCCAGCCAGTCGGGCGCGTTCTGCGCCTGCGCTCCACCGGCGAGTGTCACGGCACCGACCAGCAGTGCGGCTCCAATATTTCTTGTCATATTTGTCTCCTCCACAGTGCGCCGTCTATCTTGGTTTTGACCAGCAGCACTTACGGCACGTCAGCGTACTGGAATGATGCCATGATCGCGTCAGATCGCGTCATAACAACGACAGACATGTCCAAATCTGATTTGTGAGTGAAACTTTCGAACGTTGTTCGATGTTCGAAAGGGTTTTCAGTGGGTTCCAAGTTCTGAGCCTGCCAGAGTTCATTCGTATAACCACAGAAAATCCATTCTGGATTAAATTCGGGTGGGATCGAGCCCGGTAAACTCCTTAGCCTAGAGTGCAGGGAGGACGCATCATGACTACGAGTCGAACGGATCTTGTGCGAAGGCACGGTCTTCTGATGGCTTTTGGCCTATTTCTGGCCGGTGTTGCCGTCACTGCGGACGGCTTTCTGACATTCGGAAACTTTGTCGACGTCCTGCGGCAGGTCTCTATCACCGGCATGATGGCAATCGGGGTCACATTTGTGGTAATCATCGGCCGTCTGGATCTTTCCGTGGGTTCAATGCTGACACTGCTTACGGTCATTGTTGTCGATCAGCACAACTCTGCGGGACCGCTCGGTGCGATAGCAATGACGCTGCTCGCGGGTATTCTGATCGGCGCCTGGAATGGCCTGTTGATCGGGTATTTTCGTCTGAACGCGCTTATCGTCACTCTTGCAATGCTGTCCTTCCTTCAAGGAATGACGCTTCTTTATTCAGGTGGTGCAAACGTCAATATTGCAAACTCCGAGACTACCTGGTTCGCGATGTTCGGCCGCGGCAGTGTGCTTGGCATCCCGGTCCCGGTGATCTTCTTTTTGGGCGGCGCGGTCATTGCCAGTTTTGTTCTGCGACGCACGGTCTTTGGCCGCACGGTCTATGCCGTTGGCGGTAACGAAACGACCAGCGTCTTTTCGGGTATCGCGGCTCCGCGCACGATCTTTGTGACTTACGTGATCTCGGGCGCTACCACGGCAATCGCTGCCATCATCATGGGAAGCCGCGTGATGGGTGCGCAGAACACGATCGGGCAGGGATATGAACTGACGGTTCTGGCGGGGATCATCCTTGGAGGCACGTCGCTCATGGGCGGATCCGGGAGTATCTGGCGGACGGTGATCGGCATATCGATGCTGGGCTTCATCCAGAACGGCCTTCTGTTGCTTGGATTTGCCTATTACGTTCAATGGCTCGTGACTTGGGTCGTCATCATTGTCGCCGTGTGGATCGACCTCGCCACCAAGCGCGGGAGGGTTTTAGCATGAGCATGCCGACACCATTCATGGCTGATCGAAGGATCGGCAAGGCGCTCGCAAATCTTCTGATGCGCAACCACATCTGGGTGTTCCTGACGCTGGCGATTTTGGTCTTTTCATTTTCGTCCCCCTACTTTCTGACGCTTAACAACCTTGGCAATGTCCTGACGCAGGGCGCCTTCATCGGCATTCTCGCGGTCGGAATGACAATGGTGATGATAAATGGAGAGATAGACCTGTCCGTCGGTGCCACTTTGGCGCTGGCCTCGGCTCTGGCCATAGGATTGCAGGACAGCATCGGCGTCTGGCCAGCAGTATTCACCGGCTTTCTGTCAGGCGTCGCGCTTGGAGCTTTAAACGGCACTCTGGTTGCCTTGTCCGGTATGCATTCTTTTATCGTGACGCTGGGTGCCCTGATCGGAATCCGTGGACTTGTCTTTGTCTATTCGGGCGAGAATGCCCTGATGGTCACCGATTTCAGCTACACCGAATACCCCGAGATCTATCTTGGGCCGGTGTCTCTGACCGCGATAATATTCTTCGCGCTGGCACTTTTCTTTCAATGGGTTCTCACCAGCACGCGGCATGGACGCGAAACCTATGCGGTGGGCGACAACATCGAGGCTGCAAATGATGCGGGCATAAAAATCAAACGTCACAAGGTGATCAACTTCACCATCTGCGGTGCGATGGCGGCGATTGCCGGAATCCTGCTCTCCATGCGCCTTGGTACGGCAGAACCCAACGCCGGCAGGATCTGGGAACTCTGGACCATCATTGCCGTGGTTCTCGGAGGCACCAGGCTGATCGGCGGATTTGGCAACATGTGGATGACCATTGGCGGTGTGCTGACTCTTGCCGTGCTGCGCAACGGCCTGCGTCTTCTGAACACCCCGAATTACGTCGAGCTGATGGTGATGGGCGGCGTGTTGATCCTCGCGTTGTCGTTGGACAAGCTGCTCGCCCACAAGGGAGTACACTGATGGACACGGTTCTTTCTGTTTCGAAGGTCACAAAGACATTTCCGGGCGTGAAGGCACTGGATGCTGTCAGCTTCGATATCCGTGCAGGTGAGGTTCACGCGCTGGTGGGCGAAAACGGAGCCGGGAAATCCACACTGATGAAGGTGCTCGCCGGTCTGCATGCTCCCGATGGCGGAGAAATTATCCATCAAGGTGAACCGATCCGCGTGAACTCACCACTCGAGGCGCGACGCAGGGGCATCCTGCTCATTCATCAGGAATTGTCCCTCTCGCCAGAATTGTCGGTGGCCGAAAACATCTATCTTGGTGCCTGGCCGACGAACGCACTGGGTGTTCTGAGAAAACGCAAGCTGCGCCGCGACGCACAGGCAGCTCTCGATGCACTTGGCTCGGATATCCGACCCGAGTCACGGGTTGGAGATCTTTCCATTGCTCGCCAGCAGATGGTTGAGGTCGCCCGGGCTCAGGCCTTCAACGCGAATGTCGCGATCTTTGACGAACCCACGGCTTCACTGACAGACGCCGAGAAGGATCAGCTTTTCAAGACGATCCGTGCGCTTCAGGATCGGGGTGTCGGAGTTGTCTACATCTCGCACAAGATGGACGAGATCTTCGAAATCACGGACCGCATCACCGTGCTGCGCGACGGCCAGGTGCAAGGCACCGTGGAGACTGCCGAGACGGATGTCGGATCCATCACGCGCATGATGATCGGGAGGGAACTGGAAAGTTATTTTCACCGTGCGCAGGAGAAGTTCGGCGACGAGGCACTGAGGGTCGAAGGCCTGACCAAGGCCGGGCTGTTCTCCGACGTCAGTTTTTCCGTACGGGCCGGCGAAGTACTGGGACTGTATGGTCTGGTCGGGGCCGGCCGCTCCGAAGTGGTGGAAACGATCTTTGGTGTGCGCCAAGCGGATTCCGGAAAACTATTCTGGCAAGGGCAGGAGGTATCCTTTCCGACTCCGCGTCAGGCCATCGACATGGGGCTGAGCCTCGTGCCCGAGAGCCGGAAGGAACAGGGGCTCGTACTCAACATGGGTGGGCGCGAGAATACGTCCCTTCCGCATCTTCTGGATTTCTCGCGAATGACGGTGATGGATCGCGCCAAGGAACTGCGGACCTTTGACGAATACCGTGCGCTGCTTGAGATCAAGACGACCGGCCCCGAACAGCCTGTTTCCACCCTGTCGGGCGGCAATCAGCAGAAGTTCGTTTTGGCGAAGTGGCTTTGCGCCGCGCCCAAGCTGATCATTCTTGACGAGCCGACGCGTGGTATCGACGTCGGCTCCAAATCGGCGATTCATGAACTGATTGCTGGTTTGGCTGAAAAGGGGCTCGCCGTCATCGTGATCTCTTCAGAAATGCCGGAGGTCTTGGGCATCAGTCATCGTGTTCTTGCAATGGCCGAAGGTCGCTTGGTTGCTGAGTTCAAAGAAACTGAGATGTCCGAGGAAAATCTGATCAACGCCGTATCCCGGCACAAACCGACACCGGCGCTGACGATGACCGCGGCGGAATAGGACGAGGTTATGACAAAACGCAAAGTTGGAATCGGGCTTGTCGGCGCGGGTTTCATGGGCCGGTGCCATGCGAACGCCTTTCGCGCGGTCGGCGGCCTCTTCGATCTGCCAGTCGAGCCTGTAGCCGAAATTTTGGCAGATGTCTCTGATGATGCGGCCCGGCGCAGCGCTGAAAGCCTCGGATTCGCGCGGTCGACGGGTGACTGGCGGACACTTGTAAGCGATCCCGCGGTCGACATTGTCGCCGTGACAGCGCCGAATGCACTTCATGAACCGATTGTTATGGCCGCAATTGAGAACGGCAAAGCCGTGTATTGCGAAAAGCCTCTGTCAACGACAGCGGACTCCGCGCGCCGCATGACCGAGGCCGCCGAGTCCGCAGGGGTTCTGACAGTCGTCGGCTTCAACTTCCTGCGGAATCCCATGATCCGACTTGCGCGAGAGATTGTGGCGAGCGGCGAGATCGGCGACGTCACAGGCTTTCGAGGTCGTCACGCCGAGAACTACATGGCGGATCCGGACGCGCCTCATTCCTTTCGCACAGACAGTATCGGCGGGGGCGCACTGGCCGACATCGGCAGTCACATCCTGTCGATGGCACGCCACATCCTTGGCCCGATCGTAGAGGTATGCGGAGACCTTCGCACCATTCACGCCGAGAGGCCGGTCCGAGCAGGGGAGTATGAAACTGCGCCGGTTCTGGTTGACGACATGGCGCATGTTTTGCTGCGCTTCCGATCAGGTGTCTCCGGCAGTTTCGAGGCGAACTGGGTCGCAACTGCCCGCACCATGGATTTGTCGTTCGAGATCACCGGAACGAAGGGTGCGCTGGCCTTCAGTCAGGAACGCATGAACGAGTTGCTGTTATATTGCGATGCGACTGGTCGATCTGGTTATACCCGGATCGAATCCAGCCAAGCGCATCCGCCTTACGGAAACTTCTGCCCGGCTCCTGGTCATCATCTGGGTTTCAATGACCTGAAGGTCATCGAGGTCGCCGAGCTTCTCACGGCCTATGCGAATGGCACATCTGGCCATCCGGATTTCCGCGAGGCCCTGGCGGTTCAGGAAACGGTTGACGCTATCCGGGCCTCGTCGCAAGACCGTCGGTGGCATCCTGTATTGCTGGACTGACGACGCTAATTTCAATTCCGAAGACCCGGACTGCCGGACAGGATTGAAGGCGGAAACGCTGCAATTACAGCTGTTCGGAAGTGACCGAATTTACCGCAAGGCACCCGCCGGAGCTTTGCGGTTTTTCCGTCTGCAATTTCAACAATGAGGAGGATTGAGCCTGCCTGGGGCTAATGTTCGTCAAAGACAAAACCCTCAAGAGACAAGAAGTTCAAAATGACAATCGCGATTATCAAATGGGATATGTTTCAGGTTTTCCGATAATTTCGCGCGGTGTCAGGTGGTGCAAACGTTTGCGCATATTGCGCGAGTACGGGAGCACTGAATGTCCGATCGCCTTTTCAATGTCCACTTCACCGCCGAGGGCACCTGCGTTGGCAAACTTCGCAACGAAGTCACCATGACGGCTTTGGAGCCATTTCAGGTCACACGGATGCTGGCGACCGACGAAGGAAAATTTCAAGGCGGGGAGGATACCGCGCCAACTCCGCTCGAGTTCTTTCTGACCGGGCTGGTTGGATGTCTGATGACCCAGATCCGCGTCTTTGCGCGCCGTATGAAAGTCGAGGTCGATGACGTCACGGTGAATTGCACGGCAAAGTGGGAAGCAGTGCCCGACCCTGTCGGCCCTTACATGGGGCGACCCGTCGGGTTTGAAATCGACGTCGATGTCACCTCTGGGGCGAGCCCCGAGCGTGTAGCCGAACTGATCGCGGCCTCGCGCCGTGGCTGTTTTGTCGAGCAGACGCTGGGGCAGGCCAACGAGATCATCCACAATCTCAAGGTGAACGGGGAGGCAGCCTAGCTGCGCGGACCGGACCTTCGCCAAACCACGAATTTCATGAGAGGGAGGAGAACCCATGAAGATCGCAATCCATAAGGACACGAGGTCAAGAACCTTGGGAGGGGTGGCTGGCGCCCTGATCACCGCCGGACTGAGCCTAGCGTCACCTGCGTATGCACAAGAGGAAATCGATGTCAGCATCGTTTCGGGCTTTTCGCCCGCAGTCGCGGCAGTGAAGATGCTCAAGGAAAGCTTCATGCCCGGCGTCGATGAACGTCTGGCCGAGACCGGTAATTACAAGATCAACTGGCAGGAGGCCTTTTCCGGCACCCTCGCCAAGCCTGCCGGTGAACTTGAAGCGCTGGAAGTCGGTCTTGCCGACCTCGGGGTCATTCCGACCGGCTTTCACGCCGACAAGCTGCCGGTCTATCAGATCGGTTATGTCACACCTTTCACCACCACCGACCTGGTGCTGATCCACAACGTCGTGGACAGTCTGGTCGATAAGTACCCGGTTTTTCGTGACACGTGGTCCAAGCTCAATCAGGTCACGCTGTCCGCGAGCGGCATTCCCGACAACTACATCTTGTGCTCGGCGGAACCGATCGAGTCGCTCGCCGATATCGACGGACTCAAGGTGGCTGGCGCCGGCCCGAACCTGCGCTGGATCGAACCCGTGGGCGCGACCGGCGTAACCGGCAGCCTTGGCAACTTCTACCAGCAGGTCGAGACCGGCGTCGTAGATGCGATGATGGTGTGGGGTGAATCCGTGGTGTCGCTCAAGTTCTACGAAGTCTGCGGAAATTACTTCAATGCCAACCTCGGCGGTGTGAACTCCTACGTGATCAATGCCAATCAGCAGTCTTGGGACAGCTATCCGGATGAAGTACAGGAGGCGATGACTGCCGCCGCCAAGCAATATGGCGTCGACATCGGCAACTTTGCGGCAGAACTGGGCAGCAAGGCGGTTCAGATCTTCAAGGACAACGGTGGCAGCGTTGTCGATATCGATCCACAGGAGCGCGCCAACTGGGCCGAAACACTTCCCAACCTCGCGCAGGAATGGGTCGATAATCTCGAAGGGCAGGGCGTACCCGCCCAGGAGATCCTGACCGAATACATGCAGGCAATGCGGGACGCCGATCAGCCCATCGCGCGCCAGTGGGACCAGTGACAGGGTCCGGCGATACCAAGTCCGAAGGGGTGCACACCCTTTCGGATGACCCCACCACCCCGATTGTGACACCGCTTGTGGTCGGGATGGACGCGTTGGGGGCGATGATCGTCCTTGGCATGATGGTCATCGTGAACATCGACGTTTTTGGGCGATGGTTGTTCAATTCTCCGCTGCCCGGGACGTTCGAACTGACCGAGATGGGCATCGTCGCCGTGGTCTATCTCCAACTCGCACACACCGTGCGCGCGCGGCGACTGACCCGCTCGGATACGCTGCTGAATTTTCTGTCCAGCAGAGGCGCACGTTCGATTGATCAATTTCTGCGCATGGCCTTCAACATTGTCGGCGCCGGGATGCTGCTGGTGATCGCGTATGGACAGTGGCCGCGCGTCACCGATGCCTGGATCCGGGGCTACTACAAGGGCAATGTCGGCATCTTTACCGCGCCGACCTGGCCTCTCGAGATCATCATGCTGCTGGGAGCCACGGCGGCCGCCATCCAATTCCTGATTCTTGCCTGGCGCAACCTTGCCGCCCTGCGCGGCGCCTGAAGCCGCTGCAAGGAACAACAACCGCAATTGCCTTTGGAGGTCCTGAATGACCGGTCTTGAAATCGGCTTGTTTTCTGTCGGGGTCATCATCTTCCTGATTTATTCCGGAATGCATGTGGGCATCGCGCTCAGCCTTGTATCCTTTGTCTCTGTCGCGCTGCAAAAGGGCAACCTGACGATCGCGATGAAGTTGCTGACGCTGGCGGCAGCAGACGGAATTGCGGATCAGACCTTCGCGGTCATTCCGTTGTTCGTCCTGATGGGACTGATCATGAGTGCGTCGGATGTTGGGCGTGATGCCTATGATGTGGGCGACTATTTCCTGCGGCCGATACGTGGGGGGCTGGGCATTGCGACGGTCGGGTCAAACGCCGTCTTTGCGGCGGTGACGGGCGTGTCCATCGCCTCGGCCGCTGTCTTTACCCGGGTTGCCGTGCCGGAAATGCTTCGGCTTGGCTACAGCGCCCGGTTTGCCGTGGGTACGGTGGCGGGAAGCTCGGTTCTGGGGATGCTGATCCCGCCGAGCATCCTGCTGATCGTTTATGCGATCCTCACCGAGCAGTCGATCGGCATGATGTTCTTTGCCGGGATTGGCCCCGGCATCTTGCTGTCGAGCGTCTATTGCATCGGAATCATCCTGATGGCTTATCTCACGCCGGGCTTTGTCTATGACAAGACAGGGCGCTTTTCTGACCTCGCCGAGGTGGGAAAGAGCAATCCGCGCGACGAACATTCCCTGGGCGAGATCCTCCTCAAGTTCCTGCCGCTGCTGGGGCTGGTCGCCATTGTTCTGGGCGGCATCTATGGTGGGCTCTTCACCCCGACCGAGGCGGGGGCCGTCGGCGCGCTCTGCGCGCTGATCCTCGCCGCTTTTCGGCAGAAAATGAGCTGGCAGGACCTTTGGAAGGTGCTGTTGGAAACCGGACGCATCACTGCCGCAATCTGCTTCCTGATCATCGCTGCGACCATGTACAGCCGCTCCCTTGCCCTTGCAGGTGTCCCGAACGAGATCGGGGGGCTGGTGCAGACTGCGACGGACCAGTTCCTGCTGGTTGTATTGCTCTACGTGGTCGTGGTGCTGATCCTCGGGACGATCATCGACTCGATTTCCATCATCCTGATCATGGTACCTCTGTTCCTGCCGATCATGCAGGGGTTTGACGCCGATCCGATCTGGTTCGGCATCCTGACGGTGATCGCGGTCGAGGTTGGGCTGCTTACGCCGCCGCTGGGGATTGCCTGTTTCGTGATCAAGGGGTCACTCGACGATCAGCGGATCACGCTGGGGGATGTATTCTATGGGGCGATGCCATTTGCCCTGATGATGGTTTTCGTTCTGGTCCTGCTCACCGCATGGCCGCATCTCGTCTACGTGAATCAATGGCTTTGAGAAAGGAACGCCCTTCGATCGGGTAACGACATTGGATGAAATCAGGATCCCCACTGGCACGAAACGGGTCGGGCGAGTCAAGCTGACGGACGTCGCCGCTGCCTCTGGCGTTCACTATTCTACGGTTTCACGGGTGCTGAGGCCCGGCTCCAACGGCCGGGTCTCGAAAGACGTGGCCGAGCGGGTAAGAGCGGCGGCGCGCGACCTCGGCTACCGGTCGAACACCGTAGCTGCAGGTCTGCGCACCCAGTCGACACGCACGATGGGCCTGATCGTGCACGACATGGGTGATCCGGTCTACCCGCCGATCCTGAATGGAATCGAATTGGTTGTGTCGCCCAAGGGATATTCGGTTCTGGTGGGGAACACGGGGTACGACATCGCCGTCGAAATGGACATCCTTGACCGAATGGCTTCGCGGATGGTCGACGGCATCTTTCTTGCCACGACCCGGCTTGAGGATCCTGTCGTCACAAGGTGCAGGACACTGGGAATACCCTTGATTTCGGTCCTTCGCCAGACGCTGGCAGCGGATACGTTTGCCGTCATCAACGATTGCTATGGCGGAATGCAGGCCATGACGCGGCACATGATTGCAGCAGGTCACAAGGACATCGCCGTCATTATTGCCCCGCAGCACCTTTCCACCGCCAAGGAACGATGGAATGGAATCCGGGAAACGCTGACCGATCATGGAGTTAAGCTTCCGGAAAACCGGATCGCATATGTTGAGCGCATGAGCGCCGAAGAGGGCGAAACTGCTGCACGAGTGCTGCTAGCCGATACGCTTCCTCGACCTGATGCCATCATCTGCGTCAACGATCTTGTCGCAGTCGGCGCAATTCGGGCGTGTCGGTCGTTAGGACTGGCGGTGCCAAACGACATCTCGATTTCGGGATACAACGATATTCCCCTGGTCGACATGATCGATCCGCCGCTGACCACCGTCCACATGAGGCTGGAAGAAATCGGAAGAGCCGCCGGCGAGTTGATGCTGGCTCAGCTCGAGTTTCCGGAAATACTGCCCAAGATCATTCGGATACCGGCCGAGCTTACTCCGCGCGCCTCATTGAAGACTCGCAATTGCACGTGTGGTTAGGGCCGGTGACCTGAACGCCAGAGCGATTTTCACCAATCCGAAATGCGGACATAAATTTAGGATAATTTCATATTTTTCTCATTCAGCCTTCCAACCGCCAACAATCATCACAGCGGAAACGTTTGTCGTTGCCAGAAGCTTGATGAGCCCGGCTTCGAGGAGCTTGGCTGTCAGCCGATGCGCGGCGTTGAGTTCGTCCTGTGGCACGGCTTCGGCGACCTGATCGAAGCAGTACTGCGCTATCAGAGACTGCGTCTCGGCGGTCACCTCGACATTCTGGGGTGCTGAAACGGTCGCTACGCAGACGCTGCATGTAAAGGGATCGTTCCCTATCGAAAAAGCTGCCTCAAAGCTTTTT
>JBBSNW010000064.1:0-25679 GCA_038260405.1 Rhodobacterales bacterium | reverse complement strand
TCCCGATCGAGAAGGAGCTCTATCTCGGCTTCGTGCTCGACCGGAAGGAAGAGCGGATCATGATCGTCGCCTCCTCCTCGGGCGGGATGGAGATCGAGCAGATCGCCGAGCAGGAGCCCGACTCGCTCGTTCGCGCCTCGGTCGATCCGGGCCTCGGCATGCGGGAAGTCCAGGCACGCGAGATCGCCTTCGGCCTCGGCCTCGACGGCGCGCTGATCGGCAAGGCCGTGGACACGATCCTCGGCTGCTACCGGGTTTTCCGCGACTTCGACGCCTCGATGCTGGAAATAAACCCGCTGGTGGTGAGCAAGGGCGAGGTCATCGCGCTCGATGCCAAGATGTCCTTCGACGAGAATGCGCTCTTCCGCCGTCCCGAAATCTCGGAACTGCGCGACAAGTCGCAGGAGGATGCGCGCGAAACCTTCGCTTCGGATCGTGGTCTGTCCTATGTCGGTCTCGACGGCGAAATCGGCTGCATCATCAACGGTGCGGGCCTTGCCATGGCGACGCTCGACATGATCAAGCTTGAGGGTGGCGAGCCCGCCAACTTTCTCGATATTGGCGGCGGCGCCTCTCCGGAACGGGTGTCCAAGAGCTTCCGCGCGGTGCTGCAGGACAAGAATGTGAAGGTGATCCTCGTGAACATCTTTGCCGGCATCAACCGCTGCGACTGGGTGGCCGAAGGTGTGGTGAAAGCCATCGAGGAGGTCGGCGTCGACATGCCGCTCATCGTGCGCCTGTCGGGCACCAAGGTGGACGAGGGCATGGCGATCCTGAAGGAGAAGGCGCCGAGCGTGATCACCGCCGACACGCTGAAGGATGCCGCCGTCGCCGCCGTCGCCGCGCTGAAATCAACCCGCAAATCCGCAGCCTGAGGGGGGAGCACAAATGTCCATTCTTCTGAACAAGACCACACCCGTGATCGTCCAGGGCTTTACCGGGCGCATCGGTACCTTTCACGCCGAAGAGATGAAGGCCTATGGCACCAATGTCGTCGGTGGCGTGACCCCCGGCAAGGGCGGCGGCACGCATCTCGACCTGCCGATCTTCAACACCGTCAAAGGGGCCGTCGCCGAGACGGGGGCCGAGGCGTCCATCGTCTTCGTCCCGCCCCCCTTCGCGGCGGATTCGATCATGGAAGCGGCGGATGCGGGCATCAAGTATTGCGTCTGCATCACCGACGGCATCCCGTCTCAGGACATGATGCGCGTGAAACGCTACATGCGCCGCTACAAGAAAGAGGATCG
This sequence comes from Rhodobacterales bacterium, assembly GCA_038260405.1. Taxonomy (GTDB): domain Bacteria; phylum Pseudomonadota; class Alphaproteobacteria; order Rhodobacterales; family Rhodobacteraceae; genus Puniceibacterium. Next base: position 24,432 of record JBBSNW010000064.1, on the reverse strand, counting down.
CATGATCCTGACCGGCCCCAACTGCGCCGGCACGATCACCCCCGGCGAGGCGATGATGGGCATCATGCCCGGCAGCATCTACATGCCGGGCCGCGTGGGCATCGTCGGGCGGTCCGGAACCCTGGGCTATGAGGCCGCCAGCCAGATGAAGGCGCGCGGCATCGGCGTGTCGACCTCGGTCGGCATCGGCGGTGATCCGATCAACGGCTTCTCGTTCAAGGACGTGCTCGAGCTCTTCGAACAGGACCCCGACACCGATGCCGTCGTGATGATCGGCGAGATCGGCGGCCCGCAGGAGGCGGAAGCGGCGGAATGGGCGCGCGCGCACATGAAGAAACCGCTGATGGCCTATGTCGCCGGCCTGTCGGCTCCCAAGGGCAAGCGCATGGGCCATGCCGGCGCCATCGTTTCGGCCTTTGGCGAATCCGCGCAGGAAAAGGTTGAGATCATCCGCGAGGCTGGCCATACGATTATTCCACATCCCGCAGCTTTCGGCGAAACCGTCGAATCCGTGCTGACGGGCAGACAGGTGGCTGCATGACCAAGAAGAAGATCCTGCTGACGCGTCGCTGGCCGGAAGCCGTCGAGAAAAGGCTTTCGCAAGACTATGACGCCACGCTCAATACCGATGACGTGCCGATGACCACGGAGGCCATCGGCGAGGCCCTGAACGAATACGACGCGGTCTGCCCGACCGTTTCGGACAAGCTGCCTGCGTCGATTTTCAACGGCACTCACAAGGCGCAGATCCTTGGCAACTTCGGTGTGGGATTCAACCACATCGACATCGCCGCCGCGCAAAAGGCGGGCCTGACCGTGACCAACACGCCCGGCGTGCTGACCGACTGCACGGCGGACACGGCGCTGACGCTGATGCTGATGCTGGCGCGGCGTGCCGGTGAGGGCGAGCGCGAGCTGCGCGCCGGAAAATGGGCGGGCTGGCGTCCCACGCACATGATGGGCACCCGCCTGCGCGGCAAGACGCTCGGCATCATCGGCATGGGCCGGATCGGCATCGCGACGGCCAAGCGGGCACATGCGGCCTTTGGCATGCGGGTCGTGTTCTACAACCTCGTGGACGTGCCCGAGGAATACATCGCGGACATGGGCGCGCTGCGCATGGACACGATCGAGGATGTGCTGAGGGCCGCCGACGTGGTGTCGCTCCACATTCCGGGCGGTGGCGAGAATACCCACATGATGAACGCTGAACGTCTCGCGCTGATCGGTCCCAAGGGGATGCTGATCAACTCGGCCCGAGGCGACGTCATCGACCAGAAAGCCCTGATCGCCGCCTTGAAGGAGGGCAAGCTGGGAGGTGCCGGTCTCGACGTGTTCGAGGGCGAGCCGGACGTTCCGGCAGAGCTCATCGCGATGGAGAATACCGTCCTGCTGCCGCACCTCGGCAGTGCGACGACCGAAACGCGCGAGGATATGGGCAACATGGTCGCCGACAATCTCGACGCATTCTTTGCCGGAAAGCAGGTGCCCAACCCCGTGTCGTAGTCGTAACCAGTCTCTCCCGACGGTCGCGACGACCCTGGCCAGAGCGTGTCTCCTCCACGCTCTGGCCATTTTACGTTCTTGTACATCGCAGGGACAGCCAGGCAGGAACCACCGCATGCACCTTCAGGGTCTTTCCTTCTCGGAGACGAGCCTCGGGGCCAGCGCCGCCGGCGCCCCCCGCAATTCCAGGATCCGCGCCTTGAGTCGCTCGGCCTCTGCCCGTGCATGGGTGACGAACAGCGTGGCGGGGCGCACCTCGGAGATCAGTGTCTCTGTCAGCGAGAGCATCACCTCGGCGGTTTTCGGATCGAGCGATACGAACGGTTCGTCCATGATCAGGAAATCGGGATCGCCCGCAAAGGCCCGTGCCAGCGCGAGCCGCCGCTGCTGGCCGAGCGAAAGCTGCCCCGGGAACAGGTTTGACTTGCCACCGATTCCGACCTTGTCCAGCATCGCCCGGGCGGCTTTTTCGGAGAGGTCGGGATGGATCAGCGTCAGGTTCTGCAGAACCGAGCGCCACAACAGAAGCGTCGGTTCCTGAAACACGATCGCCATCTTCTCGGGCCGGTCGATATGTCCCTCGTACCTGTCGTCGATCCCCGCGATCAGGCGCAGCAGCGTCGATTTCCCGATGCCAGAGGGGCCGAGAATGGCGACAGTCTCGCCACGTTCGATCTCGAAGGCGATGCGCCCCAGGACAGGCGTGTCGCCATAGGCCTTGCGGATGACATCGACCTTGATCATGCGGTCCGCCAGCGGCGCACGCGCCGTTCCCAGGGTTGCAGCAGCGACCATTCCACGATGAGCATCACCATGATGAAGGAGAGTGCGTAGACCAGCACCATGCGCACGTCGAACAGCTGGAAATAGAGGTGGATCTTGAAGCCTATCCCGCTGGAACGGCCGAGAAATTCGACCACCAGCACGATCTTCCAGATCACCGCGACGCCGGAGCGCGCCGCCGCCGCGATGAAGGGCGCAAGCTGCGGCAGCAAGACGTGGCGCAGGCGCGCCATGGGCGCCATGCGGTAGACGCACGCCATCGCATCGAGGTCCGGGTCGAAGGAACGTGCCCCCTCGCGGATCATCGTGGTGACGTTGGGCACCTTGTTGAGCGTCACGGCGATGATCGCCGCCGTCTCGTTCAGCCCGATCCAGAGATAGCAGAGCACGATCAGCACCAGCGCCGGCAGGTTCAGGAACACCACCAGCCAGGGGTCGAGCCAGCGGTCGACCTTGGGAAAGCGGCCCATGACCAGTCCCAGAGCCATGCCGATGGCCATGGCCAGCACGAAGGCCCAGATCACGCGGAGCAGCGTGTGCCCCAGATGAAACAACAGCTCGCCCGATTGCACTTCGCGCAGGAACGGCCCGGCCAGCGACCACGGCGTCGGCAGGATCGTCGGATCGGCGGTCAGGGCTGCCGCCACGATCCACAGCACGAGCAACCCTATGAGCGAGAGAGCCGGAACAAGGCCTTTGTCGGTCATCGGGCGGAGCCTGTCATTTTACATCCGCAAAAAGGCCCTCGGGCAAGGTCGTCGCCTGCCCGACAAGCTCTTCTCCGCCCAGATCCGCCATCAGTTGCAGGAACTTGTCGGCACCTTCCAGATCGACCGGACCCCGCGCGGGCGAGCCTGCGATGTAATCGGCCTTCAGGGTCTCGAACTCGGCTTCGGTCTGCGCGTTCATCTGCGGGCGGATCGCCTCCCAGACTTCGGGATCCGTGGCCATCAGCTCCTTGGACTCCTGCGAGGCATCATAGAGCGCCTGCGCGATGCCGGGATGGGCGTCGATGAAATCCTGTTTCATGTAATAGCCCAGCAACGGTGTCTCGGGGTTCAGCCCCAGCGCCCTGGCGGCCGTCTCGACCGAGATCAGCTCGTGCATGCCGCCCGCCTTCATCTTGGCCAGGAAGTGCCAGTAATTGATCGCGCCGTCCAGCTCGCCCGAGGTGCCGGATTTGAAGATCAGCGGCGGCGCAGCAAAGACCTGCTCGGTCTCGGCCTTGAGATCCATGTCGCTTTCCTGGTTCGCGTAAGCGCGCAGGATCAGCCAGCTCTTGTCGAGCGGCCCGCCCGCGATGCCGATCTTACCCCCGGCGAGGTCCTTCAGCGTTTCGGCGGGGCTGTCATCGGGGACGACCACGCCGCCCACGGCCTTGGAATAGGGGATGAAGACGTAATCCTTGCCCGCCGCGCGCTGCCGGGCGACCCAGATCCAGTCCGCGACGGCAATATCGGCCTCGCCGCCCTCGACCGCGACACGTGTCGCGCCATTGTCGGCATAGGGCTGCATCTCGAGCTCAAAGCCGTATTTCTCGTCCAGACCCTTGTCGATGATCGTGCTCAATTCCCAGTTCACCGTGCCGATCTGCAGAACAGCGGCGCGTACCGAGGTGAGGTCCTGCGCAGGAGCAGCGGTGGATGTGACCAGTCCGGCCAGCATCAGGGCGGCAATTTTCAGCGGTTTGTTCATCTCTCCCCTCCCAAGGATTTTTGTGCCGTGTCAGTCCGGCGCAACGACCACTCCCCAGGGCTGCTGGCCCACCTGGATCGACTTGATGGCTTCCTGGTCCGCCACGTCGATCACCGTCACGTCGTTGGAATTGCCGTTCGTGGTGATGAGATACTGCTCGTCCGGGGTAAAGGCCATCTGCCAGACGCGCTGTCCGGTGATGATGTACTTCACCACTTCGAGCTGTTCGATGTCGATCACCGCGACACGGTTGGCCGGGCCGAGAGCGACGAAGGCGAACTTATCGTCATCCGTGATCCTGATTCCTACCGGCTGGAGCCATTCCGGCAGCACGCCGGGCAGGTCGAAGCCGATTTTGGTCCTCAGCGTCGGCGAGCCGTCCCCGGCGATGTCCATGACGCTGACCGTGCCGCCGATCTCGGAGCTTACGAAAAGCAGTGTGCCGTCATCGCTGTACTGGGCATAGCGCGGGCGCTGGTCGACCAGCACGTTGTACTTGATCTCGTAATCCTCGGTCGAGATGAAATGCGCCATGTTCGTCGTCTCGGAGGTGTTCACCACCCATTTCGCATCGGGGCTGATGCCCATGCCCTCGGGTTCGACGCCGACGGGGATCTTGGCGATGATGCTGTGGCTTTCGGTGTCCGTCACGGTGACGAGGTTGTCATCTTCGTTCGCGATATAAAGCGGGTTGCCGCTCGGATGCAGCACGAAGAGCTCAGGATCGGGGCCGGATGGCAGCGAATAGAGTTCTTCATAGGTTTCGGTGTCGAACACCTTGACCTGATCGTCGTCGCTCGCCGCCACGTAGAGCAGCTTGCCGTCGGGCGATATGGTGATGCCGCGCGGGCGGTTGCCGGCGTCGAATTCCTTCAGAACTTCCCAGGTGTCGCTGTCGATCACCGTGACCGTGTTGCCCTTTTCATTGGTGATGAACACCTTGTTCGCCAGGGCGGGGGTCGCCGCAGCCGCTACAAGCGCGGTCGTCAGGATCAGTCGGTGCATTGCAAACCCTCCATAGGCTCAGTCAAAGGCGGTACAGGCGGATTCGGGTTCGTCGAGCCCGAGCGTGTCCAGCGGCGAGCGCTGGTGCAGATAGCCGTCCTGCGGTGAGACGCTGACGGTGATGCGGCCATCATACAGGAGAATGGGCTGGCGCATCTGTCCATTCCATTTGCGAAAGGTCACGGCAACACCCTTGAACGCGGCAAGCTCGAAGGCATCCGACAGAATATAGTCGCGCAGTACGGCCACATCACTGCTGCCGGTGCGGGTCACCGCCTCGCCGATCACGCGCAGGGCAAGCCAGACCTGGTAATCCTCTTCCCGCATGTAACGCTGTGTCAGCGCTTCGAAACGGCGCTGGAACTGGGTGGCACCCCAAGCCTCGTGCGCGGCGTGAAAGGTGACGGGGCGCAGACCGGCCGAGCCCATCGCGGGTCGCGGGTCCCAGAGGTGGAACGGCAGATAGGGCGCAAAGACGTCGGATTCATCCGCGGCGATCACGAGGTCATGGTCTTCGGCATCCTGCGTGAAGACGGGGATCTGTTTCTGCACGAGAACATGGCCCGTATCGGTCCGGCGGGAGCCGCCCGTATCCTCGAATTCGCGTTCCTCGACGATGTCCGCGCCGAACTTGGCGGCAGATGTGCGGTAGGAGTCGGCCAGCAGCTTGTCGGCAGGGTTCGAGCCGGTGATCAGGAACCATTCGGGCCACTTCTTCCACATGGCGAACTGTGCCACCGCATCCGTCAGCTTCGCGCGGCTCGGTGCTATGTGGACAATGTTCGCGCGGCACTGATCGTCGCGCAGCGCGGTGTCCTGCGCCGTGGCGTTCAGTATAAGAACCTCGTCCCCCGCGCGGTCCGACAGGCGCAGCAGATCCTCCTGCTCGGCCATGACGATGATCAGGTTCTGACCGTCCTTCAGCAGGGCGTCGAAGGCCGCGTCGGCCTCATCCGGCGCAACGGCCACCGTTTCGAGCGTGTAGCTGTGCCCGAGGAACTGACCCGTGGTCATGTTGTCCTCTTGGGCGAGCGCTGCCCCGGCGAAACCCATGTCGTCGGGCACGAGGTCGAAGCGGGAAATCGGGGCGAGCCGGGGATAGTCGATCCGGAACACCGCCGCGCGCACATCCACGGCGAGCGCCGGGCCCGCCGCGAGTGAAAGCATGCCGAAAGCCAGCATGATCCGCAAAAGTTTCAAGATATCCTCCATGCCCCTATTCCGGGGCGTTGAGGAACAGTGCCAGAGATGCGCGGCAAGCCCTACCGATACCTTTGGAGCATTGCCGCGCCACGCTGCCTGCAACACGATGAAAGGCATGTTACGTTTCATCCTATCCGCCATGCTTATGTTCAGCGCCGGGGCCGCTTCGGCGCAGGACGCGCTCGACAACGATGCGCCCGTCGCTTTCCTTGGCATCCACTTCATCGACACCTCGACCGAAGGCGATTATTTCAGCGAACGTCCCGACGAAGCCCAGCGGGTCGTACTGCTCGAGGATACGGTCACCCAGAAGTTCATCGACGAAGGCTTTGAATTCATGGACCTCGCGCCCGTCGCCGACGAGCTCGACCGTACCACGAACCCGTCCAACTGTTACGGCTGCGATCTGCGGATGGGGAAAAAGCTGGGCGCGACCTACATCCTGCACGGCGAGGTGCAGAAGGTGTCCAACCTGATCCTGAACATGAATCTCGTGATGCGCGACGTCGCGAGCGGAGAAATGGTGCGCGGCATGTCCGTCGATATCCGCTCGAATACCGACGACTCTTGGCTGCGCGGCATGCGTTACATCCTGAAAAACAACTTCTTCAAAACGTGAGGACCCATGCGACAACTTAGAAACCTTTTGGTGGTGCTGGGGCTGATCCTGCCCGGCATGGCCCTGGCCCACGGACCCTCACGCCAGAAGGTCACAGTGACGACCGAAGTCGCGGCCGAGCCTGCCGCCGTGTGGGAAGTCATCGGCAATTTCCACGACATGAACTGGCATCCCGCCGTGTTCGAAACGCAGGGCGAAGGCGGCAACGACATCGACTCGATCCGCGTGCTGGTTCTGGGCGAAGCCGGTGGTCCGACGATCACCGAGTCGCTCTACAAGTATGATGCCGAGAAGATGAGCTATTCCTACCGCATCGAAGAGGTCGCGGTCGAGGTTCTGCCGGTCACCAACTACTCCTCGCACCTGACGGTCAAGCCGCGGGAGGGTGGCGGTTCGCTGATCGAATGGCGCGGCGCCTTCTATCGGGGCTATCCGAACAACGACCCGCCCGAAGAGCTGAACGACGAGGCCGCGATCGCCGCCGTCACCGGCATCTACGAGGCGGGCCTTGCCGCCCTCACGGAACGCTTTGGCGCGCCGTAACGCCCTTTGCGGGATGCTTCCCGTTCTTGCCCTCGTCGCCACACCGCTGGCGGCGGGGGATTTTGCCTATGTGACCAACCAGAACAGCCAGGAGCTGAGCATTCTGGATCTGGACGCCCGCACGCTCGTGTCCAACATCCCGATCCCCGGCAAGCCCGCCGGCGTCGCCGTGGACGGGGCGGGCCATGTTTTTACCGTCTCACCAGACAGCAAGGTTGTGCGGCGCCTCGATCAGGACGGTGCGATCCTTGCCGAGGCGCAGCTCGATGGCGGGCCCATCGGCATCGTCTTCGATGCCGGGCAGTTCCGGGTCTTCGTGTCCGACTGGTACAATGCCCGCATCTGGGTGATGGACGCGCAGACGCTCGAAACCGTGCGGATGCTCGAAACCGGCAGCGCGCCAGCGGGGCTGACCGTGTCCGATGATGGACGCTGGCTCGCCTCGGCGGACCGGGATTCCGATCAGGTGTCGATCTTTGATCTGGAGACGCTCGATCTGCACCTGCGCCCGACCGTCGGTACGCGCCCCTTTGGCCTCCGCTTTTCTCCGGACGGGCGGCTCTTCGTCGCCAATGTCGGCACCAACGATGTCACCGTGATCGACCCGACATCGGGCGAAACTCTTGCCACGGTCCCGGTCGGCGAACGCCCCTATGGCGTCGCCTTCGCGCAGGGCCGGGCCTTCGTGACGAACCAGTATGCCGATACCGTCAGCGTCATCGACCTCGACACGCTCGCCATGATCGAGACAGTCGACGTGGGCGAATATCCCGAAGGCATCGACAAGACGAGCGACGGCGCCACTATCGTCGTCGCGAATTGGTTCTCCAACACGGTGAGCCTGATCGATGCCGCCAGCATGGAGGTGGTCGGCGAGATCGAAACGGCAGACGGCCCCCGCGCCTTTGGCACGTTCATTCAGCAGAGGAACTGAACATGAAACTCACGGCTCTGACACTGCCCCTGTTGATGGCATCCGCAATGCCCGCTTTGGCCTATGATCCTGCCTGGCCCGACCTGTCGGATGCGCTTTACGAAAGCCGCACGCTGAACGACGGCGCGCAGTATATCTCGATCGACGTGCCCTACCGGACGCCGGACGATGCCCGCACGCAGGTTGCCGCACAGATCGCTGCACCCGAGGGTCTGCTTCTGGGCAGCGTGACGCTGATCCTCGACGAGAACCCGATGCCGGTTTCTGCGGTGTTCACCCTCGACCAGCCGCTGCCGCGCTTCTTTTTCGACGTGACGATGCGGGTAAACGGACCGACGCCGATGCACGTCGTGGCCGAAACGACTGATGGGCAGCTTTTCGTCGCCGAGGCCTTCATCAAGACATCCGGTCAGGGGGCATGTTCGGCCCCGCCGGGCGGTGATCTGGAGGAAGCGCTCGCTACCCTCGGTGACATGACCATCGGCATCGAGCAGCTGATGGGCTCGGGGTCCGCGGGTGAGAAGCTGAGCGCGCTGTCGCTGCGGCAAAGACGGCTGGACCTCGACATCTCGCATCCCAGCAATTCGGGCATGCAGATGGACCAGATCACGCTTCTCTTCGTGCCGATGCGCTATGTCGAGAATGTCGAGATCGACCTCGATGGTTCTGGATATGTCGACATGACGGGCAGCATCTCCCTGTCGGAAAATCCGCGTGTCTCTCTCGGCATTCCGGGTCAGACGCAGTCCGTCGATGTGACGATGACCGATACGGACGGCACAGTGACCCATGCGAACAAGCGGCTGACAGGTTACTGAGCGCGCGCAAGGTGCGAGCACTGAAGCGGAATGACGGAAATCAATGCGCCTGAGGTTCGGGCTCGGGCTTCACCTCTTCCAGAGGGTAGTCCCACAGGGCCCATCCATCTGTGCCTTCCGGCAGCCAGTAGATGTCGGTGTAGCCATATTCCAGCGCACGCTTGGCGGCGTTCCAGGACATCCAGCAATCTTCGAGACAGAAGAACAGCACCGGATGATCCATGTCGCCGCCAGTGACCTTTTCGAGGCCTTCGCGGAAGTAGGCGTGATAGCTGTCTGCCAGCGCGCCGTAGCCGACATTTGGCAGCCAGATCGCGCCGGGAATGGAGTTGCGCTTCTTGTCGCGCCAGATCGTCCCCTCGGGCAGACCTGCAGGTTTCGGGGCTTGTGGCAGGACGTCGACAAAGGCGGTATCGCCCGCCTCCCACAAGGCGTGGGCTTCTTCGGGGCCGACGACCGTTGCACCGCTCAGGGTCGACGGCACGGGGTCGCGGAACGCGTCCATGCGGTAATCGGCCGGTTCTTCGACCGCATAAGCGGCGAAAGGCAGCAAGGCGCAGAGCGCACAGGCTGCAAGGCGGTGGATCACTGCCCCACCGCCATCATCTCCGTCCCCATGTCATTTACCAGAGGCACGCCGGCCTCGTCGAGGATCGCGTTTATCTTGTCCTGGTTGCGGCGGATGAGCGAGTTCAGCTTCCGCTCCCAGACCTTTTCGCCCATGCGCACACCCATGGTGATGCGGAAGAACAGCCGCGGCGGCAGAGTCTCCTTGAGCAGCGGGATGACGGTAAGATCGGGATAGTCGCTCTTGACCAGCGGCCCCGCAATCGGCCCCCAGAGGATCGCCGCACCCGTCTCGCCGGACTGGAGATCGTTCAGCAGATCGACGGTCGGTGATTCATAGCGCCGGTCAACGACGAGATTGTAGGCCTTTGCGTTCTTCAGAAGCCCGTTGCGCGCCATGTGGTTTGCGGGCGGGCTTCCGGCGACGATCCCGATATCGACATCCTTGAGACGCGGGTCCGATAGCTCCGTCACCCCGGTCAGTTCTGAACCCTTGTGCACCACAAGAGTATAAGCCGAGGTCATGTAGTGGTTCGTGTTCAGTACCAGCTCGTGCCCCTGGGCATAGCCGATCACGACGTCGCATTTGTTTGCGCCGAGCGTGTTGCGAATGAACCCGGTCGCCATGGGATACCATTCGTATTGCAGTGGCAGGCCCAGCTCGGCGGCGAACAGCTCGGCGATCTTGTTCTCGAAACCGTTGCCGTCCTTGTCGGACATGGGTGCGTTGGCGGGATCGGCGCAAACCCTGAACGCGTTCCTTGAAACGAGGTCAGAAGTCTGCGCCCCACCCGGCCCTGCCTGGGAGAAAAGCAGGGCCGTGACAGTGACCGCCGTCGCAAGAGAGGATTTAGCCCATGCAGGCATTTTCATTCTCTTGCACCAGGTCGGATTTCGCTTCTTTCTTGGCCGGACGACCGCGGGGGATGGCGTCCATGCCGCGTGCCTTGAGATACACGTAGATATCGTCGAGGTAGCACATGACGTTCTGGTTGTCGCCGAAGTGCGGCATGACCGAGTTGCCGTTGGCACGACCGTTCACGACCGTGTCGACGAAAGCGTAATAGTCCATGTTGACGGCCGAATTCTTGATCTTCGGCGCGTAGGTGGAGCCTTCGCCATCGGGGCCGTGGCAGACATGGCACTCCGAGTGGTAGCGGCGGAAACCCGAGAAGGTCAGCCAGTCGACGGTCCCGTCTTCCTTGATGTTGAAGGTCGGAACGTCGTCTGCGGTGAAATACTTGCCACCGTCTTCGTAGGAGGAGGCGACCTCCGGGTGATCGGCGGAAATGTCGACCGGCTGATCGCTCCAGGACTGGGCGCTGGCGACGGCGGGAAGGCCGAGCGCCAGGATTGCGGCGACGAGAATGGGGGAAGCGGCACGCTTCATGAGGCGGACCTTTCGGTTGGGGGGGGAACATTAAGAAGAAGGGGCCGACATGCCGGGCAGGCATGCCGGCCCCCTTACGATTTGAACGTTAGTTCGGCAGAGCGAAGACGGTCAGCTGACCACCCAGAGCGGTATAGTCGCTGAGAGCGGCATAGCCACCCACGGCGCCCAGACCATCGTTCGGGTTGGTCAGACCAGCCGCCAGACCGATGCCGGCCCAGCCGCCAACACCCGACAGGATGCCGACATACTGCTTGTCCTCATGGGTGTAGGTCATCACGTTGCCGATGATGCCCGACGGGGTCTTGAACTTGTAGAGTTCATCGCCAGTCTCGGCATCGACTGCCTTGAGGTAGCCTTCGAGCGTGCCGTAGAACACCACGTTGCCCGCGGTTGCGAGAGCACCCGACCACACGGAGAACTGCTCGGGGATGGACCACTTGATCTCACCCTTCTTGCCGTCCCATGCGATGAAGTTACCCATGCCGCCATGGCTGTCCGGTGCCGGGTACATTGCCAGCGTGGCGCCAACGTAGGGCTGACCGGCAGTGTAGGACACGCGGAAGGGCTCGTAGTCCATGCAGACGTGGTTGGTCGGCACGTAGAACAGCTCGGTGTCGGGGGAGTAGGCAGCAGGCTGCTGGTCCTTGGTCCCGAGAGCTGCCGGGCAGATGCCCGTCGAGTTCACGTCTTCACCCTGCTGTTCGGTCGAGTACTGGGCGACGACCTGGGGACGTCCATAATCGGGCGACTCCTTGTCCATCACCACACCGGTGGTCCAGTTCACGGCCGGGTCGAACTTTTCGGCGACAAGCAGTTCGCCTGTGACGCGGTCGAGGGTGTAGCCCAGACCGTTCCGGTCGAAGTGGGTCAGAAGCTTGCGCTCTTCGCCGTCGATGGTCTGCTCCGTGAGGATCATCTCGTTGACGCCGTCATAGTCCCACTCGTCATGCGGGGTCATTTGGTAGACCCACTTGGCCATGCCGGTATCGGCATCGCGCGCCATGATGGTCATCGACCAGCGGTTGTCACCAGGACGCTGTGCCGGGTTCCAGGTCGAAGGGTTGCCGGTGCCGTAATAGACCAGGTTCTCTTCGGGATCGTAGGAATACCAGCCCCATGTGGTGCCCCCGCCGATCATCCACTGATCACCTTCCCAGGTGTTCGTGCCCGAGTTTTCGCCAACCGGCTTGCCGAGGTTCATGGTGTTCTCGGGATCCATCAGGATGTCTTCGTCCGGACCCATGGAATAGGCGCGCCATGCGACGGAGCCGTCCGCGATGTTGTACGCCGTCACGTGACCACGGACACCGAATTCGCCGCCGGAGATGCCGACGATGACCTTGTCCTTGACGGGCATGACGGTCGCGGTGTTGGTTTCGCCCTTGGACGGATCACCGTTCACGACCGACCATTCGACTTCGCCGGTTTCGGCGTTCAGCGCGACGACTGTGGTGTCGGCCTGGTGCAGGAAGATCTTGCCGTCGGCATAGGCCACACCGCGGTTCACGGTGTCACAGCACATGACCGGGATGACGTCCGGATCCTGCTTGGGCTCGTACTTCCACTTGATCTTGCCGTCTTCGTTGAGATCCAGAGCGTAGACGATGTTCGGGAACGGCGTGTGCAGATACATCGTATCGCCGATCACGAGGGGCGAACCTTCGTGGCCGCGCAGAACACCGGTGGACATGGTCCAGGCAACCTGCAGGTCACCGACGTTGTCCTTGTTGATCTGATCCAGCTTGGAATAACGCTGGTTCTTGTAGTCGCCGGTCTGGATGACCCACTGGCCCGGATCTTCCATCATCTGCGACAGGTTCTCGTTCGCGCTTGCCATTCCGGCGCAGAGTGCGATCCCCGAGGTCAAAGCAAATAGCTTTTTCATTTCCAACTCCCTTGTTGCGTGGTGCCTTATTTGGCGACCCCTCCGGTGCGCGCCCCCCCTTGAGGGGGCGCTGGTTCGAAAGGGCTTACTGACACATGATCGGACCCTGTTTCCTCCGACCAATCACATGCGTTTTTGCAAGTCTTAGGAACCCTCCCCTTCAGCGTTGAATGTTGCGAGATAGGCGATCACGTCGGCGCGCTCTTCTTCCTTGCGAAGACCGGCAAAGGACATCTTGGTCCCGTTCACGTAATCACGCGGCTTTTCGAGGAAAGCAGCGAGGGCTTCGGGATCCCATACGAGACCCTCTTCACCCTTGGCTTTCATCGCATCCGAATAGTTGAAATCCTCGATCGCGCCGGCGTGACGGCCGACAACGCCGTTCAGGACCGGGCCTACCTTGTTCTTCGCGTCGGCGCCGACAGCGTGGCAAGCCATGCACTTGCGAAATACCTTTTCGCCCGCGGCGGGGTCGCCGGCAGTGTCTTGTGCGACGGCGTATCCCGCCGTCATCGCCAGAAGGCAAGCCGTGCTGAACATTTTGACAATCATGTCATTCCTTTCCTAGTGCCGTGTTTGGTGCAGCCTTTGAGCATGCCAATCAACATGATCACACGCAAAGCTGTTTATAAAGTAGTACGAGTGGTCATAGCCCTTCTGCATCCGCACCAATCCCGGCTGGCGCCGTCTGGCCATGACATCAGCCAGGGCCTCCGGCTTCAGCAGGTCCAGAAACTGGTCTGCTGCGCCCTGATCGATCAGGATATCTCCCTTCCATCCATGCTCTTCGAGCAGGATGGTCGCGTCGTGGCATGACCACGCAGTTTCGTCATCGCCCAGATAGGCGCTCAGTTGTTTTCGTCCCCAATCCGACCGGGTCGGATGTGCGATGGGGGCAAATGCAGATACGGAGTCAAATAGCTCGGAATTGCGCAGGGCAATGGTCAAAGCTCCGTGACCACCCATGGAATGGCCCGTAATTCCATGCCGGTCCTGGACCGGCAGGTTGTCCACCACGACCGAGCGTAGCTCGGACACGATGTAGTCGTACATCCGGAAGTGCGGCCGCCACGGATCGCGCGTCGCATTGACGTAGAAACCTGCACCTTGCCCAAGATCATAGGCCTCGTCATCCGCCACGGACGCCCCGCGGGGCGATGTGTCGGGATAGATCACCGCGATGCCGTGGCGGGCCGCATGTTCCTGGAACCCGCCCTTGGTCATAGCATTTTCGTGGTTGCAGGTCAGCCCGGACAGGTACCAGAGCACCGGCACCGGACCGTCCTTCGCCTGCGGCGGAATATAGGCCGCAAAGGTCATCTCTACTCCGCAGGTGTTGGACGGATGCGTGTAGACTGCCTGCACGCCCCCGTAACACATGTTTTCCGAGATGACCTCCAGGCTCATATCAGAACACCACCACGGCGCGGATCGACTTGCCCTCGTGCATGAGCTCGAAGCCGTGATTGATCTCGTCGAGCGACAGAGTATGCGTGATCATCGGATCGATCTCGATCTTGCCGTCCATGTACCAGTCGACGATCTTGGGAACGTCGGTCCGGCCCTTGGCGCCGCCAAAGGCGGTGCCGCGCCAGTTGCGCCCGGTGACCAGCTGGAAGGGACGTGTCGAAATCTCGGCACCGGCCTTGGCCACACCGATGATGATCGAAGTACCCCAGCCCTTGTGCGCACATTCCAGCGCCTGCCGCATCACGGTCGTGTTGCCGGTCGCGTCAAAGGTGTAATCCGCGCCACCCTTGGTCAGCTCGACCAGATGGGCCACGATGTCGCCATTGACCTTCTTGGGATTCACGAAATCGGTCATGCCGAAATAGCGCGCCATCTCTTCCTTGTCGTCGTTGAGATCGACGCCGACGATCTGGTCCGCACCGGCAAGGCGCAGGCCCTGGATCACGTTGAGACCGATGCCGCCCAGACCGAACACAACGGCGCGGCTCCCGAGCTCCACCTTGGCGGTGTTGATCACGGCACCGATGCCGGTCGTCACGCCGCAGCCGATATAGCAGATCTTGTCGAAGGGCGCGTCGTCCCGCACCTTGGCCAATGCGATTTCCGGTATGACCGTATGGTTGGCGAAGGTCGAGCAGCCCATGTAGTGATGGATCGGCGTGCCATCCAGCATCGAGAAACGGGTGGTTCCGTCGGGCAGAAGCCCCTTGCCCTGCGTCACGCGGATCGCCTGGCACAGGTTGGTCTTGCCGGACAGGCAGTATTCGCATTCGCGGCATTCGGGCGTGTAAAGCGGAATGACATGATCGCCGGGCTTGAGGCTGGTCACGCCCTCGCCCACTTCCAGAACGACACCGGCGCCTTCATGGCCGAGGATCGCCGGGAAGATGCCTTCGGGATCATCGCCGGAACGGGTGAACTCGTCGGTGTGGCACAGACCGGTCGCCTTGATCTCGACCAGAACCTCTCCGGCCTTCGGGCCTTCGAGGTTCACTTCCATGACTTCCAACGGTTTGCCGGCCTCTAGGGCCACGGCTGCACGTGTGCGCATGCCTACTCCTCCACAAATTTAAGTTCGCTCTGATGGCGTTGAATAGCACTATAAAAGGGGGCATCAACCGAACAACTGCGACAATGGTTGGTATTGGGGGTTGTGGACACGGAAAGGGTGCTCGCGCATAGTCCAGAAATAGGGAGAGAGCACATGAAACACTTCAGAATATGGGCCGCGGGCCTTGTTTCCTTGGGGCTTGCATTGCCGGTCCAGGCCGCCGACTTTTCGGACCCGACCTGGCCATGCGTACAGCGCAAGGTCGAAAATCTGTCCATTGGTCTCATGTGGCCGCACGAGATCGCCAAGATCAAGATGACCCCGGAATTGGCCGAGCAAGTGGACAATCTGGCGGCCCGTCTGGTGCTGCGCCGGATCGACCTCGAACAGGCGCAGGAATATGTCACCGCCTTCACCGCCGAGCACGGCCATGGCGAGGCGATGATGGGGCACATCTTCGAAAAGGTCTTTGATCAACTCGCCAACAGGCGCAGCGTCATCATCACCGGGATCGAGGATTTCTCGCTCAAGCAGATCGCAATGTCCGAACGAATCGACACGGCGCGCGCCGAGATGGATACCCTGATGGCGGCGGAAGAGCCCGATTTCGACAAGGTCGACGCGCTGGAAGAGCAGGTCGACTGGGACGAACGGATCTATACTGACCGCCAGAAATCGCTGACCTATGTCTGCGAAACCCCTGTCCTGCTGGAAAAGCGGCTCTATGCCCTCGCGCAGATGCTGATGGACGCCGTCGAAAGCTGAGAACTCTCCGGACCGCCGTCAAGCGCCGTGACGCGCTCTATTCCCATTCCAGCTCGGTAAAGGCCACGGTGGCGTTGCGTGCGTTGTAGGCGTCGAACAGCGTCCAGTGCGGCGCTTCGGATTGTGCGATCGTCTGCACCGCATCTCCCAGCCTCGTACCTGCAGCGATGGCCGCCCGCGTATCCGTGGCCAGCACATCGAGATAGCGCAGCATCGGCTCCGCACCCTCTGGCCAGTCCAGGATCGGGCCACCATGCCCCGGTACAACCTGTGTGACCTCTGCCTCCTCCATCTGCGCCAGCACCGCCTGCCATCCGATGACTGACCCGTCGAGCGCGGGAACATGGTCGTCGAACACCAGATCCCCGGTGAACAGCAGCCCCGAGGTCCGATCCAGCGCGGTCAGATCCGTGCCGGTATGCGCCACGGGCCAGGCTTGAAGCGCGATCTTGCGGCCGCCAAGGTCGATCTCGCTCCTGTCCGAAACGGCGATATCGGTGCGTACCGTGTCGGTGCCGATGAAGCGCGCGTATCCGATCAGGGTCTGCAGACTTTGCAGGTAATTCTCGCGCCGGTCGGCCAGCGCGCGCTCGAGTCCCGCGTGACCTACGACCTTGGTGCCGGCCGCGGCAAAGAATTCTGCCCCGAGCACGTGGTCGGGATGCATATGGGTCAGGATCAGGTGACTGACGGGCAGATCGGTGCGCGCCCGGATCGCGCGCCAGACCGATTCGCCCATCCAGCGCGCCGAACCTGAATCGATCACAGCGACAGAGTCGGACCCGATCACGAATGCGACATTCGCCACATCGCCGCCATTGCCGACATTCGGCTCCTCGATCAGCCCGCGATGCACGAAAACCCCCGGCGCGACTTCGACGAAATCCAGTGCCGGACCTGCAGGCACGCAGTGCGGCGCCATGCGCTGATCAAAGGCCGCAAAGGTGCCAAGCTTCGGGGGAACATCCGACAAATGCATCTCGCAGGCCGTGACGTCTACCGCCTCGTAGCCCGGCAGGAGCACGTCGCGGCAGGCATCGCCGCCCATCAGGCACAGGGTCACCACAGCTTCGAACATCAGGCTCGCCCTCCCCAAGCGTGGGTCCAGATTGCGTGCCCGCAAAGCCGTGGACCAGTCATACCAAGGATCTAATGTCCTTTTGCTGGTATTTGTGGCATACACCCTCGATACGCCCGAGGAGGAGGACCTCACCCGTGAAAATCCTATACGCCATGGCCAGGGCCGCACTTGTCGCAGGCGCCGCCAGCGCCGCGACCGATGCCGTCCAGAACCCCCTGACGACCAGCGAAAGCTGGACCGACCTGCGCGGCGACATTACCGGTGACGCCGAGATCGGTGATGGCAGCGCGGTTTTCAGCGTCGACGCGCCCTACCGCGCCAATGATGCGGCCACCGTGCCGATCCACATCGTCCAGACAGACGCCAGCGCCGACATCAAGAGCCTTCAGATCGTGATCGACGAGAACCCCGCCCCGCTCGCCGCAACCTTCACCTATGGCGCGGCGATGGCCCCGCTCGACATGGAGGTTC
Source organism: Rhodobacterales bacterium (assembly GCA_038260405.1). Lineage (GTDB taxonomy): Bacteria > Pseudomonadota > Alphaproteobacteria > Rhodobacterales > Rhodobacteraceae > Puniceibacterium. The sequence continues at coordinate 6,643 of JBBSNW010000064.1, read as the reverse complement.
GGGTGCGCGTGAACCAGTATTCCAATGTTCGTGTCATTGCCGAGACCGATGAGGGCCTGCTGATGAACGGGCGGTATGTGAAGGCGTCGGGCGGCTGCTCGGCCCCCGCCTCCAAGGATCCGGAGCTGGCACTGGCCTCGATGGGTCAGATGCGCCTGCGCCAGTTTGCCGAAGCACCACAGATGTCGACGCCCCGGCGCGAGGCGCAGATCATGATCCGTCATCCGAACTATTCCGGCCTCCAGCGCGACCAGATCACGCAGCTTTTCATTTCCGCCCATTTCATCGACACGATCGAGGTATTCCAGGGTGACGACATGCTCTGGACCATGCAGGGCGGCATCTCGATCAGCGAAAACCCGGTCTTCCGGTTCCAGTACGACGATAACGGCTCCACGGACCTGCGCGTGCGCGCCACGGATACAGAGGGCAACGTGTTCGAGCAGACCCTGCCGAAGGACGCTCAGGGCTGATCCCTTCGCGTCCCAGATGCCCGAGGGCCCCGGCGCCGTTCCGGCGCTCATTTCACCGGAAAGTCACTTCCCGGAGCATGAGGGCAAAGGCAAAGCGGAAAAGCCTGCAGCGCAGGTCACTACCGGCTTTCGGCCGCGCGGTTCGGAGCCCGCGCGGAGCCGTTCAGAAACAGATGATCTCCGCCTCGGCCTGGGCGCGGCGCAGGTCGGCGACGATGGTGTTGGCGAATGCGGCCGAGCGGAAGATCGACATCCGCTCGCCGCCGGTCAGGCGCAGGGACAGCACCGTCTCCGCCTCGACATACTTGTCGTAGGGCAGGATCGACGCGATCGTGTCGATCGAACAGGAGCATTTTTCCAGCACGTCCCGCCCCTGCCCGTTCGTCGCCATGCAGCCAAAGACGTAATCCGCCCTCGCATCGGTCGGATAGTCGTTGAGCCGCTCCTCGACCGTCTGGGCCGATACGGGGGCCGCCAGCAGGACCAGCGCCATCAGCAAGCGCATCATTGCGGTGTCTCCTCGATCTCCTCGAACTGCATCACCGACTTGTAGACCGGACCATCCGTCCCCGGCACATTCGCTTCGAGCGAGTGATACCAGCCCGGCACCTCGTCCGACATGGTCACGCTCAGCGCAAGGTCGCCAAAGCCCATCATCCGATCCCGGTTGGGATCATCGACGAAGGGATGCAGCGTGACGGTTTTCGTCCGGATGGTCTTGCCGTCATACATCGCCTCGCCGTTCTGCACCTCGGATGGGGTGACAAGTGCGTCCTTCACCCGGTTGCGGATGTAGAAAGGGCTGCCGCCGGCAGATTCAGCCATGTCACGGACGATGGTCTCGACGAAATACATGATGATCGGATTGCCGACGCTCATCGGAAAGCTGCCGAGATTGCGGTGCTTGCCGCCCCTCAGGAACCGCAGACCGGCCTGCGGCGGTGTCGTATCCTCGAAGGACAGCTCGATCTCACCTGAATCGCGCATACCGGCATCGGGCACGAGCGCGTTGGTCACCGTCCGCTCGTAGAGGAGCATCTGATCCATCGGCACCTCGTCCAGCGTGCCCGGCTTGAACAGCAGGTCATAGGTCGCCGTGCCGTCATTGGCCGCCAATGCAGGCGTCCCCGCCAGACCAACGGCCACAATCGCACATGCAAGATATCTCAGCATTTTCGTATCCTCCCGAGGCGCAGCCTACTGGCCGCTGCCCCCCTGTCATGAGCTACTTTTGTCGGGGTCGTGGCTCTGCGCTCACGCCTCGGCCTGATCCCGGGTCTTCCAGTCGATGAGCGGACGCAGCCGCGACAGCTGCACCGGCTTGGTCAGCACGGTAAAATCGTTGCGCGCCCCGATCTGGACAAGGGCGGGCCCCCGGTCGGCGGTGATCACGATGGCGGGCACATGGGTCGCGGTCTGTTCCCGCACGAGGCGGATCGCCTGCACACCGGTATCGTCCCCGTCGAGCTGGTAGTCGGCGAGGATGATGTCCGGCGCCATGCCGATATCCTGCACGAGCGTCAGCGCCTCCTCGGTCGATTTCGCGGCGAGGACGCTGGCACCCCAGGTCTCGAGCTTTTGCGTGGTGGCGAAAAGGACGTAAGGATCATTCTCGACCACCAGCACGATCAGGTTCATGTCATTGTCGAAACTCGCCTGCGTCGTGCCAAGGACGACGGGCATCGGCGCGCGGCCCGGCACCGTCTCCATCTCGATGGAAAAGACCGACCCGACCCCCGGTTTACTGCGCACGCTGACGGTGTGGCCCAGGTGACGGCAGGTGCGGTCGACGATGGAAAGACCCAGCCCCATGCCAGAGCCGGGCGGGACGTTGTCGGCGCGGGTGAATTCGTCGAAGATCCGCTTCTGATCCTTGTGGGAAATCCCCATGCCGGTATCCCAGACCTGCAGCACGACGTTCGGCCCGCTGCGGCGACAGCCGACCAGCACCCGGCCGTTTTCGGTATACTGGATCGCGTTCACCACGAGGTTCTGCACCGAGCGCATGAGATAGCGCTGATCGCTCCTCACCCAGAGCGAACAGGGCACGACATCGAGCCGCACGCCTTTCTTCGCGGCGACGGGCGCGTGATCCTCGATGACTCCCTGCATGAGCGAGCCGAGACACACCTCGGTCACCGACAGCGCGCTTTCGCTGCTTTCCAGCCGCGAGATGTCGAGCAACGCATGCAGCAGCGATTCGATCGAGGCGAAGGAGCCGTCGAGCCGCTCGACCGTCGGCGCCGTGGCAGAGCCGCGCGACATGTCCACAAGCGTCGAGATCAGAAGCTTCGCGGCATTGACCGGCTGCAGCAGGTCATGGCTCGCGGCGGCAAGAAACCGCGTCTTGGAGGAGACCGCAGCCTCCGCCGCTTCCTTGGCGACGCGCAGCTCTTCCTCGACGCGGGCCTGCGCCTCGTATTGCGCGGTGAGGCGGACATTCGCCTCGGTCAGCTCCGAGGTGCGCTCGTCGACCCGCTTCTCCAGCATCTCGGTCGCGCGGGATTCCAGCGTCACATCCTTGATGTCGACCAGAAAGCCCCGGTCGGGCAGCAGATGCGCCTGCAGGTCGAGCACACGCCCCCCGCCATGCCGCAGCCTCTTGCGCAACCGACCCTCCGTGCGCAGGCGATAGGGCCAGCGGTCGATATCGGTGATGTCCGCATCGACCAGCAGGCTGTTGTTCTGGATGAAGCCCAGGATCTGCGTGAACCTTGTGCCCTGATGCATCAGGGTGAAGGGCAGCCCCAGCAATTCTCGGAACCGGTCGTTGTGGATCATCACCATCCCGGCCCGCGAAAAGGTGCAGATCCCCGAAGACATGTTGTCGAAGGCCGCCTGCAGGTAATGCGCCTGCATGTCGATCAGATGATCCTTTTCCGACCGGTTCTGGCGCACCACATCGGTGATCTCGGTCTGCAGGATGATGACATTGTCGAGGCTCGTGCGCTGCTGGCTGATCTGGAACCAGCGATCAGCGCTCAGCGCCACCACGAAGGACAGCAGCGAGGCGCCCGAAGGCCCGGTCTGCGCCTCTGTGAGGTTCGCACGCAGCCGCGCATCGGGATCGACCAGATGCACGCTCCGCTCCATCGCCGCAAAATAGTCGGCCATCGACAGCCCGGGCAGGATCAATTCGGTGATGTCCGGCAGCAGCGTCTTGAAGAGATCGTTGCAGACCTGAAGCGTGCCGTCATTAAACAGCGCGAAACCGCCCTCCATGGCCGATAGCGCGTCGGTCAGGTTCTTCTGCGTACGCTCGCGGTCGTAGCGCACCAGTTCCAGCTCGTTGCTGGTGCGTTCGAGGTCGAGCGTCTTGGCCCAGACCTGCCCCTGAAGAGCGATCGCCGACTGAAAGGCGGCATAGGCCGAATGGCCGACATCGTGCTGCCGTCCGGTCCGCCGTATCAGCGCGTCGATGATCTTCGCCTGCTTGGCGACCTGCACGTCAAGGGGATCGCTGGGGTCGATCAATGCAGGTCCCGCTTTCTGGGCTCGAAGAAGGCGACGCCCACGAAGGTCTGGTTCACATGCACGCCGCAATGCTGTTCGCCATAGGTGTTGAAGCCCAGCACACGCCGGTTGCGGAAGATTTCCGACACGGCACCCGAGAGCTGCTTCTGCTCGATCTCGAGCTTGCGCAGCACGCAGTCGAAGCCGAGGATGAAATCCGGCGGATTGCCCGCGGGCCCGCGCACATCGAGACCGGCCTCGAGCGTGCGCAGGATCTCCTTGCCCCGGCCCAGCGTGAGCAACAGGCCGTCATCGATCGCCGACAGGAAGGACAGCGCATGCGCGCCCGGCGCCTCCTGGATGGCGCGGACGTGGTAGTTGTGGTTGTTGCGCACCAGAACCGGGTTCTCGGCAAAGACCTGCGGCGAGAGCTGATCCACCGGCACACCGACCTGACGGGCATATTCCACCGCCGCCGGACTGCCGTTGATCTCGAGCACCAGCCGTTCTTCGGGAATAGCGTGGGTCACCACCATCTGCTTTTCGGTCGGCAGGAAGTGATCGAAGCCGAGCCCGGTAAAGTCGAGATCGGTTTCGAGCAGCAGCAGCAGCGCCGCATTGGTGTGGAACGCGCCGCCATGCAGCACGAAAGTCTTGCGGAAATCGAGCCCGTTGCCGGCCGATCCGCCAAAGACCGGCATGTCGCCAAGCCCCTGCTCCAGCGCCGTGACCAGCATGTCCTCCTGCTTGGACAGCCCGTCGGCAAATATGAGCGCGAGGCGGTTCCAGTCGGCGGTCTTCTGGAACTGCGCGGCATGGCGGCGGGAATCGGCGGCGATCTGCTTGATCGACAGCGGCTTCAGCGGGTCGACCAGCATCGACGCACAGCGGAAATGCCGCTTCGGAAAGGCCAGAACCTGCAAGGCTGCAGTCTCGTATCCGCGCGGGGTGATCTGCCCGGCCGTGGTGCAGCCAAAGACCGGCAAGCCCGGCATCTGGCGGTCCAGTTCCTTTGCCAGGACCGGCAGGTCAAAGCCCTCGGGCAGCAGGACGAGCGCAAAGCAGACCTCGCGCAGGTCGATCTGGCTCGCCAGATCGGCGACAGCCTCCCGGGCATCCTTCAAATAGGAAACGCCAACCCCGACCGAGGTTGGCGCATTAAGAGGTTTTTGCAGCATGTGCCGCCCCGCCTACTGGCTCAGGAACGCGCGGGCATCCGCATCTCCGCCGCCCACCAATCCGTCAAGGTTGCCACTCTCGACCAGCACCGCCGCCTGTGTCCGGTTCTGCACGCCAAGCCGGCGCAGCAGCGCCGTGATATGCGCCTTGACAGTCGCCTCGGCGAGACTCAACTCATAGGCGATCTGCTTGTTCGGCTTTCCGGCACAGATCAACTTCATGATGCGGGTCTGCTGCGGGGTGAGGTCGGCCAGCTTCTGGTTGACCTGCTGGCAGTCGAACCGCCCCGGTTCGGCATTGGCGGTCTTCTGGTATTCCTTGGGCAGGTACTTGCGCCCGGCACAGACGTCGAACAGCGCCGTTTTCAGCACCTGGGCCGAGGCGTCCTTCGGCAGGAAACCGGCTGCACCGGCATCCATCAGCGCATGCACCACGTCAAGCGACGTCAGCGACGAGATGACGAGGATCGGCGTGTCCGGAATGCGGTCACGCAGCGACAGGAACCCGCTGATTCCCGTGACGTCCGGCAATTTCAGATCGAACATCACGAGGTCGGGCGCCACGTCCCGTTGCAAGAGGTCCATCGCCTCGCCCAAGGACTTGGCGGTGTCGATGCGGCAGTCCTGAAAAACATGGCGGAGCGCGGATGCCAGCGCGTCGCCGTATAGCGGATGATCATCCACGATCACCACGGATCGCAGACGGCCAGCGGGCTGAGCCACCGGATCATGTTTCATAGCAAAGTCCTCCCTGCCGGTAACTTAGCAAGAAAGGCCAGTGCCGCGCAACTCTCACACGCAGATGTGCACGACGCCGCGCAGGGGCCGCGAAACTGCCGTCGCGGCCCTTGAAGATGACGCCCATGCTTAGGCCTTGAGGTTGCCGTTCGCCTTGCCGGCATGGGTGGCAATGGCATCCATCAGCGGCGGGGAAAGGCAGTCATAGGGCTCGAGACCCAGTTCCTTGCAGCGTCCGCGCACCGAATCCATCTTGGCCGGGTCATATCCCGCCTCGATGATCGACGACACGAAGGCGGCGAATTCCGGCGCCGACCATCCCGAGGCAGGCGAAAGCTCCGTATGCACGAAGTCGAGCCCGTGGAACGGATGCGAGGTATTCTCGATCCGGCCGAACATATGCACGCCACAATCCTTGCAGGCATAACGCTGGATCGCCGCACGCGGATCGACCCGGTCCAGCTTCTCGCCATTCTTGGTCACGCTCACCTTGTCGCTGCCGACGACGGCGATCTGGGCAAAGGTCGCGCCCTTCGGCTTCCAGCATTTGGAACAGCCGCAGACGTGGTTATGCGCGGTCTGAGCGCCGATCTCGACCTCGACCTTCTCGCTGGCACAATGGCATTTCAGCGTTCCCCCCGAAAAGGCCGAGGATCCGGCCCTCACGCCGTTGTCCACGGCCGGATGAATGCGAACATTGCTGTAACGCGGGGCGCTCGGTTTTGTCTCCGAGCTTCCGCCGCCGAATAGATTTGAAAGCAGTCCCATGAAATTTTTTACCTCCCTTTACCGCGCCATGAG
>JBBSNW010000063.1:0-26939 GCA_038260405.1 Rhodobacterales bacterium | reverse complement strand
CGTCGGCAAACCAGCCTCCTGCTCTTTGATCATCCCGATAATCTGCGCTTCGGTGAAACGGCTTTTCCTCATCTCGTCTGCTCCTTCAGGTTGGGCAGACTCTACATCAGACTGAGGGAACTTCCGGGGGGGCAGGTCAATAACCATTCCTGTTGGGCCCAAGCATCCTGATTTTCTCGAGCACTACGACGCCGCCCGCAGCGGTCACAAAGTAAAGCTGGTGCAACCCCAAGAGACCGATCGCGGTACGTTGGATGACCTCCGCGAACGTTATCTTGCTTCGCTGGAAATACAGGTTGAAGCCGGAAATTTATCGCAACTGACCTTGAACAGTCGCCGCACAGGTCTGACGCAGGCTTGTGACTGCAAGGCACCAAAAGGACAGCGAATGGGAAGTCTGAACGCAGACCTGCCAACGGAGGCTTTCATCTGGATCCGTGACTCGTTCGAAGCAAAGACCGGAGCCGCTCAGACCTGCTTGAAAGCGCTGAGAGCGGCATACAAGTGGGGGAAAAACTATGGGTTCCCGACACACAGCAATGTCTTCGGCGTCGAAAGCAACCACAAATGCAAGGGTGGCGCTATAGCTTGGATCCCAGAGGAAGAATCCATGTTTCTGGATCGGCATGGGCCAGGCACCATGGCGCGCAGGTGGTTTTATTTGGCGGAGAATATGGCCGGCCGCATTGGCGACATGAACAGCATTGGGCCCAAGAACATCCTGCTCGAGGATGGATACGCTTTTCTTGCTTGGCAGCCGAAGAAAAAGGGCTCTCAGGCGGTAAAAGTCCCCGTGATGCCTGAACTTGCGGAAGAACTCGCGGCTTCGACGTTCCATGATGACACTTTTCTGACCATCAGTTCAGGCCGTCCTTTCGCCTCGTCCGGCAGTCTCGACAACCAGGTCCGCAGCTGGATTATTCAAGCGGGGCTATGCAAGGTTGTCGAAGAAAAGAACCCGAAAACCATGAAAATGGAAAAGGTCAAGAAAGCGACCCGCTCTCAGCACGGGCTGCGCAAAGCCGTCGCTTTGGAACTCGCGCATGCCGGAGGTACTGTCTACGAAATCATGGCACGGCTTTCACATAGCGACATGAAGACATCTGAAGTTTACGCAAAGGGCATCCATCGCGCCACACTGGCCGTGTCCGGTTATGAGAGGGTTCAGGATGCTCGCAAAAATAAAGAGAGTGTCCCAACCCGGGAAAACCGTGGGACACTTGGCATCACCAAACTCAACAATACAAGGGTATTAGAGGAAAAGTGGCAGCCCGTAGGGGAATCGAACCCCTCTTTCCAGGTTGAAAACCTGGCGTCCTAACCGATAGACGAACGGGCCAAACCTTGGCGTGAGGCGGGTTCTAAGGAAACCCCGCTGTATGCGCAAGCGCTAATTCGCAAAAAACATCGTCGGATCGAAAAGTTTTTTGCGGCGCCGCTCCTATTGACCTCTGATCACATAAAGATACGCCTTTACAGACCCTTGAACGGGCAAGCTCAGATGGCTCAGGTGGCCAGGGCGGCGTCTTCGACGCGCAGCTGCACAGAACGGCGCCCGTTCCATTCGTTGATCTCAAGCCGACCGGCAAGGTGGAATCGCCGACCGCCGTGATCGCGCAGGGCCGGGCCAAGCGGGCCGTCGAAGGCGCCGAAACAGATCGCTTCGATGCGCGCTCCGAGACCATCGCCGAACGAGATCTTGAGGTGGCTCTGACCGACCGGTTTTGCGAATCCGATACTTACATCGGGAAAGACGTAGCGCGGCGCCGCGGCACCGGCGCCGAAGGGGCCCGCCGACTCGATCTGTTCCATGAGATCGAGACTGGCTGCCCCCGGCATCAGAATGCCGTCGAGGCGCAGATCGACGGCACCACCCTGCCCGGCACCCTGTTTTTCGAGCAGTTCACCGAGCCGGGCCATCGCCGAATCGAGATGATCGCGCGCAACGGTGAGACCAGCGGCCATCTTGTGCCCGCCGCCCTTGATCAGCAGCCCCTCGGAGGCGAGACGCTGAACCGCGGCGCCAAGGTCCACGCCGGAGACGGAACGGCCCGATCCCTTGCCCTCGTCCCCGTCGAGACCGATGACGATGCTGGGCCGGTTGGTCATTTCCTTGAGTCGCGAGGCAACGATGCCGACGACCCCGGGATGCCAGCCTTCGCCCGCGGCCCAGACCAGCGGACCATCGAGCCCGCGCGCCTCGGCCTGCTCGAGGGCGGCGGCACGCACCGAGCCTTCGATCTCGCGGCGTTCGGTGTTGAGTTGCTCGAGACGTTCGGCCATGGCCTGCGCTTCGTGCGGGTCGGTCGTGGCCAGCAGCCGCGCGCCAAGGTCCGCCTGCCCGATCCGCCCGCCCGCATTGACCCGGGGGCCGAGGACAAAGCCGAGGTGATAGGAGGTCGGTGCCGTCTCGAGCCGGGCCACGTCGGATAGCGCGACTAGACCGGGACGTTCGCGCCGGGCCATGACCTTGAGACCCTGCCGCACGAGAGCGCGATTCACGCCGGTTAATTGCGCGACGTCCGCGACCGTCGCCAGGGCGACGAGATCCAGCAGGCCCATGAGATCGGGCCCCTTTTGCCCGGCCACGCGCATCTGGCGTCCGGCCTCGACCAGCATCAGGAACACGACCGCGGCGGCACAGAGATGCGCGAGATCGCCGGATTCGTCTTGCCGGTTCGGATTGACCACTGCCAGCGCGGGCGGAAGCGTCTCTCCTCCGAGGTGATGATCAAGAACGACGACATCAGCGCCCTGCGCCGCGGCGATCGGACCATGGCTGAGAGTGCCGCAATCGACGCAGATGATGAGATCATGCTGCGCTGCGAGCTCGCTCATCGCGGCATCGTTTGGCCCGTATCCTTCGTCGATCCGGTCGGGGATGTAGAGCGTCACGCGCTGGTCGAGCTGGCGGTACCAGTCGATCAGCAGCGCCGCGGATGCACCCCCATCGACATCGTAATCGGCAAAGATCGCGACCCTTTCACGCCGGCTGACGGATTCCAGAACACGCTGTGCCGCGGCCTCCATGTCCCGCAGGGTGCGAGGATCGGGCAGCAGCTCGCGCAAGGTGGGCGCAAGATAGGTCGCGGCGTCACAGGCCGGCACACCCAGACGTGCGAGCGTCTGGCACAGCGCCGGAGCAAATCCGGTCTGTTGCGCCATGGCTTCGGCCAGCCGTTCGATTTCGGGTGGCGGACCGAGCCAGCGCCGTCCCGTCAGAGAGTCCTCAACACCAAGATAGCTCATGCCTGCCCCATGCCGGGCACGGTGCCCGGACGTTTCTGTTGCCAGATAGGCAAGATCCCTCGGTCGCGGATCTTGCGATCGCCGAATGGTCAATGCGTCGGGTTGCGATAGGTCATGCGCCGGACCGAACCGGTCTTGGAGCGCATCAGGATCGTTTCGGTGGTGAGGTAGCCCACTTCGCGCTTGATACCCGCGACCAGCGAGCCCGAGGTGACGCCGGTGGCCGCAAAGATCACGTGATCCGTCACCATGTCGTCGCGGCTATAGATCCGGTCGAGATCGGTGATCCCGGCCTTGCGCGCGCGGCCCTTTTCAGCGTCGTTGCGGAACATCAGGCGTCCGTAGATCTGCCCGCCCATGCATTTCAGCGCCGATGCGGCCAGCACACCTTCGGGCGCGCCCCCAGAACCCATATACATGTCGATACCCGTCACACTCGGTTCGGCGCAGTGCATGACACCGGCCACGTCGCCATCGGTGATGAGGCGGATCGAGGCACCGGTGGCGCGGACCTCTTCGATCATGTTCTCGTGACGGGGGCGTTCGAGGATGCAGACGGTGATGTCAGATTCCTTGCAGTTCTTGGCCTTTGCCAGTGCGGCCACCCGCTCTTTCGGTGACATGTCGAGCGTCACGACACCCTGCTGGAAGCCCGGGCCCACGGCGAGCTTGTCCATGTAGACATCCGGAGCATGCAACATCGAACCGCGCGGCCCCATCGCGATCACGGTCAGTGCATTGGGCATGTCCTTGGCGGTGAGGGTCGTACCTTCGAGCGGGTCGAGCGCGATATCGACGCCGGGTCCGTTGCCGGTGCCGACCTCTTCTCCGATGAAGAGCATCGGCGCCTCGTCCCGTTCACCCTCGCCGATCACGACGACGCCTGCGATATCGAGCAGGTTCAGCTGCGTGCGCATGGCGTTGACGGCGGCCTGATCCGCGGCCTTCTCGTCGCCGCGCCCGATCAGCTTCGCCGAGGCGATGGCCGCGGCTTCGGAGACGCGGGCAAGGCCCAGGGACAGCATGCGGTCATTGAAATCTATGGGCGTGGACATGGGGGACATTCCGTTATGCATTCTGATGTGGCCTCACACCTACCCCGCGCCTAGGTCCTCGCGCAAGCGGGCGCGGCTCGGGTTTCGTCGCTAACAGGGAAAGGCGGCGGCGCGCAGACAGATCCTGTCGACATCCCGGCTGGCGAGCAGGTGCGCGCCGATGACCTTTCCGGTCGCGAACCATTGCGCGGCATCCACGTCGTCGGCGGGCCGGGCGTTTCCGGAAACGTGCTCGCAAAGGGCGATATCGAGGCGGTAGCGAAACCCTTCGGCCGCAATGTCGATATGGCCCAGAGGGGCTCGCATCCGCGCGATGACACCGGTCTCTTCGCGCAGTTCGCGCAGGGCCGCCTTTTCCAGCGTCTCGCCCGGTTCGACCTTGCCGCCGGGAAAGCCCCAGAGCCCCGCATCCGGTGGGTTGCGGCGCCGCACCAGAAGCACCTCCGCTCCGCGCAAAACCACGGCGAGCGCGGCGGGAACCGCTTCAGACACGTTCGATGCGCAGGGCCACCGGTTCACCCGCGACGACGCCGGTCCGGTTCATCGCGTCGAGCGCGACATCCAGCGCGGCGCGGGTCGTCTTGTGCGTGACGATCAGCACCGGGGCGGCGTCGCTGGTGTGGTCGTACTGGCGCATCCGGTTGATCGAGATCCCGGCATCACCGAGGGCCGTCGCGACTTTGGCGAGCGCGCCCGGCTTGTCGACCAGACCCATGCGCAGATAATATGGCGCGGGTGTCGCGACCTTGGCCGCGGTCGCCGCCTTCAGCGAGGAGGCGGGCTGTCCGAATGTCGAGAGCCGCGTTCCGCGTGCGATGTCCAGCACGTCCCCCATCACGGCGCTCGCGGTCGGGCCTTCGCCGGCCCCTGCCCCGCGCATCACGATCTGTCCGACCTGGTCGCCTTCGATCACCACCATGTTGGTCCCGCCGTCGAGCTGCCCCAGGGGCGAGGTCGCAGGCACGAGGCATGGCGCCATGCGCTGCTCGAGCCCGCGGCCGGTCATGCGGCAGACACCCAGCAGCTTGATCTTGTAGCCCATGTCGGCGGCCTGGCGGATGTCGTCGATCGACACCTTGCCGATACCCTCGAGCTCGACCGCGTCGAAAGCCACCTGCGTGCCATAGGCGATGGCCGCGAGCAGCGAAAGCTTGTGCCCGGCATCGATGCCGCCCACGTCAAGCTCCGGATCGGCCTCGAGAAAGCCGAGCTTGTCTGCCTCGTCGAAGGCCTCGTCATAGGTCAGCCCGCCGCTTTCCATCCGGGTCAGGATGTAGTTGCAGGTGCCGTTCATCACGCCCATCACGCGGGTAATGTCGTTCCCGGCCAGCCCCTCGGTCAGCGCCTTGATCACAGGGATGCCGCCGGCCACCGCCGCCTCGAAGCGCAGCACGGCGCCGTTATCCTCGGCGAGTTGCGCGAGCGCCTGTCCGTGATGGGCCAGCATCGCCTTGTTGGCGGTCACCACATCCTTGCCGGCGGCGAGCGCTGCTTCGGTCGCGGCCTTGGCAGGGCCGTCGCTGCCCCCCATCAACTCGACGAAGACGTCGATATCGTCGCGGGTGGCGAGCGTGACCGCGTCGTCTTCCCAGGCATAATCGTCCAGAGCCACGCCGCGATCCTTGTCCCGGTGACGCGCGGTCACGGCACTGATCGTGACGGTGCGGCCGGTGCGTTCGGCCAGCAGCGCGGCCTTCTGGCGGACAATCTTGACCACCCCGGCCCCGACCGTGCCCAGACCTGCAATTCCAAGGCGCAGCGGTTCGGTCATGGCGGATCTCCTGAGATGATGTGCGGGGTATAACGATGGTGTCGCGACCCTGTAGCCCGTTCCCCCAAGCGGTGCAACGGGCCGGCGGGTCAGGATCGCGGCGGGGGCATGTGTCATGTTCCTGCGCCGACGGCGCCGGGGAGTTGCGAAACAGATTCGGGAGGAAGGGATTGCCTATCCGCTCGGCAGTTCCGGAATACCCTGCCGCATCCGCTCCTGCGTGTCCTCGTCCACCACGGGCCCGGTCAGCTGCCCGGCGCGCTCACGCAGGGAATCGGCCCGGTCGAGCACGCCTTCGCGCATTTCGGGCGTGGCGCGCGCTGCGGGCGCTTCGAGCAGCGTTTCAAACGGGACAAGCCTCGGATAGGGCGCGGTGGCGACACCCGGCGTCTGCGTATTGTCCAGTGCCGGGAACTGGGCACAGGCGCTAAGCAGCAATATGACAGGCAAGAGGCGCATGTGGCCGATCCATCCGAAAGGTTCCACCAGTCATGCCGCAACCGGCCCCAATGGGCAAGTCCGTCCGCGCCAGGTCACAGGCCAGGCGGATACTCGCGTCCTAGCGGGCCACCTGAATCGATTCGAGATATTCTGCCAGCGCGACCAGCTTGCGCGGTGTGGGTGTCATCCTGCCATCGCCCGAATCGTAGGGGATGAGATCGCCCTGCAGCAATTCGCCGAATTCGGGCATGCCCGGACCCGTCATCCTGGTCGAGCGCGCGTAGCCGTCGATGGTCGAGAGCACCTTTGCGCGGGGGAAGGTGTCGCCATTGCGCACGGCGATCAGCGTCAGATCCTTGGGCGCCTTGGCCATAGCCCGCGCCATCGGGCCGTCGCCCTTGGCCTGCGCTCCATGACAGATCGAGCAGTTGCGGAGGTAAAGGCTGCGCCCGTCGCTGGCCTCCGGCATCGCTTTCTCCGGCGCACAGGCCCCGATGAACAAAGCCGCGAAAGCACCGAGTGCAAATGACGTCCGGACCATCGCCGATATCTCCTTCGAGCTGAAATAGCCTGCGTTCTCTGTTGCCCACAGTCCGCACCGATACAAGCCCTATTCGGCCCGCAATACCTTGATCTGCATCAAGTTCCGACGAACAGAAGTGCTGCGGACACGGGATGTGTCGTTTCGGGTCATTTCAAAGCATTGCGGATGGAAGGGCGGCGGGACCTTTTCAGCCGTGATCGCGCGATCAAGCTCAGCCCTGCGCAGCGGATGCCAAGTTTGACGCCTGAAATATCGCTATAGGGAGTGCGATCCCTCGGCGGACTCAGTTGACCGACAGATCGCTTATGCGCGCGTCGATCATGCTGTCAGTGTCGTCGCTGTCTGCCGAAACCGCGATGCCGACAAGCGCACCCGGCTGGCCGCCAAAGGCCTTGCCGTAATCATTGGAGAGGTTCACGGTTTCGGATGCCTGACCGGTGCCAGCCGCACGCAGGATCACCGTCTTGCCGCGCGGGCCGAGATAGGGACTGTACAGAAACGTCCCCCGCCCGGCTGCGCCGCCCCAAGTATAGACCAGCACGCGCACCGCGTTTTCGCCGAGCAGTTTGCGCACGCTCGCGCCCTGTAGCGCCCTTGCCTGATCCTCGGGGAGGAAGACGAAATAGAGCGCGAGGTTGCGGTCGTCCCCACCCTTGCGGGCAAGGTCCGTCGCCGGAACGCCCTTGCCCACCGACCACGACCAGCTGGCACCACTGGCGGACCACGCGGATTGCGGCAGGGGCTTGTAGGTAAGCGAAACCGACCCGTCCGATTTAACGGTGAGGGTGTTTCCCTGATAGCCGTACTGATTCTGGGAAAAGAGCGAGAATTTCTGCTGCTTCCACCCGCTGTCAAAGGCAACGGGCGCCGCCGAAGCGGCAGAGGCCACGAACAGAGCCGCAAGCGTCATCAGGGAAAGGCGTTTCATGAGGCTCCTCCAGTTTGCCGACATGCTACAGGGTGAACAGCTGAAAACACCCGACGTTCCCGTGAGCCATCTGTGAGATACTCTGCCGAGGCTCAAAGCCCGGGCAGAGCCCCCGGAGCAACGCTGATGGAGCGCTCAGTGGCGTTGTTTCCACCCCGGAGCGCCTCTGTCCTATCCGGCGCGCAGCAGACCCTGATCCAGCCGCAGCGTGCGGTCCATGCGACCGGCAAGTTCAAGGTTGTGCGTGGCGATCACGGCCGCCATGCCGGTGTCGCGTACAAGGGAGAGCAGCGCACCGAAGACCTGATCGGAGGTTTCGGAATCGAGGTTGCCGGTCGGCTCGTCGGCCAGCAGAAGCTTGGGATTGTTGGCCATCGCGCGGCAGAAGGCGACGCGCTGCTGCTGCCCGCCGGACAGGGCGGCGGGCCGATGCGTGGCACGGTCCGCGACACCGACGCTGTCGAGAAGCTCCATCGCGCGCGTTTCTGCCTCTTTCGAAGTCGCACCGTTCGCCAGTTGGGGCAGCACGATGTTTTCGAGCGCGGTGAATTCGGGGAGCAGGTGGTGGAACTGGTAGACGAAGCCCACATCGGCGCAGCGCACGGCCGTGCGCTTGCGATCGTTGAGACCCGTCATGTCTGTCCCGCTGATCGCGACGGACCCCGCATCGGCAGTGTCGAGCAGGCCCGCAATGTGCAGCAGCGTGGATTTCCCGGCACCGGAGGGCGCGACAAGGGCCACGATCTCGCCGCTGTTCACCGTCAGATCGGCACCGCGCAGAACTTGAACTTCATTCGGCAATCCCTTGAAGTAGATCTTTTCTATGCCTTCGAGGCGCAAGGTCACATCATTCATAGCGCAGCGCCTCGACCGGGTTCATCCGCGCCGCACGGCGGGCGGGAAAGATTGTCACGATGAACGAAAGCCCGAGCGACAGCGCCACCGCAGAGAGCACGTCTCCGAGCTGCAACTCGGCCGGCAACTGGTAGATGCCGCGCACCGACGGGTCCCACACGCCGCCGCCCGAGACGTAGTTCACGAAGCTGAAGATCGGGTCGATATAGAGCGCGAAGAGGCAGCCAAAGATCACCCCCAGCGCCGTGCCGATCAGCCCTGTAAAGGCGCCGCAGATGAAGAAGACCCGGAGCACCGAGCCTTCGCTGAGGCCCATGGTGCGGAGGATCCCGATGTCGCGGCCCTTGTTCTTGACCAGCATGATCAGGCCCGAAACGATGTTCATCGCCGCGATCAGCACGAGGATCGACAGGATGATGAACATCACGTTGTCCTCGATCTCGAGAGCGCGCAGGAAGCCGCCGCTCGCATCCTGCCAGGTCCAGATCAGCCCACGCTCGCCCACCTGTTGCAGCAGCGGCGCCGCATAGCTGTCTGCCTCCTCGGGCTCCTCGACGGAGACTTCGAATTCGTCGACCACATTCTCGCGGTTGAAATAGAGCTGCGCCTCGCCGATCGGCATGTAGATCCGCGTGCGGTCGATGTCGTAGCGCCCGGCAGTGAAGATGTAGACCACCTCATAGGCCTTGACGCGCGGACTGGTGCCGAAGGCGGTCTTGACCCCGTCCGGCGAAATCAGCCGGACCGAGTCGCCAAGGCCGACCCCCAGTTCGCGGGCGACCCCAGACCCTATGGCGATGCCGTCATTGAAGCGGGTGATGTCCCCCTCGGCCGTTTCCGGATCGGCGATCCGCGGGATCGTCTCGAGGTTCTGTTCGGAAATGCCGAAGACTTCGACACCGGCATTGCGGCTGTTGGCCGTGGCCATGACCTGCCCCTTGACCAGCGGCGCGACACGGGTGATGCCCGGCACCTGCGCGATCTTCGCCGCCGTCGCATCATAGTCGGGGATGGTGCGCGACACCTGGCCAAGCTCGTCCTCCTCACCGGCATAGTAGACGGTGACATGCGCGCTCGAGCCGAGGATCGTGTCGACGAATTCCGTGCGGAAACCGGACCTCACGGCCAGGGTCGCGATCAGTGCGAAAACAGCGAGGGTGATGCCGATCAGGCTGATCCAGGTCATCGCGCTGACCCCGCCTTCGGCACGTTTGGCGCGCAGATAGCGCCAGGCAATCATCCATTCGAACCCGGCAAAGGGCGGAGGGGTACGGGCCAAGATATGTGCCTTTCGCTGGTCCTGCTTCGGCGGGAAGGTGGCGCCTCGGGGGGAGAGGGTCAAGCCGACGGGTGGATTTCTGCCAAACGGCAGAGCGCCCGTCTAGGCGGAATCGGCGGATATGGAAAGCGCTTGGTTTGTCTGGGGCCCCTGGGTGCGAGTGTCCGGCACCCGCACGCGACCTCTCTACATGCGCCATCATGCCGACGCTCTGCCCCCTTGCTCCCTCCAGTCGCGATCCGCATAGTGCGATCCATGACAGGACCACGCTACACCCCGCTCGTTCAGACCCTTCCCGCCACCGTGCCCTTCGTCGGCCCCGAGGTGCAGGAGCGCGACATGGGAAGACCCTTCCGCGCGCGCCTCGGCGCGAATGAAAGCGTCTTCGGCCCTTCGCCCCGTGCCATCGAAGCGATGGAGCGCGAGGCTGCGGAGATCTGGAAATACGCCGATGCGACGAATTTTGACCTGAAGGCAGCTCTGGCGGAAAGGATGCAGGCGCAGCCCGAGAACGTGATCATCGGCGAAGGCATCGACGGCCTGCTCGGCTATCTCGTGCGGCTGGTGGTGGCGCCGGGGGATCGCGTGGTGACCTCTGATGGCGCCTATCCGACCTTCAACTATCATGTGAATGGCTTTGGCGGTGACCTCGTGAAGGTGCCCTATCGCGATGACCGCGAGGATTTGCCCGCGCTGATCGCAAAGGCCGCCGAGGTGGATGCCAAGCTGGTCTATCTCGCCAATCCCGACAATCCGATGGGCAGCTGGCACAGCGGCGCGGATATCGAGGCGGCGCTGGACATCCTGCCCGAGGGCACGCTGCTGATCCTCGACGAGGCCTACATAGAATTCTCTCCGGCTGAGGCCATCCCCAACATCGCAGTCGAGGATCCGCGGGTGATCCGTCTGCGCACCTTTTCCAAGGCGCATGACATGGCGGGTGCGCGGGTCGGCTACGGTATCGGCTCGGTCGATCTGATCCGCAGCTTCGACAAGATCCGCAACCATTTCGGCATGAACCGCGCAGCACAGGTCGGTGCGCTGGCCGCCCTTCAGGACGATGTCTGGCTGCAGAACGTGATTTCCAGGGTGAACAGGTCCAAGGCGCGGATCGCCGAGATCGCCGCGGCGAACGGGCTGAGCGCTCTGCCTTCGGCCACCAATTTCGTGGCCGTGGATTGCGGGCGCGACGGCGACTTTGCCCGCGCTGTGCTACGTGCTCTGGTAGCGCGCGGCATATTCGCGCGCATGCCATTCGTGCCGCCGCAGGACCGCTGCATCCGGATCAGCGCCGGGACGAACGCGGATCTCGACGCACTTGCCGAGGTTCTGCCCCTGGCATTGGAGGAGGCAGGCGCGCAGGTTTCGGCCTGATCACGCACCGACACGCGGAAGTGATATGCGCTGGCCGGGATTTCCGGCAAGTGTTGCGGTGGATCGTTCAACAGGAGCCTGACATGCGCCCTTACTCACTCGCCCTTCTCTGCTGCCTGCCGACCCTGCCCGTCTGGGCCGAAACGATGGATCACACCGGACACATGGCGACCCAGCCGCCGCAATCCGAAGCCGCGCAGGCCTACCTTGATGCCAATACCGCGATGCACGAGAAGATGGCACAGCCTCTGACCGGCAACCCGGATGTGGATTTCATCCAGGGCATGATTCCGCATCACGAAGGTGCTGTAGCGATGGCGCGGGTCGTGCTCGAATACGGCTCGGATCCCGAGGTCCGCAAGCTCGCACAGGACGTGATCACCGCGCAGGAAGCCGAAATCGCCTGGATGACCGATTGGCTCGCAAAGCAGGAAGGTGTGCCGGGCAACTAGGCGGGCACTCATGTGTTACAGCGCTGTCCAGCTCGGAAACGGTCTCACTATGCCGCGGTGATGCCGCTAATACGGGATATTCCCTGACCAACAATTTACTTTGCGGAAAGCGATTGCCGGATATCCTGAGGCTTCACCCAGTTGCTCGCTTACGGAGAGACAGATGCAGGCTCCGCCGCCCGGACAGGTCGAGAATTATACCGATGCCGCCCTCGCCATGTTGCTGGTCAACATGCTCTGGGTCTTTGGGGTGATCTGGGCGCATTGGGGGATCGGCGCCGTGATGCTGTCGGGCTGGGCGCTCAACAGTCTGATCACGCGGCTGGCCATAAGCCGAAGCCGCGATCAGGCCTGAGAGATCACCTCCGCCGCGGCCGAGACGCCCCCCCGTCCATGCGGCACGTCCAGAGCCTTGAGCCCCGCCTCGACAACGCCAAGCAGGCCGAGGATCATATGCGCATTCACATGCCCCATATGCCCGAAGCGGAAGAAGCCGGTGCCGTTGGGATCGTTCTCTTCGGACATGCCAAGACCGATGCCGAGCACCACACCAGCCTTGGACGACGTCCATTCGCGCAATTGCGAGCCGTAGGGCGCGCCGACCCGCAAGGCCGTCACGGCGTGGCTGCGATTGACGGGATCGGCGATATTGAGCCGGATGGGACCGCCCTCTCCCCACGCGTCGCAGGCGGCCCAGATGGCGCGCGACAGCATCGCATGCCGCGCCCAGACGGCCTCGATCCCCTCGTTATGGATCATGTCGAGCGAGGCGCGCAGGCCCATCAGGTGATGCGTGGGTGCGGTGCCGTTGAAATACTGGTAGAACATTTCCGGGTTGGCGCGCAGCGTCCAGTCCCAGTACCGGGTGACGCGGGGCATCTGCGCACGCTGCGCGGCGGCACGGTCGTTGAAGAACACGAAGCCGAGGCCCGGCGGCACCATGAGACCCTTCTGCGATCCGGCGACCATCACATCGGCGCCCCATTCATCCATTTCGAACACGTCGCAGCCGAGCGAGGCAATGCAGTCCACCATCAGCAGCGCGGGATGACCGAGATCGTCCAGTACCCGGCGCAGACCGGCAATGTCGTTGCGCACCGAAGAGGAGGTGTCGACATGCTGCGCCAGTACGGCGCGGTACTTGTGGCCCGTATCCGCCTTCAGCGCATCGGCGACGCGGTCGAGGTCGATCGGGTCCTTGCGGCCAAAATCGATGATCTCGGGCTCGATCCCCATGCCCGTGGCGGTGTCCGCCCAACCCATGCCGAACCGACCCGTGGACGGAACCAAGATCGATTCGCCTGGAGCGACGGTATTGGACAGGGCTGCCTCCCAGGCGCCGTGGCCGTTGGCGATGTAGATCGCTACATGCCCGTCGGTACGCGCGACCCGGCGCAGATCAGGGATGAGACCTGCGACCATCTCGGGAAGATCACCTTCGTAGATGTTGGGAGAGGCGACGTGCATGGCGCGCAGCACCTCGTCGGGCATGACGGACGGACCGGGAATGGCCAGATAAGGGCGACCGTTGGCCAGAGACATGCGCGACTACTCCTGAATGAGGGAACGGGATCAGCACCCGTCGGCGGGACATTACTCTGCTCCGCCGAGAGGTCAATCGGTGCATCTGTGCGTTTCTCTTCGCCGGTATTGCAGGATCCAACACGTACACGGGCGACGGTTTCCAACGTTGCACCCTTGCCCCTTGCGCCCGGCGCATACCGGATCTGGGTAGAGGTTCGGCCCCGCAATACCTATATGCCTGCTCATATGCTTGCCCCGACCGATCGGGGCACGGGCGGAGTTCAGGCTGCCACAGAGCTGCGTCATTCGGTCCCTCACCGCTTGCCAGCCCAGTCGGCAGCGCTTAAACCGCCCGGCAGGAAAGGGATCACAATGCTGTCACAGCTCTGGAGCCGGATCGAAAAAGGCGAACGTCGTT
This sequence comes from Rhodobacterales bacterium, assembly GCA_038260405.1. Taxonomy (GTDB): domain Bacteria; phylum Pseudomonadota; class Alphaproteobacteria; order Rhodobacterales; family Rhodobacteraceae; genus Puniceibacterium. The sequence goes on along the minus strand of JBBSNW010000063.1, from coordinate 13,049 downwards.
TCCGGCGCTCGTTCGGCAAAGACATCACGGATCCCGTGTCGCGGCGCTGGTCCGTGCTGCACTACAATTTCTTCGACCATGCCTTTCTTCGGACTTTCTGGACGAATTTCTTCGAGATCGCGCCGGGAGTCTACCGCTCGAACCAGCCGACGCACAAACGTTTCCTGAGATACAAGGAACTCGGCGTGCGGACCGTAGTGAACCTGCGCGGCGAAGAAAAATACTCGCACTACCTGTTCGAGAAGGAAACGCTCGACGAGCTCGGCATCCTCATGGTCAATGCCAAGCTCTGGGCGCGTACCGCGGCAGGGCGAGACCGGATCGTGCATGTCATCGACTGCCTGCGCGCCGCGGAAAAGCCGATGCTGTTCCATTGCAAGTCCGGCGCCGACCGTGCGGGGTTCGTCGCGGCGATGTACCTGCTGATCTTCGAAGGCAAGTCGGTCAAGAAGGCCCGCAAGCAGCTCGGGCTGAAATACATCCACCTCGATTTCACCAAGACGGGTGTTCAGGACTACATTCTCGACGTCTATGCCGCCCGCCTGAAACAGGGCGAGATCGGGTTCGAGCAGTGGATCCGCACCGAATATGTGAGCCGTGACATCCAGCAGGGCTTCGATGGTCGCGAGGCTGCAGCGGATGTGGCGGCGCGGATGGCTCTGGCCGCCACATCCGCGCTTTGAGCGTCATCTGACGGGCAGCGGCAAGGCGAGGAAAGCCGAGCCCGCATCGCACCCCGCGACTTTATCCGCGAAATGCCCCGCGCAGGGCGGCAGGGTCCGTGCCGCCCAGATACCGCATCAGGTTGAGCGTGTTGCGCAACCCGGGCCGCACCCAGCCCTGCCGCGCATAGGGGCGCGGGCAGGTTTCGGCATCTACCGGAAGACGGCACAGACGGGAGCCGAGGGCGCGCGCGATCGCGACATCCTCCATCAGCGGCAGGTCCGGATACCCGCCGACCGACTCGTAGGTCGCGCGGTCGATCAGCAGCCCGTGCTCGCCATGCGGCAGCCGCAGCCGTGCGCGCAGATTGGCGAGCCCCGCAGCGACGCACGGCAGCACGCCCCGCCCGTGAAATCTCAGATCGAAGTGATAGGCGCCCGGCGCGCCGAGCGCGGAGCGGAAATCCTGATTCCAGCCTTTCGAAAGCGCGGTCCCGGCCTTGAGGAACAGCAGCCAGTCGCCGCGCGCAGCCTCTGCTCCGAGGCGCAGTCGCGCAGCACGGGACGAGGAAGGAGTGCTCAACCAGACCGCTCCTGCGGCATCGGCCACGGCGCGGGTCGCATCGCTCGAGCCGCCATCCGACAGGATCAGCTCTCGCACCAGTCCAGCCTCCAGCCCCTCGATCAGCGAGGGGATCGTCTCAGCCAGGCCATCGGCCGCATCAAGTGTCGGAATGATAATGGAAATTGGCGCGCGCATGCCCTGCCCCTGTTTGCCTTGGCCGGGTCATCCTATATGAAGGGCTTAGGATCAAGAGGGAGACGAACATGACCACCGACGACCGCAGCGTCCTTTCCGTGAGCGGACCCGAGGCTCATGACTTTCTTCAGGGCCTGGTCACCAACGATGTCGCGCGCCTGAAGGACGGTATCGTCTATGCGGCGATGCTGACGCCGCAGGGCAAATACCGGGCGGATTTCTTTCTGGTGAGGGATGGCGAGAACATCCTGATCGACGTGGCGACGCCACTTGCCGCAGATCTGACGCGGGCGCTCTCGATGTACAAGCTCCGCTCCAAGGTCGAGATCACCCCGACCGAGCGCACCGTGTCGCGCGGCACTGGCCCCGCTCCCGAAGGTGCCTTTGCCGATCCGCGCGATCCCCGCATGGGCTGGCGTGCTTATGACGGGCGCCCCGGCGAGGACGGTGTGGACTGGGACGGCCTGCGAGTCGCCGCCTGCGTGCCCCAAAGCGGCGTCGAACTGACGCCAGATACCTTTCTGCTCGAAGCCGGTTTCGAACGTCTGAACGGCGTCGATTTCCGCAAGGGCTGCTATGTGGGTCAGGAAGTCACCGCGCGGATGAAACACAAGACCGAGCTGCGCAAGGGCCTGACCGTGGTCGGCGTGACCGGCAGCGCTCCGGTCGGGACCGAGATCGACGCGGGCGGCAAGGCGGCGGGCATTCTTTATACCCAAGCCGGCGGCGCCGGGATCGCCTATCTGCGGTTCGACCGCGCGAACGGGGAGATGACGGCGGGTGATGCCCACGTCATTCGCCAGGGATGAGCCGCCCTGCCCTTCCCCCCGCCGTCACCGCCGCGATGGATGCCGAGGTGACCGAGGTTCGCTCCCTGCAGGGGGGCGATCTTTCCGAAGTCTCGCTCGTCACGCTGAGCGACGGCCTGCGCATGGTGACCAAGCGCGGTGCGCGGGTCGAAACCGAGGGCCGGATGCTGGCAGCGCTGGCGCTGATGCAGGCGCCCGTGCCAAAGGTTCTGCATATGGAGCATGGTTTGCTCTGCCTCGAATATCTGCCCCCGGCCCCGTCGACCCGGCAAAGCTGGCGCGATCTCGGGACGGCTCTGGCGCAACTGCACAGCTATGACGGTGCGGGTTATGGCTGGCAGGAGGATTACGCCTTTGACAGCGTGGCAATTCCCAATGCCACCACCGGCGACTGGCCGAGCTTCTGGGCCGAGCGTCGGCTGCTGAGCGGGATGGAGGACATTCCCTCCGACATTTCCGGACGTGTCGAGAACGTCGCCCGCCGCCTGTCCGACCTGCTGCCAGAGCGGCCGCGAGCGTCACCGCTGCATGGTGATCTCTGGTCCGGGAATCTCCACTTCACCGAAAACCGCGCTTACCTCATCGACCCGGCCTGCTATCACGGCCATGCCGAAGTCGATCTCGCGATGCTGACATTGTTCGGACAGCCCGATGCGGCCTTCTGGCGCACTTATGGCGCACTCGAGCCCGGTTTCGAGGAACGGCGCGCGGTCTACCAGCTCTGGCCCGCCTTGGTGCATCTGCGGCTCTTCGGAGACAGCTACCGCCCCATGGTCACCGGATTGCTCGACAGCCTTGGCGGCTGAACGCGCGCATGGGCGAACATCCGCGGAGGTCGCCCATGCCATAAATTCAGTATCAGGTAGAAAGCATCAACCGCCGGACGTGACCAAACACGTCCGGCAGGATTTCAGGCGCGCTCGGCGTATTCCATCGTCTCGGTGTTCACGATGATCTCTTCATCCTGACCGACAAAGGGAGGAACGGAGACGCGGAGCCCGTTGTCGAGCAGCGCCGGCTTGAAGCTGTTCGCCGCGGTCTGGCCTTTGACAACCGGCTCGGTCTCGACGATGCGGCAGGTCACCTTCTGCGGAAGGGTCGCGTTCAGCGCCTCGGATTCGTGGAATTCGATGTGGATCGTCATGCCGTCCTGCAGGAAAGGTCGGCGCTCGCCAAGGATGTCGGCAGGCAGTTCGATCTGGTCGTAGGTTTCGGTGTCCATGAATGTCAGGATGCCGTCCGTTTCGAACAGGAACTGCATGTCCTTCTGCTCGAGTCGCACACGCTCGACCTTGTCGGCCGACCGGAAGCGTTCGTTGAGCTTGGAGCCGTTGCGCAGGTTCTTCATTTCGACCTGCGCGAAAGCGCCACCCTTTCCGGGCTTTACGTGGTCGACCTTCACAGCCGCCCAGAGGCCGCCGTTGTGCTCCAGAACGTTTCCGGGGCGAATTTCATTTCCGTTGATCTTGGGCATGTGGCAAAACCGTGCAAAAAGGTTGATAGAGAGTTGAGCGTCCCTATATCTCGCTATAGCGCCCCTGGCAAGACAACCAAATATCGTGCTGCATCTGCAGAAAGCTATGCGCCAGGGTCATAGATGTTATGCAATATCGGGGTATCCGAATCAAGTTGAATAGGCCATAAGGGCCTTCACGCCTGAAAACACAAGAGCAATAATCAAAGGACGAAACATGCGAGATTTCGTTGATGGAACAGCTTATAACAGCGAACAGGGCAACCGTGCCCGCAAGCTGTTTGCGGCAGTTGTCCTCGCGGCACTGGACGATGCTATTGCCGACGACAAGAAGTACGGTAATGGCCCTGAGCAGATCGCCCGCTGGGCACGTTCGCGCGACGGGCGCGAAGTGCTGTCCTGCGCGGGTATCGACCCCAACGAGCGGGTCGTGACTGGTCTGATGGATTTTGTCGGCAAGGGTGTACGCACCTCGGTCGCATTGTCGCGCGAAGAGAGCGAACGCCGCCATGCAGCGGAGCAGGCCGAAGCGGCCTGATCTGCAGAGTTGAAGTAATGATGTCAAAGCGCGCCTTCGGGCGCGCTTTTTTTATGTCTGAAGCGAGATACGGCTGAGAGTCTCGCTCGAGCACACTGGCCGGTTTCGGCAGACAGGCAGCTGATCCGCCCCGCACTCTCAGGTCAGTCGAACTTCTGGGCCATCAGAGCGTGTTGGATTTCACGGCGCACCAGCTTGCGGACGTTGCGGGTGATGCGTTCCCCCAGTGCCCCCTGAAGTTCCTGACGCACGATGTCAGCGACGAGGTCACGCAGCATGTCCTCATCGATCGTCGCAGCGTTCCGGTCGTCAAGATCCGGCGCCGTGGCGCTTTCCTTGTCGCTGGACAACCTGTCGGAACGTTTCTGCGGGACCGTGTGGCGATAGACCAGGCTCGAAGGCACGTCCTGCGTTTCACCGGACGAAGCCTGGGTAAGATCCGCATCCTCGTGGGCGTCATCGTCCTCGGGGTCCCCCCGCTCCGCCTCGACAGCTTTCGGGCGCGCGGTGTAATCCTTCCAGATCAGCTCGTCGACGATATAGGTCTCGTCCTCGTCCCCGGCGACCTCCTCGGGCTGTTCGGAAACAGCATCGCTCTCCGGTGGCCGGGTATCGCTGCCCCCCGAGATCAGGCTCTCAAGCTCGGCGATCTTCTGTTCCAGAGTCATCGCGCTCGAACGCGCGCGCTTGGGACGTCTTGAACGCCATTCGAGCTCCGCGCCTGCATCGACGTCGGAAGGCTTTCGGGTAGGGGCAGTCTGATCCTTGGACGCCTTTTCGACAGGCACCGCGTCCTGCGCTGCAGTTTTGCCCCGGCCGCGCGCAACCATGGCTTCGGTCAGTTCTGACTCGACCATGCCGAGCAACGCCTTGTCGAGAACGCTTCCGCCGGACGCATCCTCTGCTCCATCGGAACTAAGTGCTGTCGCCCCATGACCGTTCGGATTGACCGATTCAGGTACAGGCTGTGTCAGAAGCATGGGTTTGGATAGGTCGGACTTCCGATGCGCGCCCTGCGCCGCATCGTCCTGAACAACCCGCTGCGCGGGGGTCAGAACCAGCTTTCCAGAGGATAGTGCTGCCGCATCGCCCGGGTGGGCGTCTGCGTCACTGGATACAAGTCTGCGGATGGAGGACAGAACGTCCTCCCTTTGCATGTTCGTCACCGGGTCCGACATTTTTCTTCCCACTCTCGCGTCACATTCAGTGTAACGCGAGCCGGGATGGCGCACAACAGATCGGAGGGATCTTACTGCTTGCCGAGGGCGCGCAAGACGCGGTCAAGCTCCCGGCCCTGTCGGCTGACCGGAGAGGGTGCATCTTTCACGAGCTTGTAATAGGCTGTCGGGTCGTATTGCGTAACCCCGAGCCCGAGCTGGGTCGCGGTTAGGACCCCCATCGAGGACAGCACGGAATAGGCCGCGATGTAGACATCGACCGAAGCCGAAATCTGTGTCGCCCGCGCATTCAGCAGTTCCTGTTCGGCATCGAGCACGTCAAGAGTGGTCCGCGCGCCCAGCGTCGCCTCTTCGCGGATACCCTCGAAGGCGATCTCGGCGGCGCGCACCTGGTCTGCGCTGGCTCCGCGGCGAGAGCGGGCAACTTCGAGCTGCACATAGGCGTTCGCCACGTTCTGCTGGACGTTCAGGCTGGCGAGTTGAAGCTGCGCGCGCGCGGCATCGCGGTTGGCCATCGCCTGACGCGCGAGCGAGGACAGCCGCCCGCCCTGATAGATCGGACCACCGGCATTGATGCCGATCGAACCGCCGCGCGAGAAGTTGTCGTTGTCGAGATTGTTCGTGACACCATACTGGCCCTGCAGCGACACCGTGGGCTTCATCGCAGCCTTGGCGCGCGCGATGCTGAGCTCGTTCACGGAAACAACATATTGCGCGGAGGTGATGTCGGGATGCGTGCGCACCGCAATGGCGCGCGCGGCTTCCACGGACGGGGGCAGCTGCGGAATCGATTGCGGATAGGTCAGCACGCCGGGGCGACGGCCCGTCGCGACGAGGTACTCTTCCTGAGCAATGACGAGATCGCCCTGCGCCGCGGCCAGCGCCGAACGCGATTCTGCGAGACGGGCCTGCGCGAGAGCAACGTCGGTCCGGGTGACTTCACCGACCTCGAAACGGTCCTCGGCGGCGCGCAGTTCCTGGGTGATCAGGCGCAGGTTGTTCTGACGCAGCGCGACGGTTTCCGTGGCACGGCGCACTTCCATGAAGGCCTGAACGGCGCGCAGCAGGATCTGCTGCTCGACCGACAGGAGATCCTGACGGGTGGCGAGCACGGATTCCTTCGCCGCCTCGATCGCGAGCCGCGTCTGACCGAAATCGAAGAGCAGCAGTTCCGCGCTCAGCGCGATGGATGTGGAGTTCTCGGTCGAGCCGAGGACCTGGAAGCCGGTGCTTTGGCTGCGGCTGGTGCCGAAATCGCGGGTGATGTCGGAAACCCAGCTCAGGACAGGTCGCAGCCCCGAAATGGCCTGGGCCACGTCCTCGTCCGCGGCACGCAGAACGGCCCGGTTCTGTTCAAGCAGACCGCTGGTGTTATAGGCCCCGACCAGAGCGTCGGCCAAAGTGTCGGCCTGTGCCGCCGCCGCAATCCAGACAACGGCAATGCCGGTTGTCACACGTTTCAGTAACGCCTTGGGTGTCATTCAGCCTGCCCTGCCCTGTTTCGAACCACGATTTGCGCTGCTGCTCAGAGCGCGAAAGCGGTTTCTTTTTCAAATCCTGCCAGCACCGGCGCACTTGCGTTAAAAGAGTACCGCCAAGAGAGTGAACCGTCGATACGGTAGCCGATCCGGACCACCCCCAGCGCGTTTTCCATGAACAGGCAGGCGATGCGCCCCCCATCCTTCAACTGGTCGATGAGCGTCTGCGGAACTTGCTGCACCGCGCCTTCGATGATGATCACATCATAGGGACCATGCTCGGGCGCGCCTTCGGTCAGGGGCCCTTTATGCAGGATCACGTTGTCTGCGTGATGATCGCTCAGGAGGCCTTGCGCCTCTTTAACACGGAAGGCGTCGTCCTCGACGGCCACGACCGCTTCGGCGATCCTCGCGATGACCGCAGAGGAGTAGCCGAGACCGGCACCGATATCGAGCACGAGGTCGTCATTGGTGACGTCCAGGCCATCGAGCATCTTGGCGAAGGTCCGCGGTTCGAGCACGACGCGTCCTGAACCGATATCGATGTTTTCGCTGACATAGGCCGCCTCTGCCCGGTCCCGGGGCACGAAGGCCTCTCGCGGGATCTCGAGCATGGCGTCGATGATCGGGAACTTGGTCACATCCGCGGGACGCACCTGCGTGTCGACCATCATTCTGCGGCGGGTGGCGTAGTCTGACATGCACTAAACTCTTTTGTTCAGAATCCTGCACATGTCATGCCATAGAACACCCGCCACGGCAACGTCCGGGCCGGACAAATGCACGCGAAACGCGCCATTGTGTCGTTACTGTGCAACGCGTCGACAAAAAGCGAGGGTCGCGGATCAACTTGCCGGGGCGACATTGCCGCGACGGACGACATTGTCGTCGAGCAGGGCCGCAGCGATCACCATCACCGGAATGGACACGATCCCGCCGATGGGGCCCCAGAACCAAAGGCCGAAGACGAGCGCCACGAAGACCAGCAGGGCGTTCAGCGAAACGTGCTTGCCGACGAGCGATGGCGTGACGAACTGCGCCTCCATCATGTTGAGGCAGAGAAAGCCGAGGAAGGGCGCGCCCACCATCAAGCCGTCGAAATGCACCAGCCCGCTGAGCAGCAAACCAGCCGCCATAAGTGCTGGGCCGACATAGAGAACGTAATTCAGCAGGAATGCAGCCATACCCCAGACCCAGGCCAATGGCAGGCCGATGAGCATGAGAACACCGGTGAGGGCCAGTCCGAGACCGAGATTGATGAAGGAAATGGTGACGAAATAGCGCGAGACCAGGGATTCGGCCGTCTTGAATCTCTGTTGGATCACGCTCGACTGCGCCACACCGCCGATGCGCTTGGCGAGAGCGGAATAGACTTCGAGCCGGGTCAGCAGGAAGAAGTAGAAGGTTCCGGCAAAGACCAGAACCTGCGCCAGGATGACCGGCGCGAGGAACAGGGCATCCGAAACGGATGGAAGCGCGGATTCGGCCGCTCCCTCCCCGCTTTCGCCGCCAAGGGCCCGCTGCATTTCCACGTTCATGTCGTCGAGACCGCGCATCATGCCGCGCATGTCGTAGATCAGCGCCTGCAGCTCGTACCGGATCTTGGGAATTTCGTCGGTGACACGCCACAACAACGGCTCGAGAGCCAAAATGAGCAAACCCAGGCCGACAAGCGTGAGAACCATGATGATGGTCGCGGAATAACCCACCGGAATTTTCAAACGATGAAGGAAATCCATTAGCGGCGCGACAATCACCCCGACCACGACGGCAAGCGTCATGGGCGCGGCGATGTCCTGCGCAAAGTGAAGAGCTGCGAGGCAGATGACGATCGCAATGAGCACGATCGACGTGCGCAGCGGGTCCGAAGCGGACATCAGGCGGTTCGACATGTCCGGCGGTTAGCGCGTCTTGCGGCGCGAAGACCGGCGCCCCGCATCGAGCCCCATCAGGAAACCCTCGATCAATCTCATCAGAGGATCGACCGGCGCCGCCGCATACCCGGGGGGCGGATAGCGGTAGCGACGCTTCTGAAAGCTCGAAATCGCGAAGAAGATCAACCCGGCTGCCACGTAGAGCGAGCCGATCACCTGCGCTGCGAACACCGCATCGCGCACTTCTTCGAGCATCAGCCAAAGCGCCATAGTCAGGAAGCCGACGCCAATCATCAGAAAGATGGCACCGGCCAGGGAAAACGCGACTGCGCGCGACGTTCGCCGCGCGTAGTCTCTTAAAGATGCTCCAAATAGCATCCCTTATTTCCGGCTGCTCAGGAAGCCTGCAAGGAAGCCGACCCCTATGGCGATACCGATCGCTGTACCAGGCTGACGGCGGATTGCCTCGAGTGCCTGATCCTGCGCATCGTGTGCGCGCAGCTGTGCATCGGTCAGCGCATCGCTGCCACGTTCGCGCAGATATTCTGCACGTTCCTTGGCCGCTGCAACTGTCTCATTCTTGCGGCGCACGCCGATTTCGCCAAGCAGATCGGTCACGCTTGCGATGTCTTTCTTGAGCGTCGCGATCTGGTCTGACAGCTCCTTGTAGTCCGTCGATGTGCCGTTCGTCACTGTATTCTGTGCCATTGTTGTGTCCTCCAACGTGTGGTCTTGCCAAGAGAACGCTGCCATAGGTGCTTTGTTCCGCCCTGACCAGCGATTGTGGGGATCCCCGCCAGACGACTGCCAAATCGGCTTGACGCGGCAGAAGAGAAAACCTAATTAGGCCAAGCTTCGGCGGGTTGGCGGAGAGGTTACGCAGCGGATTGCAAATCCGTGAAGACCGGTTCGATTCCGGTACCCGCCTCCAAGCGTTTCAATATGTTAGCTGTTTTCTGCATCTTGGGGTATCACCTCTAGTATCAGTTTCTCGTTCTGTGCTTGTTCTGTTCACTTGCGCTTTGCAGCCGCTTGACGCGCCCGCATGATCTGTCTGGCCTCCCCTGCATATTTGATGATCATCGCCTTTGACGTATGACCGCTGTAGCTGGCGATCTCGTCGTCGTCGCATCCGGCCCATGCGAGTTCCATCACACCACGGTAGCGCAGCGCGTGCTGATCGAACGCCATCAGACCCAACCGCTTGCGCTCCCGGATCATGACCTGCGCCATGTAGTGATAGGACATGGGGTCGCCGTCGCTCTTGGTCAGAATGTGCCGTGACGGGTGCGGAGCGAATGCCAGATCAGCTTTCGCCCGATCCAGCGCGCTCCGCAGATGCTCGGTGCATGGTAGCCGGAGCGGGACGTCTGTCTTGTTCTGGCGCAGCTGTAGCGTGTCGCCGTCATAATCGCCCCAAGTGAAGCCAACCCAATCGCCGGGACGCTGGACACTGCCAACGCCAATCTCGAAGATCAGACGCGCCGTAGGTTCGGCTTCGGATCGCATCTCTTCGACGGCCCAATCCGCCCAGGGCAGATGCGGCTTTTTCCGATCCTTCGGAACCTTGAGCGGTTCAACGTCCAATGCCGGATTGTCCAAGCGCCACCGCTTGCGAATCGCCAGCTTGGAAAGCATCGAAACCGCGGTCGGAATGTAGTTTGCGAACCTGACGCGGTGCTTGTTGCGTTCCATCGCGTCGTAGATGTCGGGCTGCGTCAGTCGTGACACATCGGCCTTGCCGATCTTGTCTTCGAGATACTGAAACACGGGCTCAAGGTCTTTGCGGTAGCGGGGAGAGAACCCAGCCCACCGATCCGATTCGCGGAAAAGGCTGATCAGCGCAGACCAGGACCGCTTTGCCTCTGCCCTCTTGCCGGTCAGGATCTCCCAATACTGGCGGTCAAATTCTGCGGTGCCTTCTTCGGCAGTGATCCGGAAAAGCCTGCCTTTGATGCGGACATAGATCCGGCCTGCCGGATGCCGCCAGAGATACTTCTTCACCATTCAATCTCCGTCATGCCTTCGGCAGCTTCGCCCCGCCAGATCTGGATTAGGTGCTCAACATCCCAACGCTTGTACCCTGCCCGCTCAACCGGTCGCGGCAGATGTCCAGCCTCCACCAACTCGCAAAATTCCGCAGGCTTCATATCAAGAAGCTTTGCGGCTGTGCGATCGCTGGCGAAGGCTGGGCGGCTGGTCATCAGTCGGTTTCTTTCCCGGCGAACGCCTTATCCAGGTCGATGTTCATTCTCTTGCAAACACCGACGAAAACCGCCGTCAGATTCAGAGCAATGAACCCGACAGGTTGGCGAAGAGCGCGATTGATATCTCCGAAGGGGACAACATCAGTCTCGTTCAGAGCTACGTGAGAATATTTGCCGCTCATGTAGAGAAAAGTATCACCTGCCCTATAATGATATGGCATTCCGATGTCGCGTTCATCGTCTCCAGTGTGTGCAAACCTCGCCGCTGCAAGGAAAGCGTCAGAGACGCTCTTGATGCCCAGATCAAGAAGCGCCCCAGCTACCGCAATTTCCATGATGTTCTGAAAGGTATAGGTGCGTTTCCGGCCTGCCGAACCACCGCCGCCGATATCACCGTGACCGACCATAACGCCCTGCTTGGTCCAGTTTTTGATTGAGTCAGCAGAGACGCCTGTCGCCTGAGAGGCCGTCGCTACTGTGAAGGTGTAACTTTGAATTTCCATGCTGATCTCCTTGCCTACCGAAAGAGGTAGCACGTCCTCTCGCGGTAGTAAAGAGTTAACTCTACCTCTTATCTTTCAGCACGATATTCTTCGATTTGCTGCGAAACCAGCGGGAACACATCGTCGACTTTCGCTTTGCCGTCCGCCACCAGTTTTAGCCCAGCCATCACAATGCTTTTCTCTGTATTGTCCAGCTGACCGAGGATCGTTCCGATTTCCTCAAGCGCAGGGCTGAAACGGTACTTCTGGCGATAGACAGCCAAAGCACAGCTTGCAGATCCGCAGAAGATCCAGTCGATGGATACACCTTCCCGTTTGATCCACTCCATCAGAGCATCGCTTAGAAGCATATCTCCATCTTCATACTCAAGCACCGGACGCTCGACCTCAAAGTGTTTGCAGAACCAGTCAATACGGGCGTGTTGCGCCTCCAAGGTAAATCCGACAGGCAAAGCGGTATCGTGCGCCAAAGTGGCGTTGTCATTGGTCATTGTCATGATCCTCATTTGTGGTATTGATAACGAGGTTATACTTTTCACAGTCTTTGTGATGGGTCAAGAAAAATAACAGGGTTATCAAATGAACGCCACACAGTGCAAAATGGCTCGGGTCGCATTAGGCTTGGGCGTCAGGGATTTAGCCGAAATTTCTGGTACGTCTCAGGCAACGATTTCTCGCCTAGAACGCGGTGAAGAACTCAAGCCCACCACTTTATCAGCGATCAAAGCCGCTCTCGAAGCCGCTGGCGTTGTGTTCCTGCCCGAGAACGGGAACGGTCCAGGCGTAGCACTGCGAAAGGAATAATCTGAACATGCAGACCAAATGGCCGAGCACGATCCCGCACGACCTTGACAAGGCGCTCGATGAACTGGCCTTGCGGCGGTACTCCAAGAGCAACGCCGATGTCTGGGGGGTGCTGCAGGAATGGCTGCAGCGTCATGGCGTAGAAGCACCAGAGAGCTTGCCGATGCAGCCGGAAAGAACCCAGCCAGATTAAAACTTGCTGCAACATGTGCAATCTAGGTGTAGGAGCTAAGAATGGCTGATAATGACCCTGTGCAAAACATTGAGATCTTTAACGAAGCTTTCGCGCGACTGACCATGCTTGAGTTCTTCGTTGAGGTTATGTTTGCAAGGGAATGGTCGATGATGTCGCAAGAGGATATCGAGATTGCCTCCGCTGCATTGCTGGATAGATTCGCAAACCTTTTTCCTCATATTGAAGACGATCCAGAAGTGTCGAAAATATCAAGGCGCTCCGCAGCGATGGCGGAAAACCTTGTTTATAAGATCAACTTGCGCGCCGAAGAAATCAGGAAATCCTAATCCCACACCAGATCAAGTGGCGAAGTCTGCCGCTTGATATTTCACCTCGAATTCAGGCGCTGCTGCGCGGTTGTCGTCTGGCGGATGTCTTTGCTGATGCCGCGACCGTCTCGGGCATCGCCGCGCATCTTAGACATGACCGCTTGTCCGCCTTTGACGACAGTCGCTTGCACTTGCGCTTCCATTCTGCCGTCTGACCCAATGGTGAACTGCGACGGGGTGAGCTTCACAATCACCTCT
>JBBSNW010000062.1:0-27797 GCA_038260405.1 Rhodobacterales bacterium | reverse complement strand
GCTGATGCCCTGGTTGATCGATATCTTCGGCGGACGGCAATCGGCGCGATCGCTGCACTTTATCTTTATGGCGCTATTGGCCGGATTTTTCGTGGTTCACATGATCATGGTCCTTCTGGCCGGCCCCTTTAACGAGGTTCGCTCCATGATCACCGGGCGGTTCCGTTTGCCAAAGGAGAAGGGTCAATGAGCAAAGTTCTTACACGGCGCAGACTTTTGACTCTGGCTACGCCGGCTCTGCTGATCGGGTGCGACCGCCTCGGCGCCACGCCGTCGTTCAAGAATTTGGTACTGGGGGCGGGCGAATGGCTGGGCACCCGTGTTGGACCGTTTGTGGTCGGCGATGCATTGGCGCCGGAGTTTGCCGAGGCAGAGTTGTCACCGAATTTCCGCGTGAACGGCAACACGATGCCGAACGACCCTTCCTACGCCACCCTGATGCGCAACGACTTTGCGGACTGGTCGCTGCCGGTCAGTGGATTGGTCACCACTCCGGCACAGTATTCGCTGGCAGACCTGAAAGCCCTGCCACAACGCACACAGATCACCCTGCACAACTGTGTCGAAGGATGGTCTGCAATCGGCAAATGGACGGGTGTTCCACTGTCAACGGTGTTGAACGCCGCAAGCCTGCAGCCTGATGCGAAATTTGTCGTCTTTCGATGCGCAGATGATTTCAGCGGGACGCCTTATTACGAATCCATCGATCTGCGCACCGCCATGCATCCGCAGACCATTCTGGCCCATACAATGAATGACGCGCCTTTGCCGGTCGGGCACGGAGCGCCCATCCGCCTGCGGGTCGAACGTAAGCTGGGATACAAGCACGCCAAGTTCATCATGGGCATCGAAGTCGTTGCCAGTCTGGAGGCCGTTGGAAAAGGCAAGGGTGGATTCTGGGAAGATGTGGGTGACTACGATTGGTATGCGGGGATATGACTAGTCAGGATCTTGTGAGGACCGACTTTAACTCGGCAATGTCTCGGAAGGACATCAACGGCACAGATTCAAACTAGGTTGGTCATCGGACCCAGCCAGATCACCGCTCCAGCTATAGCCAGTGCCACACCGAAGGGAAATGCGCGGCTGGAACGCCATTCACCCTTTGAAGCCGCTACCGCCACAAGCGCAAGCAGCGACGCGGTGAGTACTAGCAGCGGCAACTGCAGCGGTCCGGCAAGCGCACCGAGCCCGGCCATGAGCTTTACGTCACCGAGGCCTAACCCCTCGCGGCCGCGCAGCGCCTGATATCCCAGCCGCAGGGCAAAAAAACTGCCTGCTCCGAGCGCAGCGCCGGTCAGGGCCGCAATCACATCACCGGATATCAGCGCCTGGGCAAGGGCGGACAGGAACAGCAGTCCCGTCAACGGATCGGGGAGACGAAAGAAGAGCAGGTCCGTCACAGCCAGCGTCCAGAGCAGCCAGAGTATCAGGGCAATCATCGATGACGCCAGCGGTGTGGCACCCAGATAAACGGCAAGGATGGCCACCCAGACGGCTGCAATCTCCGAGGAGAGCAGCCAGAGCGGGATTGTCGCCCCACAATGACGGCACCGCCCGCATGTCGCCAAGAATGACAGGATCGGCACGAGATCGCGCAGCCCGAGACGCCTCTTGCAGGACCGGCAGCAAGAGCCGGGGCGAACGATGCTGAGCCCGCGCGGCAGACGATCGATCACCACACCCAGCAGGGAACCGACAAAGGGCGACACGATTACCAGCAGGGCAAGTAGGATTTCGGCCTCGGTCATGTCAACGATTTAAGTCGGGCATGGCGGGTTGTCGCTTCCGCAGCTTGCAACCCTCTACGTGTGCTGATCAGGGACATGACCGCTCCTTTACGATGCCGTCTCGGGAGGGTGGAAACCGGCATGTCATGCCAGAAATGCCAGTCTTTCCCAAAGCCAGCAAAACCCGATCGCGCCCGCGCCCGCGCTCCCGATCCAGAGAAGCACCCTTCCCCCACCAAGCATGTAAAGTGCCGGCATGGTGACAAGGACGATACCGACCTGAGCTACTTCTATGCCGATGTTGAATCCGACAAGTGCAACGACGAGTCCGCCGGTTGTCAATTGCAGCGCACCGAGCGCCGTTGCAAAGCCGAAACCGTGAATTATTCCGAAGAATGCTGCCACGGTGGTACGGGGCGCCGGGATGAACGGCCTTACGTTGTCGATGGCCGTGACAATGATGGAAACTGCGATCAGGGTATTGATGAGATCCGACGGCGGCCGCAGAAGATCCGTTGTGGCTGCGGTCAGCGTCAGCGCATGAGCGAAGGTAAATCCGGTGATGGCGGTAAGCACACCTGTCGCCGCCTTTCGTGCCTGACCCTGAGCCACGCTGATCGCAGGGAGCATCAGCACGAGGAGGAAGACAATATGGTCCGCTCCGGCGAGAAGATGTTCGACCCCGGCCTTAAAATAGCTCCACAAGGCAGCCGCAGGCCCGCCGGACTCACCGGAGATTTCGATCTCCGGGTCTGTCCGGCTCAGGACGGTGGTGGTCGTGACGCCGCCGACAACGGCAGACAGGAACATCCGGTGATCCGGGTCGATGTCATGGAACAGGCGCGAACTTACGGACAGCGGAGCTGTCGGATCCGGGCAAGCGCCCGCCAAATCGAGGTTGAAATAATCAATGCCTCCATCGCGCGACGTGTCGGAATCCTCTGACGTCAGGGCGCAGCGCCCACCGGCATCAAGAGAAAAACCCGATTGCAGAAAGGCGACCACGGCATCCTGTCTTCGACGGACCTCACCCAATGTAATCAAGCCGTCCAGATCCTCGTCCATCCATACGGCCACTTCGACATCGCGAAACGCGACGCGGAACCGGGCATGGACTTCGGCGCCATTGCGCTGAAGATTGACGTAGGACCGTGTCGTCTCGTGGGCGGCGACCGGTCCGCAAAATGCCATCATCATCGTCAGCCCGACAACGGTGACGGCGCACTGAAACAAGACCCGCATCACTGCACTGAAACGCTGAGCGCGGCGGGGATACGCAATTGCGCGACCGAAATGTCCTGCGCCTCGACCCAATCCAAAACAGCTCTCGCCTCCCCGGGCCGACCGGCGGCCACTGCGGCGTCGAGAAGAAGTTGCGCGTCCTCGATCTCATGCTGGAGGTCCCAGTTGACCTTTGCCCGCGCCAGTGCCATTTCATAATCTTTGGCAATCAGAAGAAAATACATCGTTTCTTCGCGAGCGTGCGCTTTGAGGCCAAGATCCTGATTCAGGCGAAAGCGGCGTTCCAACTCTTCGCTTGCCGAAGCTGCGACGGCTTGCCGGTTCAACGTGTCAGCCGCAAGAATGCGCCGGATTAGCACGCCGTCCACATCCGGCGCGGCCTCGAGCAAATTCAGAACCTCCTCCGGCTTGTCCTGACGCAGCATGAGGTCAGCGAGGAGAAGGCGCTCGCGGAGCGCCGAGGTATTTTCGCTCAGTACCGCCTCAAACCGGGCACGGGCCGTCGCGTCATCGCCCTGCAATGCGGCAATCTCGCCCAGCAAGCCCGATGCCCAACCCTCTAGTTCGGTGTCGAGCAGGCCGGGTCGTGCCAGAAGCGTCTCGAGCCTGTTCGCGATGGCGGACGCCTGCGATGTCAGCAAAAGCGCTGTGGATTGGCAAAGCAACCCGACCTGAGGTCGACGGAGATTTGTGATCCGGCGACAATCCTGAACAGCGACGTCCAATTGGCCAAGCACGGTCATGATCGTGGAACGCACGAGCAGGGCATTGATATTACGCGGATCGAGCCCGATCGCGCGGTCGACAAGATCCAGAGCACCGTCAAAGTCGTGCTGATACTGGCGGGCTGTCGCCTCGAGCAGGAGCGTTTCGGAATCCGGTTCATTCATGAAAGGACGCATGACGCCTATCGCGGCCCCGACCAGCCGTGAATCGCCAAGTTGCCGCCCTTCCGTGATCAGTTTGCCCGCAGCAGTTTTCGCAAGCCCGAGATCCTGCGGGCTGGCCCGGCTCGCACGCAGGCTGGACAGCAGATCCGCAGAATGCCGACCCTCTCCGGTTTGGATCGTCGCCACCACGGTGTCATCGTCACCCGCAATCCCGCCGCTCTTCCTGTCGCCCGGCCGCTCGGAAACGGCCGCCATCACGACAAGGAGAACGGCTGCGGCGACAATCGCCACCGAGTTCGGCAAATGGGATTTCCCGGGGATATCTGCCATCTTTATGCTCCCGCGACTCGACGCAATGTCAGGGCCAGAACCATCAGGCTGGCTGCCACCACCCATGCCCCGACAACCCGCAAGCCGATCGTGTATGGCGGTCTGACAGCCAAGGCGGCGAGCGCCATCGCATTCAGCAGAATCAGAAACGCGCCTACCACGACCCCTGCATAGGGCGCATAGATCGCAATGAAGCTTGTGCTCGTTGGCGCGGGAACTCCGGTATCCAGTCCGATTGCAATACCGCACGCGGCTGCCAAGGCGGTGAGCCCAGAGGAGGGTATATTAAGAGCCGCTGCAACAAGGGACCCCGACACGACGCCAAGCGCAAGAACAAAGGCTGTTGCATAGTGCCAGTCCAGTGTCTCTGTACCCAGCCAGCCACCTGCAATCAGGCCTGTCGCGAAGGCGACCAGAGCGTTTTTCCTCGTCGGGCGAATGTGACTGCCAAGCAAGAGCCCCAGTGCAAGGATCAGCAATAAATGCTCCCAGGCGAGAAAGGGGTGTGAAAGGCCTGCATAGAACCCACCGCCACCCGGAAGTGCACCATGGGCATGCGCCGGACCGGCCAGCAGCACGCCAATGTGAACGTAACGCCAAAGCTTCACGCAGCGCCTACAAGAAACAACCCGCCCGCAAGTGCGATTGCCGCTCCGCACAGGCGCACCACAAACTGACCGATCTGCCATTTCCCCAACTGTCCGACGGCGATGCCGAGCAGGTGCAAAAGCCCGGTCGAAAGGACAAATCCCACAGCATAAACGGTTGGATTGCCTGCCTCGGGAAGCTCCGTGCCGTGCGCATGCCCGTGGAACAAGGCAAAAAAGCCTACAACCAAAGCTGCCATCCAAAGCGGGGTTCTGACAGAGAAAACGACCAGCAGACCCAACATGATGCCTGAGAGAGCAATACCGGCTTCGACCCCCGGCAAAGGAATTCCGGCAACGCCGAGCGCGCCCGCGACGGCCATTGCCAGCGGGAACACGATGGGCAGAAGCCAGATTGCCGGTGCGCCGAGAATTCCGCCCCACAAACCCACTGCAATCATAGCAACGACATGATCGAGACCCGAAATCGGGTGCATAAGGCCGGATTGAAAGCCGCCGAGGTCGCCGCCGACATGTGCCATCGCAGGCGAAGCAATCAAAACCATCGTCAGCAGGCAGGGCCAGAAAGTGTTTGGCTTGTCCATTTTTTCATCATCCTCAACAACACATTTAAATTCTGTCCTCACAGTCACGGTCGCTGACCGGAAAAGTTTCATCGCGAGCGATAATTCGGGCAATTGTCGAACAGCGTGTGCCGGCTTCTCGACGCCTGTCTGCGAGGCGCATTGCCAGTCTTCATCATCAGCCTGATTTCCCGGCCCCGCCTGAATGCCGTCCGTGCCCCAGTCCCTCTCCCACTCGATAAGGGGCGCGCAGAACCGTGACCCACAATTGCAGGCAAACTGGCAGGATAACGCTCTTCGCCGCACGAGGCGTCAGATCCGGTCACGTCAGCACAGCGGCGGGTGCCTGCCGCGCCATCCACCATAAGCATTTCCCAAATTTCTGCGCGGCGCTAGTAAAGCCCGTTGATCTCCAGCGGAAGCTTCTCGACCTTTCGCTCCTTCAGTAGGCTCCGCGGCGGGTCCGCGGCATCTGCAGAACGCAGTTTGTAGAGTCGGCGATTGTTCACCACCTGCATCTTTTCATCACTGTCGATGATCGTCGGGCGCATGAACACGAAGAGGGTACGGCGGTTGTTGTCCCGGCTGCGGGACTTGAAAAGTTCGCCGACCACCGGAATGTCGCCCAGACCAGGCACCTTGGAATTCGTGGACAGCTGATCGTCGGTGATCAGCCCGCCCAGAACCACCGTGCCCCCGTCTTGCGCCTGCACTGTCGTTTCGATGACACGACGGTTGGTGATCAGATCCGCCGCTCCGGCGACGTTCGCGTTGACCAGCGAAGATACCTCCTGCGAGATGTCCAGCCGCACGATCCCGTTCGACGTGACCCGCGGCAGAACCTGCATGGTTATACCGACATCCCTGCGTTCGATCGTAGTGAAAGGCTGCAGAGTGTTCCCGTCCGTCGCGTAACTGCCCGTTCGGAAAGGTACGTTCTGGCCAACAACGATCGTTGCCGACTTGTTGTCCATTGTTGTGATCGACGGCGTTGAGAGCAGGTTCGCACTGCTCGACTGTGACAGCGCCTGAACAAGCAGTCCGAAGTTATCCTGCGATCCGCCAACGGTCAAGCCGGTGGAAAGGGCCCCGGCCTGATTTACACCCAGCGCCGCAAGGACGGATCCCAGAGACGCGCCGCCATTGGCAAAGGATGTTGCCGCGATCCCGTTATTGGGCAGGTTGTCACCGAGACCAAGCTGTACCCCCAGCCGTTCGGCGACCTCTCCCGACACTTCGACGATCGCGGCCTCGATCACCACCTGCTTGCGACGCTGGTCAAGTGCGACGACCAGCTGGCTGACTTCCTGGATCTGGCGTGCCGTACCGCGGATGATCACGGAATTGGTCTCCGTCGAAGCCTGGATCGCGACTTCGCCGACAGGCATCGGCACGGGGACTCCAGGCGGGGCGTCCGGATCACCTTCGCCGATAGCCTCGGCCACCGGGTTAGTCAGATCGGTTCCACCCTGGATCGTGTTGCGCACGATCTCGGCCACGACCTCGGCATCACCGTATTTCAGCGCATAGATATAAGTCCGCAGCTCTTCCTGCGGGTTGCTGCGGGGGGCGACATCCATGTCCTGGGCAAGGCTGCGGATCTGGTTGATATCCGCCTCGGAGCCGCGCACCAGAAGCACATTCGACCCCGGATCGACCGACAAGCGCGCACCGGTCCCGGAAGATCCAAGAACCTCGGTGATGGCCCGCGCAACGGCGGTGGCATCGGCAAAGGAAAAGCGTACGACTTCGGTGCGCATGCTGTTGGGACCGTCGAACGTGCGCGCGATCTCGACGATCCGGGCGACGTTCGCGGCCGTGTCGGTGATGATGATCGCATTCGGATCGGGCAGTGCCTCGATATATCCCGCCTCGGCCACGAGCGGGCGCAGAACGCGCACAGCCTCTTCCGCCGGAAGGCGTTCGAGTGGCAGCAATTGCGTCACCACATCCTGAGACCCCGCCTGCCCGCCCTGTACGGTGACTCCCTTGGAGCGCGCCTCGGCCTCGGTCACAATCTCCCAGACGACACCGCTTTCCACGGCAACGAAGCCGCGCACCCGCAAAATGGACTGGAACAGTGCCCACACTCCGGACTGCGTCAGCGGTTCGGCGGAGATTACAGTGACCTCGCCTGACAACGCCGGGTCAATGACCAGTGTGCGCTCGGTGATCTCGGATACCTGCTCGGCAAGAACGGAAATGTCGGTATTGCGCAGATTGATGACGAAAGGACCGTCATCCGTCGATTGGGCTCCGGCCGGTTTGACCATCCCGATCATCAGCGTCAAACACAGGATCACCGATACGCGCGTGATGCCGAATGGCATGCCTCGTCCCTTCATACTCATCGTAACGGAAAAGACATCATCAAGGTGCTCCCGCCCCGTACTACCTCAAGACGGGCAAATCCCGATGCGGCGACCTCGTCGTACAGAACCTTGTCCTGATCCGGATCGCCCACTTCCTGCCCGTTGACTCGGGTGACACGATCGCCGGGTTTGAGACCCGCCATCGTGACCCCGATGTTTGGATTTTCATTTATGGTATAGCCATTGCCTGCAGACACCAAGCCAATCGTTTCCATCACGCCAACCGGATCACTGCTGATGCGATCCCGCCACAGGTCGATGTAATCTTCGACAGTCTCTGCGGGCGGAGCCTCCCGCAGGTCGATCGACCCGTTTCCGGGAACGAGCGCCGCGCGCAGCCGGTCCATCCCCGACGGTCCGGCTACAACGCTCGGTGCCAGCGCCTCGCGCGCACGGGTTTCTTCCAGCGAGTTGGGAAAGCTCAGGCGTTGCGTCTCGCCGTTCACGTCCAGCTCGACCGAGCGCGCCTCGATCAGGGTCAGCACAGCCGCCCCGATCACCGTCTCGCCGATGCGGAAACTCCGCGTCCGGCCTGCTTCGGCAATGAAGGCGCGGGATCTGGACGCGGTCTCATCGACGAATATGCCGCGTAGTTCGAGGTTCAGGGACGTCGTCCGCGCCTCGGTAGGTGTCTGCGTCCGGGCCGCATCCCCGAACGGCGCCAGTGCGAGGATGGCATCGGTGTCATACCGCACGGCCTCCTCCTGCGGAGCAGCATCCAGCCGCAGATCCAGCGGCATGGCCTGCGTCGCCCCGGCCATGTGCCAGGCAAGCTGCGATCCGGCGAGCCCAAGCGAAATCACCAGCGCGCCGATCACCAGCGCCGCAATGGTCCAGAGATGTCCTGCGGTCATGGCCTGCCCCCTGCCGCGTCGGCAAAGCCTGTCATCTGCACGATACCGCTGTCATCCCGGGTGCCCAGTGGCGAGACGCGGACCACCACCTCGTCGATGCCGGTATTCTCGAGCGGACGACGCCCGACACTTACCTGCCAGTCCTGCCCGAGCATCCGGCGCCATTGCGGCTCCATACTGATGCGCAAAGCCATCGCTGCCAGCTCATTCTCGGCCACCCAGCGCGCCGCAACCCGGTCCGACAATCCGCCGACGCGATCCGAATGCGCCCGTACCGCCGTCAGGAGCGTGAGCCCGCCAATCGCCAGCACGGTCATTGCAACCAGTGTCTCGATCAGAGTGAAACCGCTTTCCCGTCCGCTCATCGTCCCGCCTCCACGCGCGCCGATGCACCATCAAAACGTACGGCGATCCCGGGACCGGCAGCGGCGATGCGCAGGGTCGCGATACCCCCGGAAGGTGGGCCCAGATCCGGCAGAATCCGCAGGCTGCCCGAACGCGCGCCCTCATCCCCCTGCAACCTCAGGCCCGGCTCCAGGCTGTGCGACGCGGCCAGCAGCGCGCTGCTGTGCGGTCGCCATTCTTCCCCATCCCACTCGGTGAACCGGTAGCCGTCCTGCGACCAGTCCAGCGCGCCGTAGCGGCCGAAGATCAGACTCTGTTCGGCGGCAAGGTCGAGCCGTGCGGCCAGCAGCGCCGCCTCCTGCGCCGTGTCCCGCGCCCGCGTTCCATCCCGGATCGACAGCGTCGCAATCCCCGTCAGCACGCCGATCATCACGAGGACGATCAGCATCTCGAGCAGGGTCACACCGGCATCGGGTCCGGTCAGGCGGGGCGGGGCATGCGTCATCTCAGTTGCTGGCGCGGCGGTCGGGCAAAGTGATGTCACCGTTCACACCATCCCCGCCCGGCCGACCATCCGCACCGAGGCTGACCAGATCGAAAGCG
The DNA here is from genome assembly GCA_038260405.1 of Rhodobacterales bacterium. Taxonomy (GTDB): domain Bacteria; phylum Pseudomonadota; class Alphaproteobacteria; order Rhodobacterales; family Rhodobacteraceae; genus Puniceibacterium. Next base: position 18,260 of record JBBSNW010000062.1, on the reverse strand, counting down.
CCGGTCTGGCCCGGCGAACGATAGATATAGGCATTCCCCCAGGGGTCCTGCGGCATGACGGAGATGTAGCCGTCCGCCGCCCAATTCTCTGGCACCGGCGGCGCGGTCGGCGCCTCCACCAGCGCCGCCAGACCCTGCGATGTCGTCGGATAGACCCGGTTGTCGAGCCGGTAGAGCTCCAGCGCCCCCGCAATGGAGCGCAGGTCGGTTTCGGCCACGGTCATGCGCGCCTCGTCCGGTCGGCCGATTACATTGGGCACGATCATCGCTGCAACAACTGCGATGATGACCAGAACGACCATCATTTCGATCAGGGTCACACCTGCGTCACCGGGCAGGCGGTCCTGTTTATCGTCGTCCATGAAACTTTTTCCTCCGATCGGCGTGAATGCTACATAACGATGCAAGATATGTTGACCGGATGATGTAGATACTAACAGATATCCTCCTTCAGAAAAGAGGAAAAGTATTGATAAATCCGAGTGTTAGGCAGAAAAATGACCCCGCTCCGGCGGCCTCTGCAGACGTGTCCGGTCCTTCTCGCATCACCGCGCTCGCCCTCGCCGGCGAACCTGAGCGAAGCGCCGGGTCGCTCTTTTCCGACAGTCTGGAGCGTGTGCTTGGCCAAGCCGAGGCGGCCCGCGTCGCGCTTGTACCGGCTGAATGGATGGGTCTGCAGCGCGTCCACCTGCCCGTACGCGGCGCGCGCCAGCAGCGCGGCGCCCTGCCCTTCGCGCTTGAGGAAACGCTCGCCTCCCCGATCGAAACACTGCATTTCGCACTATGCGGCACCGCTCCCGGTGGTGACGTCCTTGTCGCGACCCTGTCGCAGGACAGGATGCAGAACGCGATCGATGCATTTTCCGGCCAGCGCCTCGTCCCCGAGGCCCTTGTCCTGCCCACACCCGATCCGATCTCTGAATCACAAGGCAGCTGGGCCGTCTGGCGCGATGGCGCCCGGGCGCTGGTGCGGGTCTCGGACGGCACGGGTTTTGCCGCCCGTGTCGACATGCTGCCGCAGATATGGCGGCTGGCGGGACGTCCCGCGGTGTTCAGCCACGGTGCCGCCCTGCCCGGCGAACTTGGCGCGCAGGATCTGTCGGGATCCCCGCCCGAGCCACTGAAATCCGATCTGGCCGTCGATCTGCGGCAAGGGGCATTCGCGCCGTCCCGCGGTCTCGCCAAGCCTCTCGGACTGCTCGCCGCCAGTCTGGTGATCGCCGCCCTTGCACATCTTGCACTCGCTTATGCCGACCTGCGCGCGACAAGGTCCCTCGCGGCCGATCTGCGCGAACGGGCACAGGCCACGCTCGCAGAGCGCCTGCCCGCGGCCACGATCTACGACGATCCGCAACTGCTTCTGCGCCAGCTCTCGGCCGCCGGTGGCACAACACAGGGCTCGGGCTTTCTACCCTTGCTCGACACTACATCGTGGGCGCTTCTGAACGCGGGCCCGACCGTCAATTTGCGCCGCCTCGTCTGGGCCGCTGACGGCGCCGCACTGACCCTCTCTGTCGAGGCGCAGGGGCTGGACGGACTTCAATCCATGGAACAGGCGCTGCGCGTCGCGGGCCTTTCGGTGCGCAGCGGTACGGCGACGGCGGGTAATGGTGGGGCGCAGTCTGATCTCACCGTCAGCATGGGAGGCAGATGATGGATTTCGATCAACTCTCGTCACGCGAAAGACGGATGCTCGGCAGTGGTGTCTTCCTGCTGGTCGGCCTGCTGCTCTTCCGCTTCGGCTGGATGCCGATCGAGGCCGAGCGCGCCGAACTTCAGACCGACATCGCCCGCTACCTCACCCTCGAAAGTCTTGCCCAGCGGGCCAAAAACCTGCCTGCACTGAAGGCCGCCACGCCTGCCCGATCCGATCCTGTCTCGCAGCGCATCACGCGGAGCGCTGAGGCGGCGGGTATACCCCTCAGCCGACTGGAACCCGAAGGCGCCGGGCTGCGCATCTCGGTGGAGACCACGACCTTTGCCAGCCTGATCTCGTGGATCGCCGACATGGAAACGACCCGCGCGCTTCGCATGGTTGCCGTCGAACTGGACCGCCTAGCGGAACCAGGCACCGTTTCGGCCCGCCTCACAGTAGAACCGGCCTCATGAGCGACCCGCTTCCCCGACTGTCCTACGGCTTTGCCAAGACCCATGGCGTCCTGCTGCAATCGGGGCAGGATGGCAGCCCGCTCTGTCGTCACCTGCCCGACGCCCCCCTCTCGGCGCTGCTGGAGGCGCAGCGCGTTGCGCGAAGACTCATCGCCTTCGATCCGATCCCGCGCGACGCCTTCGAGACGGCGCTGTCGACCGTCTACCGCGACAGCGCCTCGGAGGCCGCGCAAATGGCGGCGGGTGACGATTTCGACCTCTCGTCGCTTGCCGAAACGGCCGCCTCGGTCGACGACCTTCTAGACCAGAACGATGACGCGCCGGTCGTGCGCCTGATCAACGCGCTGCTGCTAGAGGCGGTCAAGGAAGGCGCCTCGGACGTGCATATCGAGGTGGAGGAGCGGCGCCTTGTCGTCCGTTTCCGCGTCGATGGTGTGCTGCGCGACGTGATCGAACCCAAGCGCGCGCTCGCCCCGCTGCTGGCCAGCCGTCTCAAGGTCATGGGCAAACTCGACATCGCCGAAAAGCGCCTTCCACAGGACGGGCGCGTGTCGCTGCGCGTTGGTGGCTACGAGCTTGACGTGCGGATCTCGACCCTGCCCTCGCAGTTCGGCGAACGGGTCGTGCTGCGTCTGCTCGACCGGGGACAGACCAAGCTCGGCATCGCGCATCTGGGTATGGCGGAACGCGACCGCACCGCCTTCGAGCGCATCATCGCGGCACCAGAGGGTCTCGTTCTGGTCACCGGCCCGACCGGTTCGGGCAAGACGACCTCGCTCTACGCCGCGCTGCACCACCTCAACGACCGCCAGCGCAACATCCTAACGGTCGAAGATCCGATCGAATATTCCATGGACGGCGTCGGGCAGATGCAGGTCAATGCCAAGACCGACCTCACCTTTGCCCGCGGCCTGCGCGCCCTACTCCGGCAGGACCCCGATGTGATCATGGTGGGCGAGATCCGCGATGCGGAGACAGCCAAGATCGCCGTGGAATCGGCCATGACCGGCCACCTCGTCCTGTCGACCCTGCACACCAACACCGCGATCGGCGCGGTGTCACGGCTGATCGACATGGGTGTCGAACGCTTTCTGCTCGCGCCAATGGTGCGCGGGCTGATCGCCCAGCGTCTCGTGCGGCGCCTGTGTCCCGACTGCCGGGAAGACCACGCGCTTACCCCTGCCGAATCTGCGCTCCTGTCCCGCGCCCTTCCCGCCGACACGCCGGTCTACCGTGCCGCGGGCTGTGAGACCTGTGGCCAGACCGGCTATCGCGGCCGCCTGCCGATCTACGAGATCGTGCCGGGCAACCGCACGCTGGAAGACATGATCCACGCCGGCGCATCCGAAGCAGACCTCACCGCCGCCGCCCGCAAGATCGCCCCCGGGATCCTGCAGGACGGGATCGAAAAGATGCGCGCCGGTCAGACCACCGCAGACGAGGTCGCCCGCGCCGTGCGCGAAGACAACCTCGCGGTCGAGGCCTGACCGATGGCCGCATTTCTCTACCGCGCTGTCGACCCGCAAGGCAAAAGGTGCAAGGGGCTGTTGGACGCCTCCAGCGAATCCGCCGCCCGCGCGATGCTGCGCCAGCGCAACCTGCTGCCGCTCGGGATCGAGCCGACGCGCCGCAAGGTCGTCGCGGGGGATCGCTCGGTCGATCTGTCCCTCGGGCGCGGTCGGCTCTCGCTCAAGAAACTGACGCTGGTCACCCGCCAGATCGCCACGCTGATCGGCGCGCAGGTCCGGATCGAGGATGCGCTGAAGATCGTATCGGATCAGATCGGCTCGTCCGCGGCCGCGTCGCTGCTGCTCAACCTGCGCGGTGCCATCCTCGACGGGCGCAGTTTTGCGGCAGCACTCGACGATTATCCCGGCACCTTCGGGGAATATTACCGCGCCTCCGTCCGGGCCGGGGAAACCTCCGGGCGGCTTTCCGGCGTGATGGACCACCTCGCCCTGCATATCGAGGATCAGGCCCGCAACCGCCAGAGCCTGCAACTGGCACTGATCTATCCCGCACTGCTCGCCATCGTGTCGCTGTCGGTCATCGTCGGCCTGCTCACCTTTGTCGTGCCCGACATCGTGCGCGTCTTCACCGCCCGGGGCGCCGATCTGCCCTGGCTCACCAAGGCGTTGATCGCCGTCTCTGACTGGATCGGAACCTACGGACTTACGGCACTTGTGGTGGGCATCGCGGCACTCTCCGCTGGGCTCTGGGCAATCCGCCGACCCGCCATCCGCATGCGCTGGCACCGGTTCCTTGCCACCGCACCCCTCGCCCGCGCACTGGTGCTCAAGGTCAACGCTGCCCAGTTTTCGGGCACCCTCGCCACGCTGGTCCAGAGTGGTGTTCCTTTGGCAGATGCGCTCGGCGCGGCCTCCAATACCGTGCCGAACCTGCATTTCCGCCAGAGCGTGTCAAACATAACCGCGCGGGTGCGCGACGGCGCCTCGCTGTCCGCATCGGTGGAAGAGGCCGGCCTCTTTCCTCCCATGCTTGTCGCGATGATTGCCAGTGGCGAGGCGGGCGGCACGCTCGGCTCCAGCCTCGAACGCGCGGCGAACGATCAGGCACGTGACCTCAAGGCGGTGGTCTCGACCATCGTAGCGCTGGTCGAACCCGGCGTGCTGCTGGTCATGGGCGGTGTGGTCATGGTGCTGGTGCTGGCAATCCTCATGCCCATCGTCAGCCTCAACGCGCTGGCAGGGTGACGGGTGTCAGAACTGGTATTGCAGCGTGATCGGCCCACCCTTCGGCAAGGCAGGCACGAACCGTGCCAGCGCTGGCTCGACCCGAACCTCGGCCCGCATCTCGCCGGTGACGGTCGCGCTGGCCAGACGGGTCGCGTCTCCGTCGGTGAGCACGGCAACCGCATCGCTGCCCCGCGTCGCAAGCTCGAGGTTGAGCGTCGGCACGGACACCACGCGCGCCGCGCGCCGACACTCGCCCGCGGGCAGCGTCACCGCACCCAGCGCCTGTGCCGCATTCCCCGACCAGAGCAGTGTCACGCCGCTGATCCGCGCACTCATTGCGCATTCATAGGCCCCCGGAATCAGAGTGGCGAGACCGGGACCGGCCCGTCCATCCAGCTTCTGCACGCCCATTTCGGTGGGAAAGGCGCGCAGATCGCCGGTCAGGCGCGTGTCCTCGCCCTCCAAAAGAAGTGCTCCGCCCAGACCCGGCCAGGGCGCCAGCGACGGCGCGTTGTCCCAAGACAGCACATATCCACCCGCGAGGTCCGCCCGCCCTTTCAGCAGGGTGCCATAGACCGCCTCTACCTGTGGCGGCAGGTCCAATGAACGTGTAACAATGCTCAGGGGCGCATAAAGAAGCACTGCCCCGGTCAGAACTGCAAAGGTGACACATGCGATCAGGACCATCATCAACGCGCGCAACATCTCTCAGGACCCCGACGCGACGAGGAATCTTGCGTGGTCTGGCTGGAACATCCGTACTCTCCCTCATGCCCGGCTGCGGTGCGATCGGCAGCCTGACCGCTTCGGGCCCCGGATCAGGGGAGGGCCCCGGACAGGCCGCATTGCTGTTGCCGCTTTCGGGGCGTTCGGCGGAATTAGGCCAGATGTTGCAGACCGCCGCAAGCCTTGGCGGCGGCCCGGGCATCGGGATCGACATCTTCGACAGCGGCTCCTCGCCCGAAGAGGCAGCTGCGGCCGCGCAGACGGCCGTCAATGGTGGCGCGAAGATGATTGTCGGCCCGGTCTTCGGCGCGCAGGCGCAGGCAGTGGCCCGCGTCGTGCCGAACTCTGTTCCGGTGGTGACTCTTTCCAACGACGCCTCTCTGGCGGGCAGCGGCATCTACGTTTTCGGCGTGACCCCGGCCCATTCCGCGCAGGCGGTGCTCAGCCTTGCCGCCCAACGCAACCTGCGCGACATGGCCATCGTTGTGCCTCCGGGAGAATTCGGTCAGCAATCCATCGCCGCCGTGACACAGATGGCAGCTCCTCTGGGGATCGTCCTGCGTCCCGCAATCGTGCGTAGCGATGCGGCAGGACTGGTCGATGCGCTCAGCGCCGGCGGGGCTGGACTGCCGGATGCCGCCTATATCCCGACCGCTGACGGCACGCTTGCGCCCTTCGTGAATGCTCTGGCCGGACGCGGAGTGCAGATCATCGGGTCGACCCAATGGGCCGCGCTGGACCTTGAAAGCGACCGCGCCTTTCGCGAGTCTTGGTTCGCCGCTCCCGATCCGCTGCGCTTTGCGCCGTTTACCGAGGCCTTCGAGGAGCAGACCGGCCGCCCCGGCGGCATCGTCGCGGGTCTGGCCTATGACGGTACGGAATTGCTGCGCGTCCTTGGCCAGCGTGGCGAGCAGAACGCCCGCGGCATACAGCGCGAGGACGGCTTTTCAGGGGTGCTCGGCCCCTATCGTTTCCTGCGGTCGGGCCTCTGCCAGCGCGGACTGGCGGTACTCAGCGTGGGCGACGGCGATTTCAGCCTGATCGGAGCCACCTCTGTATGACCTCTCCTGCCGCGCCCCGCGATGCCGGCCTGACCCTGATCGAAATGCTGGTGGCCATGGCGATCTTTGCCGTCATCGGGGTTGCGGGTCTCGGCATTCTCGACACGGTGCTGCGCACGAATGAGCGGACCGAAGGCAGGCTCGAACGGCTGGCCGAGATCGACCGCGCCCTGCTCATTCTGCGCCGGGATCTCGCACAGCTCGCCCCTGCCGCCGTGACCCTTTCGGACGATACTCTGACCTTTGAACGCTCCGGTGCCGAGCGGCCCGTCGGGATCCGCTTTGCACTCGATGAGGACGGCACTCTGACCCGCCGGCTGCGCGACGATGGCGGCGACCCGGCGGTGCAGACCCTGCTCACCGACGTCTCCACCGCGGACTGGCGGCTGATGGACGGCGCGCGCATCTGGCAGGAGAGCTGGCCGCCCGGCAGCGGGCCCGCCGCTCCGATCGCCGCGGAACTGACCCTGACATTGCGCCTGCCGCTGGCCTCCGATCCCGTCTCAGTGACCCGCCTGATCGCGCTGCCCGAAAGCGCGCGGCGGTGAGCGAACGTGCCGACAGCGGGGTCGTCCTGATCAACGTGTTGGTCGTGCTCGCCCTCGCATCGAGCATCGTGTACTTGATGCTTGGCAGTCAGGGTGCCGCGCTCGACCGCATCCGCCATAGCGCCGATGCCGCCCAGGCCGAAATCCTGGCCTATGGTGCCGAAGCTTCGGTCATCGACGCCCTGCGCCGCGACATGGACACCGCCCCCGAGGAGGATCACTACAGCGAGCCCTGGGCAGGAGTGAACCAGAGCGAGGTAACACTCACCACCGGCCGTTTTTCGGTCAGGGTGAAGGATGCGCAGGCGAAATTCGACATCAACCGGCTGGCAGGCGTGTCGCTGACCGCCGAACCGTTTCTGGCCCGGCTGCTCGACGCGCTCGATCTGCCGCCGGAACTTGCGCCACGCGTCGGCGCCTATCTCCGGGCGCGCGGGCCGGTCAGCGGTCTCGGCGATCTGGCCGACCTAGCGCTGCCCGCCGATGTCGTGGCACGGCTTTCGCCTTATGTCACTGCCCTGCCGGACGGCGGGACCATAAACCTCAACACCGCCGATCCGCTTCTGCTCCGCCTGCTGTTCAGGAATCCGGGCTTCGCGGCGCGGGCTGCCTCCCTGCGAGAACGCGAGGGAAGGATCACCCGTGACATGCTGGACGGGATCGGTGCGACACGTCCGGAAAACAGCGGCTTCACCTCGGATGTCTTCGATGTCGACATCCTTGTCGAGGTTGGAGAGGCACGGCTGCGGATGAACAGCCGGATCGTGAGGCAGTCGGATCTTGAAACCCGGACGGTCGGCGTGGCTCGGCGGCAATTGCGGGCGGTTCAGGATCCGCCACCACCCGTCGGTGGCTGAAGCGTCCGGAACGATCGTCTTCCGGACAAAAAATGATGGCCCCCGGCACATACCGGGGACCACACATTCGTTAACCCTGGTACTGGTTATGGATTACAGGGCGTCGCTTTTGGTGTCAGCGTCAGGCTGACGTCTTGCGCGTCGAGCGGTGTGTCATTGGGGCTCTGGTTGAACGCCTTGACGAAGTCCGCTCCGAACGATGCGATGCAAGATTGGGAGCCGTCCCCATCTCCGCCGCCGCCGCCGCCTCCACCGTCGCAGGCAGCGACGGCGAGAAGCGTCAGGCCAAGTGCCGCTGATCTCATACGAAAGGTCATTGTTTTCCCCATCAGTTGGTTGCGCCGGGAAGCGGCGAATTCAGATATGGGAATGCATTGCTCAGCTCGGCTGCACTGATCGGTGCACCGTCGGTGAAGGGCAGATTGCCCACGGGTGCATCTTCGGGCGTGCAGATGTCGAGCAGGATGCCCAGGTTGACGAGATCGGTCTCGGTATCCTCGACCGCACCCTCGACACCCAGTTCTGCGCCCAGCGGTACCGGATGGCACAGCGCACCCATCACGACGCGCAGGGCGATGTCCACGGTGTCATCCCCGGGACGGCGACCGTTCGGGTAGCCGGCTAGGTCTTCGGCCACGAGGCCGAGAGGCTGCTGAGCATCGCGGGGCGTGATCGGGAACGACGTGTTGAGCCGCATCATTTCCGACGGCGTGACGGTCGAAAGCTGGTTCACACCCGGAAAGCCGGTGAGGAAGGCCGCCACGAGGTCATTGCGCGGGAAGAAGTCCGGCGCGATGTTGCCCGATGCGCCCAGCGGTTCGCGGAACAGCGCGTCGAGCAGGAACGGCAGGGTCGGATTGGTCACGTACTGAGCCAGCGCGGCGTCCTGTGTCGGCTGGGCCGCGTTGAACAGGTCCTTGTCGGGCAGGCCAATGACGACTTCGTTCACCAGCGGGTTCGACAGGCGCGACTGCTGGACCCAGGCGCCACCATAGACGGAGGTGCCTTCATAGGTCGGGGACGGATCCTCGATCTGGGCCTGCGGCAGGCTGGACGTCGTCCAGGCACCGATCACCGGGCTGTCGGCGGCAGTGACGCAGGAGGTCGGCACTTCGATGGCGAGCGAGGTCACGTTGAACTTTCCGACCAGATCGTCATTGTCTCGTGACTGTTCTATCGAACCTTCAAGCGGCACGAAGTTCACGAGGTCGAAGATTCCGCCGAGGTTGACGGCGAAAGCTTCGGCCCTCTGACCGACAAAGACCCTGCCCGGTGCATCGCAGCCCGGGATGGTGACGTCATACATGAACTGACCGGTATAATCGTCGTAGTCTGGAATGGTCTTGTTGCCGATATTATCCACCGGCTTTCCGAAATTCGCGCCGCCGCTGACCATGGTCACGGCCTTGGAGTCACCTGACCTGCGCGGGCCGCGGATCACGTTCAGCTTGTAGTTTTCTACCTCGTTGAGCCCGCTGCCATCCTGACCCGAAATCGGAGCGACGGCTTTGAGGGGAATTGCGACGCGCGCATCTCCGACCGGCACGGAAATGCCTGCCCCTTCCATGCCAAGCGTGTTTTCGAAATCGAACTGGAACGTGATGTCCTCGACCGCGTCACCATCATTGTCGATATGGATCTCGTAGATCGCATCCGAGTCCATGGTAAAATAGTTCGGACCGCCATAGGGTGCCTGCAGTGGCTGGTAGTTGGCGATGAACGTCACATAGTCCTCCCGGCCGGGCTCATAGCTGCGGAACATGTAGAAATCGGTCGCATCTATCTTCGGTGATTTCGTGATGCCTGGCGCTTCGCGGTGGGACGACGCAAGCGCCCCCGTTGCGGCCACAGCCAGCAGGCTGACCATCAGACCCCGCTTTGCCGTTCGTTTTGCAAAATTCATAGTTTTCTCCCTGAGCAATTATAATCCCGAAAGTCGGGTCGGGTGCCTGCCGCGACATCAGATGGATTTCGACCGACATACGGTAGGCACGGCGGCATTTTCCAAGAGTTTCAGGAATTGAATTTTTATTTCGTGGCACGATCCGTCGACACCACATTCGTGACAGGGGCAACGAGGGCCTTGTAACGTTGTTCGCGCGAGGCCAGACCAAGACCAGCGGGCCAATATGCGGCCATTTCTTCGGCATAAACGCTCCACAGGCTGAACGCTTCAGCCCGGGCCTGGCGGTAGCATGCTGCGGAAAGTCGGTGGCGCTTCGGACGGAAGATGGCGGCGGTTTGGCCGTGGATCGACAGAAAACGCTGCGCTTGGCCAAGGGATTTGAAACGACCCATGATCTTTTCTCGTCGCCGGGTGGGCCGGTGCGACGCCTGGGAGCAATTGTTCAGTCGTTTATTTGAGCGGTGTTCGATCCCCGGGCAAAGATCTCGGAAAACCGCGCCGTAAGCGGAAGCCCTTCAGACGAGATTATTAAACTCGACTGATCATTGCTGTTCGCTGTGGAGGCAGCCGAACCCCGTCAATATCCTGACAGTCCCTGCCGAACTCCTTGTCTCGCGCCAAGTTATAGTCACGTAGGAAGCCATGTCCCCCAATGTCCTTTCCCCGTGTCCGGTTTCTGCCTACCGTTCGGATGACGCCAACATCTCGCCGCTGTAAGCGTCCATCAGCTCCGCTCCGAATTCCTCGGCACCTTCGCTTCGGAGGGCTGAGATATGGGCGATTGCGTCATCGCGCACTTCGCGGCTTGGGTACACGGTCACAATGGCAAAACGGTCTAGTTCCGCATCCATGAGCATTGAATGTTTCGCGCCCAAAGCTAACAGCCCCGGAAAGTATTTTTGCACCATCAGATCCGTGACATGGTGCAGGGTCTCCGTCTCCCCTATCATTCGCCAAGTTGTGATTGAAACAAAGCTCATTTGATCGCCCTCCGTTAGACAGAAGCATAACACAATTCGCCTCGCTGGTCCCTTCGGTAAGAAAATCTATTTTGCATAGCAGTAATTGGTTGCTCGAAAAAAATGAGGAAAATAGGACTCGCAACGGCCTTGCGGCAGTGCAGAGAAAAAACTGTTTCGAGTCACATGAATATCAGATCCTACTGAAGCCGCACGATCGCATCGCTGCCGCGGCGAATGGCGGCTTTCCTAAGGGTTTTTCGATGTGAGCCGCGGCATGACGGCAGGGCAATCGCAGTTGGCCTCACGTCTTGGCCAAACGATTGAGAACGCTGCGAAGGAAGTCGTCATCCCAGCCCGCGCGCTTCAGCTTGATCGAGAGTGAGCCCTTGGAGGTGTCGCGGCGAACGACGTCGAGTGCGCGGCGGCGTAGGACGGCGATATTGCCGGGACCGTTATCCTTCCGGTTGCGCGCTGCGTCTTCGCGGAACGAGATGTCAAGCTGCCAGTGCAGAGCATTTTCAATAGCCCAGTGGGCGCGGACAGTTTCCAGCAGAACCTCTGGCGTCGGCACCCAGGACAGCGCGAAGAAGCGGGTTTCGGAGGTGACGCGCCCATCGATCTCTCGGGTTGCTTTGAGCCGACCGAACGCTTTTAGCCCAGGGAATTCATGGTGCTCTGCCAGCCCCTTGGCGGAGACGACCATGCCGATGCGGGTTTCCTTCCGCCCGTGACCAGTCTCTTCGACATGGGCCACCGGGTGCTCTTTCTGCGCCTTGCCGAAGCAGGCCCGAGCGTCCGACAGCAGCGAGTCCTGGTTGGCCTTCAGCGCCAGGCACCAGTCACCGCCCTGCGCGTTGATCCCCGCAACCGTGCGGCGATTGCAATGCAGGGCGTCGGCGGTCACGACCTTTCCTTTGAGTGCGATGAGCCCAAGCACATCGAGAGCGGCATCCAGCTCCTTGCCTCCATCGACGATGGCACTGGCGAGCGTGAGGCGCAGCCGCGAGGCGTAGGCCGATACCATCATTCGCGTTCGCGCACTCTCGCCCTTGTCGCGGGCGCCGCGCAACGACTTGCCGTCGATGGCAATCACATCCCCCTCGCGCAGGAGGGCGGACACGTCGGCCAGCACCTGCCCGAAGGCGGCATCGAGCGCCTTGGGATCGATCATCCGGAACACCAGCGAGAAGGTGTCGTGCGACGGGATGGCGTGCTTGAGCTTCAGGAAGTCTCTGAAAATACTCTCTTTTGCGCGGCCAAAGGCGGACATTTCGGCACAGGACGTTGCGCCACAGAGGACCGAAACGAACGCGATCACCAGCAGTTCACCGAGGTCATGTCGCGCGTTCTCGGCGCGGGGATCAGGGATGTCCTCGAAGGCAGAGAGGAAGATATGCATGGTGGCGACGAACTCCGTAGGGTGAATCGTCCCACGCAGAATCCATCAAGCGCCCGGCCGCAAGAGGGTTAACTCAGAGCTTGCAAGCCAACTGCGATTACCCTGTTAAGCCGGGCGGGCGCCTGTTATTGAGAGACGGAGCAAAGCCTTCTATTGATAGAGATGTTCGAATTGACTGCCGTAACTCAAATATTATGTCTAAACTAGACCTGTTCGTGGAAAATTTCCATCGTAAAATCAATGTAGTTGATCACAAAAAGTCAGCCTTTGTATTGTCCGCTTATGATGCGCACGATTTTTTGACAAAATACTTCTTCGAAGGTGATTTGTGGCAGCATGATTTAAAGGAATCTTTTGGCGAAAGAAGCTATCAAGATTATTTTAATGTGGTTTCAAAGCGCGCAGAGATATCATTTTTTTTCAGAGAAACACCAAACTATATTGCCGATATTTGGCTGAAGGACTTTGTAGAAATTTATCACTTTCCTGAAACTCATATTATTCTAATAGCACAGAAGGTTGGTGAGTGATCTTGACGGCTCTGTTGCGGTCGATGGCTGTTACAGATAATGACCTGCCATGAGGGCCGTCTGCTTCTATTGTGCAAAGTGCGAAGGTTCGGTTCAATCGGGCATCGACCATGGGGGTCGCGCGACCTTGGGATTGCTGAGGCCGAAATTCTGCGTGTGGGACTCTTCCCGCCCATGGCCCCCATTCGCCGAGTGGTATATAAGGAAGCATGAGGGATTGTTATCTCTGTAGACGTTTGAGTTGGAAGGCTGACGAGCGTGGCCGGATGGAATGTCGTCGATGTCTCCGTGCCCGCATAGAGCGCTACAGAACTCAGTTCGCGAAAAAGCTTGGCGTCACGACAGAAGATGCGACGGTCAAGGTCGAGACGAACAAGCTAGTCGAGAATGAACCAACAAGGCGTGTACTGCGATACTACCTGCCGGACGGTCGCATGAGATACTGCGACCCAATGGCTGCCGCGACGACTATGGGTTTGCCTGATCCACCTCTCGGTGGTGGCGGTGGAGGTGGAGACGGGTAACCGCATGGATACACAACGTGAATCCTCGGCAAACAGAGTTGTGAAACAACGCCCGTGTGGATACTTTATGGAATACTTGAATGCCTCTACTGTTTGTTTGATGTGCCGAGGTGGCATAAATTCCGATACTTGCGTCAAGCGTGACGAGCCTGATCACGCTGTGAAAATTTTTCCACTGGTCCCGCGTTCATGATTCTCGACGCCCGCCAAGACCTCGTCAATCTCAATCGCTCGGCCGACCTAGTCATCGTTGGCTCGGGGCATGTCGGCATGCAGCTGGCCGAAGAACTGGCCGATGCTGCGAACATCCTGGTCGTGGAATCAGGCGGATTCGGCGCAGACGACGACACCGAGGCGCTCAACGCGGGCGACGTCATCGGCCTTCCCTACCCTCTCGCATCCACACGGACGCGCCGGTTCGGAGGCTCGAGCCACCTCTGGGCCGGCTACTGCGCGCCCTTCGACTGGCAAGACTTCGAGACCCGCTCATGGGTGCCGTTCAGCGGCTGGCCCTTCCCGGCCGGCGAGCTGGCTCCCTTCGTAGAAAGGGCGGCCCTCAGGTTGAACCTTAGCCGCCCCACGTTCGACGCCCGTGAAGTGGCCGCCGAAGAAGGCGTCGCCTTGCCACGGGAGCTCCTCGAGCGTGCCTCTCTCTGGCGCTTCGGTGCGCCGACCATGAGGATTGACCAATCGGACTATGCACCCGTCATGCATGAGAACGTCTCAATTCTTATCAATGCAACCGTTGCCGAAATAGAAGTCGATGCGGCGGGAAGCGAGGCACGTGGGCTTGTGGTCCGCACACTCGATGGCCGACAGGGATCGATCACAGGCAAGCAGATTGTGCTCGCCTGTGGTGGCATCGAGACCGCTCGTCTTCTGCTCAATTCCGATGTCCAGATGGCGGGAGGTCTCGGCAACCACCACGATGTGGTCGGACGCTTCTTCATGGAGCACCCCCATCAGCAAGTCGCGTCCTTTTCCCTCGACGCGGGGAAGGATTTGGCCGGCTTGCTCACGCGCCTTCGGAGCTGCCGGGGCGATGAGATCATGTTCAACCTCGGTATCTCATCGCAGGAGCAGGAAAACCGCCGTATCCTCAATGCGCGCGCTCACATCTACCGGACACCCACAATGAGCGACGAGGAGTCACCACGACTTGGCTTATTTGCCGAACAAGCGCCAAATCCCGCCAGCAGGGTCATTCTGACCAATTGCCGCGACGCACTTGGTATGCGGCGCATCGCGCTCGACTGGCGATTGACGGATCTGGATTGGCGGACCTTCGAGGAAACCGGCGCGGTTTTGGGCGCAGCGCTCGAAGCGGCGCGGTTCGGCCGTCGTCGCCAGATGCGATCACCGCGACGCGACGATACCTCCATCCTGCATTCGAACCATCACCTGGGAACGACCCGCATGGCCGCAGATCCAGAGCTTGGCGTTGTCGACGCAAACGCTCGTCTGCATGGGATCGACAATCTTTACATCATGAGCGGCGGCATCTTTCCTACGGTGAGTTGGGCGAACCCGACGCTCACGCTGTTGGCTCTGACGCTGCGACTTGCCGAGCACCTGAAAATCAAGCTCGCGCCGTCCTGACCGGAAGCAAGGAGTAACATTTGATGGCCGGATACTCGCACGTGGGTCTAGGAACTCACAACATGGAAAAGACAATATGGTTCTACCGTGACGTCCTCGGCTTCGCAATCGTTGCCGAGCAAAACGCGACCGTCGCCGAAGACGGCCTCGTACGTCTCGTCTATTTTGACGTGGGAGAGGGTGGCTTCATCGTCTTCATGCAGGGGACCAATGTTCCGCAGATGCCAGCCGATTTCGATACCGGGATCAATGGCCGACTCGGTGTGCCGCCGGGCATGTACCATTATGCCTTCAAGGAATCGTCGCTTGAAGGCATGTCGGCACGCCGGGACCAACTGGAGAATGCCGGCTTCCAAGTCTCGGCGCTCGTCGACCATGGCTATGCGCAGGCCATCTATGTTACGGACCCCAACGGGCTTCATCTAGAATTCTGCTGGCAGGTCCGCCCTTTTGGTCGGCAAGACCTGAGCCAGTCTTCGGTCGTCACGGTCTCCGATCCCAAACCGCCTCGAAAGCTCTAATCCGTGCCCTCAGTGCCACCGTGGGGTCGATGCGCAACTCTGCGCCGGGAAAAGCCGAGGGCCGTCGCCGAGCGGCTGAAATAAGCCCGGAAACTCGCACGATGCCCGTGCCATTATCTGGGTCAGGTCCCCGTCTACCATGCCGTCGTCGGGCACGCGCCGGACGTAGTCTACGACATCGCCACTGTGATCAAGCACCCCGGCCAGTAGGCCTGGAAAGTAATTTGGAAACCGTCAGCTCCCGTCCGAGGAACAGAAAGCATTTCACAGGATCACCTAAAAACATTGCTTGCTGTTTTTAGGGATTGTGGCATCGTGACTGTTGTCAGTCTATAAGAGCGAGGTTCAAACACATGCAGAAATCCAACGACACCGTCTCCAATCGCATCGCCGATGCCGCCACCGCACGTCGGGAAGGTGCATTCGCTGATCACGTGATCGTGCAATGCTCCGAGAAGGATGACGGCACGCTCTCCAACAGCTGGGGCCCGGCGATGCGCCGCTAGGCGCAAGTCTATAAGAGGGAGGCGTGAACAGATTTCAGCGCGCCTCTCCGAGCTTCTTGACCAAGGCACAGGTTAGGCCGTGCCGCGGGCTTCACAACAAGACCGGAGACGCCATGCCCTCCGAGTATCGGATTGACTTGGTGGTGCTTCAGGGCACCCCCTTCTGCAACTTAAACTGCACCTATTGCGACCTGAGCCGCGAGAGCCGCCAGACGCGGATCTTCATGGTGCCGGAGCTGATCGAGCGGAGCTTTCGCGAGATTTTCGAAAGCCCGTTCCTCAGCGATACATTGACGGTTATCTGGCACTCCGGCGAGCCGCTGACGCTCCCGATTGTTTACTACGACGACGCGATCGACCGCATCTTGGCAATACGCACGGCTTGTGGGCGCGATGACGTCGACGTGCGCTTCGACATTCAGACGAACGGCGTACTGATTGATGAGGCATGGTGCGCCTTCTTTGTGCGGCACGCAACTCATCTGGACCTCGGGATGAGTTGCGACGGCCCGGTCGGGATGCACGACGCTTTCCGAAAGAATTGGGGCGGACGGGAGAGCCACGCCGCAGTCGTCCGTGCGTTCGACCTTTTGGCGGCGCACGGGATAGCTCCGAAAGTCATTGCCGTCGTCACGGACCTGACGCTAGACGATCCGGACTCATTCTTCGAGTTTTTTTGGAAACGCCGCACCGAGATCCGAGGCTTCCACTTCAACGCACTGGCCGATGGCCGCACCGCTGCGGACCCAGCGCTGAATTACGATGCGTCCGACCGTGAGCGGTACCGCAGCTTTTACAGACGGCTAATCTATTTGGCGACGTCGCACGCAGGGCCCGACGATGCCTTCGGGATCGACAATCTGACGCATGGACTACGCCGCATTCTTGCTGCCGGCGACCGCGTCGTCGACGAGCCCGAAGCTCAGGCCACCGCACCGCTGCAATCGCTCAACATCGACGCGAACGGTTTCGTAACGAGCTTTTATGCCGGCCTTGCGCCGGATGCGTTCCCTGAGCGCTACACGGGCGGAATGGCGCTCGGCAATATCCGCGATACCTCTCTTCAAGAGATCGTTGGCTCGCCAAAGCTAACTTCCATAGCGCGCGACTTCGAGCGGAGTCGCGCAGCCTGCGCCGCGGCCTGCCCCTACTTCGGAGTCTGCCCCGGCGGGTTCGAGCTGACGAAGCTCGCGCACCACGGTGATTTCGACGGATCCGAGACGCCGGAATGCGCGATCCACGTCAAGGCACTGACCGACGCGCTGCTTGACGAATTGGAGGCGCATAGCGCAAATACGACGTGCCACGGGGTGCCGGCGTGAGAGAGGCGGTGCTCGCACCGGTCGACCACAAGGCCGCAGCCCTGAGCATCGCCCGCTACGGCTTTGCGGCCTTTCCTGCAGCCATCGCCACGTCGGCCCTATTGGCGATGCGGGATGAGGCGCGGGCACGGCTTGCCGATGCCATGCTCGCCGAAGATACCTCGGGCAAGTTGCGATACCGTGCACATCTGACGTCCTTGGGTCCGCATGCGCTCAGTTTTCTACGGAACCCAGCTCTCATCGGCCTGCTCGCCCGCCACTTTGGTGGCTGCTATTCCCTGTCGGAAGAGATCAGCTGCCTGACGCGCTACGACGCACGCTCTCACTTGGGCGCGCATCTCGACACGCCACGTGACCGCTGCGCGGTCACGATCCTTGTTTATCTAGAGGCGGAAGGACCCAACCCGAAAAGTCGGGAGACGGGGCTCGTCCTCCACATCTACGGCGAGGAGCCTGATAGAAACACCAGCCCGCGACTGACGATTCCCACCGTAGCCGGCTCGATCGTTCTCGGCCGCGGCTCTAGGGTCTGGCACGAAAGACCTGCGCTGGCGCCGGAAGAGAGCGTGGTGGCGATTACCGGATGCTACAGACTGCAAACACTGTGATTGCGAAATATTGGGGGCGGATTTGGCCGATAGCTTGATTATAGGTTTTCTGGCAGGATTACCCGTGGCCATAATTCAACTTGCTCTCGCTTATCTTTACATAGAAAAGTGGCTTGAAAAGCTTGTTATACCGCTCCTACTTCAAAACCCGAAAGTTCTCGTGGGTTATGACTCGGAAGTTGTCTGAGACCTTGTCGCGGAATTTCGTCCATTCCTGCGGGATGGTTTCACGCATGAATGCAAGGATGGCGTCGGCGAACTGCTTCTGACTTGGGTAGTAGCGGTTGTGGGTAACGTATTGATGCAAGACAGCCCAAAGCCGCTCAATCGGATTGAGATGAGGGCAATAGGGTGGCAGCTGGATCAGTTGGATACGGCAAGCTGTC
>JBBSNW010000061.1:0-27963 GCA_038260405.1 Rhodobacterales bacterium | reverse complement strand
GCAGGGCGGCATCCTGCTTCTGGGGCATCTCGACACGGTGCATCCGGTCGGCACGCTGGCAAAGCTGCCGTTCCGGCGGGACGGCAACATCTGCTACGGGCCCGGTCTCATGGACATGAAGGGCGGCAACTACGTCTATCTCGATGCCTTGCGCAAATTGCTGGCGGCGGGTGTGGAGACCCCGCTGCCTGTCACCGTCCTCTTCACCCCGGACGAGGAGATCGGCACGCCCTCCACCCGCGCCCTGATCGAGGCCGAGGCGAAGCGGCATAAGTATATACTTGTTCCCGAACCGGCGCGCCCGGACGGGGGTGCGGTGATCGGTCGTTACGCCATCGCGCGCTTCAACCTTCAGACCCGCGGCAAGCCGAGCCATGCGGGCTGGGCGCTGTCAGACGGACGCTCCGCGATCGCCGAGATGGCGAAATCCGTGGCGGTGATCGAGGGCATGACGACTGCCGACTGCACCTTTTCGCTCGGGGTGTTCAATGCGGGGCAATGGGTCAACTGCGTCTCCTCGGTCTGCGATGCCGAGGTGCTGTCGATGGCCAAGACGCAGGCACAGCTGGATGAAGGCGTTGCCAGGATGATGGCACTCAATTCCGACACGGGCGACGTGGTGATGGAGGTCCGCCGTGGTGTGACCCGCCCCGTCTGGGAGCCGGACCAGCCCGGCACCATGGCGATGCTCGCGCTCGCGCAGGGTATTGCAGGCGAGATCGGCTTCGAGATGTCCGGCGCTTCGGCGGGCGGCGGTTCGGATGGCAACTTCACCGGATTTCTTGGCCTGCCGACACTCGATTCCATCGGGGTGCGCGGCAAGGATCTGCACACGCTCAACGAACATATCTTCGTCGACAGCCTCGTCGAACGCGCGAAACTCGCGGCCGCCCTCTATTGCCGGTTGGGCGCCTGATGTCCGAGGCTCTGTCCCGCTCGATGGAGATCCGCAAACACGTGGTCGAGACCGATCGCGGTGTCGTCGCCTCCCAGCACCGTCAGGCAGCCGATGCGGGGGCCGAAGTTCTGCGCGCGGGTGGTGACGCCGTGGATGCGGCCGTTGCCTGCGGCTTTGTCTGTGGCGTTCTGGAACCCTGGATGTCCGGACCCGCGGGGGGTGGCGCCGCCATGCACTGGCGCGCCGATACCGGAGAGGCGCATGCGCTCAATTTCGGCATGCGCGCGCCTGCCAACCTGCGGATCGAGGATTTTCCGCTGTCGGGGCAGGGTATTGCGGGGGATCTCTTCCCGTGGGAGCGAGTGGTGGACGACCGCAACGTGATGGGCGCCAAGGCCGTCGCCGTTCCCGCCATGGTCGACGGGCACGAGGCCGCGCACAAGCGCTGGGGCAGGCTGCCATGGACTGACCTGCTGGCTCCGGCCATCACCCATGCAAGGCGCGGCATGGCCATAGACTGGTATGCCTCGCTCATCATCGCCGCAGCGACCCGCGATCTGGCACGCGATCCGGATGCCGCGGCGATTTTCCTGATGGACGGCCAGTGGCCGCGTCCCTTCTCTTGGACTGCGCTGGCTTCGGACCGGATCGACCAGAGCCGCATGGCCGACAGCCTCGACCTGATCGCGCGCGAAGGCGCTGAGGCCCTGCATGGCGGCGATCTCGGCGCGGCCATGGCAAAGGACATGCGCGACAAGGGCGGATACCTCACCTCGGACGATCTCTACCGCAACCGCGCGCAGTTCCACGCGCCGCTTGCCGTGCCCTATCGCGACGCGCTGTTCCACGTCATGCCGGGGCTGACCGCCGGGCCGACCTTTGCCCGCGCGATGCAGCATCTGGCAGGCGAGGATCTGTCCTCTCCCGATGCCGCCTATCCGGCCTATGCCCGTGCGATCTTCGCGGCCTATGACGAGCGGCTGGCGGCGATGGGCCATGACGGTGAAAACCCCGCCGCGCCGGGCTGCACCACGCATTTCTCGGTCGTGGACCGGGAGGGCAACATGGTCGCGCATACCCAGACGCTGCTGTCGATCTTCGGCGCGCGG
Organism: Rhodobacterales bacterium; assembly: GCA_038260405.1. GTDB lineage: Bacteria > Pseudomonadota > Alphaproteobacteria > Rhodobacterales > Rhodobacteraceae > Puniceibacterium. The sequence continues at coordinate 25,956 of JBBSNW010000061.1, read as the reverse complement.
GTGGTGTCGCCCTCGACCGGTTTTCTCATGAATAACGGGATCATGTGGTTCGATCCCGTGCAGGGGCGGCCCAATTCGCTGACGCCCGGCAAGCCTTGCCTGATGAATGTCTGCCCCGCCCTGGGGCAGGCCAACGGCAAACGCTTCGCGCTTGGCGCCTCGGGCGGGCGCAAGATCGTCGGCGCGGTCGCACAGATCGCGTCTTTCCTTGCGGATTTCGACATGGACCTGAACGCGGCCTTCCATCAGCCGCGGATCGACGTCTCTGGCGGCACCGGCATCACCGCCGATGCGGCGCTGTCGCCCGAGGCGATCACGTCGCTGGAGGCGGTCGCGCCGGTGACAGAGGCGCGCCGGTCGCTGCTGCCCTATCCCTTTGCCTGCCCGGCGGGGGTGCTCGACACGGGCGCGCGGCGCTTTGGTGCGACCGAAGTGATGACAGCCTGGGGCGACGCCGTCGCCGAACCCGCATGACGCATCCGCAGGAGAAGACAGACATGCCAGCCGCCACCGACCCCGCAGATCTGAGCGCGACGGATGCCCGCCTACTGATCGCCCGCCGCCAGCTTTCGGCAACCGAACTCGCGCAGGCCTGCATCGCCCGGGTCGAAGCGGTCGATCATGCGGTGAATGCGCTGATCGCGCGCGATTTCGAAGGTCTGCTGGCGGGCGCACGGGCAGCGGATGCGTTGCAGGCCGCGGGGGAGCCGCTCGGGGCGCTGCACGGCCTGCCGGTCGCCATCAAGGACATGAACGATGTGGCGGGCCTGCCGACCACCTTCGGCTCGGAAATCTTCCGCGACAACGTACCCAAACGCGACGACGCGCTGGTATCCGGTCTGCGCAACGCCGGGGCGCTGCCGATGGGCAAGACCAACAACCCGGAATGGAGTGCGGGGGCCAATACCCGCAACCGCGTCTATGGCACGACCGCGAACCCCTATGACCTCGCGCGCAACTGCGGTGGTTCCTCGGGCGGCTCCGCCGTCGCCTTGGCCTGTGGATATGCGCCGCTCGCCTCGGGCTCGGACCTTGGCGGATCGCTGCGCACACCTGCGGCTTATTGCGGTGTCGTGGGGTTCCGGCCGAGCTTCGGCGTGGTGCCGGGGGCCGCGCGGGTGACGGGTCTGCTGCCGCAGCCGACTTCGGGCCCCATGGCGCGCAGCGTCGCCGATTGCGGCCTCATGCTGTCGGTCATGGCCCGGCCGGATCGCCGCGACCCCTTCACGACCGTCGTCGGCGGGCGCACGGCCTGGAACCCGGAGGACTTTGCCCGCCCCAAGCGGATCGACCTCGGCGCGCTGCGGATCGGTGTGACCGAAGATTTCGGCTTTGCCCCGGTCGAGGCCGCCACGCGGCAGCAGTTCCGCAGCACGTTGGCCGCACTTCAGCCCTTTCTCGGCCCGCTCGAGGAGCGCGCGCCGGACTGCGCGGACGGCGACCGCATCTTTGCGGTCCTGCGCGCCGTGATGTTCCTTGCGACACATGCCCGCTTTGTCGATGAAAACCCCGAACTGGTCGGGCCGAACGTCACCGACAACGTTGCCGAGGGACGCCGCTACAGCGCTGGCGATGTTGCGGACGCGCTGGTGAAACAGGGCGCCTATCACCGCCGCTGGCAGGCATTCTTCGAGAGCTGCGACATCGTCATCTCTCCGGCCGTGACCGTTGCCGCGCGTGACTGGCACGAGATGTACCCGACCGAGATCGACGGAACGGCGACCCAAAGCTATTATCACTGGCTCGGGCTCGCCTATGCCTCGACCATACCGGGGCATCCGTCGATCACGATCCCCTGCGGGCGGGACGCCAACGGCATGCCCTTCGGTCTGCAGATCGTCGGGCGGCGGCACGACGATGCCGGTGTGCTTGCCACCGCCGCCGAGCTTGAGGCCGTCATCGCGGGCCTGTCCGACCTCGCACCCCGGTCGCCGGATATTGCCCGGCTGCGCGCCGCGCCGAACCTGTCCGAAGCCGCGGGGTTCTTTCCCGAACACTGAGGCCGGGCGGCGGGCACCCGGTCAGCCGCCCCGCAGTCCCATATCCCAGAAGGCCGTCTCGAGCCGGGTAGCGGTGGCGAAGCGCTCCTGCAGGCGGGGCCAGCGCGCGGCCTGCGCCGGGTCGGGCCCGAGGCGGCGTCGAACAGCCGCATCCGTCATCCGGCCGACAGCCGTCATCGTGTCCTGATAGCTCGCATCTGCATAGGTCTCGATCCAGTCGCGGTAGGGCGTGTCCGGTTCGGCGCTTGCGGCAAGGCGCAGCCCTATTTCGCCATAGCCAAAGCAGCAGGGTGCAAGTGCGGCCATCAGATCGAGGAAATCGCCCTGAAGCCCCGCATCCATCACGTAGCGCGTATAGGCGAGGGTCTCGAACTTTTCGGTGGCGGCGAACAGCGTCTCCTCGTCGATGCCTTCGGCGGCGCAGGTCGTGACGTGCAGCGCCATCTCGTGATTGACGAGCGCATCCACGGTGCGCGCGCAGAATTTCATCTCGTCCAGCGTCTCGGCCTTGGTCACGCCAAGGGACCAGGCGCGGGCGAAATGCACGAGAAAGACGTAGTCCTGCACGAGGTAATGCTGAAACGCCGAGCGGGGCAGGGAGCCGTTGCGCAGACCTTCGACAAAGGGGTGATGGGTGTAATTCTCCCAATGTCCGGAGCAGGCATCGCGCCAGAGGGTGAAGGAGTGGCCATAGCGGGACAGGGTCGTCTGAATTTGCTTGTGCTGGGTCATGCCGGGACGAACCCCGCGAAATGATGGGTCGGCCCGTGGCCCGAGCCGACGGAGAGCGTGTCGGAGCCCGCGATGGCCCGTGCGACATAGCTCTTGGCCGCCGCTACCGCTTCGGTCAGGGACAGGCCTTTCGCGAGCTGCGCCGCGAGCGCCGAGGACAGCGTGCAGCCCGTGCCATGGGTGTTCTTCGTCTCGATCCGCCGCCCTTCGAACCAGTGCGGGCCATCGGCGTTCAGCAGGCAATCCGGGCAGTCATCGCCGCCAAGATGCCCGCCCTTCATCAGCACCGCATCCAGCCCCAGGGCGCAGAGCGCGCGGCCCTGTTCCGCCATCTCGGCCCGGGTGGTCGCGGGCGTGGTCCCCAGCAGATGCGCCGCCTCGGGCAGGTTCGGAGTGAGCAAGGTCGCACGGGGCAGCAGGCGGTCGCGCAGGGTGGCGATCGCGTCTTCGGGCAGCAAGGACGCGCCGCCCTTCGCGATCATCACCGGGTCGAGGATGATGACGAGGTCGCGGTGACCCTCAAGAGCCTCGGCGACGGCTTCGGCGATTTCGGCATTGGCGATCATGCCGATCTTGACCGCATCGACGCGGATGTCGTCGAAAATGGCATGGATCTGCTGCGTCACGAAGGCGGACGGGACCAGAAACACCCCGCTTACACCTTGCGTGTTCTGTGCCGTGAGCGCGGTGAGCGCCGCCATCGCATAGGCGCCATTCGCCGATATCGCCTTGAGGTCGGCCTGGATTCCGGCGCCGCCCGATGGGTCGGAACCGGCGATGGCGAGAACGTTGGGGATCATCATCACTCCTTTTCGGCGAAAAGGAGAGCGCACCACATGCATGGCGGCTTCGACCTCCCTCCGCCAGCATTATCTGGTTCAGGTTCAAAGGGTTCATCTCAGCCTTGCGGCGCCCCTGGTGATGAGAAGGCTAGTGTTGCGCGGCGTGATAGTCAAATGCCGGTATGTCCCTGGACCCGACAGTCCCGCCGAGAGCGCGTCAACCGGTCTCGAGCAGCGCCTTGCGCAGGCGGCCATGCACGCCCTTTTCCTGATTGACCGACTGGGTCACCGCGAAATCGGCGGCGAGCGAGCAGAACTGATAGGCCTCGGTCGCGCTGATCCCGGTACGTTCGCGGATCATCGCGATCATCTGGCGCAGGGCGATCTGCAGCGCGGTATCGAGGCTCGCATGAAAGCCCATCGAGATCAGCTCGTCCGCGGTCTCGGCCCGGGGCATGTCGATGCCTGTCGTTCCGGCCTTGAGCAGATCGAAGCGGAAAGTCCCGGTCAGAGCGGTTTCGAGCGCGGTGATGCAGACCTCGCCATCGCCCTGACAGCCATGCCCGTCACCGCAGGAGAACAGCCCGCCCTCGGTCTGGACGGGCAGATAGAGCGTGGCACCTTCGGTGAGCAGTTTCAGATCCATGTTCCCGCCATGCTGGCGCGGCTGGATCGAGGTGAGCTCGCCCCATTCGGGTGCCGGAGCGAGGCCCATCACGCCGAAGAACGGCGCGAGCGGCAGGGTCGCACCCCAGGGCAGGCGGCAGGTCTTGTTGGGGCGGTCGATGGGAATCTGCGTGACGGTGTGGGTCGATACCGGAAATTCACCCGGCAAGGTGCCCGACGCGGGACGCACAGCGTTGAAGCCCCAGTCGGCGCCGAGCTCGATCCGCTCGATGCCGATCTTCAGCACGTCGCCGGGCATTGCGCCGTCGATCGCCACCGGCCCGGTCAGCAGATGCGCCTGTCCGGGCAGATTGGCGGCGAGGATGCGGCGCAGTTCCGGCGCGACCGTCATTCCCGAACCTTCGGCGGGCAGAACCTCTTCGCGGCCCGAAAAGGTCTGGATCGTCACGCTGTCGCCCGGGGCGATGGTCAGAACCGGCGGCAATTCGGACCAGAAGCGCCCCCAGTGGACGGTTTCGGGCGTGGCGGCGAGGTGATGATCGCGCATGGGTCTGTCTTTCCTTGTCCGGGACTGGCGCGATCCTTGCGTGAGCGCCGCTTAGGGTAAAGGCCAATTCATCGCCACAACCCTGCAAATGTGCGTTCAGAACACCAGCGTCTTTCCCGAGAGTGTCCAACGGGTATCGCAGGAGACTGACCCGACGACAGGCCGCGGAAGCGTACTAAGACCGGTCTCATTCCTCTTCGCGAGGGAACCAATGCAACTTGCCGGGACTTGATTCCCGGGCAATGTCGCCGCGCGAGGGACCATGACGCAAGAGCACGCAATTCAGGCCGGTGCATGGGGCACCACCTTTCTGGGGGGCACGACCTGGGCCATGTCGCTCTGGGTACCGGGCGCCAAGACCGTGAGCGTGGAGGTGAGGGGGCAGGAAACGCCGGTTCCGCTGCGCGACGGCGGCCTGTTCGCAGGCACTTTCACGGGCGATCCGGGCGATCCCTATACGCTGATCGTCGATGGCCAGTCGCAGACCGACCCTGCCGCGCGTGCGCTTGCAGATGATGCGACCCGCAGCGCGCTGCTCTGCCTGCCGGTTCATCGCCGCATCCCAGCGCCGCAGCCCGACTGGGCCGCGACCGTCCTGCTTGAAATCCATATCGGCACCTTCACCGCCGAAGGCACCTTTGCCGCGGCCGCCAAACGGATGGCCGCGCTGGCCGGGCTTGGGATCACGGCGATCGAGATCATGCCGGTCGCGGCCTTTCCCGGGCAGCGGGGCTGGGGCTATGACGGGGTGTTCCCCTATGCGGTGCATCCCGCCTATGGCAGTCCGCAGGATCTCGCGGATCTGGTCGATGCGATCCACGAGGCCGGGATGCTCGCGATCCTCGACGTGGTCTACAACCATTTCGGCCCGGTCGGCGGCAGCCTCGACGCGATCGCGCCCGAATTCTTCGATCCCGACCGGACCACGCCCTGGGGTCCTGGCATCGATTATACCCGCGCGCCGGTGCGGCGGTTCTTCATCGACAATGCGGTGATGTGGGTGCGTGATTTCGGATTCGACGGGCTGCGGCTGGACGCGGTGCACGAGATCCGCGACGTCTCCGACCCGCACATGCTGGACCAGCTCGCTGGTGCCGTGCGCGCCGCCGTGCCGGACCGCCCCGTGCACCTCATTGCCGAGGATGACCGCAACCTGCCGCACATGCGCGACCGCGGCTCCATCACGGCCTGCTGGAACGACGATTATCACCACTCTGTGCATTGCTTGCTGACCGGCGAGGATGAGAGCTATTATGCGAGCTTCGCCGTCGATCCGCTGTCCGATCTTTTGCGCGCGCTCGCCGAAGGGCATGTGGAGCAGGGCCAGCCGCGCGCCGCCCGCGACACGCCGCGCGGGGAGCCCACGGCCCATCTGCCGCCGCAGGCCTTCGTGAATTCCAACCAGACGCATGACCAGGTGGGCAACCGCGCGCAGGGCGAACGGCTGATCCAGCTCGCCGATCCCGAAGCAGTGCGCATCGCCCATGCGATGCTTCTGTGTGCGCCCGCCGTGCCAATGCTGTTCGTGGGAGAAGAGGAAGGCGCCCGCGCGCCGTTCCTGTTCTTCGCGGATTTCGACGGTGAGCTGGGAGAGGCCGTGCGCAAGGGGCGGGCCGCGGAGTTTGCGGGCTTTTCCCAGTTCGGCGGCGACGTGCCCGACCCGCTGGCGCCCGAGACCTTTGCCGCATCGCGCCCCTATGCCACACCGGCACCGGATGCCGAGGACTGGCGCGCGCTCACCCGGCAGTGCCTGACATGGCGGGCGGCATCGCTGGTGCCGCTGCTCGTTTCCGGCCAGTCCGACACGCCGCAGGTGCGCGCGACGGGCCGCGTGTCGCTTTACGGCGTCTGGCCGTTCGAGGCGGGCAGGCTCGAGATGGTCGCGCATCTCGGTGCCGTCCCCGATGATCCCGTCTCCCTCGACGCCCCCGATCTTGTCCTTGGCCAGGTGAGCGATGCCTGCCATTTCGCCGTGAAAGTGACCCCGAGATGATCCTGCCGACCGCCACCTACCGCTTGCAGCTTCGCGAAGGCGTCGATTTCGACGCCGCCATCGCTTACCTCGACCATCTGGCCGAGATGGGGATTTCGCATCTCTACCTCTCGCCGGTCTTCACGGCTGCGCCCGGTTCGACCCATGGTTATGACGTGACCGACCCGTCCGAGATCGACCCCGCGCTTGGCGGACGCGAGGGGTTCGAGAGGCTGTCCGATGCGGCGCAGGCTGCCGGGATCGGGCTGATTCTCGACATCGTTCCCAACCACACGGCCTTCAGCCTCGACAATCCCTGGCTGGTCGATGTGCTGCGCCATGGGCAGGACAGCCGTTATGCCCCGCATTTCGACATCGACTGGGAGGCCGGACCGCTGGTGCTGCCCTGGCTCGAAGAGCCGTTCGAGGCGCTGGCGGAGCAGGGCAAGGTCGTTCGCTCCGGCGACACGCTCCGCCTTGGCGAGCTTGCGATCCCGCTGCGCCCCGGGGTGGAGATGGAGGATCCGCAGGAGCTGCACGAGGCGCAGGTCTGGCGTGCGGTGCACTGGGCGCGGGAACGCGACGGGGTCACGCACAGGCGTTTCTTCAACGTGACGGGCCTGATCGGGATGCGGGTCGAGCAGGAGCGCGTGTTTCATGACATGCACGCGCTGCTGCTCGAGCTTCTGGCCGAGGGCCATGTGCAGGGCATCCGGATCGACCATATCGACGGGCTCGCCGACCCTGCCGGCTATCTCGGAAGATTGCGTGCGGCGGTGGGAGATACGCCGGTCTGGGTGGAAAAGATCCTGACCGGCGACGAAAGGCTGCCCGACTGGCCGGTCGAGGGCACGACGGGTTACGAGGCGGCGGCGATCATCGCGCGCGTTCTGGCCGATCGCGACGGCGCAGAGCGGCTGCACGCCGCATGGGTCGACCAGACCGGTGGTGCCGAGTCGTTTCACGAGACTATGGAGACCGCCAAGGGCGATGTCATCCGCCGCGATCTTGCGGCAGAGCTCTACCAGCTGATCGGGCTGGCCCGCCTGGCCTTTGCGCCCCGGGCTGATGTGGACCCCGGCGACGAGGCGCTGCGCGAGGCGGTCTTTGCCCTGCTGGGTGCCTTTCCGCGCTACCGGACCTATATCGCCGGTGGCACCGCGTCGCCCGAAGACCGCGCGCTGATGGGGAAGGTTGCGCAGGAAGCGGGCGAGACCCTGCGGTCTGGCGAGGTCGTGGACCTGATCGCGGAGATGATCACCGATCCGCAGAACGTCGACGAGACGGCACTCAGCATCCGCTTCGAGCAGGTGACCGGCGCGCTGCTGGCAAAGTCGCACGAGGATACGGCAGGCTTTCGCTGGACTCCCTACCTTGCCGCCTGCGAGGTCGGCGCCAATCCCGATCGTCCCGCCGCCGAGGCTGCCGATCTTGATGACTGGGCGCAGGCGCAGCCCGGGACGGGGATGATCCTGACATCGTCGCACGACACGAAGCGCAGCGAGGATGCGCGCATGCGGCTGGTCGCCTGGACCCATCTGCCCGATGATGCGCTGTCGCTGATCGAGAAAGCGCGGAGCCTGCCGCAGGCCGAAGAGGTGCCCGCGAACGTGCTTTGGTATCTGGTGCAGTCGACCCTCGCGGTCTGGGACCGGGACGATGCGGAGCTTGACGAACGGCTCGCCGATCACATGACGAAGGCCCTGCGCGAGGGGGACGAGATCACCAACTGGACCCATCCCGCCGCGGCGGCCGAACAAGCGGTGCAGGTCTGCCTGAACGCGCTTATCAACAACTGGCGGCATGAGGAACCTGCCGCCCTGAGCCGCATCGTGGAGCGCGGCGATCAGCTCTCGCTCTGCCAGCTTGCGCTGAAGATGCTGCTGCCCGGCAGTCCCGACATCTATCGCGGTTGCGAGGCTACGCATTTTGCGCTGACCGATCCGGATAACCGCCGTCCCGTCGATCTCAAGGCCCTGCGCGCCGCGCCCGACGCGCCCGGTCTGGCAGGGCAAAAGGCGCGGTTGCTGCGGCTCCTGCTGAGCCTGCGCCGCGATCACGCCGGGCTGTTCGCCGATGGCGCGTTTGCCGCGGAGCAGGGCGCCGAAGGTCTGGTGATCCGACGATCCGGTCCGCAGGGGGAGGTGGTTCTGACCCTTGCGCAGGGCGGGAGCGCTGCGAAAGGCACGCACTGGCCGCAGCAGGACGAATCCGCTCAAAGCCCGCTCAGCCTTTCGGTTCTGCCTGCAGAAACGGCAATCGGCGCGGCCTGAGGCGGGGCGCAGGCCGGGTTCCGCCGGAAAGGTGAGGGACCTGCATTTTCGCCGGAACCGAAACCTTCGTCGGGAATTATAGAGGAAGGCAAGCCCGGAGGAGGCGCAAATGTCTGAGATCGCTCATAATATCGTTGCCGTCATGCTGGCCGGAGGACAGGGTTCCCGTCTCTTCGAACTGACCGACGACATGTGCAAACCCGCCGTGCCTTTTGCGGGTGGAGGGCGCATCGTCGACTGGACGATGGCGAACCTTGCAGACTGCGCCCCGGCGCGCCTTCTGGTCGCGACGCAATACCGCCCCGCCGCGCTGGTCGATCACCTCAACACAACCTGGCGCGACGCCTTTGCCCCCGGCACGATGCATATCCGGGACGGCGAAACCGTGACTGGCCAGCCCGAAGGTTATGCCGGCACCGCCGATGCGGTCACCCGCAACCTGTCCGAGATCATGGCCCCGAGGCCCGACCACGTGCTGGTTGTCGCCGCCGATCACGTCTACCGGATGGATTACAGCGCGATGATCGCGGCGCATCGGGCCTCCGGCATGCCGGTCACCGTGGCGGTGGACCGCGTGCCGCTCGCACAGGCGCGTGCCTTTGGCGTGATCAGCGTCGATGGCACCGGGCGCGTGCGCGAGTTCGACGAAAAGCCGCAGGACCCCAAGCCGATGGCGCGCGATCCGTCGCGGGCGCTGGTCAGCATGGGCATCTACGTCTTCGATGCCGCCTGGCTGCGCAATGCGCTGGTGGCGGATCACGAGGTGCCGCTCTCCTCGCATGATTTCGGCCATGACATCCTGCCCGATGCCGTGCTGCACGGCGCGGTGCAGGCCTATGACGTCGCCGAGCACGAGGCGAATTTCTTCTGGCGCGATGTGGGCACGCTGGATGCACTGCGCGAAACCTGCATTGCGATCGCGACAGGCTCTGTCCGCTGTGCCTGCCCGGCCTATCCGGACATGGCGGCGCGCGGCAAGTTCACCCGGGTGCTGCCCGGCGGCACCGTCGTGCTTCCCGGCGCCGAGGTTTCGCGCGGGGCGCGGCTGCAGAACACCATCGTCGCCCCGGGCGCGCATGTACCGCGCGATCTGGTCGCGGGTTTCAACCGCTATCACGACGAGCAGCATTTCCGCGTGACGCCCTCGGGCACCGTTCTGATCACCCCCAGGATGCTGGCACGCCACGCCGAATACGAGTCACGCATCAACCTTCTGCGGGCCTAGCCCGCGGATTTCCGCAACGTTCCATATCAGGGATTCCTGTCCATCATGACCCATGTTTCCGCTATCGAAGCCGCGTTCGATTTGTCGCTGGCGCGGCCCGACACCCTTGGCGCGGTCGTGCGGGACGGAGGGACGAACTTTGCCCTGTTCTCGGATCACGCCACCCAGGTCGATCTGTGCCTGTTCGATGTCGAGGGCAAGACCGAGATCGCCCGTCGCCCGCTGCCCGAAGCGGAGGGCGGCATCTGGTACGGCTTCCTGCCCGGTGTCGGGCCGGGGCAGGTCTATGGCTACCGCGTGCACGGAGCGTATGCGCCGGAAGAGGGCCACCGCTTCAACCCTGCAAAGCTGTTGCTCGACCCCTATGCCCGCCAGCTGCGCGGCGGCATCGAATGGGACGACGCGCTGTTCGGCTATACCGTGGGCGAGGATGATCTGACCCTCGACGAGCGCAACTCTGCCCCGTTCATGCCCAAGGGTGTGGTGGTGGATACGGCCTTTGAATGGGAAGCGGCGGATCAGCTGCGTCACCGCTGGAACGACACGGTGATCAGCGAGGCGCATGTGAAGGGCCTGACCATGCGCCATCCCGGCGTCGCACAGGCAGATCGGGGCACCTTTGCGGGCCTCGCCTCGGATGCGGTGATCGAACATCTGCAGCGCATCGGCGTGAGCGCCATCGAATTGCTGCCGATCCATGCCTTTGCCAATGACCGGCACCTGATCGAAAAGGGGCTCAACAACTACTGGGGTTACAACACCCTCTCCTTCTTTGCGCCGCACGCGCCTTATCTCAAGACCGGCGAGGTGGCGGAGGTCAAGCAGGCCATCGACCGGTTCCATGCCGCCGGGATCGAGGTGATCCTCGACGTCGTCTACAACCATACCTGCGAGGGCAGCGAGCTGGGGCCGACCCTGTCGTTCCGCGGCATCGACAATGCGAGCTACTACCTGCTGGCCGATGATCCGCGCCACTGCTTCGACACCACCGGCTGCGGCAACACTGTGAACGTGGCGCATCCTATGGTGCTGCGCATGGTGCTGGATTCGCTGCGCTACTGGGTGACCGAGATGCATGTCGACGGGTTCCGCTTCGACCTTGCCTCGACTCTGGGCCGGGAATCGTCCGGTTTCGAGCGCGAGGGGACATTCTTTGCCGCGATCCGGCAGGATCCGGTCCTGTCGGGCGTGAAGCTGATCGCCGAGCCCTGGGATATCGGCGATGGCGGCTATCAGGTCGGCGGTTTCCCCTGGCCGTTCCGCGAATGGAACGACAAGGCGCGCGACGATCTGCGCTCCTTCTGGCGGCGCGATGCCGGCAAGCTTGGGCGCGTGGCGCAAAGGCTGGCCGGCAGCCCTGTGCAGTTCGACCATTCCCGCCGCCCCGCCACCAGTTCGATCAACTTCCTGTCGGCGCATGACGGTTTCACCCTCTGGGACACGCTCAGCTACAACGACAAGCACAACGAGGCGAATGGCGAGGATGGCGCCGACGGGCATGACAACAACCTGTCGCACAATCTGGGCGCCGAGGGGCCGAGCGACGATCCGGCGATCCTGACGGCCCGGATGCGGCGCGCGAAATCCATGCTGGCGACACTGCTGATGGCGCAGGGCGTGCCGATGCTGCTGGCGGGCGATGAATTCGGGCAGAGTCAGCAGGGCAACAACAATGCCTATTGCCAGGATACCGAGATTGCCTGGCTCGACTGGGACAATGCCCGCGAGGATCTCGTGCAGGCTGTGGCGGCGATGGTCGGGCTGCGGCGGTCGCTCGATGGCCTGATTTCGCCCCGCTTCGTGCGCGACGATGCCGAGGGGCAGGTCCACGCTGCCAGCTGGCTGCACCCCGAGGGCCGCGAGATGTCCGAGGATGACTGGAATGACGAAGGCCTGTTCTGCATGGCCAAAATGGTCGAGATGGAGGGCGGCGCCACGGTGCTGATCCTGCTCAATGCCGGGGACGACGCGACATTCGCGCTGCCCGAAGGCGACTGGCACCTGCGGCTCGACACGGCGCGCGAGGATGTGGGGTGTGACGAGACGGTATCGGGGGATCGCCCGATCGGCTGGCAATCCGTGCAGGTTCTGACGCGCGATACAGAGTAGCGACAAGGGTTGCCAGTCGGGCGCGGGGAAGCGCTTTGCCGAGGCGAGCGGGCATTGTGTCGGAAGACACTCCCGCTTTCCGCGCCTTTTGCTCGGATGCCTTGGGGTGGTTGAAACAAAACCGTCCAGCGCAGGCGCTCTATTCGTCCGCGTCCGCCTGATCGCTCAGCAGGTAGGCATAGACCGAGGCGCGCTCGTCTTCGGTCATGGCGGATGAATCGGCGCGCGCAATCTCCGACATGAACCCGACCTCGCGGTTGCCCGGTGCCTTGCCGGTGGTCAGCAGAGTCTGAAATTCGTCCGGCTGGTAGGAGCGGACAGTGTCGGCCAGCGGTGGCGTGACCATGCCGAAGCCGTCATCTGTCGTGTCGTGCAGGGCATGGCAGGCGCGGCAGGTGACGCTGACCAGATAGCGGCCTTCGTCGATCTTTGCGTTGCGGATGCGCGCGGCGGGCGGGGCCGGATCATGCAAGGCATCGGCGCCGAGCGGCAGCTTGTTCAGCGCCAGCCCGATCATGCCGAGCGCACCCCAATGGGTGCCGTCGGCAGCGCCGTCCGGCAGGGTCGGCTGCGCGCGCAGCCAGGAAATCACCGCCGCAAGGTCGTTATCGGCGATGTGGGTCAGCGCTGCGGTCGGCATCACGAGCACGCTGGTCCCGTCACGCTTCACGCCCTTGCGGATCAGGCGGGCAAGTTCGGCGTCACTGTAATTTGCCGCGACACGGGTCAAGTTCGGCGCGATGAGCCGTCCGACATTCGGTGCCTCGAACAGGACGCGGCCCGATTCCCCGTGGCATCCGCTGCATCCTAAGACGCGGGCGAGCCGGGCTCCTTCTTCGGCTTTGTCCGCCGTAACGGGGGCTGCGATCTCGACAAGCGGCTCGTCATAGACATGCCCGAGCCGCCATTGCGCCAGCCCGGCGACGCAGACACCAGCCGTGACCAGCAGCGCGGGCACGCCGATCAGGAGGCCTTTCACGATACGATTCATGCGCCTGCCCCCGTTTTTCGGGCGCGGTCCTGAGGCCGCGGAAATGAGGGCAGCGCCTGTGAATGTTTGAAAATGCGTTCGAGGTGAAGGTCCATTGGAAAGCTTTCCAGTCGGAATGACCTAAATGGCGAGAAAATACCTTCACTGCTCCTGTCACGTCAAATACGTCTTTCTGTCGAAGGGCTCATCAGAAATGCGGAACCTGCCGCTCGGCAAGATCCATGCCAAAAGCTGCATCTCTGATCGTCACTGGCTGGGACGGGCATCGGTAAAGGCCGCAATTGCGCGCAGGACCTGTCGGCAAAGTCCCGACATCTCGGGAAAGAGGGCATTCCGCCCCCCGCCGGGATTTGATAGAGGGAAGCCCAAGCTGCCTGTCCCCTTCCGAAAGTTCAGGCCCTGCGCCCGAAGGATGCCCATGCCCGATACCGCGACTTCCGACACTGATCCTGCACTCCTGCCCTCCGCGGTCGAGACGGCCCGCGATGTGCTGACCCTCGAAGGCCGCGCGCTGACTGCGCTGGCCGAGGCGCTGCCTGAGGATTTTGCCGCCTGCATCGATCTGATCCTGTCCACCACCGGTCGGGTCATCGTCTGCGGCATCGGCAAGTCGGGCCATGTCGGGCGCAAGATCAGCGCCACGCTCGCCAGCACCGGAACGCCGAGCTATTTCGTCCATGCCGCCGAGGCGAGCCATGGCGACCTCGGGATGATCGCCTCGGGTGACGTGGTGCTGCTGCTCTCGAATTCGGGCGAAACATCCGAGCTTGGCGACGTGCTGGCCTATTGCACGCGTTTCGCCATTCCCATTCTCGGCATGTCGAGCCGCGAGGCCAGCACGATGATGCGCGCCGCCACGCTGCGCCTGACGCTGCCACCGATGCCCGAAGCCTGCCCGATCGGCATGGCGCCCACGACCTCGACCACGATGATGCTCGCTCTCGGCGATGCGCTGGCCGTGGCGCTGATGCAGGCCCGCGGGTTCGAGGCGGACCATTTCCGCGACTTCCATCCGGGCGGCAAGCTCGGCGCGCAGATGAGCCGGGTCGGCGAGCTCATGCATCCTGAGCCGTCCCTGCCACTGGTCGCACCGGACATGCCGATGTCCGAAACGCTGCTGGTCATGTCTTCCAAAGGGTTCGGCATCGCGGCCGTGGTGGCCGCGGACGGCGCCTTGATGGGGATCGTCACCGACGGCGATTTGCGGCGCAACATGGATCACCTGATGGACCATGTCGCCTTTGAGGTCGCGACGAAAAACCCTGTGACGGTGACGCCCGACACGCTTGCCGCGCGGGCGCTCGCGGTGATGAACGATCGCAAGATTTCCGTGCTGCTCGTCGTCGATGCCGACAACCGTCCGGTGGGCGTGCTGCACATCCATGACTGCCTGCGCGCGGGGGTGGCATGATGAAGACCGTGATCGTGATCCCCGCCCGCTATGCCAGCACCCGATATCCGGGCAAGCCGCTGGCCGAACTGACCCTGCCCGACGGCACTCGCAAGAGCCTGATCCGCCTCAGCTGGGAGGCGGCATGCCAGGTGCGCGGGGTCGATGCGGTCCATGTCGCCACCGATGACGATCGCATCGCGGATGCTGCAAAGGCCTTTGGCGCGGATGTCATCATGACCTCGGAAAACTGCCGCAACGGGACGGAGCGCTGTGCCGATGCGCTGAACAGGGCCGCGATCGAGGCGGATCTGGTGGTGAACCTGCAGGGCGATGCGCCGCTGACGCCGCCCTGGTTCCTCGAGGATCTGATCGCCGCGATGGCGCGGGACGAAACCGCCGAGGTCGCGACGCCGGTGTTGCGTTGTGATGCGACCACCTACGGGCACTTTGTCGAGGACCGCAGGGCCGGCCGGGTCGGCGGCACGACGGCGGTCTTCGCGGCGAACCGTCATGCGCTCTACTTCTCCAAGGAAGTGATCCCCTATATCAATCCCGGCGCGCTGCCCGATCCCATTCCGGTCTTCCACCATGTCGGCGTCTATGCCTACCGCCCCGCCGCACTTGCGGCCTATATGGGTTGGGAGCCGGGCGTGCTGGAAACGCTCGAGGGTCTGGAACAGCTGCGCTTTGTGGAAAACAACGTGCCCGTCGCATGTGTCGAGGTCGAGAGCCGTGGCCGGGTGTTCTGGGAACTCAACAACCCCGAAGATGTGCCGCGTATCGAAGCCGCCCTGAAGGAGCAGTGATTTGGATATTACAGAGACAAGAACCGTCACCGTCGGCGATATTCCCGTCGGCGGTTTCGCCCCCTTCGCGCTGATCACCGGGCCCTGCCAGCTGGAAAGCCTCGACCATGCCCGGATGATGGCGGAACGCATCGCCGAGGCCTGTGCCGCGACCGGCACGCGCTTCATCTTCAAGGCGAGCTATGACAAGGCCAACCGTTCCTCGCTTGGCTCGGAGCGTGGTCTCGGGATGGAAAAGGGGCTCGAGATCCTGTCACGCATCCGGGATGAATTCGGCTGCCCGGTGCTGACCGACGTGCATCTGCCGGACCATTGCGCGCCCGCTGCCGAAGCCTGCGACGTGCTGCAGATCCCCGCCTTTCTGTCGCGTCAGACCGATCTGCTGATCGCGGTCGGCAAGACGGGGCGCGTCATCAACATCAAGAAGGGGCAGTTCCTCGCCCCCTGGGACATGGCCAATGTGGCGGCCAAGGTGGCGAGTGTCGGCAACGAGAACATCCTGCTTTGCGATCGCGGGACCTCCTTTGGTTACAACACCCTTGTCAGCGATTTCCGCGGCCTGCCGATCATGGCCGATACCGGCTATCCGGTGGTGTTCGACGCGACGCATTCGGTGCAGCAGCCGGGCGGGCAGGGTACGACCAGCGGCGGACAGCGTGAATTCGCGCCGGTCCTCGCCCGCGCCGCCTGTGCGGTGGGCATCAGCGCACTTTTCATCGAGACGCATGAGGACCCGGACAACGCGCCGAGCGACGGGCCCAACATGATCCCGGTCGATCAGATGGCCGCGCTGATCGGCACCCTGCGGGCTTTCGACGATCTTCGCAAGGGGCGTTGAAGGCGAGGGAGAGACGCTTTCGCACCTGCAGCATCCTGTCCTGCTGCTGGTGGATGCGCGTGTGAGAAAACGCATGTACCGCAACGGAAATCTGATCTGAACCTTGCACGGGCAAGATATTTGTCGGAATTGTCGGTGGCTTCGTCTGGTTCGCTATCCGCGGCTTGCGTGGCAGAAGGTTGATATCCGGAAGCATGAAGTCGCAAGTCTTGTCGACCCGGAACGAAACACGCACAAGATTTGCGGACACTGCCAAAAAAGTTGTGCTACGACAGAAAAAATCTTTTCAGGACACCTCCCCATGCCGGACACGACCACGACTTCGCCTTCCGGGCGCTTGCCAACTGGAACCCCGGGACTGGACGAAATTCTGAACGGAGGCCTGACGCCGGAGCGGCTATATCTCGTCGAGGGCACTCCTGGTGCGGGAAAGACAACGCTGGCGCTGAAATTCCTGATGGAAGGACGAGATGCGGGGGCAACGGGTCTCTACATCACCTTGTCCGAAACGGAGAACGAGCTGCGGGCCGTGGCGCAGTCGCACGATTGGAGCCTTGAGGGTATCGACCTGTTCGAACTGGTCGGGGAAGCCGAGTTCGGATCTGACCATGAACAAAGTCTTCTTCACCCCAGCGAAGTCGAGCTGGGCGAAACCGTGCGCGGCGTCATTCAATTGGTGGAAAGCATCAATCCTGCCCGCGTCGTCGTCGACAGCCTGTCCGAACTACGGCTTCTGGCGCAGAATTCCCTGCGCTATCGCCGACAGATCCTCGCGCTGAAGCATTTCTTTGCCCGCAGAAAATGTACGGTGCTGATGCTGGATGATCGCACGGCCGAACCCAGTGACATGCAGCTCCATTCCATTGCACATGGTGTCATCTCGCTTGAGCAGCTGGCGAACGATTTTGGCTCCGAACGCCGCCGGCTGCGAATTATCAAGATGCGTGGCCTGAAATATCGGGGAGGGTATCACGACTTCACGATCGAACGGGGCGGCGTCTGCCTCTATCCGAGATTGATCGCCGCGGACCATCATCGCACGTTTCTCAGTGATCCGGTCACGACGGGGCTGGAAGGGCTGGACGCGCTTCTTGGCGACGGCCTCTTTCCCGGAACCAATGCGCTGCTTGCAGGGCCAGCCGGTGTCGGCAAGACCACGACCGCGGTGCGCTGCATGATTGCGGCTTTGCAGCGGGGTCAGAAGGCGGCCTATTTCCTTTTTGACGAGCGCCTGTCGACACTGATGATCCGCTCGAAAGCCTTGGGGATGGATCTGCAACCCTTCATGGACGAGGGCCGCCTGACCATCCGCCAGATTGATCCAGCCGAGCTTTCACCGGGAGAGTTTGCCAATGCCGTGCGGATCGCGGTCGAAGAGGACGATGTCGGTGTCGTCGTTCTGGACAGCCTGAACGCTTACCTGCACGCGATGCCGAGCGACAACTTCCTCGTCCTGCAGATGCACGAACTGCTCAGCTATCTCGCTCAGCAGGGTGTCGTTTCGCTGATGATCCTCGGTCAGCACGGGGTCACCGGAGTTCTGCGGTCCGACATCGACATCAGCTATCTGGCCGATACGGTGCTGATGCTGCGGTTCTTTGAAGCGGAGGGGCTCGTCCGTAAGTCGATATCGGTCGTGAAGACACGGACTTCCGATCATGAACGCTCCATCCGAGAACTTCACATAGACGGACGAGGAGTCGCTGTCGGCGATCCCATCCGGAACTTCACGGGAATATTGTCGGGATCGCCGACATTCATCCCGGACCGCCAAGCCCTGATGTCCGCTCAGCGGGACGAAAGAGATAACAAATCTTGAACCAGAAGACTGAATTCACGGGGCCGTTGGAAAAGGACGATGGTCGTGACGACCGGCGAGTTGCCATTCTCGCTCCGCGCGGGCGAGATGCTGCTGTCGCGAGCGACCTCTTGGGCGCGGACGGTATCGCGAGCACGGTGGTCGACACTCTGGATGAACTTGCAGATATGGTCCGTTCGGATATCGGCGCGGTGCTCCTGACAGAAGAGGCTTTGGCAGGGCAGGGCCGCGATGCTCTGGATGCTGCACTGGCGGACCAGCCCACCTGGTCAGACGTCCCTTTCATCGTGCTGGCGAACGGATCGGTGACAAACCGGTCGGATCAGGCCGAACAGGGTATGGAAAGCCTGAACAACGCGATCCTTCTGTCGCGGCCGCTGCATGCCGAAGAGCTTCTGCGATCGGTGCGTTCCGCCCTGATCGCGAGACAGCGCCAGCACGAGGCACGGCTCCACCTCGAAGCGTTGCAACTGCGCGAAAGACAGCTCCGAGAGAGCGAGGCGAAGTTTCACGCCATCGCCGACTCCGTGGATCAGATGATCTGGTCGACGCGACCGGATGGGTTTCATGATTATTACAACCGGCGCTGGTACGAATTCACAGGCATGCAGGACGGATCGACCGACGGTGCCGCCTGGAACGGAATGTTTCATCCGGAGGATCAGGAACGCGCCTGGGCGATCTGGAAGGAGTCGCTGCAGACAGGCGAAATCTACGAAATCGAATACCGGTTGCGGCATCATTCCGGGGCATATCGCTGGGTCCTCGGGCGCGCCCAGCCCGTGCGCTCTGCCGATGGGACCATCGTGCGCTGGTATGGGACATGTACCGATATCGACGACGAAGTCATCGCGCGAGAAGCGACCGTCACCGACCTGACGCGGCAGAGGGACGTCGTCTGGGATATGGCCATCGACCTTATTGCCGTGGTCAATCGGGACGCGACCCTCGCCAACGTGAACGGGGCCTGGGCCCGCATACTGGGTTGGACCGACGATGCGATCATCGGCCAGAACTTTCTGGGCTGGGCGCATCCGGACGATGTTGCCCGCACGTCGGAGAAGTTCGTAACAGTCTTCGATACGCCGCTCACGGATCCCTTTGAATTCCGGTTGCGTCATCTCGACGGCACCTATCGATGGTTTGCCTGGACAGCCTCCGCGCAGGATGGGCAGGTTTATGCCATCGGTCGAGACGTCACCGACCGGATCGCGAAGGCGCAGATGCTGGAAGCGACGGAAGCTGCGTTGCGCCAGAGCCAGAAACTGGAAATGATCGGTCAGCTGACGGGCGGCGTGGCGCATGACTTCAACAATCTTCTCATGGCGACGCGGGCGAGCCTGGATTTGCTGCGCCGCCACCTTGTGACAGCGGACGTTCGCACGATGGCGCTGATCGACAATGCGACGAAAGCGACCGAACGCGGCGCAGCCCTCACCCAGCGCATGCTGGCCTTCGCGCGCAAACAGGAACTGCATTCAGTCGCTGTCGACATATCGACGGCGATTCCTGGAATGCGCGATCTGCTGACCCGCACCATCGGACCGGAGATCGAGATCATCGTCGACATCGCTCCCGATCTGCCACATGCGGAAGTCGACTTGAACCAGTTCGAAATGGCCGTGCTGAACCTCGCGGTCAACGGTCGGGACGCCATGGATGGCACGGGACAACTGACCATTGCCGTGAGGTCTATCGACGGCAGGGATGTCGCGGATCTGGCGCCGGGGCCATATGTGCGGATCGCGGTGTCCGATACGGGATGCGGAATGGATGCCGCCACTCTCGCACAGGCCACGGAGCCCTTTTTTACGACCAAGGGTGTTGGCAAGGGCACGGGGCTCGGCCTTTCGATGATCCACGGACTGGCCAAACAATCCGGCGGCACCTTCACCCTCACCAGTCGTATCGGCGAAGGGACAACCGCGACGTTGTTCCTTCCGGCAGCCACATCAATGCACGAGGTGATCCCAGAGCCATTCGCAGCCGAAGGACCTGCTTCGCCCGTTTCGCAGCCCGCACGGAAACTGGTCATTCTTGCGGTAGATGACGACGTTCTCGTTTCCATGGGCACTGTTGGTGTCCTCGAAGACCTTGGCCACGAAGTGATCGAAGCCTATTCCGGTGCTGCCGCGCTGGAGAAACTTGCGAAACGTCCGGATATCAACCTGATATTGACCGATCAAGCCATGCCGAAAATGACTGGAGTGGAGCTTGCCAAGCAGATCCGCCACCAGCGTCCGGATATTCCGATCATACTGGCGACGGGTTATTCTGAAATGCCGGAAGGCGGACACGCCTATATTACGGAGAGGCTCGAGAAGCCGTTCTCAGATGTGGAGCTGGAGAGAATTCTCATGAGATGTCAGGAGTTGATCCGAACGCAGGTGTAAGATCCCTTGAGAGTGGCGACGCGATTTCAGCCCCGCGAACCGGGCCACCATCGCCCGAGCCGTGCCGAGAAGGCGCCGTTCGATGAACACGCGGTCAAGACCAACGCGACCGGTGCCGACCGGACCAGCACCTTGTTGCCTTTCGATCAGAACGGTATGTCCTTGTGAAAGAGTCGCTTGCAGCCGTCTCATGTACACCAATTGAAGGATGAACCTCTTGGGTAAAGATTTGGAAGCTGATGTGTCCGGTTTGTTTTTCCGTCCGGGAGAGAACTGCTGGCGCGTCGAGCGGGCCGACCGGTTTTCGTTTATCGTTGACGCTGACGACTACTTCCGTGCGCTTCGCAAGGTTTGCATCCAGACCGAGCGCGAGCTTCTCCTGATTGGTTGGGATTTTGATCTTGAGCTCGAGATGGTCCCGGGTGAAAGCGATGATGATGGCAAGGCACCCGACGGGTTTCCGAACCAGCTCGGCGCCTTTCTGGAGGCGATCGTGGAGCGGGCGCCCGATCTGAATGTCTATATCCTGAAATGGAACGGAGCGGTTCTTGCAGCGCCCGGCCGCCTGATTCCTTCGATGGGGCTTTTTGCGTTCGGCAGCGACCGCATTCATTTTGCGCTGGATGGACACCATCCCTTCGGAGCGTGTCACCATCAAAAGATCGTCGTTGCCGATGGGGCATTCGGATTTTGCGGCGGCATCGATGTCACGGAAAACCGATGGGATACCTCGGAACATCTCCCGGATGATCCGCGCCGGCTTCGCAAGGACGGATCACCCTCGGAGCCATGGCACGACGCTACATCGGCGATGACCGGGCCCGCGGCGTCTGCTCTGGCCGAGCTTTCACGCAGGCGCTGGCATCGCGCCACTGGCGAAGAGCCACCAGAACCTCCGCAAGCCGGCTCCGAGTTGTGGCCCGAAGATGTCGAGGTCGATGCAACAGATGTCGAGATCGCGATCGCGCGGACCGAGCCGCCTTATGATCAGGAACCCTTGGTAAATGAAATTGAACAGCTGTTTCTGGACAGCATCGCGGCGGCGCAGGAGACAATTTATATCGAGTCCCAGTACCTCACGGCAGAAACAATCTGTGAGGCACTTGCCGAACGGCTGAGAGAGGACGATGCCCCTGAAGTCATCATCATCAATCCGGAACAGGCCGAGTCCGAGTTTGAGGATGAGGCGATGAATGTTCTGCGCGGACGCATGATCGAGCGTTTGAAAACCGCCGATCAGCGCGATCGGTTTCGGATCTATCATCCAGTTACCTCAGCCGGTGAGCCGATCTACGTCCACGCAAAGATCATGATCGTCGACGACAAGCTCCTGCACATCGGATCCAGCAATCTCAACGATCGGTCCATGGGATTTGACACCGAATGTGACATCGCGATAGAGGGACCGGCCGATCTGGTGACCCGCTTTCGCGGGCGTCTCGTGTCTGAGCATCTTGGCGTGTCGGCCGATGTTTTCGACCAAGCGTTGAAAGGCAAAGGCTCGGTCATTGCTGCAATCGAGCATCTGAACGAAAATTCCGGGCGTGGTCTGCGGCGGATCGAGCGGATGAAGGAAGGAATCATCGGCAAGTTTCTTGCAAATACCCGGCTGCTCGACCAGCGTTATATGCACCGGCAAGAGAGCTCGGCCGGGCAGGGCCTTCGCCCGAGACATCTCGGTTTCATAGCCGGAGGCACGGTGCTGGCGTTCATCGCATGGAAAATTTGGCAGCGAGCGAAGAGGTGAACCTGTCAGCGCGACATTCGGTTTCCCGGTCAAAACAGGTTTGATTTTGTGAGGCTGGCGCGGGTGAAATCCAGTGATTTCCCGGAGTGAGTCGCCTGCCGTTCAGACCGGGGCCATCCGACGGAAATTCCGGCCATCGCGCCGCAGCTTCGAAAAATTCAAGAACCGGAACGGGTTGCGAGGGCAGCCGCGACGATGGAGGTCAGATTGGCGCCAGTCGATGGCTTGCAGATCACCGGGGCGTCGAAGTCTCGCAACAGGGCGGCTGTTCCTGAATTTACACCTGTGTGGAAGACGAAGGGAATCCCTCTGGCGTGCAGCAGCCGCGCAATCGGTACCGACGTGTCCTTGCCAAGGTTGACGTCCAGAACTGCCCCGCTGAGTGGCGCGCTATGGTCATATTGTTCGATGACTGCCACAGCACTTGCCAGAGTTCCAAAAGGTCCGATGACGCCCGCACCCGCGTCTTCGAGAATTGTGGCAATATCGAGAGCGATGAGAGGTTCATCCTCGACGACAAGGATTGTAAAGCCTTCGAGAGGCAGGGTATCGTGCGTCATGATGAATTGCTCTTTTACTATCAGGAGATCGGCAAACTGTCGCAACCCTTTGTCAACGCGCCGAACCCGTGATGGTTGCGGTGAAAATCAGGTAAACTTCATGGCTGCTTGCGCGCCATTCGTTGGGGAGCCAGCGAAGATCCAAAGTCTTCGTCCTGTCTCGGCATTGATCGATGCGGGATGATGATCACGTCCTGAAGGACGCCGTCACTCTCAACCGAATGATCCTGCGCAGCATCGTCGATCATGCTGTCATCACGCTCGACATGGATTGCAGGGTCGTGAGCTGGAACGAGGGTGCCGAAAGAATTCTCGGCTGGACAGAGGAAGAGGCGATTGGACAGTCCGGCGATATCTTCTTCGCGCCGGAGGATGTCGCCAAGGACCGGCCGGAGTTCGAGATGCGCACCGCCATGAAAGAGGGCCGCGCAGAGGATGAACGCTGGCACATGCGCAAGGACGGTTCGCGATTCTGGGCCAGCGGTCTGATGATGCCGCTCTTGGTCGACAGCGATGTGACGCAACCGGCCGATGACGGCAGCAACATTCGCGGCTTCGTCAAGATTTTCCGCGACCGCACCTTTCATGAAAAGGCGCGCAGTCGCATCGCTTCTCTGGAGCAGCGTGTGACGCTGGCGATGAAGCGGGCCGGAACGGTCGGAGTCTTCGAGTTCGATGTCGCCTCGAAGAGCGTCGTGGCGGACAGCGTTGCCTCCGAATTGCACGACATCCCGCTCAGCGATGCCGATACCGAGCTGCCCCTCTCGCGTCTGTTCGAAAGCATTCATGCGGATGATCTTCCGCTGGTCCAGTCCGCCCTGGAAGCATCCATCAGGGACGGAACCGATTTCGACGCGATCTACCGGACGCTTTCGAACACGCCGCATGCGAACTGGGTGCATTCCCAGGCGACCGTCGAACGCAATTCTGCGAAGTGCGTCACAAAGCTGTCCGGCATCGTCGTGGACATCACCGAAGAGCGTGCCGCGTCCCATATGCAGGATATGCAGCTCTCGTTCATCGACCAGGTGCGTGACCTCACGCAACCGGACGAAATTGCAGCGCTTGCGTCGCGGACAATAGCCAAAACGCTTCATGCCTCTCGGGCTGGACACGGCTATATCGAAGCCGACGGCGACACGATCAACATCAGGGCCGACTGGAATTCCGAAGGAAGCCAGAGCGTCATCGGACGGCATCGCTATAGTGATTTTGGTCGCTTCGTCCAAAAGCTGAAAGTCGGCGAGACAGTCATCATCGAGGATACCGAGGCCGATGCGCAGATCGACGACCCGTCGCTGCTTGCCGATCTTCAGATCCGGTCGCTGGTGAATTTGCCGCTGATGGAACACGGTCGGCTGCGCGCGGTCCTGTTTGTGAACGACACCCGACCAAGGGTCTGGACGCAGATGGAACTGCGTTTCATGCGCGCGATCTTCGAGCGGACATATCAGGCGATTGATCGGCTTCGTCTCGAGAATGAGCGCAACTTGATGTCGGCGGAACTCGCGCACCGGATGAAGAACATGCTGACAATGGCGCAGGTCGTGGTCACCCAGACGCTGCGGGGAACGAACGACATCGCCGTCGCGCGCGCAGCCATCAAAGCGCGACTGCACGCGCTGAGTGAGGCACAGGACGTGCTGACACGCGTGGATCACACCGACGCTGTCCTTCGGGATGTCGTCGTCTCTGCCTTGAAGCCGCATCTCGGCACCGGTGATCGTGTGGCGTTTTCAGGTCCGACGATCGTGCTGAGCGCACAGCAGGTTCTGGGGCTCGCACTCGGACTGCATGAGCTTGCCACAAACGCCGCGAAATACGGAGCACTCTCCAGCGAAACCGGGCGGATCAACATAGAATGGGCGCTCGATGACGGTTCTTTCACCTTCACCTGGACAGAGACCGGCGGGCCACCGGTCACTGCGCCCACATCGCTCGGGTTCGGATCGAAGATCTTGCGCCAGGTCGTGGGCGGATATTTTGATGGCACGACAGAAGTGATTTACGATACTTCGGGCTTTAGGTTTCTGCTCACCGGCACCTTGTGACCGGGAGCGCCCGTGCGCGTTGCAAGACAGGAAGAGCCGCGCGGCGCACAATCGGTCGGGCGCAAATCAACCCGCGCGTTACAACCTGTTGGCCATGTGTGCTTTCGGATGGTCATCCGCGTGAAATCGCCGATGAAGCCCTCGGGGGTAATTTACACCTCATCACGTGTGACTGTAAATCACCGGGTTGGAACCGGATCGAGGCGACGCTTCACTGCTTGCGACACCCGGATACTGAAGTGCACACCCATGCAGCGCCGTGAGGCAATTGAGGAACGTCCATGATCGAGAAAAAGTTGCCGGTCAGCCTGAACCTTCCGTCTGACGGGGAGGATGAGGACATCCTGGACATCGCGCTCAAGACAGTCCGACAGCATCTGGGAATGGAGGTTGCCTATCTTTCGGAATTCGTCGACGGGCAGTCCATCTTCAGGGCGGTGAGCGCCCCTGGTCTCGAGGACATGATCCAACCCGGCCAGTCGATCAATATCAGCGAAGTTTATTGCCAGCATATTCTTGATGGCGAACTGCCTCAGCTGATGGCGGATACCAGCAATTATCCTGTCGCGACCGCAATGCCGATAACGCAGAACCTTCCGATTGGCAGTCACGTCAGCGTTCCGGTGTATCGTCCCGATGGCAGCGTCTACGGCATGTTCTGCTGCCTGAGCCCGACACCGAACCCTACCCTGAACGCCCGCGATCTGTCCGTGATGGAGACCTTCGCCGGCATTGCGTCCAAAGAGCTGGACGCAACCCTGAAACGTCGCAGCGAAGCGGCCGCAGTGAGCAGCCGGATCGAGAACACCTTTGCAACTGACGGTGTCGAGATTTTCCTGCAGCCGATTGTCCGGCTGGAAACTGGTGCGCTGACGGGGTTCGAAGCGCTGAGCCGCTTTGCGGAAACGCCCTATCGCACACCGGATCTCTGGTTCAACGACGCTCTCACGGTCGGACGGCAGATCGAGCTGGAGACGCTTGTCATCCGCAAGGCTCTTGCGCTGTTGCCGCAGATTCCGCCCGGGGTTTCGATCTCGATCAATGCCTCGCCTGACACGGTCGCGTCGGGAATTCTTGCACCTTTGGTGTCT
>JBBSNW010000060.1:0-28110 GCA_038260405.1 Rhodobacterales bacterium | reverse complement strand
TTGATCACGCCGTCCGGCGTCGGCACCGTGATGCAGAGCCGCGGCACGCCCGCGACCTTGGCCGGAATGGCGTTCATCAGCACCGAAGAGGGATAGCTCGCGAGCCCGCCCGGCACGTAGAGCCCCGCCGCCCCGACCGGCGTCCAGCGCCAGCCGAGCGTCGCGCCCTCTGCGTCGGTCCATTGCGCATCTTCGGGCATCTGGCGGGAATGGTAGGCCCGGATGCGCTCGGCGGCCTGCTCGAGCGCGGCGCGATCCTCGGCCGATACCTTGGCGATCTCGGCATCGACCTCTTCGCGGCTGAAGGCGAGGCCCTCAGCCGTCAGCGACAGGCGGTCGAACCTGGCGGTGAGGTCCAGCACGGCCGCATCGCCGCGTCGCCGCACATCCGCGATGATTCCGGCGACGGTGTCATCGACATCCGGGCTGTCCTCGCGCTTGGCATTGAGCAGCGTCGTGAAGGATGCCTCGAAATCGGGCTGGGTGGTGTCGAGAAAGACCGGCATGGCAAACCCCTTTGATTTGCTGCGACATAGCCTGTGGGGCTGTCGGCCTCAAGCCGCAGGTGCTTGTGGTGCGGCACCGGGTGCAGACATGCCTCTGCGGAGATAACAAAGTTACTTTTGACCCTGCAAAACGCGCGGAGGGCAGAGGGCAGAGGGCAGGATCGCGCTGCTCGCAAGCTCGCGACCCTGCCCCGCCAGCTAAAGGTCAGCTCAGTCGGGATGTTTCGGCATCTTGCCCGAGGGCGCGACATAGGGGCGCGTCACGTCCCGCAGCGTGAGCTCCAGCGCCTCGACCTGCGCACGCAGGGCACCATCGCCGGCAAGCGTCAGCAGCACGTTGCCCGACGCATCCGGACCGGGCTCGAACGTGACCGAAAGCAGCGACAGGATTGTGTCGCGATCCGAACGGTCGACTCCCTGGCTGCCCACACCCAGCACGTTTTCGATCACGAGCAGCGATTGCACGCGCTCCGGCTCGCGCCCAGCAGCGCCCTGGTCTTCCCACCGCATGCGGTTGATCAGCAGGGCAAGGCGTCGGCGCTTTGGCTGCCACGTCATTTCGGAGACCGGAAAGACCGCATCCTGCGCCAGCGCCGACAGCACCGCGAGATCCTCGACATCCATCGCACCGAGGTTCAGCGGGCGGCTGGCACCGTCTTCGAAGCGTGCATCTTCGCTCATTGGCCCTTCACCCTTTCGATCTTGGCCCCCACTCCCGACAGCTTGCGCACCACGTGTTCATAGCCGCGATCGAGATGGTAGACGCGGTTCACGACCGTCTCGCCGCTCGCGGCAAGTCCTGCCAGGATCAGGGAAACCGAGGCGCGCAGATCCGTGGCCATCACCGGGGCCCCCTTGAGCTTGTCCACACCGGTAACGGTAGCGTGGCCGCCGTGAACGTCGATCTTTGCGCCCATCCGCATCAGTTCCGGCGCATGCATGAAGCGGTTCTCGAAGATCCTCTCCTCGAGCACAGACGTGCCCTCGGCCGTGCAGAGCAGTGCCATCATCTGTGCCTGCAGGTCGGTCGGAAAGCCCGGGAAGGGTTCGGTGGTCACGTCCACCGCCTTCGTGCGGCCATTGCGGCGCGCGACGGTCAGCCCCTCGGGCGTTTCGGAGACGCTGATCCCGGCCGCATCCAGCTTTTCACAGAAGGCCGCCAGCAGATCGATGCGCCCGCCGAGCAGCGTGACCTCGCCGCCGCAGATCGCGGGGGCCAGCATGTAGGTACCAAGCTCGATACGGTCGGTCACCACGCGATGCGTCGCGCCGCCCAGACGATCGACACCCTGGATGGTTATGGTCGACGTGCCTTCACCTTCGATCTGCGCACCCATCTTGCGCAGGCATTGCGCCAGATCGACGATCTCGGGCTCGCGCGCGGCATTGCGGATCTCTGTCGTGCCCTTGGCGAGCGTCGCGGCCATCAGCGCGTTTTCCGTGGCTCCGACCGAAACCAGTGGGAAATCGACGATGCCCCCCTTGAGCCCGCCGGGCGCCTTGGCATGCACGTAACCGTCGCGCAGATCCAGCTCGGCCCCCATCGCCTCGAGCGCACGAAGGTGCAGATCGACCGGCCGCGCACCGATGGCACATCCTCCCGGCAGAGAGACGACGGCGTGCCCGTCCCGCGCCAGCATCGGCCCGAGCACGAGGATCGAGGCGCGCATCTTGCGCACGATGTCATAGTCGGCGGTGTGGTTGTCGATGTCATGGCTCGAGAGGGCAAGCACCTGTCCGCCCTGCAGGCTCTGCACCTCGGCGCCGAGCGACTGAAGCAGCATCGTCATCGTGCGGATGTCCGAAAGCCGCGGCGCGTTGGTCAGCGTCAGCGGCTCCTCGCTGAGCAAGGTCGCGGGCATCAGGGTGAGACAGGCATTCTTGGCGCCTGCGATGGGGATCTGGCCGGACAACGGCCCGCCCCCCGTGACGATGATCGAATCCATGCCTGTCTATCCTTTGTCTTTGTCCGCGCCGTCAGGCTGCGGCGTGTCGCCATTGCGGGCCCGGGCCTGCGCCTTGCGGCGTGCCATGTTCGCCTTGAGCGCGGCCTTGAGGCGCGCATCCCGGGCGTCTTTGGGCGTTTTGGGCGTGCGGGGTTTCTGCTCCATGGCCCCTCTCTAACGCAGAGGGCAAAAAGCGTCCAGATTGCCCTTGCACCGAATGGGAATTGCGTCTAATCACCCGCCACGCCGATGAGGCGACCGGTGCTGTGGTAGCTCAGTGGTAGAGCACACCCTTGGTAAGGGTGAGGTCGAGAGTTCAATCCTCTCTCACAGCACCATCTTTTTCCTTTGAGATCAAAAAGATGCTGCGGATCCGGTTTTGATGGCGTTCGGCGCTTGCACCGACGTTCATCTGATCTCCAGCGGCACGGGATGGGATGGTACAGGCGCCAGCGCATCGATCCTCTCCAGCGTTGCCTGCGGGAGCTGCGTTTCAGCTGCGACAGCCAGATCGGACAGGTGGTCCGTGCGGCTCGATTTCGGGATCGGAGCGGCCAAGCCGCGGGTCATGTGCCAGGCAAGGACAAGCTGCGCCACACTCAGGCCCTCGTCCGCGGCGAGGTCTTGCATGCCGGGGATCGCCTGTGTCGGCCCCACTTCGAGAGGGGAATAGGCGACAGCCGCGATTCCATGCTCTGACATCAGCGGAAACAGGTCCAGCTCGACACCGCGATGGGGCATGTTGTGCATGACCTGATTGACGCTCACCATCTCGGACAGCCCCGCGTCGATCACGCTCCGAACCCCTTCCGTGTCGAAATTACTGATGCCGAAAGCACGGATCTTGCCCTGGTCCAGCAAAGTGCGCGCGCCCTCCAGCGTGTCCTCGAACGGTACGGATCCCGGCCAGTGCAGCAGATAAAGGTCGATATAACCGGTTTGCAGCCGGTCAAGGGACCGTTCACACGCGGCGATCATGTCGTGCCTTGCGGCATTCCAGGGATAGACCTTTGACGTGAGGAACTGCCCGTCCCGGTCCTGATCGGCAAAGGCGCGCCCCAGAATCTCTTCGGCACCGCCTTCGGCATACATCTCGGCTGTGTCGAAATGAGTGAAGCCAAGCTCTCGGGCATGGCGCAGGGCGGAAATTTCGGCCTCTGCGGCCTGCGGATCCTCGCCCATATGCCACGTCCCGATCCCGATCTTCGGCATCCGGAGTCCTTGGGTGTTCCTGAGCGTCACTGTGTCGATCTGCATCCTGGCCTCTTTCTGACGTCTCCCTCTCAACCAACGCAGGATCATCTCTGTTCCAGCGTGACTGCGCCAAAGCTCGGGGCCTCTCGCGGCGACCTGAAAACCGCGGCGATGGGGAGGACAATTCCGTGGTGCCCTTTTCACCCCGACGGCTGCGGAAAACCGGCCCGGCCCTGATGCAGATCAAGGGCATCTTCCTGCGCCTGTGCAACGATGCTGCGCAGTCGGAGGTCCCATGACCCGTGCAATCCAGCCAGAACAGCAGCTGAAACTCGCGAGGTGCGGTACCCTCCGGCTTGCCACTGTGCTGTCGCCTGAAATTCCGCGCGCCGCGTCCGCGGAAATTTTCGGGGCCATGACGGCATGACCCCCTTCGGCTGGATGAACGATCAACTGCTCAGGATGGACTGGCTCTCTGCCCTCGTCACCAGGGGCGTCTTGGCCGCAGGGCTCGACCCTGACTCGCGCCTCGGCGGATCCATCCAGTTCTTCGTCTTTGACGTTATCAAGATCTTCATATTGCTCACGGTGCTGATCTTCGCGATCTCCTGGGTCCAGAGCTTCTTTCCGCCCGAACGCACCCGTCGCATCCTGGGCGGGCGCTCCGGGCTAGGTGCCAACACGCTCGCGGCGCTTCTGGGCACGATCACGCCGTTCTGTTCCTGCTCGTCCATCCCGATCTTCATCGGCTTCACCGCCGCCGGTCTGCCGCTGGCGATCACCTTCTCCTTCCTGATCTCGTCGCCACTTGTGGACCTCGCCTCGGTGATCCTTCTGGCATCGATCTTCAGCTGGCCGATCGCGCTGGCCTATGTCGTCGTGGGGCTGGTCGTGGCGATCCTCGGCGGTACGCTGATCGGCCGTGCCGGGATGGAGGATCAGGTCGCCGATTTCGTGCGCACCGCTCCGGTGCAGGACGGCGACACCGACATGACCCGGGCAGAGCGCTTCACCTTCGCCCGCGATCAGGTGTCCGAGATCGTGCGGCGGGTCTGGCCCTTCGTGCTGATCGGCGTCGGGATCGGCGCCGCGATCCACAACTGGGTCCCCGCAGACATCATCACAGCCCTTCTGGGGCAGGATCACTGGTGGTCTGTGCCCTTGGCGACGCTGGTCGGCATTCCGATGTACGCCGACATCTTCGGAACGCTCCCCATTGCCGAGGCCCTGCTTGGCAAGAGCGTCGGGCTTGGCACGGTGCTGGCCTTCATGATGGCGGTCACGGCCCTGTCGCTGCCCTCGATCATCATGCTGCGGCGGGTGGTGAAAACTCCGCTGCTGATGCTGTTCCTGGCGGTCGTCACCGGCGGCATCCTCGGCATCGGCTTTCTGTTCAACGAGATCTCCGACTGGTTCATCTGAAGGGAAAACTGCAATGATCATCAAGATCCTCGGATCCAGCTGCAGGAAGTGCCTGAGCCTTGGCGCGAATGCCAAGGCTGCGGTCGAGGCGGCAGGCAAGCAGGCCGACATCGTCAAGGTGACGGACATCGCGCAGATCGCCGCCTACGGACTGCTCTCGACACCCGGCCTCGTGATCGACGAAAGGCTGGTATCCTCCGGCAAGGTTCTGTCTGCCGGGGAAATCGCAAAGCTGCTGTGACTGAGAGCAAAGGGAATAGCGCTTCCCGCCGGAGGCTGGTGCCATCCGGCGGGAAGCGCTGCAACAGGATCTTCGATGCCGAAACGATCGCAGGCATCAATCGCGCCCATTCGGATGGAGCCGTTCCGCAGGTATCAAGGGACTGCTTCGGTTTCCCAGCCTTCGAACCTGACTGCGCCGGATATCGGCGCTGATCGGTCCCAAGGGGATTACTGTTGCGGCTTCAGCATCCGCATCAGAAGACCATCCTTACGCCAGAACTGGTGATACAGCGACGCCGCGACATGCAGGGCGATGAGGCCGATGAAGACCGGCTTTGCATAGGCATGAAGCTCGCCGTAGGGGTCGCCGAAATAAAAGCCGAGCAAGCCGGTGATCGGCACCACGACCAGCAGCACATAGAACAGCCAGTGGGAAATTCTCGCCGCGATTTCGAGCGCACCGCCCGTCTCGGGAGGCGGCGGCGCGCCGTTGCGCAGGCGCAGGGCCAGCCTGACGGCGACCAGCAAGAGGATGGCGATGCCGAAATAGTAATGCACGTTCGCAAGCGTGGCATCCAGCGGCGCGACCTGCTCGCCCTCCTCCGCCGCTTCGACGAATTCGCTCATGCTTTCGCCAAAGACGAGCTGCGCGAAGACGAGCGCCGCAATCAGCCAGTGCAGCGCGATCTGGGAGATCGAATAGCCGCGGACGATCCCGATCCGCTCCTGTACAAGGGTCATGTCGCTGTCCTTTCGAACCGAGGGTTTCCGTGTGTCAGCGGCTTGCGGTGCTGCCGCATTGGCGCCGCCGCTTATTGCTGCGGGCGAGGCGTATCGGCGGTGCTGGGCGGCAGGGTCGGATAGACGATCTGCGGCATCTCGCCGGTCAGGCTGTCGAGAAAGGCGACGATGCTCGCCTCCTGCGCCGGGTCGAGCGCGGTGCCAAGCTGCGAATTGCCCATGACGCCGACCGCGAGACCAAGATCCCAGACCGAACCGGAGTGGAAATAGGGCGGCGTGAGAGCGATGTTGCGCAGCGTCGGCACCTTGAAGACATAGGCATCCGCCTCGGCGCGCGTGACCGCGATACGGCCCTTGTCGCCCGGCGGCAGGATCGCCCAGTCAGGTTTCTCGACGACGCCGAAAGGCTGGTAGCCATTTCCGCCGAGGTTGATGCCGTTGTGACAGGACGCGCAGCCCTGATCCATGAAGGCGCGCAAGCCGTCCTGCTGGGCAGCCGTCATCGCCGTGTCGTCGCCTTTCAGGAACAGATCGAACGGCGCGTTGGGCGTGATCAGCGTCTGCTCGAAGGCGGCGATCGCGGCTTCGGTATTTGGAAAGGTCAGCGGGTCCGCATCCCCCGGAAAGGCCGCGGCAAAGAGCGGCAGATAACCCGGGATGCCCTTGATCTGTTCGACGACATGCTCCGCGCTTGAGCCCATCTCGACCGGGTTGATCATCGGCCCGCCCGCCTGTTCGGTGAGATCCGCGGCGCGGCCATCCCAGAACTGCGCGGTGTCGTAGGTCGCGTTCAGCACGGTCGGCGAATTGCGCCCGCCCTTCTGCCAGCGATGCCCAAGCGAGACGGGTGCGAGGTCGACGCCGCCGGTGCCGAGGTTGTGGCAGGTGTTGCAGCTGATATTGTGCCCTTCGGACAACCTTGGTTCGAAGAACAGCGCCTTGCCGAGCTCGACCGCCGCCGGATCGGGGGCCGGGTCCGGGCTCTGCGGGAGCGGCTCAAAGATGGCGAGCGCATCGTCCCGCAACGCCGGGTCGGCGGCGATGGCACCTTGCGCCGCGAGGCAGACAAGCGCGGTGGTGGCGGAGATCCGAAAGGTTGCGTTGCGTTGCATGTCGGTATTCCTGATGATTTCTGCGGCTGAGGAACGCTTGCATGCTGCGCTTCTGGTTGCATTGACGCAGATCAGTCACGATCACGATTTGGTGCAGGCGTCCCATGCCGACAGTTCCACGACGGCATCAGGCGAAATCCGCTCTCATAGGCCCCGATCCCAACCGTGACGACGCGCGCGGGTGCGGGTTCAGACCGGGGCAAGGCTCCCGCCGTGGTCCGGCAGACGTCTGGACGGCACGCGGTCGTTGGAACTGGCTGGAACACGCCAGTTCGGATGTGCCTCGCCGACTGCCGCGACACCCGGTGCCGCAGCACGACTATCGAGGGATCCGGAGATGCGGCATATTCACCATGCTCTCCGTCTTGCGCGCCCGGGCGGGCTTGCGGCTCGGGGCGTGGAATGCAACCGTGAACCAAAGAGCGACCAACCGGAGTGAGCGCAAAATGATCCAACCCAAGGGTTTTCTCGCAGGATCCCTGATCCTTCTCGGCCTTGCCGCCTGTGAACAGGGGCCCGCGACCGTCGCTGCAGGACCTGCAGGCGTTACCGTGCCGGAATCGGTTTCCTCGATCGCGGCGCCCTATCAGGATCTGACCACTGCGCGGCTCCGTCCCGAGGATGGCTGCTACTGGTACACCCATCGCGGGCCGGTCGAGACGACCCCGCTTCCACTGCGGACGGAAAACGGCAGCCCGATCTGCACCAGATCGGGCAGCTGAGCAGGCAGCGCCTTAAAGCATCCCGCCATCGGTCGGATAGAGATGGGCGGTGACGCCCGTCTCAACCTGCTCGTACAGCGTGTTGATATGCGCCATCACCATGCGCACGCATCCCGAACTGGCCCGCGTCCCGATGGAGCGCGGCGCGGGCGTGCCGTGGATGCGCAAATAGGTGTCGCGGTTGCCGACGAAAAGATAAAGCGCGCGCGAGCCCAACGCATTTCCCGGACCGGGAGGCATCCCGTCTTCCCAGCGGGCATATTTATCGGGTTCCCGCTCGATCATCGCGTTCGTGGGGGTCCATTCCGGCCATTTCGCCTTGCGCCCGATCGTGTAGACGCCCGGCTCGTAGAGCCCGTCGCGCCCGATGGCCACGCCATAGCGCATCGCGGTGCCGTCGCCCTGAATGTGGTAGAGGTAGCGCGCGACCGCATCCACATGCACGTCGCCCGGAGTCAGCCCCGGATTGGCCTTGACCTGCACCGGCAGAAATCGCGGATCGAGCCCCCAGGGATTGCTTGTCCCAAGATCGAAGCCCGCAGGCGTCACCTGCGCATCCCAATTGTCCCAGTCGCCTGGCGCGGCAAGGGCGGGCCGGACAACGGCTGGCGCTGCCAGCGCGGAGAGACAAGCGATCATGTGGCGTCTTGTGAACATGCGGTACCTTTCAAATTTTTTAGCGACTGCCCCCGCCCCAAGAAAGCGATGCAGAACGTTCCTATCACGAAACCACCAAAGTTCCGTTTGGTTCAAACTCATTCTGCCAGGGGCTGAACTTTCTTGGCAGGATGAGGCTTTGAGGCTGCGCACGACGCGTGTCGGCCATTGGAACGCGCGCGGCTGCCAGAATGGCGTCTTAGGTGGAAAACAATCCCGGATGTCGGTGATTTTGCAGCTCGCCGGGGACTCCCTGGGGGCTGATGACTTGCGGCGCCCCACCTGCCGGTGCATGAACGCTCCGCGTCCTTTCCGACGCGACGCAGGAGGTGGACGGCATGAAAGACTGGAGAACTTCGGCAAGGGACCTCTATGACGGCGCCTTTCGCCCCATGTTTGTGGACGGCGCGTGGCGGCAAGCCCAATCCGGCGAGGTGATCGAGGCGCGCAATCCGGCCGACGGCAGCCTGCTCGCGACTGTTCCGAAAGGCGGTTCGGCGGATATCGACGCGGCCGTCGCATCGGCCCGCAAAGCCTTCGACGGGCCCTGGTCGAAATTCACGCCCTTCGAGAGGCAGGCGCTGTTGCTGCGGATCGCGGATCGGTTCGAAGCCGAATGGGAGACGCTTTGCCTCTCGGACACGCTCGACATGGGCATGCCGATCCAGCGGACACTGGCCAACAGCCGCCGGGTTCTGGGCATGCTGCGCTTTTATGCCGGGCAGGCCGTGACGATCCATGGCCAAACGATCCCGAACTCCTTTCCCGGAGAGATTTATTCCTCGACGGTCCGCGAACCCATCGGTGTGGTTGGAGCGATCATTCCCTGGAATGCGCCCATTGCCGGATCGATCTGGAAGATCGCACCGGCCCTCGCGACCGGCTGCACGGTGGTGCTTAAACCCTCGGAAGAAGCCTCCCTGACCGTGCTGATGATTGCCCGGATCATGCAGGAGGCGGGGCTTCCCGACGGCGTGCTCAATGTCGTGACGGGCCTTGGAACCGAGGCGGGCGCGGCCCTTGCCGCGCATCCCGACGTCGACAAGATCGTGTTCACCGGCTCCACCGTGACCGGCCAGGCCATCGCGCGTGCAGCGACCGGGAACCTCAAGCGGGTCTCGCTGGAACTTGGTGGAAAATCTCCGGTCATCGTCTGCAGGGACGCCGATATCGAAAAGGCGGTTCCCGTCGCGGCAATGGCGGTCTTTGCCAATTCGGGGCAGATCTGCATCGCCGGGTCGCGGCTGTTCGTGGCCCGCGAGATCCACGACGAGTTCGTGCGGCGGGTGGCGAACTATGCGTCCGGTCTGCGGATCGGCCACGGCATCGACCCCGACACCGATATCGGCCCGATCATTTCGGCCCGTCAGGCCGAGCGGATCGCCGGTTATCTCGATGCCGGAGCGCGCGAGGGGGCCGAGGTTCTGACAGGTGGCGGCAGGGCCGACGGACCGGCCCTCGACGGCGGCCACTTCATTCAGCCAACCGTGTTCGGCGGGGTAAGCGACACGATGACCATCGCCCGCGAAGAGATCTTCGGTCCGGTGATATCCGCCCTGCCCTTCGACACGATCGACGAAGTGGTGGAGCGGGCCAATGCGACCCCATACGGCCTCGCAGCCGGGGTGTTCTCGACGCATCTGGGCACGGCGCACAAGCTGGCTCACCGGCTCAAGGCAGGGTCGGTCTGGGTCAACATGTATCATGCCATCGACCCGGCCGTGCCCTTTGGCGGGGTCAAGATGTCGGGCTATGGCCGTGAAGGCGGGACGGAGCATCTGGACGAATACCTGGACACCAAGGCGATCTGGATCAACACGGACTGACCTGCGGGGCGGGCCTGGGTGCATGTCCATCCCGACGGGGATGCACCGACGGCCACAGATGAGCCGCCCCATCCCGTCCGTGGAAAGAAACTGGAGGAAAAGACGATGCATGTCGGAATCATCGGTATCGGGCTCATGGGCCATGGCATCGCCCGAAACGTCCTGTCGCGGGGCGGCTTCCCGGTCAGTTTCCTCGATCATCCGGGCAATCGCCCGGTGGACGAGATCACCGGCCTCGGTGCCCATGCCTGCGCGACCCCGGCCGAAGTTGCCGCCGCCGCAGACGTCGTGATCCTCTGCGTCACGGGTTCGCCGCAGGTCGAGGCGATCGTGACCGGTGCGGACGGGCTGACCCATGGCCTGAAGCCGGGCAGCGTGGTCCTCGATTGTTCGACCGCCCTGCCCGACTCGACGCTGCGCATGGGCGAGATCGTCCGGGCGATGGGCTGCGACTACATCGACGCGCCGATGACACGCACGGCAAAGCATGCCCATGACGGCACCCTGAACCTCCTCATCGGGGGAGAGGCCGGCACGCTCGAAAAGGTGCGCCCGGTGCTGGCATCCTTCACCGAGAGCGTCACACATGTCGGCCCGCTGGGTCATGGCCATCGCCTCAAGCTGCTGCACAACTATGTCTCGGTCGGTTTCATGACCCTGCTGGCCGAAGCCGCCGCACAGGCCGCCGATGCGGGCGTCGATCCGCAGGTCTTCGTGGACGTGCTGGCCGGCGGGGGTGGTGCCAGCGTGGCTCTGGACAGGCTTGCCCCCTACATGCTCAACGGAGATCGCGAGGGGCTGCCCTTCTTCGTCGCCAATGCGCAGAAGGACATCGACTATTACCGGACCATGTCCGACGCGGCCGGGGCGCGCACCTCCATTGCCGACGGGGTGTCCGGGGCGATCGCCGCCACCGTCGATGCGGGTCACGGTCAGGCCTATCTGCCGGAACTGGTCCGACTATTCCGCAAGGAGCAAGGCTGAGCCGGGACCAATGCCGCCGAAACCCTGCCGCAAGCGGGCTTGCCACCCAAATTCGGCTTCTGTAGCACTACCTGACACTTAAGGGAGGAACACCATGACAATCGATTTCCGCTTGCTGGCGGCTACCGGCGCCTTGCTGGCGGCGGGCTTTCCAGCCTTTGCACAGACCGAAATAAAGATCGGCTATGCTCTCGCCCCCGACAGCCATTACGGCGTGGCCGCCAACACATTCGAAGAAGTCGTGAAAGCCGAGACCGGCGACCAGTTCACCTTCACCCACTTCCCCTCATCGGGTCTGGGCGGAGAACGCGAAGTCATCGAAGGGCTGCAGATCGGCACCATCGAAGCGACCATCGTCTCCTCCGGAACTCTCGCGAATTTCGTGCCGGAAACGGGTGTATTCGACATCCCCTTCCTGTTTCGGGATCTCGATCATGCGCGCGCCGTGCTCGACGGGCCGATCGGTCAGGAGATCCTCGCCAAGTTCGACGATGTCGGCCTGCACGGGCTGGCCTGGGGCGAGCAGGGATTTCGCCACATCACCAACAACCGCAATCCGATCCACACGCCCGCCGATGTCGAGGGCCTGAAGATCCGGACCATGGAAAATCCAGTGCATCTGTCGGCCTTCAACGCGATGGGCGCGGCACCGACCCCGATGGCCTGGCCAGAAGTCATCTCCTCGCTGCAGCAGGGCGTGATCGACGGGCAGGAAAACCCGCTCTCGGTGATCGTCTCTGTCAAGCTGAACGAGGTTCAGAAATACCTGACCCTTTCTGGCCATGTCTATTCGCCCGCGATGCTGCTGGTCTCCAAACCCTTCTGGGAAGGTCTGGACGACACGCAGAAGGCCGCGTTCGAAAAGGCCGCCAAGGAAGCGGTGATCGCGATGCGCGCCTATGTCGACGATGTCGAGAAAACCGGCGTCGAAACGCTGAAGGAGCGCGGCATGGAAGTGAACACCCTCTCGCCGGAGGAAAAGGCCGAATTCCAGACGTCGATCCAGTCCGCATATGACGGCTACTACGACACCTACGGCAAGGACTTCGTCGCCTCGATCGTGAACTTCGAGTGAACCCTGATCGTCGGCGCCCCAAAGGCGCCGACCCTCTCTTGCAGGTTGCCCCTTGAAACGGCTGGAAAACATCTTCGTCGCTCTTAACGGCTGGGCGCTGATCCTGATCCTCTCGGCCATGACGCTGATCGTCGGCGCGAATATCGCGCTGCGCTACGTGACAGCCCATTCCCTGCCTTGGGCAGATGAAGCGGCACGCTATCTGATGATCTGGATGACGTTCAGCGGCGCTGGCCTCGTTCTGCGCACCGGCGGCCATGTCGCCATCACCAATCTTCAGGACACGCTGCCCGACCTCGGGCAAAAGATCCTCCGCGGCGCCATCGTCGTCGGACTGCTGATCTTCTTCTGCTTCATGGTGCATGTCGGGTTACAATATGCGGGCCGGATGCAATATCAGGTGACCCCCGCCCTGCGCCTGTCGTTCATCTATGTCTACGCCGCCATGCCCGTCGGTTTTGGCCTGCTGATCGTCCACCTGCTGCTGATTGCGAGGCCCTTCATCACCGCGGGCAGCTACAAGCGTGCCGATGGCCGTGAAGCCGAGGCCGACCCCCTGCCCGGAGGCGCAAATGGCTGAGATCCTGTTTCCGATGCTCTTCATCCTGCTGGCGCTCGGCCTGCCCGTGGCCTTCGCCATGGCGATCTCCGTCTTCGCGGCGCTGAGCTTCGGTTCGAGCTATCCGCATCTGGTCGTGGTCAAGGAGATGTTCTCCGGGCTCGACAGCTTCCCCCTGCTCGCGGTCCCCTTCTTCATCCTGGCCGCAGAGATCATGACCGGCGGCGCCGTGACGCTCGCGATGCTGCGCCTGGCACAATCGCTCGTCGGTCACCTCAAAGGCGGCCTCGGGCATGCCAATGTCGTGAGCTCGGCGATGTTCGCGGGGATCTCGGGCAGCGCGCTTGCCGATGCGGCCGGCCCCGGCACGATGATGATCCGGATGATGGAAAAAGGCGGCTACGACCGCGCTTATGCGGGCGCGCTGACCATCGCGAGCTCCATCGTCGGGCCGATCATTCCCCCCTCGATCACCATGATCATCTACGCCATGCAGGATCAGGAAGTCTCGGTCGGCTCGCTGTTCATGGCGGGCGTGCTTCCGGGCATCCTCATCACCCTCATGGTGCTGCTCGCCAATGCGCGGGTCAGCCGCAGTCGCGGTTATGCCAGCGGCGATCCGATGCCACCCCTCGCGGAAATCCTGCGCATCGCGCTCCATGCGGTGCCGGCGCTCCTGCTGATCGTGCTGATCGTGGGCGGCATCCGCTTCGGAGTCTTCACCCCGACCGAAGCCTCCGTCATCGCGGTCTTCTACGCCCTGTTCGTCGGCATGTTCATCTACCGGTCGCTGCGCATCCGGGATCTGCCCGACATCATCCTGCGCGCCGCCCTGACCTCGAGCGCCGTCCTGCTGATCCTCGGCGCGGCCCGAGCCTTTGCCTGGATCCTGATCATCGAAGGCATTCCGCAATCCCTGGCGGAAACGATCATCTCCTGGGACCTGTCGCCCATCGTCTTCCTGCTGGCCGTGAACGTCCTGCTGCTGATCTTCGGCCTGTTCATGGACCCCCTGCCCGGCGTGATGATCCTGGTCCCGATCCTCGCACCGATCAGCATGGCGCTTGGCATCGACCCCAATCACTTTGCCATCGTGGTGATCGTGAACCTCACGATCGGTCTTGCGACACCACCGGTCGGAAGCCTCATCTTCGTCGTCTCCTCGACCACGAATTTGAAACCCTCCGCTATCATCCGGCAGATGCCGCCCTTCTTCCTGGCGCTTGCCCTCGCACTACTGGCGATCACCTTCGTGCCTGCCCTGTCCACCTGGCTGCCCACCGTCAGCGGGTTCTGAGACTGCCCTATGCCAATGCAAAGGGTGACCAAACCCTGAACGGAGCTAATGCATAAACGAGGGCCTTCAACGGAGCTGGTCAGTCGCTTCACGGATTGCGGACGTCAAATAATTTATGGCTTTCAACCGTGCAAGCTATAGGCTTCTGAGATGCGCCGCATTGGACATAACAGGTTTTGTGACCCATTCATCTGCGTCCGACCCGTTTCATGACGAAACGCCAACCGCAGATCAGCCTCAGCCCTAAGGATACGAAAATGACTTCGCCCAAGATCGCCGTAATCTTCTATTCCACATATGGCACAAATCATAAGGTCGCCCTTGCCGCTGCCGAGGCGGCCCGGGCAAAGGGGGCGGAGGTGCGTCTGCTCCGGATCGCCGAAACGGCACCGGCCTCTGTCGTGAATGCACAGGACGCCTGGAAGGCTCAGCTCGAAAAGATGCAGGACATTCCCGAGGTGACGGCCGACGACATGGTCTGGGCCGAGGGTTATTTCTTCTGCGTTCCAACCCGGTTCGGCGGCGCCCCCAGCCAGGTTCGCGCCTTCATCGATACGCTCGGGGGCATCTGGACAGAGGGCAAGCTTGCCAACAAGACCTTCACCGCCACGACAAGTGCCCAGAATGTCCATGGCGGACAGGAGGCGACGACGCTCAGCCTGTACATCACCGCGATGCATTGGGGGTCAATCATCGTGGCTCCGGGCTTCACGGACCCGGTGATCTATGCATCCGGCGGCAATCCCTACGGCTTCTCGACGGAAGCCGGGAAATTTGACGATGAAGGGCATGCATCCGTCACCTATCAGGCCGAACGTCTGGTCGAAATGACGGCCAGGCTGGTGGGTTAGGTTTCGCTCGGCTTTGCCCGACCTGGCCGGAAACGCTTCGCATTTGAAATCACCCGCGTGAGGACATCCAGACGCCGCCCGTCGTGACTGCGAATCCCCGGGGCACCGCATCGGTCGGCGGCCCACGGAGTCGGGCCCAAGTCCGTTTCATCGTTGCGGGTCGGCTCAGGCAGTTCGCCCCGCTGACTGCCGCGCCCAAGGCCCGGTCCTGACACATTAATCCGCTCGGACGGTCCGCATGCCCTTGCAAGACATGCTGCGGATGATTGAAGGTGATCACTGGTGGCCCATCGGGCGCCATACAATTCTGGGAGGAAACCATGATCAATCTGAAATCCGCGCTGCGCGGATGCGCGCTGGCCTCGACGCTGGCCGCGGCACCCTTTGCCGTGCAGGCGCAAGACTTCATCAACGTGCTGACCGGCGGCACCTCGGGCGTGTATTATCCGCTGGGCGCGG
Source organism: Rhodobacterales bacterium (assembly GCA_038260405.1). Classification (GTDB taxonomy): domain Bacteria; phylum Pseudomonadota; class Alphaproteobacteria; order Rhodobacterales; family Rhodobacteraceae; genus Puniceibacterium. The sequence continues at coordinate 12,537 of JBBSNW010000060.1, read as the reverse complement.
GTCTGGCGAACATCTACGGCGAAAACATCGACGGGGTCCGCACGCAGGTCCAGTCCACCAAGGCCAGTGTCGAGAACCTGAACCTGCTGCAGGATGGCCGCGGCGAGCTGGCCTTTGCACTGGGCGACAGCGTCGCGATGGCCTGGGAGGGCAATGCCGATGCCGGTTTCCCCAACAAGCTGGACAAGCTGCGCGGCATCGCCGCGATCTATCCCAACTACATCCAGGTCGTCGCGAGCCAGGAAAGCGGGATCACCGATTTCAACGGTCTGGCCGGCAAGAGCCTGTCCGTCGGTGCGCCTGCATCCGGTACGGAACTGAACGCCCGCGCGATCTTCGAAGCGATGGGCATGTCCTATGACGATCTCGGCAAGGTCGAATACCTGCCCTTCGCTGAATCGGTCGAGCTGATCAAGAACCGCCAACTCGACGGCACCCTGCAATCCGCAGGTCTTGGCGTCGCATCGATCCGCGATCTGGCGTCGTCCATGGCGATCAACGTCGTGGCGATCCCTGCCGACGTGGCGAGCACGCTGGGCGCACCCTACATCGCCGCGACGATCCCCGCGAACACCTATGACGGTCAGGCCGAGGACGTGCCGACCGTCGCCGTGTCGAACTTCCTCGTCACGCATGACGGCGTGAGCGACGAGATGGCCTACCAGATGACGAAGCTGCTGTTCGAGAACATCGAAACGCTGAAGGCATCGCATCAGGCGGCTGCACAGATCGACATCGCCAACGCACTGACCGGCATGCCGATCCCGCTGCATCCGGGCGCCGAGAAGTACTATCGGGAACAGGGCCTGATCCAGTAAGGACCGGCACGCTTTGACAGAGGGGCGCGCCGGACTGGCGCGTCCCAACCGACACTTTCCCGTCCGAGGTTACCCCATGTCCAATCAGACCACGCCGCCGGATTCTCTCGAGGGGCACGAGGTGTTCTTCGGCAAGGATGCGACCGGCCGCCTCCTGTTCTGGATCGCCGTCGTCTTTTCCGTCTTTCAGATCATCACCGCCGCGCACATCGTCGACCTGTCCAGTCAGGTTACCCGGGCGCTGCATGTCGGGTTTCTGACGCTTCTGGCCTTTCCGCTGGTGGCCTACGGACGCGGCGCGGCACCCGCGCTCAAGGCGCTGGCATGGGGCTTTGCGCTGGCCGGGGTCGCCGTGGCCTTCTACCAATGGTGGGAATATCAGCCGCTGATCCTGCGGGCGGGTCGGCCGCTTACGCAGGACATCATCGTCGGTGTGATCGCGCTGACCGTGGTCTTTGCCGCCGCCTGGACGATGATGGGCATCGCGCTGCCCCTGATCGCGGGCATGTTCCTCGCCTACTGCCTGTTCGGAGAATACCTGCCATCGCCGCTGAACCATCGCGGCTACAGCTTCTCCCAGGTCATCGATCACATGGCCTTCGGCACCGAAGGCATCTACGGCATTCCGACCTACGTTTCCTCGACCTATATCTTCCTGTTCATCCTGTTCGGCTCTTTTCTGGAGCGCGCGGGCATGATCCGCCTGTTCACCGACGTCGCCATGGGGCTGTTCGGCCACAAGCAGGGCGGGGCCGCCAAGGTCGCTGTCGTTTCCTCGGGCCTGATGGGCACGATTTCGGGCTCGGGCGTCGCCAATGTCGTGACGACCGGTCAGTTCACGATCCCGCTGATGAAGAAGTTCGGCTACCGGCCCGCCTTTGCAGGCGGGGTCGAGGCGACTGCGTCGATGGGCGGTCAGATCATGCCCCCGGTCATGGGGGCCGTGGCCTTCATCATGGCCGAAACTCTGGACGTGGCTTATATCGAAGTCGTGAAGGCCGCGCTGATCCCGGCCATTCTCTACTTCGCCTCGGCCTTCTGGATGGTGCACCTGGAGGCCGGACGCTATGGCCTGCGGGGACTCAGCAAGGACGATCTCCCCTCCGCCCGCAAGGCGATTGCCGAGAACTGGATGCTGCTCGTTCCGCTCGGTGTGCTGGTCTACCTGCTGTTCGGGGGCTACACGCCGCTCTTTGCGGGGACCATCGGGCTGGGGCTGACCGTGCTGCTGATCCTTGGCGGATCGGCCGTGCTGAATCTGCCCGCGGGCGCCATGCGCCTTGCCTTCTGGATCTGCCTCGGCCTCGTCGCCGCCGGGTTCCTGCAATTCGGCATCGACGTCCTGATCGGGGCCCTCGCGGCCCTGATCCTGTGGTGCGCCCTGACGAAGGGGGGACGCGAAACGCTGATCCTGTGCCGGGATTCGCTGGCCGAGGGCGCCAAGACGGCTCTGCCGGTCGGTGTCGCCTGTGCGCTGGTGGGCGTCATCATCGGAACGATGACTCTGACCGGCGCGGCCAATACGTTCGGTCAGTTCATCGTGTCGGTGGGCGAGAAAAGCCTGCTGCTGAGCCTGATCCTCACGATGTTCACCTGCATCCTGCTGGGCATGGGGATCCCGACGATCCCCAACTACATCATCACCTCCTCCATCGCCGGGCCTGCGCTGCTGGCGCTCGGCGTGCCGCTGATCGTCAGCCACATGTTCGTCTTCTATTTCGGCATCCTCGCGGACCTGACACCCCCGGTGGCGCTGGCCTGTTTCGCGGCGGCGCCGATCGCCAAGGAAAGCGGGCTGAAGATCTCGATGGAAGCGATCAAGGTCGCGGCGGCGGGCTTCGTGATCCCGTTCATGGCAGTCTACACCCCGGCGCTGATGCTGCAGGCAGGTGGACCGCTGGCGGAAACCATCGGGTACTGGCCGGCCGTCGCCTATATCGTGTTCAAGACGGTGCTCTGCATCGGGCTCTGGGGGGCTGCTGTGATCGGCTGGGTCGGACGGCCGCTGGGCTGGCCCCTGCGTGCGCTGGCCGTCGTGGCGGCGGGCATACTGATCGCCGCCCTGCCCCTTACCGACGAAATCGGGTTCGCACTGGCGGCGCTGTTCGTGGCGGGCGTCGTCATCGGCGGGCGCAAGGCGACGGCGTGACCAGCTGTCTCGCCGTGGGTGCGCTGGTCCTGCAGCTGAGCGTGCCGCATTTCACGCTCGGCTGGACCCATTCGGTCGAAAAGGTGGCATGGCAGGAAAGCTGGACTGTGTCGTCCGGCGGCCTGACGCTGGATCAGTCCCGCATCAAGGGCTCCGGAGCGGGAATGGAACCGGGCCCGGACGCGGTCTGGCAGGACGGCTGGTGGGAGTCGCCGGGCCACCTTCAGGTTCCGGCGCTTTCGCTTGCCGCATCCGGAGCGACTGGAGGAGGCTGGACGCTGTGCGCCGACGGCATCTGCCACGAGCTCGGTCAGAAGGCAGGGACACCGATCACGGTCGCGCCCTGTCCCACGGTACCTTGAAAAACCGAAGTTCATCGCGATCGGTGTTCAACGGCATGTATCAACCCCGCGGACTCTGCTCAGACCAAGCCGTTCATCTATAGCCTCTGCAGGTGTGCGCGTGCCGACAGCCTGTTTCCTGACCTGCCAGCTCTTGATTTGGAATATGCGCTGGACCGTGTTTCAGACGAGCCCGAGCAGCCATGCGACCGTGCGTTCGCCGAAGGAGGGCGCTGCCTCGATCATTGCCATTTTGATGTTCGCAAGGTCACAAAGTCCGTCCAAGAGAATTCCTTTCGGACGAGAAAATATACGCTGCAAGCTTGCGGCATGGTTCTCGGGATGTCATTACAATTAAGGGTTGCACCTTCCCTCTTCTGACCAGATCGAATGCCAATGATGGAAGCACACAGACAGCTTGTTCGCCTGGCCGATCAGTCTCATGTTCTGGTCGCGCTTTTTGATGGGTTCGACAGGTTACGGTTCGCCAATTCTGCATTTCGCGAAGCCTTTTTCCTGCTGGCCAATGAAGAACCGACCTGGTCGGAAATAATGCGCCAGAATCATTCACGGCGTCGTGGCACGGTAATCAGGGCAGCCGATTTCGACGCGTGGTTGGTCGAAACCCAGGCCCGTCGCGGCAAGAGTCGCGCCAAATCCTATGAGACGGATTTGCATGATGGTCGCTGGCTGCTGATGACCGAAACAGTTCAATCCGATGGCTGGATGCTCTGCATTGCGAGCGACATTACCGGCTTGCGCTCGGAAGAGCGCTCGGTGCGTCAGGATCGTGACTTTGCTATCAAGGCCTCGCAGACCGATGAGCTGACGGGAATAGCCAATCGCCGTTATATCACCTCCCGCCTGGCCGAGCTTCTGGCGCAAGGCGGACTTCATGGTAACAGTCTTGGCTGCGTCTGCATCCTCGACATCGACCATTTCAAGCTCATCAATGACACCTACGGCCATTCCGGCGGCGATGTAGTGTTGCGCGACTTTTCCCGCCAGATCCTTGCACTCCTGCGTCGCAACGACTCCTTCGGTCGGATCGGGGGCGAGGAATTCATGCTTGTGCTGGGCGGAACGAGCATTCAGGAGGCCGAGCTGATCGTAGAGCGAATGCTCTTTACCATCCGACTGTCGCGTCCCTTGGGACCGGCCAGCCCTCTCAAATATTCGTTCTCCGCAGGTATCGCGGATTGTCGTGTCGGGGATGCTGTCGATGATGTCTACACGCGCGCCGACACCGCACTATATGCTGCAAAATCCTCGGGCAGGGACCGCATCGGGCTCGCAAGCATCTAGCCTGCGGAGCGCGCCCCCCCAGAGAAACCTCCAGTTTCTCACCAACCGCCGCTCCCTTATGCCAAACCACGCTTCGGCGGGCCCGTGGTCGTCTTGCCATACCTGCTCCGGTAAATGTATCGACGCAAGTCGGCAATCAGCCTTGGCCAAACTGTCTCCCTTGAAACGGATGCTCTAAGCTCGGGGTCAGTGGCAGGCCGCGGGGCTGATCGTCCGCTTCAATTCGTGGTTAACCTGACGCGCGCAAATAGTGCATGGCGACCGCGCCGTTGCGTAGCGGCGTCGCCGAAACCAGCTCGAGACGTCGCGTTCCGAGCAGCCCACTCTCGTAAAGGGTCGGACCGTGGCCGACGATCCTGGGCTGGACGAGGAACTTGTAGTCGTCGATCAGATCCAGCAGGTCCAGCTCTCTCGCGAGCTTGCCGCTACCGAGGAGTATGCCAGCAGGTGTCGCGTCCTTGAGTTCCTGCACATTTCTGCGCAAGTCGCCGGCGATGTGGTGGCTGTTGGTCCACGGGAAGACCGATCGCGTCGACGACACCACATATTTCGGCTTGGCCTCCAGCTTGACCGCCCATTCGCGCATCGCCGTCGGCCCCTCCCTGTCGCCACGAGCGACAGCAGGCCAGTGGCTCTCCATCATCTCGTAGGTGACGCGGCCCCACAGCATCGCCCCTGCCTCGTCCATGAGGTGGGTAAAGTAAGCGTGGGTTTCGTCATCGGCGATACCCTCCCTGTGATCGACGCAACCGTCGAGCGTGACATTGATGCTGAAGGTCAGGAATCCCATGACTTCGATTTTCCTCGCCAGCCGTAAAAACGCAAATCAGCTGAATTGGTGTCGGCATGGCGATCAGACTTCCACCATCACCGCCAGCAAGCAAGCCTCGCTGGCCTGCGCCCCGCGAATATGCTGACTGTTCTAAGGAAGGCCGAAACCTGAACGGGGCTTTCTCATATATGAGGCCCTCAAGGGTTCGGGTCACTGTGCCCTGCCTATATAAGCCGCCTCTGCCGCCTTATTCACGTCCAATATCCTCAAATCGGTGGCAAACAATTCGAGATCTTCATCACCATCCCGACCCCGCCGATGGGCACGCCCTCAGGGTTATCGACGATCAGTTGGCAGTCTTGGAGCTGACATCATTGTCCTCAAAGGCGATCACGCGCTGCAGTTCCTGCTCGAGCCGCGCTGTATTGATCGGCTTTTCGCAAAAGCCCGCATTCTGGTATCTTTCTGCGATATCTTCGCTCAAGGCATGTCCGGAATGGAAAACCAGCCCGGTCCCCATCTCGGCGAGGCGCGTGGCGACGGGAAAGACAGTGCCATCGCGCAAGTTGACGTCGAGAACTGCACCATCCGGACGCTTGTCCTCGATGGCGGAAAGAGCCTTTTCCACGGATGCGAATGGCCCGATGACCTCGTATCCGAACTCTTCAACGACAAGCTCCAAATCCAGTGCGACGATGGGTTCGTCTTCGCAAATCAGGATTGTCGCCTTGGACTTTGTTTCGAGGCTAGATTTGGGGCACATATGTAAGGGTTATCCTGCGCTGATTGTCTTCTTGATTTACTGAAACAGCGCCCTGGATCTGCGAGGCAGAGAGCTTGACCAGTGTCGATCCGAACCCTGACGGGCCTTCCTGAGTTTCAACGACATCATCGTACACTTCGTTCCACATCAGGCAGATCTCGGAGTTCGAAACTGTCTGCCATGTGACCCCGAGATGTCCCTGAATGGGTCCCAGCACACCGTACTTCGCCGCATTCGTCGACCATTCGTGCAGCAGCAGTGAAAGTGCAGTCAGTTCACGACTGCTGACCGGAACATTGGGTCCGTCGATCCGGATTTCCGCATTTCCAATATAGGGCTCCAGCGAGGCCGACACGGCATCGTTGAGAGAGAGTTTGCTTGAGGATGGCGCACGCTGCGTCAGGTCGTGCGACCGCGCCAGAGCGCCAACGCGTGTTTCGATGGACTGCACAAGGTCCTCGATGGAATTGGACGTCCGCCCGGCAATACGCACCATGCCGGAGATGATCGAAAACATGTTCTTCACGCGGTGATTCATCTCGCGGAGTAACATCTCGCGAACCCGCTTGGCTTCTTGCTCCTGCGTGACGTCGAAAATGACGCCAAGCACGCGCGACGCCTTCGAACTGTCCACACGACGGCCCACGACCTGCAGAGAGCGCGCAGTGGTCGGGTCACCGACAAGCTTGAAGGTGACATCGATCTGCCCGGTTGCGTTCGCTCCCTCCATCCGCATGGCATCCTCGACCTTGATGCGGTCCTCACGGCAAATGCGTTCCAGGAATTCCTTGATCGAGACGTCTCCGCCACCTGCTTCAAGAAAGCTGGCTCCGGTATCGTCGAACTTCAGACTGCGCTGATCGAAATCGAACTCCCAGACACCGAGCTCGGCCACATCCAGCGCAAGACGAAGGCGTTCGCCCTCGTGCTGGAGAGCCTCCTCGAGGCGCAGCGCGTCTGTCAGTTCGCTGAAGACAAGCGTGGCGCCGTCGACGCTGCCTTTCCGGGTCCAGTAAGGGGTGATGACAAGTGACCATGTCCGATCCTCATTGCGCGCCCGCACGCGAAGGTGCTGAACATCGCCGGTGCGCATGACCTCCCTGGTTGCGTCGAGGATGTCCTCGTTGCGCATGAGGGTGCTGGTCACCTCGGAAAGCGGACGTCCCCGGTCGTTCTTGCGGAATGGATAGATCGCCTGAATGGCATCCGTGAAGTTCCGGATGCTCATGTGCGAGTCCACGACGGCAAGCGGCAAACCGGTCGATGCAAAGAAGTTCGACAGATCCGCATTCGCAACTGAAAGTTCGTCGACCTTGACCTTCAGTTCGTCATTGACCGTCGAGAGTTCCTCGTTGGTCGACTGAAGCTCCTCGTTCATCGACATCATTTCTTCGTTCGAACTCTTCAGTTCCTCGTTGGCCGTCTCCAGCTCCTCCACGGTCGTGTGCAGACGTGCGCGCGTGTTGCGCAGCTCGTCCTCGAGGCTCTGGACGTGGCTGTCGGACTGCTCGAGATCGACTGTATCCTCATCATCTGTCGCCTCGAATGGGCTGCGTTCGCGGAACACGAGGAGGATGGTGCCGTCCTTCATCGAGTCGGCAATGAGATCGAATGCCTGTCGTCCGAACTCGGACAGTGCGGTAAGATCGCGCGAAATGGTCCGCTTCTTGCTTTTGGCAACCTGACGGATGATCGCGGAAATCGCTTCCCGCGCACCGGGGCGCGCAACGGACGGCGCAAGATGGCGCTCCATGCTGCCCGGCGAGATGTCGAGATATTTGCTGAGTTTCCCGGTCGATTTCAGGATTTCGCCCTTGGCCGAGATCTGCAGGGTCGCAGGTGCGTATTTTTCCAGGATGCGGTGCGTGATGCTGGCATCATTCCACTCGAGCCGCGTCGATTCTTCCTGATCGCGCTCAGGCCGCTGGCTGTTCCTGGCCTGATCTCGGGTTCTGCCGCTGAGGTGCAGCGGGTATTCCGGGCGCGCATTGTTGCGCTCGAAGACACGGGCAGCTTGATCGATCGGGTAGAACATGTGGTCGAACCGACCGATGGTTTCGGACGGCCCGAGAAAGAGAGTTCCGCCAGGTTTCAGCGCATAATGGAAAATCGGCAGCGCCGAAGATTGGAGCTTGTCGCCGAAATATATCAGCAGATTGCGGCAGGACAGGAGGTCGATGCTCGAAAAAGGCGGATCGCGCACGATGCTGTGCACCGAGAACCGGATCATGTCCCGGATCTTGGCGGAGACCTGGAACTTGCCGTCTTTGGCGATCGTATAGAGATCCCGCATCTCTTCGGGGATGTCGGCCAGAGCGGCTTGAGGATAGACGCCTTCGCGTGCGAGACGCAGCATCTGCTCGTCAATATCGGTCGCGAATATCTGGATGTTCACAGCGCGTCGCTGCAGGCGGACTTCGTGAGCGAACATCATCGCTATCGTGTAGGCTTCCTCACCGCTGGAACAGCCGGGCACCCAGACGCGGATTTCACTTTCTTCATCCGCACCCCGCACGAGCGTCTCGACGGTTCTTTCTCTCAGGACCTGGAAATGCTCCTTGTCACGGAAGAACCGGGTGACGTTGATCAGCAACTCCCGGAAAAGAGTCGCACATTCTTCGGGATCGGACTTGATGTGCTGGAGGTATTCCGAAGCGTCGGCGAGGCCGAGCACCTGGATCCGGCGCTGCACCCGGCGCACCAGCGTGGACTGCTTGTAGCCCGAAAAATCATGCCCGACCGTCGTCTTGACCACGGAGCAGATGTCATTGATGGATTGCTCGACGGTGCGCGCAAGCTTGGTATCCATCTCGTCGATGATCGTATGCGCATAGAATTGACGGATCGCGCCGATGATAAGCTCGGGACTGCGCACGAAATCGACAAGGCCGGTATTCTGCGCCGAAGTGGGCATGCCGTCATACTTGGCAGTGCTCGGTTCCTGCACGATGCAGAGGCCGCCATGTTCCTTGATGGCCCGCAGACCCGCCGTGCCGTCAGCTCCGGTGCCGGACAGGATGACACAGGCCGCAAACCGCCCCTGATCAATGGCAAGGCTTTCGAAAAAGTCATCGATGGGGCGCCGGAGGCCGCGCGGCTGTTCGAAATCCGTCAGGTGCAGGCAACCGTCTTGAACGCTCAGCCCGTGGCCAGGAGGAATGATGTACACGTTGTCCGCTTCGACGGTCTCGCCGCCGGATACCTGGCGCACGTTCATCTCGGTATGGCGGCTGAGAAGTTCGGCAAGCAGGCTTTCATGGTTCGGATCGAGGTGCTGGACCACGACGTAGGCCAGATTGCTTTCGGGTGTAGCGCCGGTCAGCATTTCCCGGACCGCTTCGAGTCCTCCCGCCGACGCACCTATCCCGACGATGCAGAGCCGCTCTTCGGAAGCTTCCGGCTTGGCCCGCTCTTCAGTTTCCTGGTCGTTTTTCATACTGGTTGCTATCCGGCGCTACTGCCGCCCCTCATTATCTAACGACAGTCTGGCCAGGGTCGACACCGAGTCCGATATCAGCTTCGCCGATCCCAACATGGCAAGGCCGAACTCGCGCCCGATCTGCTCCAAATCTGTCAGCGTGCGATGAAGTTCTTCATTGTTTTCATCGAGCTGAGACCGTTTTATGACCGATGTCATATCGAACTGAGAGGCAAGGATATAGTGCACGGAGCCTGACGCGTTCCTCAGTCGTGTCATGAACACGAAATTGTGGAAGGCGGTTCCATCTTTCCGATAATTCAGAATTGGAAACCGACCGCTGTCCTCGCCTTTGCCGTCGACGAAATCCCTCAGAGCCTGCCGACTGGCATCTGTTGTCTCGTCCCCTTGGAGGAAGCGACAGTTTTCCCCCACAACCTCGTCGCGGCCATAGCCCGTGAGCTCACAGAAGGCGTCGTTGACGAACACAAGCGGAGTGTCGCCTTCGATGTCCGAAACCGCGATAGCGATCGTCGATTTGGACAAGAAGCGCTCAAGAGCTCCCGGTAGCGTGTTGTTGTCGGACATGGACTCTCGAAGCGGAGGTTGAAGATAATCCCTAAATGCATGAAACGAAATGACGTGCAAGGCAATGGCGTGGGTACCGGCAAGTCACAATCGAAAATGTGATCGCCATTCCCGGGCGCCTCAGAAGCATTTCCTCTGCCGATTTCTTTCAGCCGCGATGCTTCCTGCGACGTCCGGTTCGAGCTTATCCTCGTTACCGCCAAGTCCCTTTGCCCCCTGCATCCAAGTCACTTCCTTACGCTCTGGTCCCAGCCCTTGTCGTAACTCTCTGATGAAGCACATAAAGGTGGTCACGATTGCAAGGATAAGATCGGAACGGCATGGCGCAGGGTTGGTTGGGCAAGACACGGGAACTTTACGAAGGAGATAGCGATGCCGCGTCCCGGTTTCGCTACGGACTTCTCTATTTCGACATCGCGACCATCCTGTATGTCGTAGCGACGTCCTTCGCATCCAATGGTCGAACCTTTCCGGTCATAGATGTGGTGATCGGTGTCATCATTCTCCTGGATTTCTGCGCACGGTTCGCGATCAGCAAGCGCAAGGCGCGATTTTTGGTGAACCCCGTCTCGCTGGCTGACATCCTTTCCATCGGGTCGTTTCTGATCGCCATCGCGGGGGGCAGTGCAGGCTTCCTGCGGGTCCTGCGCACCCTGAGGCTGCTGCATACATACCAGCTGCTCGATCGCCTCAGAACGGACGTGCCATTTTTCCGTGAGAAAGAAGAACTTCTGATCGCATCCATCAACCTCGCGGTCTTCCTGTTCGTCATGACTGGCCTCATCTACGCGACGCAGCACCAGACGAATCCCGATATCGGCAACTATGTCGACGCCCTCTATTTCACCGTGAGCACGCTCACGACCACGGGATACGGAGATGTCATTCTCGAGGGGACGTACGGCCGCCTGATCTCGGTTGGCGTGATGATCATCGGGGTCACGCTCTTCCTGCGTCTGGCCCAGGTGATCTTCAGACCCCAGAAGGTCCGTCAGCCGTGCCGCGTATGCGGTCTCACGCACCATGATCCGGATGCGGTGCATTGCAAGCACTGTGGCGCGACGATCAACATCGCCACAGACGGCGTCTATTGAACCGCTTACGCGCAGATACTGCTCGTCCTTGGGCGATTGGGCATGGATATGACGCTCAAGCTCCACGTAGGACAGCACGGGAATGACCGGCGCATCCAGATCGGTGGCGGACTTCATCATGCGGCTCAATCCGTCCCTGTTGCGTTTGATCGTTGACATCGTCAGGCGCGGAACCAGGCTTTCTTCAAGGCGCGCCCGCTTCTCGGCCTGGGACAGATCGTCCCGGTCACGAATTTCCTCCAAGGCAACCAAATCCTTGGCATCCGCTTGCGAAATTTCGAACTCCTTGGAGACTGTGTTTCCCTCGGAGCAGAACCGGTTCTTGCCATGAGCCTTGCCATGGTTCTTGGGCAGGCGCGCCATCCATGCAAAGAATTCTTTCTGTCTTTCTTTCGTCAGCGTGGTTGCCGGAACATCCCCGAAAAAGTCGAGCACAAGTTTGGCGATCGCGTCCAAATTTCCCTTCATCGACTTCGCAGGATGGTTTTTCTCCGTTTGCTCTTGGACGCGGGATAGGAGCACCGGAGCCTTCAAGAAGAGATCGAAGTCCTCGACCCCCTCTTCTGCGCAGATCGTGCGGCTCGCATTGCTAACATCGTCCCCGTCAAGGACACCCATCTCGACATCGTTGAGACGTTTTTTCAGGGACAACGCCTGGCGACCAAGTTCTGCGGGAAAGGGGTCGGGCAGGTGCCGACCAACCACGGCGCTCGCCTGCGCGAGAAGGCCCTGGATGCCAGACCAATCCTGGCGGCGGGCAGAGATGCGCAGCGCCTTGTTTTCCTGCTCCAGGGCTTCGATCCGCGCGTCGATCTGTGCATCACCACCCGGTGCGAGTTCCGACTGCTCTTTCACCATCCGTGCCAATTCGCAGCGCAGCGTTTCCGTCAGCAGGGCTTTTGCCTGTTCCTGGCACAGGGTGCCTGCATTCAGTCTGTCCACGATTATCTTTTCCTCTTTCTCGTAGACCGTGAGCAGCGCGGCAGTGCGCTTCACGGCGTCGAGCGGGAGGTCGGTACGGAGGGACAGACAGAGAAAAAGTTTGGTTTGAGAGTTTGATCCGGCGACAGGCAGACGCTTTCGGAAATAGAACATCCGGCCGCGACGCATCAGGTACGGACCTGCTGAGTGGGGATGGTTTCGTCGGGGGGCGTATCCGGCGCGACGCGGGGCGTGTGTCACACCTTGTGTCACAGTTTTTGAAGACTGTAACACATTCATCGACGCGACAGGGTCTAAGCGCCTGTTTTGTCGGGACTGGTAGGAAGAAGTGGCTGGGGTGGTAGGAT
>JBBSNW010000059.1:0-28403 GCA_038260405.1 Rhodobacterales bacterium | reverse complement strand
TCAGCCTCCTGAACAACACCGTGCACGGCAACGGCGAATCCGGAATCCAGTTCAACTACTCCGAATTCATCCTGGTCGAGGGCAACGAGACCTATGGGAATGCCAGCGCGGGCTGGTTCTCGGGAATCTCGATCTACCAGAGCCGCAACGTCTCGGGCGACACCACGACCCCCGGCTACCGCACCATCGTGCGCGACAACGTCACCCATGACAACGTGACCAGAGCCGGCGCGCATACCGACGGCAACGGCATCATCATCGACGATTTCCAGAGCACGCAGACGGGCGGCTTTCCCAACTACACCTATCCCACGCTGGTCGAGGGCAACATCGCCTACGGCAATGGCGGCAAGGGCATCCAGGTCACCTGGAGCGACAACGTGACGGTGAGCGGCAACACCGCCTATCACAACAATGTCGACAATGCGAATGACGGCACCTGGCGCGGCGAGATCTCGAACGCGCAATCCAGCAACAACACTTTCGTGAACAACATCGCAGTCGCGGATCCCTCGATCAACGGCAACAACACCGCGATCGACAACAATTCCTACGGCGGCTATTCCAACAAGAATATCGTGTGGGAAAACAACCTTATCTTCAACGGCACGGTCGGAGCGAACTCGGTCCGCAGCGATGGCGGAAACTCGGTTCCCACAGCGGCTAACGGCAACCTGATCGGCGTCAACCCGAACTTCGTGAATACAGACAATGGCCTCTTCGAGCTCGCCTCAGGATCACGCGCGATCAATGCCGGAACGGGGTCTCATGGTTTGCCCGCAACGGACAATGACGGCGATGCCCGCGTCGTCGGCGGCACGGTCGATATCGGCGCACAGGAAAGCGGTTCGTCTCCTGCGCCAACCCCGACACCGACGCCCACCCCCACTCCAACACCGGCGCCTGTTCCGACACCTGCACCAACTCCGGCACCGACACCAGCGCCCACGCCCACCCCTGCTCCGACTCCCGCACCGGGTCCGGGAGCTCAGGATTTCAGCCTCTGGACACATACCGAGACACCGAAGGTCGTCACAGACGCGGATACGGATTCCGTGGAACTCGGGCTCAGGTTCACCGCCGATATCAACGGCTCGATAAAAGCCATCAACCTCTATCGCAGCCCGATCAACGATGCCGTCCTTGTGGCGAAGATCTGGGCGGCAGACGGCACCCTTCTCAAGACCGTCAGCGTCCCGGATACGGCGAATGGCGGATGGCAGCAGGTGTCCCTCGGCACACCTCTTCCGGTCGTGGCCGGGAAGACCTATGTCGTGTCCTACCATGCACCGCAGGGGCATTACGCGGTCTCGCAGGACTACTTCACCCAAGCCAAGGATTACGGTGCGATCTCGCTCGGCAGCGCCGCCGGCGTCTATCAATATGGTGACGGTACGAGCATGCCCGGCCAGAGCTATGCCAACAGCAATTATTGGGTCGACGTGGTCCTGACCGCGGATTCCCCGGCGCCGACGCCGCAGCCAACACCTACGCCGACGCCTTCGACGACAGATCTGACCATCCTCGGTACGGCCGGGCAGGATACGCTCGCAGGCATGAACGGCAACGATCTCATCTCCGGCCTGGCTGGCGATGATACGCTTTCCGGCGGGGCTGGCGCCGATACGCTGAATGGAGGGTCCGGTGTCGACAGCATGGATGGCGGTGTCGGCGACGACATCTACATCGTCGACAACACAGGCGATCGCGTGATCGAGGGCGCAAATGGCGGCACCGATCTCGTGCAGTCCTCGGTGTCGTACACGCTTGCGGCCAATGTCGAGAATCTTACCCTGACCGGAACCACCAGCATCAACGGTACCGGGAACGCGCTTGCCAACCTGCTGATCGGCAACGCCGCCACCAACATCCTGGATGGCGGGATTGGTGCCGACAGGATGGAGGGTGGTGCGGGCAACGACACCTACATCGTCGACAATGCCGGCGATCAGGTGATCGAGGCGTCAGGCGGCGGCACCGACAAGGTACAATCCTCTGTCTCGCATACGCTCGCGGCCAATGTCGAAAATCTCACGCTGAGTGGTACCGCCGATCTGAACGGCACCGGCAACAGCCTCGTCAATCGTCTGGTGGGGAATGTCGGCAACAACATCCTCGATGGCGGCCTGGGTGCGGACAGGATGTGGGGAGATGGCGGGAACGATACCTATATCGTCGACAATGCGGGCGACAAGGTCATCGAAACAGCGAATAATGGAACCGACACCGTGCAAGCTTCTGTCTCGTACAGCCTTGCAACCGACGTGGAAAACCTTTCGCTCACCGGAACCGCCAATATCAACGGCACCGGGAACGGCCTTGCCAACATCATGATCGGGAATGTCGGCAACAACACCCTCACGGGAGGTGGTGGCGCCGACAGGTTGGAAGGCGGTGGCGGGAACGACATCCTCCTCGGTGGAACGGGCAATGATCGCCTTGCGGGGGGATCGGGTTCAGACATATTGACGGGTGGATCAGGCGCGGATCAGTTCATATTCGCGAGCTTGTCGGATTCCGGCGCGACGGCTGCCTCGCGGGACGTGATCACCGACTTCACGCAAAGCCATGGCGACAGGATCGATCTCTCATTGCTGGACGCGAACCAGTCGCTATCGGGGAACCAGGCCTTCAAATTCGTCGGAACGGACGCCTTTTCCGGATCGGCGGGTGAGTTGCGCTATGAACACAGCGGCAGCGTGACCCTGGCCTTGGTGGATGTCGACGGCGATCGTGCGGCCGATTTCTCCATCGAGCTTTCCACGCATGTCTCGTTGCTTGCTCAGGACTTCATACTCTGACCTGAGACATATTCCGTGCGGGGGCGAACTGCGCTCCCGCACGGAGACCAACTTGTGCGCAATTGCCGAATGCAAAGCCTATATGTGTCGGACTGTGCGATCCGTGACGAGCTGCAGTCGCAGCGACCGCTGATGATATTTCCGGCTTTTCCGGCGTCGCTCGGCGGAGACCTGCCGGAAAGGCATCATTCGCATTCTGAAGCAGATGCCAGCGATCCGCCACCTGCGCTGCCTCCGGCAGGGCCTGTGCGAAAGGCTGACCAAGTCCGCATCGCGCTCACCTCCGTGAACAGTTACTCAAATTGCAGCGCGGACCGCCTCAGGCATCCCGCACTTCACTGTTGCCAAATCAGGCGTCTGAACTCGGATCATGAGATTTCGCCCGTCTCTCACAAATGACTTGATGAACCGAAATCGCCGCATCGGTCCGAAACTTCGCCGATTTTCTGCGAGAGATCGAGGGAGGCCCATCTTGATCGTGATGCAAGGACTGATCTGGAAAGGGCGAGACGGCACTCGCCCGTACTGCCTTTCTTTCTCAGTCGAGATGTGCAGCCGTGGTGGTAAGGCGGCGACCGAGGGTCGATCGCCGCATTTGGTCTCAAGCAGATATGAGCTCGTTCGAACACGCGAGCTCCACCCGCCGCGCGTCGTTGTTCAGGTCGCAGATGCTGAGAGGCTTGGTCAGGATGCGATTGAGTCCGCTTCTTCCGTAACTTCGACCGACAAGCCGAGCCTGTCGCGCAATTCGTGAAGATAGGTGCGGTCGGCTTCGCTATCGCCGTCCAGTGCGGCTCGCGAGGCCAAATAGAATTCCTCGGCCGTTTCCTCGTCTCTGACTTCGCTCAGCAGGGTATCGAGCGATTTCGGATTGGCGATCTCGCGCTCCATGGTCTCGCGTTCAGCCGCGGTCGCGTCAGCCTCGTCGATGGCTTGCATAATGCGACCGCGTTCCTGCTGCGACAGCGCGCCGTCCGAATAGGCCGCGGTGATCATCGCACGGATCATCAGCAGTGCCTCGTCCTCGCTGAACCGATCGGCTGCCGCCTCGCCCTCGCGCAGATCATGATCATCCGTCGCTTCCGTTGCAGCGGTAGTCCCGCCCAAGCCGGATTCCTGTGACGAGGAGCCGGAGCCACCTCCAAGAATCTCCTGGGCCGTGTCGCGCAGCTTGTCGATCAAGCCACCGCCGCTGGCCGCGGAGCGATGTCCGCCGGTCTGACTTGCCTGTCGCGACTGGCTGTTCTGGTAAGCCTGATAGGCCATATATCCCAAACCAGCGAGACCGAACTTCGAGCCGAGCCCGCCGCGCCTGCCGCGCGAACCGAGAAGTCCAAGTGCCGAAGCGGACCCAAGGGCGCCGCGACGTCGGCCGCGCCCGGCCATTCGGGTGGCAAGCATCGTGCCGAGAATGCGCTTCATGCTCATGATTGTCTTCTCCTATCGCGAGCCGTTGACGCCCGCAGCTGTCGGACCTTCAGGGTCTGATCGCTGACGTCAGTTTCTGTGACAATTGAACCTGTCGGAGCTCCTTTGGTTCCTGAGCGCACGTCATTGCGCCGCGTCCCGCTTTTGCAAAATGACTTCACTATTGCCTGCCGTGGCAGATTTTCGCCCCAGCCTTTCGATCCTCATTGGCTGCACGCAATCTGACCCGGATCGACGCCCTCGAGGCGCATTGGCTGGCACGGCAGGACATCGTCTGGCCCCTGGCGTGGAAGATCAGGGGCGACCTGTCCGGCCGGGTCCGGAGGTTTGCACTGATCCAAATCAAAGCCTCTGCCCTCCAAATCGCTAAACTATGGCCAAGCCGCTGCGGCGGGATGCCCATTGTGCACCGCGCCGCTCGCGGGCGCTCAGAGATTTCGAAAGTGATCATATGCCTCATTCCGTGGCCGAAGGCTCAGGGCCTGGCCGGAAGTTCGCCGCAAGCTCTTCGCCTGAGGCCTGAAGGCCTTCTGAAACCTGAAATTGCCCCAGATCGCAAGGCGAGCGGATGGGCAAGGAGAACGAGATGTCACTGGATCGCATGGTCATGGCCTTTGCGGGCTTCATGGTACTTTTATCCCTTGCGCTGACCCTCTGGGTCTCGCCCTATTTCGTCTGGTTGACGGTCTTTGTCGGCGTGAATCAGATCCAGTCGGCCTTCACCGGGTTCTGTCCGGCGGCGATGCTGTTCAAGGCGCTTGGCGTCCAACCCGGCACGGCATTCTGACCATGCAGCCGGGTGTCCCGATCACTCCGACCGTCCCTGTTTCCTTTCTTACAAAGTGAGATGATCATGCGAACCCTACTTTCCGCCATGCTGCTGATGACATGCCTGCCGCTCGCGGCACTGGCCCAGGATGTCACGCTGGCCCCGGTGCAGGTCACCGAGTGGAAGGCGGTCTATGGCCGGATCGAGGCGCGCAGCCGCATCCCGGCCCGCGCGAGACTGGGCGGCACGCTTGTATCGCTCGAGGCGAGCGAAGGCGATGTGGTGACCGCCGGGCAGGTTCTGGCGAAAGTCGTCGATGCCAAGATCGACTACCAGCTTGCGGCCATCGACGCGCAGGTGCAGGCGCTTGCCGCCCAGCTCGACAATGCGAAAACCGAACTGACGCGGGGCGAGGATCTGCTGGGGCGCGGTGTGACCACGGCACAGCGGCTGGACGCGCTGCGCACGCAGGTCGACGTGCTGACCGGCCGGATCGCAGCCGTGGGTGCCGACCGAAAGGTCGTGGAACAGCAGGCCCTCGAAGGCTCGGTGCTGGCGCCCATCGCGGGCCGGGTGCTCAGCGTGCCGGTGGCAGCGGGTGCGGTGGTCCTGCCGGGCGAAGCCGTGGCCACCGTCGGCGGCGGGGGTATCTTCCTGCGCATCGCAGTGCCGGAGCGTCACGCCGCGTTTCTGCAGGAGGGCGCGACGATCGAGATCGAGACCGCCGACGGCCCCACGCAGGGCACCCTGGCGCGGCTCTATCCGCTGATCGAGAACGGACGGGTGATCGCCGATGTCGAGGTGCCGGACCTGCCCGAAACTTTCATCGACGCACGCGTGCTGGTGCGACTGCCGGTCGATACCCGCACCGCGCTTCTGGTTCCCGAGACCGCCATCATCACACGCACCGGTCTGGATTTCGTCGAGGTGACTGCCTCCGAGGGCCCATCTCTGAACCTCGTCCTGCTGGGCCAGCGCCGGACGGTGGACGGCACCGAGATGATCGAGGTGCTGTCAGGTCTCATGGCCGGTGACCGGGTGGTGATCGCGCATGAGTGAGGCCGACGGAACGGTCAGTCTCGGCATTGCGGGCCGCCTGACGCGCGCGTTCATCGCCTCGTCGCTGACGCCGCTGTTCATTCTCGCAGCTCTGGCGATGGGACTTGTCGCGCTGACCTCCCTGCCCCGCGAGGAAGAGCCACAGATTTCGGTTCCGCTGGTGGATATCCACGTCCAGGCACCGGGCCTGCGGGCCGAGGATGCGGTCAAGCTGGTCACCGAGCCGCTGGAAGGGATCGTCAAGGGCATCGCCGGGGTCGAGCACGTCTATTCCTCGACCCATGATGACACAGTGCTGGTCACGGCTCGCTTCAAGGTCGGCACCTCGTCGGATGCTGCCGTTCTGCGGGTGCATGACAGGATCCGCGCGAACATCGACCGGATTCCGGTCGGCATTCCGGAGCCGCTGATCGTCGGGCGCGGAATCGACGATGTGGCCATCGTGTCGCTGACGCTGGCGCCGAAACCCGGAGTTGATGGCATCAGCGCCAATGACCTGACCCGCATCGCCCGCGAGCTGCGCACTCAGGTCGCCAAGACGCAGGATGTCGGGCTGACCTATCTGGTGGGCGATGTCCCCGAACGCATTCGCGTCGCACCCGACCCTGAGCGACTCGCGCTTTACGGAGTTACCCTGCAGCAGCTGGCGGCCAAGGTCGCCAATGCCAATCGCTCGCAGAAAACCGGACAGGTCCGGGATGGCGGCGATCAGGTCGACATTGTCGTGGGCGAAACCCTGGTGGCCCCGGCCGAGATCGGGAATCTTTTGCTGACCACCCGGGACGGACGACCGGTCTATGTCGCCGATGTGGCGCAGGTGAGCTTCGTCGCCGACAGTTCCGACGTGATCGTCGCCAATGTGAGCCGCGCGGCCGATGGCGCGGTCACGCGCATGCCCGCCGTCACGCTTGCGGTGGCAAAGCGCGCCGGAGCCAATGCGGTCGTCGTCTCGGAAGCGATCCTGGCCCGGGTCGAGGCGCTCGAGGGCAATCTGATCCCCGATACCGTCGCCGTGATCGTCACCCGGAACTACGGCGAGACGGCCGATGAGAAAGCCAACGAGCTGTTGTTCCACCTCGGGCTTGCCACGCTGTCGATCGTCGCGCTGGTCTGGCTTGCCATCGGCTGGCGCGAGGCGATCGTGGTGGCGATCGTGATCCCTGTCACGATCCTGCTGACGCTCTTTGCGGCGTGGATCATGGGCTATACACTCAACCGCGTGTCGCTGTTCGCACTGATATTTTCCATCGGCATCCTGGTCGACGACGCGATCGTCGTGATCGAGAACATCTCGCGCCATTGGGCAATGGAGGATGGCCGCAGCCGTATGAGCGGCGCAGTCGAGGCGGTGGCCGAGGTCGGCAATCCGACCATCGTGGCGACCCTGACCGTGGTTGCCGCCCTGCTGCCGATGCTGTTCGTTTCGGGGCTGATGGGCCCCTATATGAGCCCGATCCCGGCCAATGCCAGCGCGGCGATGATCTTTTCATTCTTCGTTGCGGTGATCATCACGCCCTGGCTGATGGTCAAGGTCGCAGGCCGCGCTCCGCTGGCGCGCCATGACCATGGCGGGGCCTCCGGCGGAATCCTCGGGAGGATCTACGGCCGTGTGGCGCGGCCGCTTCTGGCGACCAAGGCCCGGAGCGCGGTCTTCCTGCTGGTGACGACGGCCCTGTCCCTTGGCTCGCTCGGCCTGCTCTATACCGAGGATGTGACCGTCAAGCTGCTGCCCTTCGACAACAAATCCGAGCTGTCCGTGGTCGTCGACCTGCCAGAAGGCGCCTCAGTCGAGGCGACGGACCGCGTGGTGCAGGACGTGGCGCGCATCGTCATGCAACTGCCCGAGGTTGTTTCGGTGCAGACCCATGCCGGCACCTCTGCCCCCTTCAACTTCAACGGACTGGTGCGGCACTCCTATCTGCGCGGACAGCCGCATCTGGGCGAAGTGCAGATCACCCTCTCTCCAAAGGCAGACCGGGAGCGTCCAAGCCACGACATCGCGCTGGATCTGCGCGACAGGTTGGCAGCCTTGCCACTGCCCGAAGGCACCAGCCTGAAAACCGTCGAGCCGCCCCCCGGCCCGCCCGTCATCGCCACATTGCTGGCCGAGGTCTACGGGCCGGATGCCGTTACGCGCAGGGCTGCCGCGACGAAGGTGCGCGCGGCGTTCGAGTCTGTGCCCTTCGTCGTGGATGTCGATGACAGCTTTGGTACGCAGCCGCGCCGCTTGCGGGCCACGATCAGCACCGATGACCTGGAATTCTTCGGCGTCGAGGAAAGCGATGTCTTCGACACGCTGGCCATCCTGAATGGCGGGCGCACCGTGGGCTATTCGCACCGCGGCGCCGGCCGACAGCCGATCCCGATCCGCATCGCGCGGGACAAGGGCGATCAGGTTCTGGATGAACGGTTCCTCTCGACCCCGATCCCCGCAAATGTCCTGCCCGGTGCCCGCGGCGTGGTCGAGCTCGGCGATGTGATCCATGTAGCCGAGGAGCGCGCCTCCTTTCCTGTCTTTCGTCACAACGGGCGCGACGCAGAAATGGTGACCGGCGAGATGGCCGGAGCCTTCGAAGCCCCGCTCTACGGCATGATCGCCGTGGTCAAGGCGCTCGATGCGATGGATTGGGCGCCCGGCACCAAGCCCGTCATCAGCCTTTACGGCCAGCCCGAGGATGAATCAGTGACCACGCTGCTCTGGGATGGCGAGTGGGAGGTCACCTATGTCA
Organism: Rhodobacterales bacterium; assembly: GCA_038260405.1. GTDB lineage: Bacteria > Pseudomonadota > Alphaproteobacteria > Rhodobacterales > Rhodobacteraceae > Puniceibacterium. The sequence goes on along the minus strand of JBBSNW010000059.1, from coordinate 19,617 downwards.
CCTTCCGCGACATGGGGGCGGCCTTTGGTGTGGCGTTGCTGGCGATCTATATTCTGGTGGTCGCGCAGTTCGGATCGTTCCGCCTACCGCTGGTCATCCTGACGCCGATCCCGCTGACTTTCCTTGGCATCATTGCGGGACACTGGCTGTTCGGCGCGCCCTTTTCCGCCACCTCGATGATCGGCTTCATCGCCCTAGCCGGGATCATCGTGCGCAACTCGATCCTGCTGGTCGATTTCATCCGCCATGCCGATCCGTCGGGCAAATCCCCGGTGGAAATCCTGGTCGAGGCGGGGTCCATCCGGTTCAAGCCGATCCTGCTCACCGCGATCGCGGCGATGATCGGCGCCGTGGTGATCCTGTCGGACCCTATCTTCCAGGGTCTGGCGATCTCGCTCCTGTTCGGCCTCTTGTCCTCGACACTTCTCACAGTGCTGGTGATCCCGGCGATCTACCGGGTGCTGAAGACCTGAGTTTTGCTGAAGAGCGTCATCGCCTCAAGAGCGGGTGACTTGCGGGGAAGTCTTTTTGCCACGAGGCAGCACGCGATGCGTGCGGGGTATCGGATGGCGCTGCACCGGACGAAGCGCTCTGATGTCGCATGGCATGTCTGCGCGCTGCAGAAACCTCCGGGCTGTATCTCCGTAAATGCGCAGGATTGCCTCTCGTTCAGCCGCGACACGCAGCGCTGGAAACAAGGTCATGACCTCTTGATACGGTCGGCGTTCCAGCGCCTTGATCGCTTCCGGCCCGGGGAAAAAGCTTTCGCTTGCCATGCCGTTGGCAAAGATCACCTGGTGCCGCTCGAACATCAGATGGCAGTACGTCACGGCACGGCATCCGTTCCGCACGCGCACCGCACCGCCGCGCATCTCCGCGAGGTGTTTTGCGCGGATCATGACCTCGTCTCGGTCATGACGCAGCAGAAGGCCATGCTGCGGTGATACCAGAAGCGCGCTGTGATTGCCGAAGGCACCTGCCTTGATCTCGATGGGTCTCAGATGCGGCAGACGGTCGAGCTCGCGGGCGTCGAGGCGCCGCATGCCGCTCCAGACGAGTGGCTCCGGGCCATTGTCCTTCGTCACCACCAGATCGCCGGGCCGCAGGCGCTCGATCGCCACCTCGCCCGACGGCGTCAGGATCATTGTGCCGGTGGCAAAGCACACGGTCCCGGTATTGTCGGTCGAAAAGCTGCTCTGGTTCGCGCCCTGGAAGGTCAGGCTGTCGCCCGGGGCAAAGCGGGTATTGTCGGAATAATCGACTGCGTCGCCACCCGGATCGGTCGCGTTCGACTGGTTGAGGATGCCGTCATCGGCGAAATCGGCCCGCAATTCAAAGATATCGTCGTAATAGGCCGAAAGGTTGATGAAATCGTTGTTGGTCTGCGTGCCGTCGTTCAGCGCGCCGGTATTTCCGACGTTGAAATCGGTGATCGTGTCGGCGCCGTCACCGGGCGCATAGGAGAAGGTATCGTTGCCACCGCCGCCGGTGACGAGGTCATTTCCCTTCCCCCCCGCCAGGAAGTCGGACCCGTTGCCCCCGTCGAGGCTGTCATTGCCGGACATCCCTTCCAGCGTGTCGTTGCCCACCCCCCCGAACAGGGTGTCGTTTCCCGTACCGCCCCGAAGAGAGTCATTGCCGTTCTCGCCCCAGGCTATGCCTGAGGTATTCGACAGAATGATCGTGTCGCCCTGATTGCTGCCCAGCACATCCGTCATGTTGGCGATCGTGTCGCCATTGGCATCACCGCCGAAGACGACATTGGTCAGCAGGTTGGCAGTAAAGCCTGAGGTATTGTCGGAATAGTCGAGCAGGTTGCGACCGGCGCCCCCGTCCAGGCTGTCGGCCCCCTGCCCGCCACGCAGTGTGTCGTTTCCGTCGCCGCCGAGCAGCGTGTCGTTTCCGGCACCGGCGGAAATGAAATCGTTGCCCCCATATCCTTCGATGAAATCGTTCCCGCTGCCGATCTTGTCACCCTGAGCATCGGTGTACCCGACGGACAAGCTGTCATTACCACCTGTGCCATCGATATGATGCACGAAATGAGGTACCGTCCTTTCGGCGTTCATGATGGTGACCGTGTCGGTGACCGCCGTCAGATTGACCGATTGGATCGGCTTTGCCTGAAGCAGGCTGAATGAGTCGGCATCGGTCGTCAGTGGCGTCCCGAGATAGGTTTTTCCGTTCGAATCCTGGAAGACAGGAATGTTGACGGTCGCAGTCGTGCCATCGACATAAGTCAGAACTGCATCGTACCAAGCATAGCCATCGAAGGATTGTGGCGCACCTCCGTTAATGGAAAACCTGTCGTTGGCGTCCTGAAAATCGTAGGCGTCGGGATTGCTTCCCGTGCTGGAATCCACCCTCGAAAACGTCTGGATGTGATCAAAGAGGGGCTGCCCTGCCGATCCATGCGTGCCAAGGATGACGTACGCCCGCTCGTTGGTGCTGTCCGTTTCGTTGACGTCGATGCTGGCCAGTTGGCCGAGGTACAGGACTTCGAATGTCGTCGCCATGGATCCGTCTTTCGGCCACTCTTCTGTTTCTGCGGGTCGCTTGGTCATGGGCCCGGCCATGCATTTAACACCAGGTGGTTACGGTTTCCTGAAAGCAGGGGAGTTGCGTTCCCGATCTTGCGTCCTTGGCTGACATTTTCGCGGCTACGGCACGGGAGCGCTCCGCAGCCCACCCGGGTCCTTGGAGCGCATCATCCTGCGTAAACCTCTTTTAAGGTCTTTCCGGCCATTCTGACGCCGAGTTCAGCAAATCGGACGAAGACGCAGATGTTCACATTGAAATACAGACTCAAAGACGGGGGGCGAAATCGTCGTCGGCTGTTCGGGCGGATGAGTTTCCGGCGCAAGCTGCCGCTCATGGTCGGATTGCCCTTCGTACTCATGGTCACGCTGGTCTGCATTGTCGATTATCGGAACACGACCGAAAAGCTGGATGCGCACCGCCTGGCCGCTTTCGAAGCCATGATGGGAGAGAGGGCATCTGCCCTCGAGGAATGGCACCAGAGCATCGCGCGCGACATCCGGGTCCTTGCTGGAAACGCTGCCACCGGGGACCTGCTCTGGAAGTTCCGGAACGCATGGGAAGGCCTGGGGGACGCTCCGGGAGACTCGCTGCGCAGGATCTACATTGACGAAAACCCCAACGAGACCGGCAAGAAGGATGTTCTGGATGATGCGCATGACGGCTCTTACTGGAGCCGACTGCATGCAGAAAACCATCCCGGACTACGTAAATTCCAGCGCGAGATGGGCTATTACGATCTCTTCTACTTCGCGCTGGACGGCTCCCTGATCTATTCCGTTTTCAAGGAGCAGGATTTCGGCACCAATTTCCTGACCGGCCCTTTTGCCGATACGGGCCTCGGTGATGTCTTTCGGGGTGCCGCCGAAGCCGCGCCCGGAGAGGTGATCTTTTCAAGCTTCGCCGCTTATGCTCCGAGCGCGGGTGCTCCTGCCAACTTCGTCGCCACGCCCGTTCTCGATCGCAACGGAACCCGCATAGGTGTGCTGGCCCTGCAGATCCCCGTGGACCGGATCGCGCAGATCCTGGCCGAAAGCACTCTGCTGGGCGAGACCGGCTTGATCTACCTCGTGGCCCCGGATGGCCGGGCGCGCAGCGCGTCGCCTTTCCCCGGTGGTCATGGCGTGTTGGACCCGCTCCCGGCGACACCGCAGATTGCCGCCGCGCTCGCTGGGGAAACCACGACGATGCGGGACGTGCCCGGATTGCTTGGTCAGCCTGTTGAAGCGCAGACGCGGCAGTTCAGCCTTGATGGCAAATTGTGGGGGATGGTGCGCGAACAGGACATGAGCGAAGCCGGAGCAGAGGCCCGTTCGACCTTTCGCGCCATGCTCCTCGAAGTGCTGATCGTTGCGGCTGCGGTGCTGGGTCTGAGCATCCTGCTGGCGCGGTCTCTCACAACGCGGGTGGAGCAGCTGGCCAAGAGCGTCGAAGACATCGCAGCGGGACATCTCAATGTGGATGTGAACCAGATCCGCACGGGCGACGAGCTGGGCGACATGGCCCGCACGCTAATGCTGTTCACGGAAAGGCTGCAGGATGCAAAAGATGCCAGCAGTCAGCGCGAAGTGATGATGGAAGAACAGCGTGAAGTGGTCCAGATCTTGCGACAGGCGCTGGAAAAACTGTCAAATGGCGTGCTGGATTGCCGGATCGAGACGCCGCTCGGCGGCAGCTACGAAGAACTGCGCCATCACTTCAATGCCGCCGTCGATGAGCTGACGCAGATCATCGCGCAGGTGAGCGCCACGGCCATGGATATTCAGGCCGACACGGCCCGGATGAACGATGCCTCGGAACAACTTTCGATCCGCACCGAAAATCAGGCTGCAACGCTGGAGCAGAGCACTGCCGCGTTGCAGCAGATCACCACGACCGTCCAGTCTTCGGCGCGGGAAACGCAGGGTATCGTCGAAGTCATCGGACAGATGCAGGACGGCACCGATCGCAGCAGCGTAGTCAAGGAGCGCGCGGTCGAAGCGATGTCGCGGATCGAGGATTCGTCACGGATGATTTCGCAGATCATCCGCGTTATCGAGGACATCGCCTTTCAGACGAACCTGCTGGCCCTGAATGCCGGGGTCGAGGCTGCGCGTGCCGGCGAAGTCGGCCGGGGCTTCGCGGTCGTGGCGTCCGAGGTTCGAGCGCTCGCGAAGCGCTCGCATGACAGCGCTGGTGAAATCCGTGAGCTGATCTCTTCCAGTGCGCGCAGCGTGCAAGAGGGAGTGGACCTCGTGTCGGATCTGGGGTCCGGGATCGACGAGATATCCGTCTTGACCAGGGATATCTCCGTCCGGGTAAAGGGAATTGCGAGCAGCACCGAAGACCAGTCACGCTCACTCGGAGACATCAGTATCGGCGTGATCGAGCTCGACGGAATGACGCAGAAGAATGCCGGGATGGTGATGGAATTCAGCGAGTCAGGCAAAGCTTTGAACACGAAGGCACTGGAATTACGCCGCATGGTGGCGCATTTCAAGGGTGCGGACCTTGCCGTCATTGATGGGACCGTATCCGAAACCAATGCCGGAAAAAGCTATTGGGATGCCCCCACTGAAGGGGTCCGCCTTCTGGGATAGAACTATCCCGTTTGCAGGAGGAGGACGAGATTGGCTGGCAGGCGAGAGAGTAACGAGGACAAGGCTGACAGTCCGCCGCGATGTGATGGCTGGATAAGGGTGCAACCGTTCCGCATCCGCCGCGTCGCGGTCTAAACCACCGTTGACGATGATCGGGCCGACGCAGCGCGCGCGGGTGAAGCCAGGCACGTCCTCGATCTCAAAGGGGACCTGTATCGTGGGAAGCCTCGTTAGGCCGGATGACATACAGGCAGGCGACGATGCGGTCGGAAAGCAGGCGCATGACATGGTCGTAGATCGCCGGAGGGTCGGTGCAGTTGCTGCCGTAGTTGATGCCTAGACGCGATAGTCGCACACCCACTTGGTCCGCGTTCCAGGCCGCGGTCACCGCATCGGTCATATCGGTTGCGATCACGGTGTCGCCGTTGTCAAGGACGCGCGCTTAGAAGAGCGCGCTCAAGCTGCCTGTGGCACGGGTCAAGATCACGGCACTTTTCCGGATCCTGAAATTATTCTTGCCAAATGAACAGTCAGCAGTGTCCAATCACAATGGTCATTCAGGAATTGCCGCACTCGTCATCTGCGAATCTATGCTTCTTGCCATGAACGATCATGATATACTGCTGGAAAAGGAGATCAATTCAGTTCTCAGTGACTCCGCAGCGTCTTATGAGGATGCCTTAGGGTCCGAAGGCGACCGAAACGCCACCAGGCCGTAGCTGCGCTGATCAACCCTATCATCGCAGGCGGTAATTCGGTCCGACGATCATGAGAAGAGACTGCCCGGCGAAGAAGATTTCGGTATTTGACGGGCCAGCAAGATCAATGCCGACGAGAACCTTTTGTACGAGCGGGACATGGCCCTTGTCGGTTTCGTGCAGGAATACGCAAAACAGGCGTCACCGCGTCACGCAGAGCCTCCCGACATCGCCGTTTTCGTCGGACTTCCGGGGCAAACAAAACATCGAGACCCTGCCGGGCCGAATTTCGCCCTCAAGGTAAATCGGAGACGCCACATCAGATCGACACCGATGTTTAATCAGATCGACACCGATGTTTAAAAGAACAAATGGAGAAAATAATGTTCAAGCGGATCATGGTACCGATCGATCTGTCGCATACAGGGCAGCAGGAAAAGGCGTTGAAATGCGCCGCGGAATTGGCGCTGCAGAACAATGCGACGACGGTTTATGTCGGTGTTTCGGCAGCGGCGCCGTCCTCCCTGGCACATACTCCTTCTGAATTTGCTCAAAAGCTCGAGGCCTTTGCCATAGCCGAGGCAAAAAAGTACGGCATGGCGACCGAGGCACATGCGCTCACCAGCCACGATCCCAGGATCGATCTGGACCCCACGCTGATGAAGGCCGTGGCCGACACGCAAGCGGACCTCGTGGTGATGGCGAGCCATATTCCTGGGGTCACCGATTATATCTGGCCCTCCAACGGCGGCACGCTGGCGTCACATGCGCCAGTGTCGGTGATGATCGTCCGTTAGACCGGACATTGGAACGACATTCAAAACAATGCAGGGAGATCCGCAATGACGGATTCGTCAGAACTTCAGGGCATACCGGCTCCGCAAGGCCAATCCGATCTGATCGACACGCCTTACGAGATTGGTCAGGACAATATCGAAAGTAGTATTGGCCCGTTCGGATTCGATATCCACAACCCGGTCTTTCTGATCTCGGGCCTGAGCATCATGGCCTTTGTTTTCTACACGCTTGTTCTGCCAGAGCAATCCGGGGAAGTTTTCAGCTGGATGTTCAGCTCGGTCACCAAGGGGTTCGACTGGTTTTTTCTGGGGGCCGCGAATATCTTTGTGATCTTCTGCCTGATGCTGGTCGTGACCCCGCTGGGCTCGGTCCGGCTTGGCGGGAAAGAGGCGACCCCGGATTACAGTTACATCGGCTGGTTCGCGATGCTGTTCGCGGCAGGCATGGGCATCGGACTGATGTTCTATGGTGTCTCGGAACCGATGAGCCATTTCTCTTCGTCGATGGGTGGTGTGATCTCCGAAGGTGGCGTTCGGACCGACTGGGCGCCGCTGGGCGGGGCTGAAGGCAACGCAGTCGACGCGGCACGTCTCGGCATGGCGGCAACGATCTTTCACTGGGGTCTGCACCCTTGGGCAATATATGCCGTGGTCGCGCTGGCGCTCGCGCTTTTCAGCTACAACAAGGGGTTGCCACTGACGATCCGATCGGCCTTCTATCCGATCCTGGGCGAACGTGTCTGGGGCTGGCCGGGCCATATCATCGACATTCTGGCAGTGTTCGCGACGCTGTTCGGGCTTGCCACCTCGCTCGGTTTCGGAGCAACGCAGGCAAGTGCCGGCCTGCACGAGCTGTTCGGGATTCCGCTGGGATCGACGACCGAGGTCCTCTTGATTTCGGGTATCACCGCAATAGCCTTGATTTCGGTTTTGCGCGGGCTTGATGGCGGCGTGAAGATCCTGTCCGAAATCAACATGGGGCTTGCGGCGCTGCTGCTGGTATTCGTTCTGATCGTGGGGCCAACGATGCTCATCCTGACGGGTTTCGTGGATTCGCTCGGAGCGTACTTGCGGTACCTTCCGGCTCTGTCCAATCCGATCGGGCGCGGGGATCTGAACTTTTCCCAAGGCTGGACGTCGTTCTACTTGGCGTGGTGGATCAGCTGGTCGCCCTTTGTCGGGATGTTCATCGCGCGGGTGTCGCGCGGGCGCACGGTCAGGGACTTTGTCGTTTGCGTTCTGCTGATCCCCAGCCTTGTCTGCGTGCTGTGGATGTCGGTCTTTGGCGGAATAGCCATCAATCAGGTCGTTGCAGAAGGCTATACTGCGGCTCAGGACGCGCCCCTTGAGTTGCAGTTGTTCAAGATGCTGGATGCACTCCCGCTGGCGGGCATCACGAGCTTTCTCGGCATCGTTCTGGTCATCGTGTTTTTCGTGACATCTTCAGATTCCGGCTCGCTCGTCATCGACACGATCACGGCGGGGGGCAAGGTAGACGCGCCGGTGCCACAGCGCGTGTTCTGGTGCGTGTTCGAAGGCGCGGTAGCCATCGTGCTGCTGCTGTCGGCGGGTGGTCTTCAATCGTTGCAAAGCATGGTGATCTCGACCGGGTTGCCTTTTACCCTCGTTCTACTGGTGATGTGCTGGGCGATCTTCAAAGGATTGCTTGCAGAGCGGCGGGCCTGAACAGATCAGCTTGTCCTTTCTCAACCATGGCGCGTTGAAGGCCATCGTCAGGGGTCGAGGCGCGCCTTGGCCGCGTTGATAAGTGCCGCGAGAGCGCCCGAGCCGCCGAGGTCCGGGTGAACTCTTTTCATCAATCGACGATGCGCCAGCCGCACCTCTTCAACCCCGGCCCCGGGTTTGAGACCCAACATCCGGTAGGCTTCCTCTGCGCTCATGTGACCGCCGCTTTCGGGCAGTGCTCCGGCAGTCGCGTCTTCTTCGGGCGGGCGCTGCCGATCGAGATAGGCGAGCAGAAGGCTGAGACTGTCTGGATCGTCCTCCAGTTCCAGAACCAGCCCCTGAAGTGCCTCTGCGGTCATCTGCGACAGCATGCTTCCCGCGAAGTTGCCTGACAGCACCTCGCCGTCCATTTCACCGCTGTCGTGATCGAGGCGCATTGCCAGGAATTTGGTCTGAACCTCGGAAATCCGGCCAGGCTGTGGCGCCGCCCGAGCAGCGGCCTGCGCGCCGCGCAGCAATGAAAGCCCCAGCACACCAATGGGCACAGCCAGAACGAACTGCCTGCCAGCGGCCAGCGCGACTGCTGCAATCAACAGCGCCACGCCGCCTGCCGTGCGAGCCGACGGACGAAACGCACGCCAGACAAACCATGCCGCCGAGGCCGCCATGACCACCGTGATCGCCACCAGTCCGCCAGGGTTCATCCGCGCATGTCTGCCAGCAAGCGTCGGGCTGCGGCAGTACCCGCCGCCTCGAGCGCCGGCCGCCCGCCAGCGGCGTATATCGCAACCGCACCAAGGAGCGCTCGCAATTCCGAGGCACTGTCTCGGTCGAAGGGCAGCATCGTGCCTCCGGTCAACCGTGCGATTTCGCTGAATGCGCGTTTGGCCGCAGGATCCTGCCCTTCGAGAAACATGAAGGCCTTCGTGTTGCGCATCCCGAGCTGTCCCGCCTTGTCGCAAAGCGCATCGACGTTTTCCTCCATTGCATCGCCGACATATACCAGAGCAGCCACATGCTGTTCAGAGGACGCTTTGACCGCATGATCGAGCACCCGCCCGATCTGTGTCAGCCCGCCATGGCAGGCGATCCCCGACATCAGCTTCTTCAGACCGCTCGCGTCGGAGACCCAACGCGACGAACGGGCCTCATCATGGCCCCGAAAATAGGCAAGCTGAACCGAAAGCCCGCCCGCCCGGCTCGCGGCTTCGAACATCTCGCCTTGCAGCAGGCAAGCGGCGTCCCAGGTTTGCTGGCGGCTCATCGTTGCATCGAGCGCAAAGATGAGCCGCCCTTCGGTGAGACCGCGCGAAGGCTGGATCCGCTTCGCCTCGGAGAGGAACGCGCTGATTTCAGAGGGTTCACTCGTGGTTGTCGCCGGTCTCAGCTCTGACTTGGTCGCAAGTTCTGATCGCTTTGCCATGTCGCCCTCCTCTCTTCAAGATAGTGGCGTCCGGGTCGCGAATTACAAGCCTGCTTTGGCAAAGGTCGAGAGCTGACAATCGGATCTGGCCTCGCAAAACACGGTGACACGGAGCGATCCCGATGTCGCCCACGACACCGCCGAATTCGCCGGCATATCAATTCGGTGAGCTTGATCATACCGTCCTTTAGGGTGAACACCCCGGACCACACCTGCGCGGCCAGTGGAACAGCGGCGCTGCGAAGTTTCAGCCCGCGAACGCCGTAGTGCAGATCCTGGGTTCAAACCGTCGGGATCGTCCCGCCATCGATGACGTACTCTGTGCCGGTGATCGTACCCGCGCGGTCCGAGGCAAGAAACGCCATCAGCTTTGCAATCTCGGCAGGCTTCGACGGTCGGCCGTTCGGCACACCCCCTAGGGAGTGTATGATCATCTCTTTGCCCTGCTCGATGCCCACGCCGTGCTCCGCCGCAAGGCGCCTTGCCAGATCTACCGACGCCTCGGTTTCAATCCAGCCGGGGGATACCGACACGACGCGGAAAAGGCGTCATGGAACGATCTCCAGCTCTGCGATCTTGTCGCCGTCGAAGACGAACAAGTATCGCAGATCCACCGGGCTGCCGGGAAAGTTGCCGACGAGATGGCTGGTGACGACGGTTTTCCCCCGTTCTTCATCTATCGAAAAGGGCTCGACCGTATAGCTGTACTGCGTCGATGCATTCGCCATCCACTGACGGATCGCATCCCTGCCGGTATATGTATTGCCTTCATCGATGACGACGGCGTTCTGCGTGAAGAATTCCGTAATCGCCTGAGCTTTGCCCTTCTTGTCGGCAGCAAAATATCCGGCGATCACATTCGGGAGTTCGAGTGTCATGGTGCTTCTCCTTTTGAGTTGAATAGTCTCAGCGACGGCTTCCGACCGTGCCGATTGAACTCTTGGTCCTGGCCGGGATCTGCGCCTTGGGAACGAAGGTCAGCGCAGCCACGGCATCGACCGCCTCGGGCTGCGCATTCTCGCCCTGGCCTTCGAAGGATGCGTCGAGGAGCAGGCGCAGTGACCTGTTGGGCTCCATCGGCAGGAAAGAGATCATGCAGACCTCTTCCAGCGATGCCGATTCAGCCACCTCGACGAGCTCTTCCTTCAGATCCTCGCGGGTGTATGTGATGATGTATTTGTAATCCTGCTCGAGTGTGAACAGCTTTGGCTGACGCATGCTTTCGGGCACATCGCTGTCCTTGAAGTTCCAGAGAAATTTTGCGGGACCGCCGACAACCGGGCCGCCAAAGACGAGCTGCCTCGCGATGAGTGCATCGAGAATTCGGTTCGCTTGAACCGTCTGCTCGGCGCTGATGAAGACTTGGTAATACTGCATTTTTTTGGCTCCATTGGTGAATGGGTCCAAGGTAACGTCTTGATCGCGTCCTGATAATCGGGATAAATCCGGATGAGGAATGTCGTTTTACGGGACAATGGCCAACTTCAACCTGACAGATTTTGATGCGGTGCTTGCGATAAGCCGCAGAGGTTCGTTCCGGGCGGCAGCACTGGACCTCGGGATGTCGACGACTGCGCTCAGCAACGCGATTGCCAAGCTGGAAGGGCAGCTGGGGGTACGTCTTTTCAATCGCACGACGCGCAGTGTTTCGCTTACTGCCGCAGGGCAAAAGTTTGTCGATCAGGTGACGCCTGCCCTGAAGGATATCCATAACGCGCTTGACACCGTGCGCTCTCAGCAGGAGACGCCTTCCGGCACATTGCGCATCAATACGTTCGCAACGGCGGGGCGCGAGATACTCGCGCCACTCATCATCGAGTTTTTGCGCCGTTGTCCCGAAGTTCACATTGATCTGGTAACCGAAGGGAACCTCGTCGACATCGTCGCCGACGGGTTCGATTTCGGGGTGCGCAGCAAGACCCTCGTCCCTACTGACATGATCGCGATACCTATCGGTTCCTCAAGGCGATATACTGCGGTCGCGTCGCCCTCATATCTCGAAAATCGCGAGCAGCCCCGCGTGCCATCCGATCTGCTTGGCCACGCTTGCATTCGTACGCGTTTACCCAATGGAGCCATGTTTCGCTGGCAGTTCGAAGCCGACGGGCAACCTGTGCAGATCGATGTTCAAGGCCCCATAACACTGGACGAAGCCAGTCTGGCACGCAGGGCCGTACTTGAATCCGTAGGTATCGGCTTCTTCATGGAATCCGACGTTCGTGACGACATCGAGGCGGGACGTCTCGTGCGCCTCCTCGAAGAGTGGACACCCGCCATCTCGCCCTTGTGTCTCTACTACCCCAGCCGCCGCAATCCGCCTGCCGCATTCAAGGTCTTTGTCGACCTTGCACGCGAACTTGCCCGCTCCTCCCAGAAAAGTTAACCGGGCGCGCTCAGGCTTTGCTGCCGTAAGCTGATGCGAAAACCGAATTTATCACGAATAGAAGAGAACTTGTCGTCCGCCCTCGCTGGGCGGATCACGGGGCGCCCGCTTCCGGCAGGGCGGCCAAAAACCCTCGCGCCTGCAGCGGAGCGGGCATTGAACCGGTGATCGCGATCTTGCCAACCCAAGACCATCCAAGGAAAGAATTGCGCTAAGATAGCTCGGGCGGAAAAAGAATGATCTTTCCAGCGTGTTTCTTTGCGCTGAAAGCCTCCTGCGCCTCAGCGATCCGCTCAAGGGGATAGGTCCCGGAAAGCAGTGGCCGGATTTCGGCAGCCTCTATGTAGGAGATCAGGTTTGGGAACACTGCCTCGTCCCACGCGGTACAGCCGATCAGCGTGATGTCCTTCAGGTACATGTCGCGCATATCCAGCTCGACGATTGGACCAGCGATCGCTCCTGAGGACACATATCGCCCGCCGCGGCATAGAACCTTGAGCATCTGGCCGAAACCCGGTCCGGCCACATTGTCGATAACGACATCTACATTCTCCTCGCCGAGAGCGCCGACCGGGTCTTCGTCCCGCGACAACACCCGGTCCGCGCCGATATCGCGCACCATGTCTCGCTTCCCGGTGCTGGTGATCCCGATGACGTTCGCGCCCCGGCGCTTGGCGAGTTGAACCGCCGCTGAGCCGACGCCCCCCGATGCGCCGGGGATGAGAACGCGCGTGCCACGCGCCACACCAGCCCGCTCGACCATGTTCTCGGCGGTGCCGTAGGCGCAAGGGATGGAGGCGAGTTCCGCGTCATTCCAATCGCAGTCGACGACAAACGCTTCTTGAGCCGGTAGCCTCACGTATTGTGCGAAGGCGCCGTCGAAATCGGATCCGAGCCAGACCGTCTTCATGTCGTCAAAACCGTTCTCGCGCATACAAGCGCGGACGATAACCCGCTGGCCCATACGTTTCGCATCCACGTCCGGTCCCACCGCAATGATCCGCCCGCAGCAATCAGTGCCCTGAATGAGTGGAAACGGCGTCGCCGCATTCCATCCGCCATCCATGCGCTCCTTACCGTTGGTGGTATCCCGCGTGCCCCCTCTTTCGCACGAAGAATACCAACCGAGCCTTATGTTGAGATCGGTATTATTGACTCCGGCGGCCAATACTTCGAGCAAGACGTCGCCCGGCCCAAGATCCGGCACTACGACGTCACGCAGCTCGAGTTTTTCGTATCCGCCGATCCCGATTGTAACGATTGCTTTCATCGTGCGTTTTCTTGGCTGCATCACCCTTGTTCCAAATCATGGCTCGCTTCTGGTCGAACTTAACCTGAATTCAAGCTGTGTCTCGGATTGTCGCTTCCCCCAAATTACTCCCGACGCACTTTCAGCGAAAGTAAAGCATGGCGAGGAGCGCAGAGACGGTTATCTCGAGCGCATAAAGCCTGGAGAAGAGCGAAGCCCGCGTTTCCTCGGTGATCTCAAAGTGAACCCTCTGCCGCATTTGCTCTGCGTGACCGCTATCGGGCACCCCGCTGCTCTCGTCCGAGGCCGAAGCATACTACGATGCACTGCCGATCGCGCCTGACGGCGACGGCCTGCTCAACGACAAGGACGATTTCATCCGCAACGCCTTCAATACTCTCGCGATCGACGCCCTTGGTCTCGACCGGATCGGGCTCGACGACAACCTGCCCCAGGTCTAAGGCAAGATAGACGCCACATTGCTGCAGGGCGGCTGGGTCTCGGCGCACACGTATGGCTGGACGCAATTCGACATCGATGCAGATACGCAGGCGCTCACGGTCACAATTTACGGTATCCCCGGCTATGGCCCCGACGACGCCGGTCGGGTCGACGACGAACCGATGATCGTCAGTCAGTTCGTCGTGAACGCGCAGCCTCTGGAAGAACCTGCCCTGCAAGCGATGGTCAGCCCGATGGAAGGGTACGGAGTCGAGGTGGCCCTCACGATTGGCGAGACGATCGAGGGTACGACCGGCACGTTCAATGCAACGACCGCGGGCGCATATACGCCTGTGGGAGTGCTTGACGGCCTGGGGGCATGGCGGGTTGATCTCGACGGGGATGGCAATCCGGATGTGGTCCGTGTCTTTGCCAACCACGAGCTGCAGCAATCCGCCGGAAATGCCTATGAGGTGTCGGATGGTACGGGCGGTACCTTCACGCTGACGGGCGCGCGCATTTCGTATTTCGACTTCGATATCGAAACGCGACAGATCGTCGATGGCGGACTTGCCTATGACACGATCATCGACGCGAATGGCGAGATTGCAACCGACAACACGTTCCTGCCGATTGCCTATGCGCCAGTCTTCGGTGGTCCGGAAACCGCCAGCCAGTGGCAGGGGTTTTCTCGCTTCTGCTCGTCCGTTCTGGTCGAGGCCGAACAGTTCGGAAAGAACCGCGGTCTGGTGGATACGATCTACTTCGCGGGCGAGGAGGACCGCACGGGCTTCAATTCCGTCGGTGGCGCGGAATGGGCGCTCGATGTGGAAACCGGCACCCTGCACCAGATCCCGGCGATGGGGCGCGGCGGCTGGGAGAACGTGACCCAGATCGATACTGGCGACAGGAAGCACGTCGCCTTTATCCTCGCGGACGACAACGCACCCTTCGACTTTGATGGCGACGGCGTGGAAGAGGCCGCACCGCTCTTTCTCTATGTCGGTGAAAAGGACAGGAGGTCGGACGATTTTCTCGCGCTTAACGGCCTCGCCGACGGGAAGCTCTATGCCTGGGTGGCGGAACCGGCAGAGCTCAGCCTCGAAGACAAGGTCGGCAGGATTCAGGACCATCTCGACGACGCGCGGGCCGAAGGTGGTCTGCGTCTGTCCGAAAAGATCCGTCTGGACATCCTCGAGCGGCTTCTCGACCGGGTGGACGAGAACGAGAAGATCGTCGAGCGGATCGCCGATCGACTGGACGTCGACCTCACCGGTGACGCCATAGACAGCCCGGCCGAATTCAACGGGACAGGCCAGTCCACCGAAGGGCGCTGGGTCGAAATCGACAATGCGCCTCGGACCGAACTGGCCTCCGAGGATGGCACCACAGGATATGACGAGTACGGATATCCGACCCAGAGCAACCTGTGGCTGCAGGCCGCCGATCTTGGCGCCTTCGGGTTTTCGCGCCCCGAGGACGTGGCGACGAACCCGTCAAACGGCGCCGAATTCGTGCTTGCTTCGACCGGTGTCGACACCTACGACATCGACCCCGAAACCGGCAACGGCGTCGACACGTTCGGAACCCTCTACACGATGGAGATCGATTTCCGAAACGGCGTGCCGAAAGGTGCGGAGCTCAAGATCCTTTATGATGGCGACGACGATCTTGCGCGGGCCTTGCGCTCCCCCGACAACCTCGACTGGACGGATGATGGGCTGATCTACGTGCAGGAGGACAAGGCAGAGACCGACACGGCTTCGGGCGATGAATTCCTCTTCGGTGACAGCGCGGTGAACACGAACGAGGCCGGCATCGTCCAGATCGGCCCCGGGACCGGCACGGTTGTCCGGATCGCCAATATCGACCGCTCCGCCGTTCTGGACGGATCGCTGGCGGACCCTACCCTCGCCATCGACACCGATGCGGGCGTTGCCGGAGAGTGGGAGACATCGGGCATCCTCGATGTCTCGGACCTGTTCGGCGGCAACGGAGGCGAAGTATTCCTCGTATCGGTCCAGGCGCACGGGATCGCGGACCAGGATGCCTTCAACTCCGAGAGCCGGATCACCGATGGTGATCTGGTTGAGGGGGGGCAGTTCGTCCTTCTGACCGCCGACGCGTTCATCCTCGCCTGACACCGATGCAGCCGGCGAAGGCGGTCCTGCGCCGCCTTCGCTCAGATCGACCGCCGGTCCCGCAGATCGGTCGAGAACGCCGAAACGCGAGCACCCAGTAATCTTGCCCGGCCCCGATGCCGCTCGCACTTCAGCCGACGAGCCCGTTAATGAAGTTCTGCGTCTGCGGATCCGATGGATGCTCGAACATCTGCTCCGTCGGCCCGATCTCGACCAGTCGGCCAAGGTAGAACATTGCGATCCGGTCGGCGATCCGGCGCGCTTCCATCATCGAATGGGTCACGATGATGACGGCATGAGTCTTGCGCAGCTCGAGGATCAATTGCTCCACCTTTTTCGTGGCGATGGGGTCGATCGAGCCGGTCGGCTCGTCCATCAGCAGCACGCTGGGATTGGTGCCGAGCGCGCGCGCGATGCACAACCGCTGCTGCTGGCCACCGGAGAGGTCGACGCCCTCGAGCGCGTTCAACCCGTCCTTGACCTCGTCCCACAGGAAAGCGCGTCGCAGGCAGTCTTCGACATGGGCATCCATCTCCGGCCCTTTGCGTGCAACGCCGTGGATGCGCGCGCCGTAAGCCACGTTTTCGTGGATCGTGGCGGCGAAGGGGTTCGGCTTCTGCGCGACCAGTCCGAACTGCTTGCGGAATTCAGGCGGATCGATGTCTTCGTGATAGATGTCTTCGCCCTGCATGGTGATCTCGCCTTCGATCCGGATGCCGGGAATCGCGTCCAGCATGCGGTTGAGGCAGTTCAGCGCCGTAGTCTTCCCGCAGCCCGAGGGACCGATGAAGGCGAGGATCTCGTTGGGAAAGAGTTCGTAGCTGACATCGGTCAGCGCCCGCGTCTCTCCGTACCAGACATTCAGGTTCCGCACCCGGATCAGCGGCTCTTCGAGCGGTCTGTGCAGGCTTTCGGTCTTCGGCTTAGGCACCGCCTTTGCGGAGGTCGTGACCATGTTTGCGTCCTGCATCTGATTCTTGCCCCAAAGCTCGCTTGTCACGTCATCTGGCCCGCGAAGCGACCGGGCCGGGCTGATACAGGTCATACCGAAGGCAATTGTCGCAAAAGGTTCATGCCGAGGAAAGCGAGGGCCCGACACCGAGCCAAATTTAGCAATTCGTCAATCGCCACAGGGTTCCGCAGGGTTACGCCACCGGTCAAAACGCCCCCGGGGCCCGTCACGAGGACCGGGACTGCACCGCGAAGCGGCGCAGCTCTGCCCCATGTTAGTTTTGCGCTGCGGCAAGCTGCGTAGAAGGGCGCTGAAATCCCGGCCCCTGTCCGGGATAGAGGCAGCACGCAAGGCGGAACAGCATGGAAAAATCGGATATCGTGGCTGCCTTCGGGCAAGTCGGACTGCTGGGCCCAGTCCGGATGACGGCGGCTTTGGTAGCCAATGACCGTCTCAAGCTCGCGCTGACGGCCTTGCAGGCGACGGCTTCCCATGCGGCGGCGCCAGAAACCCTGCCCGCCGACCTGCGCAAGGACTATGCGGCCGCGCAGATGGACGCGCCTTGGCTGCTCGACATGGTGGGGAGCGGCACGGCGAGCGATGGCGTGCTGAAGGCTCCGGAACTGCGGCGCCTCGGCAAACTGCTGTCAGAGGACCTTGCGGTGATGGTCCGCCCGCTCGAAGGCCGGACGGAGGGTGACGCCGTGACGCTCGCAGACCGCGCCGCGCATTGGACCGAGTGGCTCACACGGCTCGAAGGCGGCACGCTTGATGCCACCGACCTCGGAGCTCTGACGGGTGGCAAGCGCGGGAGCGAGGATACGTTCCACATTCTCGTCATGGATCTGCACAAGGTGCTGAACCGCATTGCCGCCGATCTTGCCGACGAGGAGATCGACGGCGCCCATGTCTGGCAGATCGAGCCCGCCGACCGCCCGCGTATCAAGGCCTTCATGCGCGGTCTCGATCGCACCCGGGCACGCAAGTTCGACCATCCGGGGCTCGAGACGGCGGCGACCCATGATGGCAGCCGCTTGCTGCTCCAGAACGACATCGGCACCAACGATGCCCATGTCCTTGTCGTCGCGGTCGAGGGACTGAGCATGACGCTCACCTATTCCGACCTGCACAAGTCCCGTTTCGCCTTTTTCCAGGGGTTGCTCTGCGATATCGGCGCGGTCTGGTCGGAGATCGACGCGCGCAATACGGCCGGCCTGAACGACGGCGAGGATTACATTTCCGGCACCGCGCGGTTCGACTGCGCCGATGACGCGGCACTGCTGTCAGCACTCGAAGGATTGGGCGCGCGGATCGTCTTTCTGATCGACTGGAACCGCGCGCGCAAGCGGCTGAACCTGCTGGTGGCAAAGCCGGTCTCGGTCGCGGTGCTGACCGCGGCGGCCAAGGATGAGGTCGGACATATGGGCTGGCTGCTGGCCGGTGGCGCAGATCTGGTCTTCGGCGCCATGGAGGCGCTGGGGCCGGAGCATTTCCGCATCGGCGACAGGCTCGATGCGGTGATGGGACAGGCCGAGGCCGAAGAATTCCTGCGTGCCGTGATGAAGATGTGTGCCGACGGGTTGCAGGCGCGCCAGGGCGTGGCACAGATCGCTGATCAGACCCGGCTGCTGCTGTCGCGGCACA
Source organism: Rhodobacterales bacterium (assembly GCA_038260405.1). GTDB lineage: Bacteria > Pseudomonadota > Alphaproteobacteria > Rhodobacterales > Rhodobacteraceae > Puniceibacterium. The sequence goes on along the minus strand of JBBSNW010000059.1, from coordinate 1,086 downwards.
TGGCCCGGCATGTCGATGCCTTCGCCGCCCTCGAGGAGCACGCGGCCTTCTGTCATGCACTCGCCGAAGCGCTGCGCGATGCCCTGGCACATGGTCTGGAACAGGACGGGACGGCCGCGATGAGCCTTTCCGCGCGAGCCAAGGGCTGGGAGCGCGCGGCTGACCATCAGGTGATGCTGTTGCGTGACGAGACCGGTCGCAACGCCCACCGCCTGCCCTTCCTGCGCCTGATCGAAGGCGCCGACGACGCCGCCGACGCGCTCGAAGAGGCGGCCTTCCTGCTGTCGCTGATCGCACAGGGCCATGCTTCAGGCTGGACCGGCGATCTGCGGACCAAACTGTTGCAGCTCGCCTCGAAGGTGCTCGAGGCGACCCAGGACCACGTCAAGTCGCTCGCCATCGCCCGGAGCCTGAACGATGTGAGTTCGGCCGATGACCAGACCGATTTTCTGACGGCCTGCTGGCGGGTGATGGCGGCCGAGCGGCTCTGCGACGTGCTGATGCGCGAGGTGCGCGGGCTGCTTGTGCGCGATATCAAGGATGCCGCGACGCTGAGCCTCACGACCGATTTCGCCGCCGCACTCGAGGCATCGACCGATGCACTTCTTCGCAACAGCTATGCCCTGCGCGATCAGGTTCTGACGCGGTGGACCATCCCCCTTAAAGGAGCCGTCGCATGAGCGCCGATCACGCAGACCTCTACAGTATTTCCGGGCACGCTCCGCTTCGGGACGGGGCGAGCCCCGCACTTCTGGGCTTCAAAGCCTATAATCTCGCGCGGATGGCGGCGATCGGGCTCAACGTGCCTTCTGCCTTCGTGCTCGGCACGGGGTGTTGCGCGACACCGGATGCGGTGCATCCGGAGCTGTGGCAGCCCGCGCTGGCCGTGCTCGAGGCAGAGACCGGCCTTGGCCTTGGCGATCCGCGCCGTCCCCTTTTGCTTGCCGTCCGCTCCGGGGCAGCGGTGTCGATGCCCGGAATGATGGACACGCTCCTGAACGTCGGGCTGACCGATGTGACCCTGCCCGGCATGATCCGCTTGACCGGGAACCCGCGGCTCTGCTGGGATGCCTACCGGCGGCTGAT